>NZ_WOEY01000048.1 GCF_013177695.1 Paraburkholderia solitsugae | reverse complement strand
AAATACCCCCCTTTCTCCGCCCTTATCCGCCGATCAGCGCTTGCGTCGAGCGGGAATAATCGCTCTCACTGGAAAGAGGCGTCGTGCCTCGGCCGACTGGAGAGCATTTGTGGCAGAGGATAGCGACCTCGAAAAAACCGAATCAGCCACGCCCCGGCGCCTGCAAAAGGCGCGCGAGGAAGGGCAGATCGTGCGTTCGCGGGAGCTGTCGACGTTTGCGCTGCTGGCAGCGGGATTCTTCGGCGTATGGGGCATGTCCGGCAGCATGGGCGAGCATCTGCAGGGGATGCTGCGCGCGGCCTTCACGTTCGACCACGCCAGCGTGTTCGAAACCCGCCGCATGATGATCGGCGCGGGCGCCGCGAGCCGCGAAGGCCTGTATGCGCTGCTGCCCGTTCTGGCCTTCACCGGCGCCGCCGCGCTGCTTGCGCCGATGGCGCTGGGCGGCTGGCAGTTGTCTTCGAAAGGCCTCGAGCCCAAGTTCAACCGGCTCAATCCGATCGAAGGGCTCGGCAAGATATTCTCGATCAACGGGCCGGTTCAGCTCGGCCTGTCGCTCGCCAAGACGCTCGTGGTGGGCTGCATCGGCGGCTCGGCGCTCTGGAATCGCCGCGAGGAGATTCTCGCGTTGGCCACCCAGCCGTTGCAACTGGCGCTCGCCAACACCGTGCATCTGATCGCAGTGTGCTGCGGCATGACGGTGGCGGGCATGTTCGTGGTGGCCGCGCTCGATGTGCCGTATCAACTCTGGCAGTTCCACAAGAAACTGCGCATGACGAAGGAAGAAGTGAAGCGCGAACACCGCGAAAGCGAAGGCGATCCGCACATCAAAGGCCGGATTCGCCAGCAACAGCGCGCCATTGCCCGCCGCCGCATGATGACCCAGGTGCCGAAGGCCGATGTGGTGGTGACCAACCCGACGCACTTCGCGGTCGCGCTGCAGTACGCCGACGGCGAGATGCGCGCGCCGAAGGTGGTCGCCAAGGGCGTGAATCTCGTGGCCGCGCGGATTCGCGAAATCGCCGCCGAAAACAACGTGCCGCTGCTGGAAGCACCGCCGCTCGCGCGTGCGCTGTATCACAACGTCGAACTGAACCGTGAGATTCCCGGCCCGCTCTATGGCGCGGTCGCCGAAGTGCTCGCGTGGGTCTATCAGTTGCGGCGTTTCAACACCGAAGGCGGCGTCGCGCCGGTCGCACCGACCGAGTTCGACGTGCCGGCGGAGCTCGACAAGGGCGGCGTATCGGACGATGAAGCCGAACAGGAAGCCGCCGACACGCTTAACCCCGCTAACGACGACACTTCAGGAGCCTCCGCATGAACGCTCGCGTCGGATTCCTGTCCCGACGGCCGGATGCCTTGAGCGGCACCAATTTGCGCGCCCTCGCCGGGCCGGTGCTGATCTGCATGATCCTCGGCATGATGATTCTGCCGTTGCCGCCGTTTCTGCTGGATCTGCTGTTCACCTTCAACATCGCGCTTTCCGTGATGGTGCTGCTCGTCAGCATGTACACGATGAAGCCGCTCGACTTCGCCGCTTTCCCGAGCGTGCTGCTGTTTTCGACCTTGCTGCGCCTGTCGCTGAACGTCGCGTCCACGCGCGTCGTGCTGCTCGAAGGCCATACTGGGCCGGACGCAGCGGGCCAGGTGATCGAGTCGTTCGGCCACTTCCTCGTGGGCGGCAACTTCGCGGTCGGTATCGTCGTCTTTGTCATTTTGATGGTGATCAACTTCATGGTGATCACCAAGGGCGCGGGGCGAATCGCGGAAGTGTCCGCGCGCTTTACGCTCGATGCGATGCCCGGCAAGCAGATGGCGATCGACGCCGACCTGAACGCTGGCCTCATCAACGAAGATCAAGCGCGCAAGCGCCGTCTGGAAGTCTCGCAGGAAGCCGAGTTCTACGGTTCGATGGACGGTGCCAGCAAGTTCGTGCGCGGCGATGCGATCGCCGGCTTGCTGATCATGGTGATCAACATCTTCGGCGGGCTGATCGTCGGGATGGTGCAGCACGGCATGGACTTCGCGTCCGCGGGCAAGACCTACACGCTGCTGACGATCGGTGATGGCCTCGTCGCACAGATTCCGTCGCTCGTGATTTCGACGGCGGCCGGCGTGATCGTCTCGCGCGTCGCGACCAACGAAGACATCGGTACGCAACTGACCGGGCAACTCTTCACGAACCCGCGCGTGCTGGTGATCACAGGCTGCATTCTCGTGCTGATGGGCCTGATCCCGAACATGCCGCACTTCGCGTTTCTGCTTCTCGGCGGCGGGTTGATTCAGCTCGGCCGCACGATGAAAAAACGCAGCGAGGATCGCAAGAACAGCGCGACGCTCGTCGACGTCGCACCGGCCGCGCTGGCCCCGGCGGAAAACACCGAAGCCAGCTGGGACGACGTGACGATGATCGATACCCTCGGTCTCGAAGTGGGCTACCGGCTGATTCCGCTTGTCGACAAGAACTCGGACGGTGAACTGCTCAAACGGATCAAGAGCATCCGCAAGAAGTTCGCGCAGGAAATTGGTTTCCTGCCGCCGGTGATTCATATCCGCGACAACCTCGAATTGCGGCCGAACGGCTATCGAATCGCACTCAAGGGCGTTGAAGTGGGCGTCGGCGAAGCGTATCCCGGGCAGTGGCTGGCGATCAATCCGGGGCAGGTGTCCGCCGCGCTGCCGGGCACGCCGACGCAAGATCCCGCGTTCGGTTTGCCGGCGATCTGGATCGATACGAATCTGCGCGAACAGGCGCAGGTGTACGGCTACACGGTGGTCGATTCGAGCACCGTGGTGGCCACGCACCTGAATCACCTGGTGGTCACGCATGCGTCCGAATTGCTCGGCCGCCGCGAAGTGCAGGCGCTGCTGGAGCGGATGCAGAAGGACACGCCGTCGCTGGTCGACGATCTGGTGCCGAAGTCGCTGCCGCTCACGACCCTGCAAAAGGTGCTGCAAAACCTGCTGGAAGAAGGCGTGCCGATCCGCGACATGCGCACGATTCTCGAAGCCCTGTCCGAACACACGCCGAAGGTCACCGACGCGCACGATCTCACCGCCGCGGTGCGCCTTGCCCTCGGCCGTGCGATTACGCAGCAGTGGTTCCCGGGCGTGGGCGACATGCAGGTGATGGGCCTCGATTCGAATCTGGAGCGGGTGTTGTCGCAGGCGCTGTCTACCGGCACCAATCCGGGCCTTGAACCGGGCCTCGCGCATACGCTGCTGAACGAAACGCAGAAGGCCATGACGCGTCAGCAGAACCTCGGGCTCGCGCCGGTGCTGCTGGTGCAGCATGCGTTACGGCCGATGCTCGCGCGCTTCCTGCGCCGCAGCCTGCCGCAGTTGAAGGTGCTGTCTTATGCGGAAGTGCCGGATACGCGCAATATCAAGGTGGTGAATCTGATCGGGGCGCATGGCTAAGCTCCACGCGGTTATGCCCGACAGTTAGCCGCAGTTGTTCCAGACCGATGGTTTCCGCCGGCGCTCCTCGAGCGCCGGTTTTCATTTCGGCGCCTAACTTTTCAGGCTGCAAGCGGGCGGCGAAGGTCATGCTGCGCCCGCGGAAGTGCCGCCGGGCGAGCCCGAAGAGCCCGTTTAAAACCGCCATGCGCGGGACTTGCGGCGCGTTTCCATCGCCCGAATTGCCCACCTTTAACGGTCTTTATCCATCGATCGTCACTCGACGGGTTTCGCAATAATGGTCTCAATGGGAAGCGGTATGTTGCCGGTCCGTTAGTCCATAAGTCCGTTTAGCTCATCGGGGGTCCAGCTTGAACATTCGTAAATTTGTCGGCGCTACCAGTCGCGATGCTCTGCGTCTCGTGCGCGAAGCCTTGGGCCCGGATGCCGTCGTTTTGTCCAATCACACGATGGACGACGGCAGCGTCGAGATCGTCGCACTGGCCGACAGCGACCTCGCCGCCATCACGCCGAAGGCGCCGCGCGGCAGAGCAGGCGCGCCGATGAATGCGATGGCCGGACAACAACCCGCGCTCGCCGCACCGCGCGCCAATCCGATGATGCAAGCGAATCCGTATGCGAGCGGCATGCCCGATGTGTTCTCGTCGGTGTTCGGCGCAAGCCCGGAAGCGGGCGCCGAGAACATGACGTCGAACGCTGCTGGCGCGGCGTCGAGCTCAGCCGCGAAGCCGGCCGTTCCCGCCGCGCCGAAGGCCGCGCTGCCGGAAGCCCCCAAAGCAGCGCTGGCCGCACCTGCTGCTGCGTCGCTGTCGCAACCGACCAGCGTTGAGCAACCCAGCGCCCGCGCTGCGGCGACGCGTCTCACTGAAGACATCCGCGCCGATCTGCTCAAAGCCGCCGGCGTGCCCGCCGCACCTGCCACTGATGCGCCGCGCACGATGGCCGAATCGAATCCCTGGCTGATCGACCACGCTCGCCGCATCGCGGCCGAACAGCAGCAGCAAGGCGCGTACAGCGCGCGCCCCGCCGCGATGACACCGGCCGCCGCGATGGCCAAGGGCCTCGGCGCCGCAGTCGAACCCGCCGCACAAGCGGCCTCACAGGCTTCGCGACAGGCCCCTGCCCAACCGGCCGCGCCGCACACCGATACGCCCGAGTGGGCCCGTGAAGCCGCACAACTCGCTGCGCGCCGCGCCGCTCAGAAAATTGCACCGTCGCTGCCGACCGGCGACGACGCCCGCACGCCCGCCTCGGTCGCCGAAGCGATCAAGGTGCGCATGGAGCAGGTCGTCAACGACACCGTGATGAGCGAGCTGTCGTCGATGCGCGGGATGATGGAAGAGCACTTCGCCGGCCTCTTGTGGGGCGATCGCCAGCGCCGCAGCCCGACGCGCGCCGCGCTCACCAAGCACCTGTTCGCCGCCGGTTTCTCCGCGCAGCTCGTGCAGATGATGGTCGACAACCTGCCCGACGACGTCGACAACATGGAAGGCGGCATGGCGTGGGTGCGTTCGGTGCTCGAATCGAACCTGCCGGTGATGGAAGACGAAGACGCGCTGATGGAGCGCGGCGGCGTGTTCGCGCTGATGGGCCCGACGGGCGTGGGCAAGACCACGACCACCGCCAAGCTTGCCGCGCGCTGCGTGATGCGCTTCGGCGCCAGCAAGGTGGCGCTCCTCACGACCGACAGCTACCGGATCGGCGGCCACGAACAACTGCGCATCTTCGGCAAGATTCTCGGCGTGTCGGTCCACGCGGTGAAAGACGGCGCCGATCTGCAGCTCGCGCTCTCCGAGTTGCGCAACAAACACATCGTGCTGATCGACACGATCGGCATGAGCCAGCGCGACCGCCTGGTGTCCGACCAGATCGCGATGCTGTGCCGCGCCGGCCTGCCGGTGCAGCGTCTGCTGCTGCTCAACGCGACGAGCCACGGCGACACGTTGAACGAAGTCGTCCAGGCCTATCAGCGCGCGCCGGATCAACAGCCGCTCGCCGGCTGCATCCTGACCAAGCTCGATGAGGCCACCAATCTGGGCGGCGTGCTCGATACGGTGATCCGCTACAAGCTGCCGGTGCACTACGTGTCGACCGGTCAGAAGGTGCCGGAAAACCTGTACGTCGCGACGAAGAAATTCCTGATCAAGAGCGCGTTCTGCATACCGCGCGACAACTCCCCGTTCGTGCCGCACGACGACGATATTCCGGGGTTGCTGTCCGCGTTGTCCGCGCGTTCGACGGCCGAACTGCACGAGGTCCGCTTTGGATAAGCTCATCTCCGACCAGGCAGAAGGACTGCGGCGGCTGTTGGCGAGAAGCGGCTCGCGCGTGCTTGCAGTGATGGGCGGCTCGGCCGGTGTCGGCTGTACGACGACGGTGGTGAACCTCGCCGCGGCGCTTGCGCAGCAGGGCAAGGACGTGCTGGTGATCGACGAGTGTCTCGGCGAGAAATCGGTGAGCACGATGCTTGGCGGCGTGCGCGGCGCAGGCAATTTTGCGGCGGTGATGCGTGGCGAGATGACGCTTGACGATGCCGCCGCGCGCCACGCGCTGGGCTTCTCCGTGCTGGCCGCCTCGCGCCACAACCGCGAAGGCCACACGGCCGCGCAGTTCAGCGTGGTGTTGCGCGGCTCCGCCGACATCGTGTTGATCGATGCGCAACTCGACCCGCACGGCCACCTTTCGCCTCTCGCGATGCAGGCGCACGACGTGATGATCGTGACAAGGGTTGCCGCGCAAGCGATCACCGAGGCGTATGCCTGCATGAAGCGTCTGCACTACGCACACGCTACCGCGCAGTTTCGCGTGCTGGTGAATCACGTGCAGAGTGTGGACGACGCGCATACCGCTTTTGCCAACCTGGCCGGTGTGGCCGGACGCTACCTGACGGTGGCGCTGGAAGACGCCGGTTGCATTGCCGCCGATGCGCGGATGGCGCGAGCCCTGGAATTGTCGCGGTGTGTCGTCGATGCCTTCCCATCGACACCGGCCGCGCGCGATTTCCGCCACCTCGCCGCCGAATTGCAGTACTGGCCGATGCGGCCAGCGATGTCGTCGCAAACGCCGTGGATGGCGCCTGCGACAGTTACAGCGGCGCAACACGCCGACCAACCGTCCGTGCAGCACGCCTGAGAGGCGGCGCAAGGACAAGGGGAGCACGATGTATAACGCTCAGGGAAAGATTTCCCAAGCCGACGTTCTGACGAAGTACGCGCCACTGGTGCGTCGCCTCGGCTTGCAGCTCGTTGCCAAGATGCCGGCGAGTGTCGATCTCGACGACCTGATCCAGGCCGGCATGATCGGGCTGCTGGACGCGGCGAGCCGCTACAAGGAAGACCAGGGCGCACAGTTCGAGACTTATGCCAGCCAGCGGATTCGCGGCGCGATGCTTGACGAGTTGCGCAGCAACGACTGGTTGCCGCGCAGCTTGCGGCGCACCTCGCGCGAAGTCGAATCCGCTGTGCACAAGGTTGAACAGAATCTTGGCCGCTCGGCGAGCGAAACGGAGATCGCCGAGCATCTGCAAATGCCGCTCGACGAGTACCAGTCGATGCTCCAGGACCTGCACGGCAGCCAGCTGATCTATTACGAAGACTTCGACCGTTCCGCGGACGACGAGCCGTTTCTCGACCGTTACTGCGTCGATCATTCGGACCCGCTGTCGGCACTGCTGGACGACAGCCTGCGCTCGGCGCTGGTCGAAGCGATTGACCGCCTGCCGGAGCGTGAGAAGCTGCTGATGTCGCTGTACTACGAACGCGGCATGAACCTGCGCGAAATCGGCGCGGTGATGGAAGTCAGTGAATCGCGGGTGTGCCAGTTGCACAGCCAGGCCGTGGCGCGTTTGCGCACTCGCTTGCGCGAAATGGCCTGGGCGAACGCCGAAGCGACTTGAGGTTGGATGGATTGATGTTTGACCCGCGGTGCATGAAACGTCCGCCTGCCCTCACGCGTCCGCCATTTCATGCTCCGCGGCCAGCGCGAGAAACGCCGAACGCGACATGCCGCGCGCCGCTGCGTAAGCGTCGATATCCTGAACCAGCGCCTCTGGCAGCGAGATATTGATGCGCACCGCCTTCTTCAACGCCGGAATATTCCGCGTTGTCACAAAACCCCACGTGAAACCCGCGTAGTCCGGATTGCGCCGATGCGCGTCGAGCGTCAGCCGTTCGGGAATCGGCATGCCTTCGTCGAGCAGCGTGTCCAGATGCGCCTCGATCGCTTCCTTCGCGTTCGCATAGGCTTCTTCCAGCGAATCACCCGCCGAATGACAACCCGGAATGTCGGGGACGACCACGCCGAACGCATGGTGCGTGTCACCAGGCTCGATCGCGATCGGGAAAATCAGGTTCTTCATTTCAGGCCTGCCTGTTTCAAGATGCTGTTCAGTGTGCCGGGCGGAAGATCTTTCTTCGGATGCGGGATGGTCACGAGACCGGTTTTTACCGCGTGCCGGAAATGATGGTGGCTGCCCGATATGCGGATCAGCCGCCAACCATCCGCTTGAATCACTTTGACGACTTCGGCACTGTTCATATTGCACTCCTCGAAGCATACACACGATTACACAACCTCGCTAGTGGGTAACGCTTCACGTGGCTCGTCCGAGGCAGCGTCGAAAAGCTGCACGTGACGGCGGATAACCTCGGTGGGGGAACCCGTGATTTCAGCGTGGCGGAGGATTCCGCGCTACCTGGCCGGATGGCCAACGCGAGAGGGAGGAGGGCTTAGGCGCCCGGTGCGGAAGGGGAAATACAAAAGGGCTCGTCAAAGACGAGCCCTTTTTATCGAATGCAATCTACTTAGCTGGACCCGCGCGTGCAACGTGCCGGTCCAGCGAAATCTTCAAGCCGTCGGACGCGCGGGAATCCGGCCATCCGGTCCGTAAAAGCCGGCTTTCTGCGGGACGGCCACTTGCAGCGCCGTCAGGGCCCGCTGGTTGTAGTCCATCCGCACGCGGATCAGTTCACCGTTACTCGTATTGAAGCGCCGCGCCCGTTCGGCGGTCTTTTGCAGCAGCGACCATTGCTCGGCAATCCGCGCATCCGCGCTGGCCGCGAGCTCCATGCCAGGCCAGCCGGCCGGCAGACCCATCTCCGTAAGCAGCGTGTCGCGGGTGGTCTCGAGCCTGGCGAGTACGCCGATCAGTTCGGTTTTCTTCTCGACGATCGGCGGCAGCAGTTCCAGCGGCGACAAGGCGGTCAGTGCCTTGGTCTCGAGCGTCAGAATCGAGGCAAAAGCTTCGACGGCCGAATATTCTTCGATGAGGGTGGCAAGCAGGGCGTCTTTCATCTCAACAACTCGCTGAACACGACGGCCCGCGCATGATTCGCGAACCGGGTTTGTCGAATGCCGCCCGGCAATTCACCGTACTTCGATGCGTCGATTAGTTGCCGGTCGACGAGGTTTTGCTTTGCAACAGTTCGCGCGCGGTATTCAGCACGCCGTCGGCGATCTTGCTCGAATCGATCGTCAGCGAGCCGTCCTTGATGGCCGCTTTGATCGACTCGACATGCGCCGTGTCGATATCGGCCGAACCGGACGCCGCGAGGCTGCGCAGATGCTGCGACAGACCCGACAGGCTGACGCTGGCGTCGCCCGAACCGCTGCTGGTGGTGGTCTGCGAGGTGGTGCTCGCACTCTGCGCGTTGCTGTTCGCGTTCGTCGCGTCGCTTTGCTGCGAGCGGGACAAGGCGTCTTTCAACGTCGGCAGATTCGAATTGGTTGTGGAATCGACTTTCACGATTGGCTTCCTGAACGATTTGATTCTGATAACGGCAACCCGTGATCAAAACTTTAGCGCAATCGCTCCAGGCTTTACCTTTCCTTACAAGTCGATCCGGCCCCACGACCGGTTCGACACCCGCTCTGCCCGCCACATCGGCCATCGCGGTTGAAACCGCGTCGGCGCACAGACTGCCGGGCATGCCGCCGCGCCGCTTCACAGCTGAATCTCCACCGTCGAGCCATCCTTGACGATGCCGGAGATGATCTGGCCGTTAGCGGTCTTCACCCGGACCTGCTGGCCCGGCGAGGCGTTGTTCATCGCGCTGCCTTCAGCCGAAATCGCGAAACCCTCGCCGGCCGCCACAACCCGCACCGTTTGCCCGATTGACACCGACGACGCGCTTTTTAGCATGTCCCGGCGCAGCGGCATGCCGCCGGCGATGCGCACGAGCGACACCGAGCCGACTGCCTGCGACGGGTCCGTGACAATCGCCTGCGGCAAACCGGTCAGGTCGCCGTCGCGCGCAACGAGGTCGGCGGCGGTGAACACTTCGCCAGGCGCCATCGCGCGGGCGGCCAGATAGTAGGTGGCGCGCAGCGAAATGCGCGCTTGCAGATAGATGGTCCACGGCCGCTCACCGGCGCAGCGCACGCCGACGGTCATGCGGCCCCACAGGCGCGCACCGCTCGGCATGAAAGGTTCGAGCGTCGTGCAGGCCGCGAGGCCGCGCGGGAAGGCGGGCGCCACGGTGATATCGACCTTGCCGGGCAAGCCGGCCGATTGCTGTTGCAAGAAGGCGAGCGCGGCACTGCGAATCGCCTCGGCGTCCTGCTGGCCGGGCAGCGGCACGGGTTGCGCCACCGCTGCGGGTTGCAGATTCTGTTGCGCGACGGCCGGCGCCACCTGGCGCGTTGCTGGCGTGCGGGCGATGGTGGCGGGCGGGGTCGGCATCGGCGCGGGTGTCGCGGCCGCAGCCACCGTGGTCACGACAGGCTTGCCGTTCGCGCCCAATTGCGGCGGCTCACCGCGCGACGCAAGACTGTCGAAGGCGGCGGCCGACGCGCTCGTGGGCGCGCGGCTCGGTGCGCTATTGAGCACGCTTTCGATGCCCCTGCTGGACGCATTGGCAGCGACCGGCTGCACGCCAGTGGCTGGCCGCTCGGCGTTCTGCGGGGCGGGGATGGTCACGACGCCGTTCGCGTCGGGTTTGAAGTTGGTGCGGATCATTTGCGGCGCGGCAGGCGGTTCGCCCGCGCCCGGAATGACGATCGAGCCGCTCGCGTTGGCAGCGCGCGTGAACTGATCGGCGTCGCGCCCGACCGGGCCCGGCGTCAGCGACTGCGCGGTGGCAGCGGCCAACGTCGCCGCGGATCCCACGCGCCTCGCCGGCGCTGCCTGCATCTGCGCGGCCAGGTCGTTGAGGGCGGCCGGATTTTTTTCTCCTGGACCGGGAATCACGATCGGCCCGCCGGCGTCCTGAGCCTGCGCGGCGCCTGCCAGCAGCATCGCGCCGGCCGCGACGCACAGCGCTGAAACCAGCACCAGCCGTGTCGTCAGCCTTGCAAGAAGCGCAGCAGTCAGACGCACCGCGCAATCCGCACCCACGCGATGCGCCGCCGCGCGGCTCGCGCGGTGCGTCAGATCGAAGGTGGGCTGGTCCATCGTGATTCTCCATCGAATGCATCAGTACGCCTTGCATTCTAGTGAGCGCTCCCATTGCGCAAACGTTGAATAGAAGCCCCCTTTCCCGGTTATTCGTCCGATTGCCACTTGCGTTCGGCCCCTAAGATGCACTTCATGCAAAAAGGTCTTCCCGGCCGACGCAGTCCTCACGCGAGGCACAGCGAGGCACAAGCGGGAAGCCTCGGGAACCTTCTCCGGAGATTTCTATGCTGGACAAACTCGATGCCGAATTCGCCTTTGGCCGCCAGGCGCTCGATGTGCGTGCTTACCGGCAGGAACTGCTGTCGTCGAATATCGCCAACGCCGATACCCCTGGGTACAAGGCGCGCGACGTCGACTTCGCTTCGTCGCTGGCCGGCGCGCTGAAGAAGACCGATGGCGGCACGGGCACGGGCGCCTCGAACAACTCGACGCTCGCCATGACGCAACCCGCGGGGGTGACGAGCGGCATGTCGATGGTGTCGACCGCGCCGGGCCACATGGCTGGCAAGGCGACGCTGACGCCGACCGGCGGCACGCCTGACGACTACGGCAATCTGCAATACCGCATTCCGACGCAACCCGCGCTCGACGGCAACACGGTCGACATCGATACGGAACGGGTGCAGTTCGCGGACAACACGTTGCACTTCGAATCGGGCATGACGGTGCTGTCGAGCCAGATCAAAACGATGCTTTCGGCGATCACGTCGGGCTCGTAAATAACAGGCACCGCAAAGAGATACCGCAGTACGCAGGAACAATCGCTACGGGAATTAACTTGAGGCCGGGTCGAACCGTGCAACTTCGTTGCATGGGACCGGACAGGGAAGGAAACATGCCATCTTTGATGAATATTTTTGGTGTTGCAGGCTCCGCGATGTCAGCGCAGTCGCAGCGGCTCAACGTGACGGCGTCGAATCTCGCCAACGCGGACAGCACGACCGGTCCGGACGGCCAGCCGTACAAGGCCAAGCAGGTCGTATTCGCGGTTAGCCCGATCGGCGGCTCGCGCACGGCCTCCGGCCAGCAGATCGGCGGCGTGCAGGTCACCGGCGTGGTCGACGACCCGACGCCAATGAAGACCGCGTACGACCCCGGCAATCCGGCCGCCAATTCGGACGGTTACGTCACCCTGCCCAACGTCGACCCGGTGCAGGAGATGGTCAACATGATCTCGGCCTCGCGCTCGTACCAGGCCAACGTCGAGACCCTGAACACCGCCAAGACGCTGATGCTGAAAACGCTCACGATCGGAACCTGAGGAGCATTCCTTGACCACTACCATTGGCAACAACGGCCCGACCGTATCGCAAACGCTGCTCGATACGATGAACGGCACGAACAGCGCGAGCAGCAGCACCAAGAGCGCGAGCAGTGCCACCAGCTCGACCGGCAGCACCACGGGCACCTCGGCGACCGATCTGCAGAACACCTTCTTGCAACTGCTCGTCGCGCAGTTGAAGAACCAGGATCCGACCAATCCGATGGACAGCTCGCAGATGACTTCGCAGCTGGCCCAGATCAACACGGTGTCAGGCATCAGTCAACTGAACACGACGCTCACCTCGCTCGCCACGCAGATGTCGGCAGGCCAGCAGTCGCAAGCCGCGCTGCTGATCGGCTCGACCGTGCTCGCGCCGGGCAGCTCGGTGACGGTCGCGAGCGGCAAGGCCAGCTCGTTTGGCGTGCAGCTCGCCAACTCGGTGGGCGATCTGCAGGTGGTCGTGAAGAACTCGGCGGGTCAGATCGTCAACACGATCGACCTCGGCAAGCAGTCGGCCGGCACGATTCCGGTGGGCTGGACGCCGACCGACACGGCCGGCAACACACTGCCCGACGGCACCTACACGATCAGCGCGGTCGGCACGATCAACGGCCAGCAGGCTACGGCCACGACGCTCACAGGCGCGACGGTGCAAAGCGTCGTCTCGCAGAGCAACGGTACGCCGGGCCTCGTGCTGTCGAACGGCACGACCGTGGGGCTGACCGGCGTCGCCGCCATCCTCTGATTCAGATTCAGTTAGTTACGACTTTCCAGATACGGAGACCGTCATGGGTTACCAACAAGGTTTGAGTGGTTTGTCGGCAGCGTCGAGCGACCTCGACGTGATCGGCAACAACATCGCCAACGCGAATACGACCGGCTTCAAGAGCGGCGCCGCGCAGTTCGCGGACATGTACGCCAATTCGGTGGCGACCGCAGTGGGCAATCAGGTTGGTATCGGTACGAAGCTCGCCGAAGTGCAGCAGCAGTTCTCGCAGGGCACGATCACCAGCACCAACCAGGCGCTCGACGTCGCGATCAACGGCAACGGCTTCTTCCAGCTGTCGAATAACGGCTCGCTGGTTTACTCGCGCAACGGCGTGTTCCAGCTCGATAAGAACGGCTTCATCACCAATGCGCAAGGCCTGCAACTGATGGGCTACGCGGCGAACAGCTCGGGCATCATCAACACCGCGCAGACCGTGCCGCTCAGCGTGCCGACCGCGAACATCGCGCCGCAAGCCACCACCAAGATCGTCGCCGGTTTGAACCTGAACGCACAAGATCCGCTGATGCTCGGCACGCCGGTTGTGGCGGCCAACCCCGCCAACACCGGCTCGCTGACGACGCCCGGCGCGACCATCACGAATACCGCGTCGGGCACGAACAACGACAATTACACAGTCAACTTCACGAGCGCGACGACCTACACGGTCACTGACAACACGCTCGGCACGACCACCGCGCCCGCTACGTACACGGCAGGCACGGCGATCTCGCTCGGCAATGGCCAGACCGTTACGTTCAACGGCTTGCCGGCCGCCGCCGGTACGGACAGCTACACGATCAAGCCGACGCCCGTCGCGTTCAACCAGAACAGCTCGTCGACGTACAACTACTCGACCAGCACGACGGTCTACGACTCGCTCGGCGGCTCGCAGACGGTCAACATGTACTTCGCCAAGACCTCGGCGGGCACGTGGAACGTGTACGCGGGTACTTCCACCGGCACGGCGAACCTGGTCGGCCAGGCGAACTTCAATTCGTCGGGCACGCTGCTCGGCACAAGCCAGGTCGTGACGCCGGTGGCGAATCCGCCGACTTTCACCGCGACCACCACGCCGTACGTTTTCAACTTCAGCATCCCGACCACTGACGGCTCGTCGACGCCGCAGAACCTCACGCTGAACATCGGCGGTACGACGCAGTACGGCGGCAAGGACGGCGTGAACTCGCTGCAGCCCGACGGCTACGCAGCCGGCACGCTGACGAGCTTCACGATCGGTTCCGACGGCACGCTGACCGGCAACTATTCGAATCAGCAAACCGCGGCGCTCGGCCAGATCGTGCTCGCGAACTTCTCGAACCAGAACGGTCTCGTGAATCTCGGCAACAACGAGTTCCAGCAGACCTCCCAATCGGGCGTCGCGCAGATTTCGTCGCCGGGCTCGACCAACCACGGCGTGCTGCAAGGCGGTGCCCTGGAAAACTCGAACGTCGACCTGACGAGCGAACTGGTGAACCTGATCACCGCGCAACGCAACTATCAAGCGAACGCGCAGACGATCAAGACCCAGCAGACCGTCGACCAGACCCTGATCAACCTGTAAGCGACCGGGACTTCCCATCATGGATCGGCTGATCTACACCGCGATGTCGGGCAGCACACAAGCGCTCGAACAGCAGGCTATCGTTGCCAACAACCTGGCGAATGCCTCGACCACCGGCTTTCGCGCGCAGCTTGCGACTTTCCGCGCCGTGCCGATGGCGTTCGGCGACGGCAGCTCGATCAACGACAACACCACGCGCACCTTCGTGCTGTCGTCGACGCCGGGCGCCGACTATACGCGGGGGCCGATCCAGCAGACGGGCAACCCGCTCGACGTGGCGATTCAGGGGTCGGGCTGGTTGGCGGTGCAAACCGCTGACGGCAACGAGGCTTATACGCGCGCCGGCAATCTGCATATCGACGAGAACGGTCAACTGGTGAACGCCATGAACCAGACGGTGCTCGGCAACGGCGGCCCGGTATCGGTGCCGCCGGGTGCGGAAATCACCATCGGCAAGGACGGCACGATATCCGCGCTGACGCCGGGCGATCCGCCGACCGCGGTGGTGACCGTCGATCAACTGAAGCTGGTCAATCCGGATCCACAGACCATGACACGTGGCGACGACGGCCTCTTTCGCACCGCCGACGGCAACCCCGCCGATGCCGATCCGGCTGTCACGCTGGCGCCGGCTTCGCTCGAAGGCAGCAACGTGAATCCGGTGAGCGCGATGGTCTCGATGATCACCAACGCCCGCCAGTTCCAGATGCAGACCAAGCTGCTGGAAAACGCGGATAAGAACGATCAGTCCGCCAACCAGCTGCTCAGCTTTAGTTAACGGGATGGGACCGGACTAAGTGCTGAAGCACTAACTCCGGTCGACAGCCTTGCATGGGACCGGACTAAGTGCTGAAGCACTAACTCCGGTCGACATAGGAGAAGAAGAATGAATCGCTCACTCTACATCGCCGCTACCGGCATGAATGCGCAGCAGGCGCAGATGGACGTGATTTCGAACAACCTCGCCAACGTCAGCACCAACGGCTTCAAGGGCTCGCGCGCGGTGTTCGAGGATCTGCTGTACCAGACCATCCGCCAGCCGGGTGCGAACTCGACTCAGCAAACCGAACTGCCGTCCGGTATCCAGCTTGGCACCGGCGTGCAACAGGTCGCCACCGAGCGTCTGTACACGCAGGGCAACCTGCAGCAGACCGGCAACTCGAAAGACATCGCCATCAACGGCCAGGGCTTCTTCCAGGTGCAGATGCCCGACGGCACGACCGCTTACACCCGCGACGGTTCGTTCCAGACCAACGCACAGGGCCAGCTCGTGACGTCGAGCGGCTATCAGGTCATCCCGGCCATCACGATTCCGAACAACGCAACCTCGCTCACGATCGGCAGCGACGGCGTGGTGTCGATCACTGTCGCCGGCTCGACCAACAGCCAGCAACTCGGCTCGATGCAGGTCGCGACCTTCATCAACCCGGCCGGTCTGGATGCGAAGGGCGAAAACCTGTTCGCGGAAACCGCTTCGTCGGGCGCGCCGAACATCGCGCAACCGGGCCTGAACGGCGCCGGCACGCTGAATCAGGGTTACGTGGAAGCATCGAACGTGAACGTGGTGCAGGAACTGGTGAACATGATCCAGACGCAGCGCGCTTACGAAATCAACAGCAAGGCCGTGACGACCTCCGACCAGATGCTGCAGACCCTCAGCCAGATGCAGGTTTAAGGCTTAAGGGACTGGGAATTAAGAACGCCCCCGACCCTGTCGCTTTGCGCCAGGCCCCCCCGAGGGGGACAAGGAAACTTGGGGCGGCCCGGCGTTTTCTCGAAAGGCAGTAATCAAGATGTCGCACTTCACTCGTAATCCGGTTCATTCGCGCACCGCTCAGGCGCTCGTGCAGCTCACGCTGCTCGCGGCGATGGGCGGTTGCGGCCTCGTGCCGAAGCAGCCGATCACCCAGCAACCGATGACGGCCTTGCCGCCGATGCCGCCGCAGGCACAAACGCCGGGCTCGATCTACAACCCGGGTTACGCGGGCCGGCCGCTGTTCGAAGACCAGCGGCCGCGCAATGTCGGCGACATCCTGACCATCGTGATTCAGGAAAACGTCAACGCGACGAAATCGTCGGGCGCCAACGCGAATCGCACGGGCACCACCAATTTCAGCGTGCCGACGGCGGGCTTCCTGGGTGGACTGTTCGGCAAAACCAATCTGAGCGCGAACGGCGCGAACGTGTTCAACGGCACCGGTGGTGCGAACGCGTCGAACACCTTCAACGGCACGATCACCGTGACGGTGACGGGCGTGCTGCCGAACGGCAACCTGACGGTGAGCGGCGAAAAGCAGATGCTGATCAACCAGGGCAACGAATTCGTGCGTTTCTCCGGCGTCGTGAATCCGAACACGATTTCCAGTCTCAATGCCGTGTACTCGACCCAGGTGGCCGACGCCAAGATCGAATACTCCGCGAAGGGCTATCTCGACGAGGCCGAGAACATGGGCTGGCTGCAGCGCTTCTTCCTCAACGTGTCGCCGTGGTGATCATGCGTACCGTCTTCTCCCGTCCCGGCCGCTTCACGCGACTCGTCCACCTCGGCCGCGTCCTCGCCATCGTCGCGCTGGCTTGCGCGGCACTGCCGGCCGTCACCCCCGCTCACGCCGAGCGTCTGAAGGATCTTGTGCAGATCCAGGGCGTGCGCGACAACCCGCTGATCGGCTACGGCCTCGTCGTCGGTCTCGACGGTACGGGCGACCAGACCACGCAAACGCCATTCACCACGCAGACGCTCGCCAACATGCTGGCGAACCTCGGCATCTCGATCAACAACCAGGCGGCGGGCTCGAGCAACTCGCAGTCGTCGTTGTCGAATATCCAGTTGAAGAACGTCGCCGCGGTGATGGTGACGGCCGTGCTGCCGCCGTTCGCGCGTCCCGGCGAAGCGATCGACGTGACGGTATCGTCGCTCGGCAATTCGAAGAGCCTGCGCGGCGGCACGCTGCTGCTCACGCCGCTGAAGGGCGCGGACGGCCAGGTGTATGCGCTTGGCCAGGGCAACGTGGCAGTCGGCGGCGCTGGCGCGAGCGCGAACGGCAGCAAGGTGCAGGTGAACACACTCAATGCGGGCCGCGTCGCCGGCGGCGCGATCGTCGAACGCGCGGTGCCGACCTCGGTGTCGCAAGCGGGCACGATGCAGCTCGACCTGAACGAGATGGACTACGACACCACGCAGCGCGTGGTGGCAGCGGTGAACAACGCGTTCGGCAGCGGTACGGCCACGGCGCTCGACGGCCGCACGATTCAACTGCGCGCGCCGACCGATCCGGAGCAGCAGGTCGCCTTCATGGCGCAATTGCAGAACCTGGACGTCAAGCCGGCGCAAGCTGCCGCGAAGGTGATCCTGAATGCGCGCACCGGCTCGATCGTGATGAACCAGATGGTCACGCTGCAAAGCTGCGCGGTGGCGCACGGCAATCTGTCGGTGGTGATCAATACGCAGCCAGTGGTGAGCCAACCGGGTGCGTTCTCGAACGGCCAGACGGTGGTGGAGAAACAGTCGCAGATTCAGATGAAGCAGGACAACGGCGCACTGAAGATGGTGACCGCCGGCGCCAATCTTGCCGAAGTGGTGAAGGCGCTCAACGCACTCGGTGCGACGCCCGCGGATCTGATGTCGATCCTGCAGGCCATGAAAGCGGCGGGCGCTCTGCGCGCCGAGCTGGAAATCATCTAAGGAAGACACAGGATGAATTCGGATACGACCAATTCCGCCAATGCGGCGAACGACCTGACCCAGCGCTTCGCGCTCGACGTCCAAGGCTTCGGAAAATTGAGTGCGCAAGCCAAGGCTTCGCCGCAAGCCGGCATGAAGATGGCCGCTCAGCAGTTCGACGCGGTGTTCACGCAGATGATGCTGAAGAGCATGCGCGATGCGACGCCACAGGATGGTCCGTTCGATTCGCACGACAGCGCCACCTTCACGTCGATGATGGATCAGCAGTTGTCGCAACAGCTGTCGCAGAAGGGCATTGGCGTGGCTGACGCGATGCTCAAGCAGATGATGCGCAATCAGGGCATGCAGGTGGGCGGCGCGAATGGTGCAAGCGGCGGCCTCGCCGGTGCGCTGGGTGGCGGCAGCGGCGGCGACGAAGGCCAGAGCGCGGCGCTGAATGCGCTTGCGAGAGCCTACGGCAATGCGCAGGCCAACGGCCAACTGGCGATGGGCAAGGGCTACTCGGCCAACAGCGCGCTGACTCCGCCGATCAAAGGCGACGGCAGTTCGCCGAAGGTCGATGCCTTCGTCGACAAGTTGGCCGAGCCGGCGCAAGCCGCCAGCGCGGCAACCGGTATTCCGGCGCGCTTCATCATCGGCCAGGCCGCGCTCGAATCGGGCTGGGGCAAGAGCGAGATCAAGAAGTCGGACGGTTCGACCAGCCACAACGTGTTCGGCATCAAGGCGACCAAGGACTGGACCGGCAAGACCGTCTCGACGGTCACGACTGAATATGTGAACGGCAAACCGCAGCGCACCGTCGAAAAATTCCGTGCGTACGACTCGTACCAGGAAGCGATGACCGACTACGCGAGCCTGCTCAAGGGCAACCCGCGTTATGCGCAGGTGATCAATTCCGCGCATGACGTGAATGGCTTTGCCAACGGCATGCAGCGCGCGGGTTACGCGACCGATCCGCATTACGCGAAAAAACTGATGTCCATCATGCAGAAAATGGGCTGAGCTGCCGTTAATACAGGTACGCGGTCGTAGTCGACCGTGCGGTTGATCAGTTCATGCAGGGTGATTTTCTCGAATAAAGCCATGCACGCGACGGGGCCAGGTGCATAACAAGACGGATGAGGCCGGCCGCCTACGGGCGGCCGGTCGAACCGCGTGACCAGCTGATCGCCGCCAGTATTCGAAGCCGCCGGATTTCATCCGCGGTATATCGGTTTTAACGTTTGCGGCAAATATTTCATAACCGCCCCCTAAATTTTGGCTGGGCGCTGCCGCTAATCAGTTAGACCCGATACCGGAAAGCGTTGTAATGTCCGGTTGAATGCGCGTGCTGCGGCTTCGATGAAGACCGCGCGAAAGCCCCGGCAGGAGCCTTGGCACGCGCCCGCAAGAACAAGCATACCGGCAAGCCTATGGATACTACCCAGTCGCACGGCCAGACCGACGCACCCGGCCAGCCGCACGCCACCCTAGACGAAAGCGCACCCGATTTCGGCCGTCGCAATCCGCTGGAGATCGGCGTTCAGTTACGCAACCTCGTCAATCGAGGCGATTTCCTCACCGTTGAATACGCGGGCGGTCAGCTCGTGACGCGCCTGCTCGATGTCGACGTGCGCGGGCGCACCTTCACTTTCGATTGGGGCGCGCTCGCCGAGCAGAACAAAGGCTTATTGGGCGCGCCGCGCTGCCAGTTCCACGCGTCGCCTGACGGTGTGCGCGTCGAGTTCGTCACCGGCACGCCGCGCGAGACCCGCTACGAAGGACTGCCCGCATTCGAGTCCGACTTCCCTGAAGTGCTGTTCTATGTGCAGCGCCGCGAGTATTTCCGCGTCGATGCGCCGATTCTCGATCCGTATATGTGCAGCGGCCGTTTGCCCGAAGGCGACACGTTTCGCTTCGAAGTACACGATCTGTCGCTTGGCGGCGTCGGCATGCGCACCACGGATGAACGCGTGGCCGAATTGCCGATGGGCACGCGGCTGCAGGATTGCGAACTGTCGCTCGGCACGCTCGGCCGGCTTTCGCTTGATCTGCAACTGGTGTCGCACCGCTCCACCGCGTTGCCGAACGGCACGCAGCGCTACCAACTTGGCTTCCGTTTTCTGACGCTGCCGGGCAGCGCCGAAAACACGCTTCAACGCCTGATTACGCAACTCGAAATGAAGCGCCGTTCGCTGGTGCGCTGAGCGGTGCAGAAGCCTTGCGGCACGCGCCTCGCAAACGTTGAAACAAACGTCGAACAAGCATCGGAATGGCCCTCAATTTTTCCTCGTGAGGGCCGTTAAACAAGATGTTCAAGTAACGTGGCGGCAAGTGGTCGGTGTCGCCCTTCAGGATGACGCATGTCAGATCTCATCAGTATCGGCCTCAGCGGACTGAACGCTGCGCAGTGGGGACTCACGACGACCGGCCAGAACATCAGCAACGCGTCGACGCCCGGCTATACGATCGAAACCCCCGTTTATGCGGAAGCCGGCGGCCAGTACACCGGCTCGGGTTTTCTGCCGCAGGGTGTCTCGACCGTCACCGTGACGCGCCAGTACAGCCAGTACCTGACCACTGAGCTGAACAACGCCCAGAGCTCGGGCAGCTCGCTGACGGCGTACAACACGATGATCTCGCAACTGAACAATCTGGTCGGCAGCCCGACAGCCGGCATTGCAAGCGCGATCACCAGCTACTTCACCGGTTTGCAGAACGTCTCGAACAACGCCTCCAGCCTGTCCACCCGTCAGGGCGCGATAAGCGGCGCGCAGACGCTCGTGAACCAGATCAATGCCGCGGGTCAGCAATACGACGCGATGCGCCAGAGCGTCAACACGCAGCTCAGCAACACCGTTGCGCAAATCAACAGCTACACCCAACAGATCGCCCAGTTGAACGGGCAGATCTCCCAGGCCAGCACGCAAGGTCAGCCGCCGAACCAGCTGATGGATCAACGCGATCAAGCCGTGTCGAACCTGTCGCAACTGATCGGCGTGAACGTCGTGAACAGCAACGGCAGCTACAGCGTGTTCATGGCCAACGGCCAGCCGCTCGTGTCGTCCACCAATAGCTACAACCTGGGTACGGCGCCTTCCACAGGCGACACCAGCGAACTGTCGGTGCAGTATCTCGGCCAAGCCGGTGCGAACCCGGCCGCCGCGCCGCAAAACCTGCCCGACAGCAAGGTCACGGGTGGCACGCTGGGCGGCCTGCTGGCGTTCCGCAGCCAGACACTCGATCCGTCGGAAGCGCAACTCGGCGCGATTGCGGTGAGCTTTTCCGCCCAGGTCAACGCGCAGAACGGCCTCGGCATCACGCTCGCCGGCGCCCAAGGCGGCGCGCTGTTCTCAGTGGGTGGCCCGACCGTCTACGCGAACACGCAGAACACCGGTAACGCGTCGCTGAACGTCTCGTTCGCGAATCCCGCGCAGCCGACTACCGGCGATTACACGCTGTCCTACAACGGCAGCACCTACACGCTGACCGACAATTCGACCGGCAACGTGGTGGGTTCGGCGGCCAATCTGACCCAGCCGATCAACGGTCTAAATTTCTCGACCACCGGCACGATGAAAGCCGGCGACTCGTTCACGGTCGAACCGACCCGCGGCGCGCTGAACAGCTTCAACACGGCGACCACGGACCCGTCGGCGATTGCCGCCGCGGCACCGGTGCTCGGCGCTGCAACGCCGAGCAATACCGGCACCGGTACGATCACACAAGGCACCGTAACGGCCGGCTACACGATGCCGAATGCGACCACCACGCTGTCGTACAACGGCGCGGGTCTGTCCGGCTTCCCGGCCGGTTCGACGGTGACGGTAGCTGGCACGCCCCCTACCCCTTACCCGATCGCCAGTGCGGCGACCGTGGTGCCGTATTCGTCGGCCACGGGTGCGTCGCTGACGATCACCAACCCGACCTTGGGCCAGATGAACAACGTTTCGGTGACGATCAGCGGCGCACCGGCCGCGGGCGACACGTTCACCATCGGCCCGAACACCGGCGCGAGCAACGACGGCCGCAATGCGCTGGCGCTGTCGAACCTGTCCGCGGCGAAGGTATTGTCGGGCGGCACGGTCACGCTGACGGGCGCGTATGCGAACTACGTCAACCAGATCGGTAACCAGACCAACCAGATTCAGACCTCGAGCACGGCGCAGACCTCGCTGGTGACGCAGATCACCACCGCGCAGCAGTCGGTCTCGGGCGTGAACATCAACGAAGAAGCAGCCAACCTGCTTCAGTATCAGCAGCTCTATCAGGCGAACAGCAAGGTTATCCAGACCGCGCAGACCCTGTTCCAGACGCTACTCGGCATCTTCCAGTGAGGCGTTGAACATGCGTATCTCCAGCATGCAGTACTTCAACATGAACGTGGCGACGATGAGCGATCAGCAAGCTCAGTTGTCGCAGTTGTATCAACAGATCTCGACCGGCGTCAGCCTCTCCACGCCGTCGGACAATCCGCTCGGCGCGGCGCAGGCAGTGCTGTTGAGCTCGACGGCGACGAGCCTGTCGCAGTACACGACCAACCAGGGCGCAGCGCTCTCTTCGCTGCAACAGGAAGATTCAACGCTCGGCAGCGTCAATACAGTGCTGCAGAGCATTCATACGCTGGTGCTGAGCGCCGGCGACGGTTCGCTGAACAACGGCGACCGCGGCTCGATCGCAACGCAACTGCAGAGCTTGCGCAGCCAGTTGATGACGCTCGCCAATGCGACCGATCCGCAGGGCAACGCCTTGTTCGGCGGTTATCAAACCACCGCGACCCCGTACACCACCAACGCAGCCGGCGTTGTGAGCTATTCGGGCGATACCGGTACGCCTTCCATGCAGGTCACGTCGTCGCACACGATTCAGACCGGCGACAACGGTATCGCGATCTTCGGCAGCGTTGCAGCAATCGGCACCAGCTCGGTGCCGGCCGCGACGGCCGCCAATACCGGCACGGGCGTGATCAGCACCGTCAGCCTGACGAATCCGACCAATCCGGCCAATGCGGATACGTACCAGATCAACTTCACGTCGGCGACCACCTACACGGTGACCCAGACCCCGCCGAGCGGGGCGCCGACCACGAGCGCGCCGCAAGCGTTCACGGCCGGCTCGGCGATCACGCTTGGCGGCCAGACGGTGAACATCACTGGCGCGCCGAACGCGGGCGACAGCTTTTCCGTGACGCCGGCCACGCAAGGCAGCATGGATGTGTTCGCAAATCTGAGCCAGTTGATCACCACGTTGCAATCGCCGCTGTCTGGCGGCGCCTCGACGGCCACTTTCCAGAGCGCGCTGACCACCAGCATGACCCAGCTCGAAAACACGATGAACAACGTCGTGACCGCGCAGGCGGCGGTGGGTGGCCGTGAGCAGCAAGTGCAAGCGTTGCAGACCGTCACGCAGACCAACACGTTGCAGACGGCGAGCAACCTGGCAGATCTGACGCAGACCGACATGGCCAAGACGATCGGCCAGTACACGATGACGCAAAACGCGCTGCAAGCGGCGCAGCAGGCGTTCGTGAAGATTCAGAGCGTTTCGCTGTTCCAGTACCTGAACTGAGCGGCTACGTAGTCTGAAATGCAGAAGGGCGGAAGCCGGTGTGAGCCGGTTCCGCCCTTCTTTGTTTTAGGTGGCCGATGGGTGGCCAACGCGAAGCCAGTCGCCGCCCCGGGGCAGGCTGCGCTACTTGAAGCCGGCCGCCACGCGTCCCATCTGATCGATGCCAACATCGAACAGGCGCATGAAGAATGGAATCATGTTCGGGATCATCAGCTGCAGGAGCAGCATGCCGATCAGCATCGTCAGCGGAAAGCCGATCTGGAACACGCCGATTTGCGGCGCGGCGCGGTTCAGGATGCCGAGCGAGATGTTGGCGATCAGGAGCGCGACGACCACCGGCAGCGACAGCAGCAGCCCCGCCGAAAACACCGTGCTGCCGAAATTCGCCAGGGTGCGCCAGCCGGGCGCGCCGAGGATGTTCGCCGAGACCGGCACCGACTGGAACGTGGTCAGCAGCGCGCTGATCATCTGCAAATGGCCGTCGATCACCAGAAACACCAGCATCGCGATCGTGGTCATATAGCTCGACAGCACCTGGCTCGAACTGCTCGCCTGCGCGTCGAAGAACGTCGCGAAACCCAGGCCCATGCCCAGACCGACGAAATCACCTGTGGCGCCGATCGCCTGAAACACGATCTGCATCGTCATGCCGAGCGCGATGCCGATCAGGAACTGGTTGGCGATGATCCACACGCCTTCGGCGGAGAACACCGTGACTTGCGGCAGCGCACCGAGCGTGGGCGCGACGATGATCGTGATGAAGGCCGCGAGGCCGATCTTCACCCGCATCGGCAGCGCGCGGTTGCCAAGCACCGGCGCAGTCGCCACCAGCGCGAGAATTCGCACGAACGGCCACAGGAACGCCGTGAGCCAGGCGTTCAGTTGTGCGTAGGTGACGGAAAACATGACGGTGGAGAAGGGCGGAAGCCGGCGCCGCGCTCAGTTGACGAGCGACGGGATGTTGGTGAGCGTCTGGCGCAGATAGTCGAGCATGGTGGTCAACATCCACGGACCGGCGATCACCATCGTGATGGCGATGGCGAGCAACTTCGGAATGAATGACAGCGTGGTTTCGTTGATCTGCGTAGCGGCCTGGAACAGGCTCACTACCAGACCGACCACCAGCGCGACCAGCAGCAAGGGCGCGGCAAGCAGCAGGCCGACGTACATGGCCTGGTGCGCGAGCGTCATGACGGATTCTTGATTCATGGCGAGTCGACCGGAAGCGTGAGGGGTTGAGTGGCGCAGCTAGATGAGGCCGCTAAGCGACGCGGTTAAACAAAGCTCTGCGCGAGCGAGCCGAGCAGCAATTGCCAACCGTCGACCAGCACGAACAGCATCAGCTTGAACGGTAGCGAGATGGTGGCGGGCGACACCATCATCATCCCCATCGACATCAGCACGCTCGCCACCACCATGTCGATGATCAGGAACGGGATGAAAATCGTGAAGCCGATCTGGAAGCCCGTTTTCAGTTCGCTCGTCACGAACGACGGCACCAGCAGCGACAGCGGCACATCTTCCGGGCCTTGCATCGGCGCGGCGTGCGAGATGCGGGCGAACAATGCGAGATCGCTTTCGCGGGTCTGGCGCAGCATGAAGGTCTTGAACGGCGCGAGGCCGCGGTTGACGGCTGTCTCCATCGGCATCGAGCCTTCGGAGAACGGCTTGTAGCCGTCGTTATAGGCCTTGTCCAGCACTGGCGACATCACGAATAGCGTGAGGAACAGCGCGAGACCGACCAGCACCTGGTTAGGCGGCGTGGTGGTCGTGCCGAGCGCCTGGCGCAGCAACGACAACACGATGATGATGCGCGTGAAGCTCGTCATCATCAGCACCATCGCAGGCAGGAACGACAGCATCGTGAGCAGCAGCATCGTCTGCACGCTCAGCGAGTAGGTCGTGCCACCGTTCGGGCCCGGGCTCGTATTGAAGGCCGGCAAGCCGGCGGTTTGCGCGAACGACAGCGTCGGCAGTGCGAGCATCAGAGCCGGTAATACCACTGGCGCGACACGGCGCAGCACGGGAATGACTTTCGAGGCGGCAGAAGACATGCGAGTGGCGTGCGCGTGACGCACTGATTGCGCTGATTGAAGACTGAACTGCATTACCGATCCCCGCTGCCTTGCCCATTGAAACGTTTGCCCACTTCGCCTTTTAAAGCGTCGCGAAAGCGTTGGCCGAAGGTGCCGGGCAATGCTGCGCCGGTACCGGATGCGCCTGGTGTGGCGGGTTGCGTGCCTGCGGCCGGATCGACTGCGGCCGAACCGGCGGGCATCGTGTGCAGCAGACGCACATTGCCCGGCGCCGTGCCGAGCACGAGCCACGTATCGCCGATCTCGACCACCGCGACCCGCTCCTTGCCGCCGAGCGAGGCACCGCCAATCGTCTTTACGAGGCCGCCGCGATGGGCGGGTTGCAAGCCGAAGCGGCGCGCGAGCCATGCACAGGCGAACACCAGACCGATCACGACCAGCAGGCCGACAATGGTTTGCAACACCGCGCCGACGCCAAGCGCCGGAACGGCCGTGCCGGCACCGACACCCGACGCGATTTTCGCGGCGTTGTTGACCGCGTTCATGTCGGCTGCGTGCGCGGCCGATGGTGCGAATGTCGCCACGGAGGCCAGTGCGGCCATCAGCGCCGACGTAGTCGCTGTCGCTGTCGTTGCCGCGGTCGTCGCGAGGCCAGTGCGATGGAGATCATGGCGCGACGCATGTGACGCATGTGACGCATGTGACGCATGTGACGCATGTGACTGAGGCGAACCCTGCGGCATACGCAACGCGGCGCGACCGGCAACACGGTTCATCGATTCAACTTCCGGATGCGTTCGGACGGCGTGATGATGTCGGTCAGACGGATACCGAACTTGTCGTTGACGACCACCACTTCGCCCTGGGCGATCAGGCAGCCGTTGACCAGCACGTCCATCGGTTCACCGGCCATGCCGTCCAGTTCCACGACCGAACCTTGCGCGAGTTGCAGCAGGTTGCGGATCGCGATCTTGGTGCGGCCGAGTTCGACGGTCATCTGGACGGGAATGTCCAGGATCATGTCGATGTCATTACGCGTCGAGGTCGACTCGACCTTCGAGAGCGGCTGGAACACGCCTGCCGTGGTTGCGCTGACTTCCGTGTTGTCGTTCTGCTCGGCCAGCGCGCTGGCCCAGTCGGCCATCGCCGCGTCGTCTTCGGCGCTGGCTGCGTCGGCGGCCAGTTGCGGCGCGCCAGCGGCCAGTTCGGCCTCAGTCTTTGCGTTCAGGTCACTCATATCCACCTTCCTTCATCGTGTCGGCTGCGCTGATCATTTTCTGGACCCGCAACGCGTACTGACCATTGAAAATTCCGTAGCCGCACTCCATCACCGGCACGCCATCGACTTTCGCCGTGATGTGTTCGGGGATGTTGATCGGCAGAACATCGCCACGGCGCATGTTCAGGATCTGTTCGAACGTGACCGGCACCTGTGCAAGGTCGGCGGTCAGTTCCACTTCTGCTGCCTGCACCTGTTGCGACAGCACGCGGACCCAGCGGCGGTCGACTTCGAGCGCCTCGCCCTGGATCGGCGACGAGAGAATGTCTCGGATCGGCTCGATCATCGAATACGGCATGCAGATGTGCAGCGTGCCGCCCGTCGTGCCGAACTCGATCGAGAACTGCGTGACGATGACGATTTCGTTCGGCGTCGCCACGTTGGCGAACTGCGTGTGCATTTCCGAGCGTACGAATTCGAACTGCAGCGGGCGCACGCTTTTCCACGACGCCGCGTAGTGCTCGAACGTGAGATTGAGCAGCTTCATGATGATGCGCTGCTCGGTTGCCGTGAAATCGCGGCCTTCGACGCGGGTATGGAAACGCCCGTCGCCGCCGAACAGGTTGTCGACCACGAAGAACACCAGATTCGGGTCGAACACGAACAGCGATGTGCCGCGCAACGGCTTCACATGGACCAGGTTCAGGTTGGTCGGGATCGGCAGGTTGCGGGTGAACTCGCTGTACTTCACCACCTTCACTGGACCGACGGAGATTTCCGCCGAACGCCGCATGAAGTTGAAGATACCGACGCGCAACAGGCGCGCGAAGCGGTCGTTGATGATTTCGAGGCCGGGCATCCGGCCGCGGACGATGCGTTCCTGCGTCGCGATGTTGTACGGGCGTACGCCCGCACGATCGGTCTGCTCGGCGACCGAGTCGGACTCGCCGGTGACGCCCTTGAGGAGGGCATCGACCTCCTCCTGGGACATGAACTCTTCGTGGCCCATTCCTTATTCCTCGTGCGTCCGGCGGTTAATGATGGCGGCGGTGAATGACGTCACTGAGAACGTCACTGCACGACGAATTCGGTGAACAGCACGTCCTGGACGTGGATCGGCGGCGCGCCTTTATCGGTCGGCTGTTCGATCAATGTCTGGAGTTCGGTGGCCAGCGCGCGTTTGCCTTCGAGCGGCGCGAGGTCTTCCGGATGTTTGTTCGACAGGGCGAGGAGGATGCGGCTGCGCACTTCCGGCATATGGTCGGAGAGTTCCTGCTGGGTTTTCGGGTCGTTGAGCTTGAGGGTCAGGCCGATACGCAGGAAGTGTTGCTGACCGTCGTCCGATTGCAGGTTGACCGTCATCGATTCGAGCGGGAAGAACAGCGGCACGGCCAGTGGCGCCGGCGCACTGGCCGTGGCCGCTGAGGCGGGGGCCGGGCTACGCTGGGACATGTAGAACCACACACCCGCGCCGGCGGCGCCTGCGGCGATGAGCGCGATGACGACGATCAGGATGATGCGCTTCAAGGGGCCCGGCGAGGCGGGCGCGGCTTGCTGGTTTGCGGTCGTGGTTGCCATGAGGTTTGCTTTGCTTGCCTTTAGTGCTGGTGAGGGTGATTGTTGTTTATTTGCCTGCGGCGCGATGGGTCGAAAAGAAGGGTTATTGAGGGCTATCTCTGGTTTTTGCCCGTTTGGGCGGGGGGCGCCTGACGGCGCGGCGTTTGGGGTTTTTGCCTGCGCGGCGCTCGTTGTTTGTCTGCTTGCCTGCTTGCCTGCGGCGTTGGCCTTTCCTTGATTTCTTATTGGTCTATTAGCGTTGCCCCTGTGCGGGGCGGCACTTACTTTCTTTGCCGCCGCAAAGAAAGATAAGCAAAGAAAGCGGCTCAAAACCGCTAATTCTTAAGCGGGTCCCCCGCACAGCCACGGTAGTGGTGCATCTGGAATCCGTGCCCTCGCACATTCGGCCCTGGTGACAAAGCAGTCATACTTCCGGCGGCGCTGCGCGCGCCGACGTGTACTTCACCAAACCATCCGGTCGTTTTCGCGCCCGCCGTCAACTACTCGGCACAGTAGGCCACCGTCCCGTCGCGAACGCGCTACGAGGCACCGCACTTCGTTTGAAGCCCAGGCTCGTATCACCGCGTATCCGTGCCTCTCACGGCCAGATAATTGGGCGCTGCGCCGAAGCATAGCTCCCCGCTTCAAAAGAAGCCCTCGGTTTCCCAGGCAGACCCATCCGCGACGCACGTAGTGCGGAGTGGGAGCTGATGACTCCTTTGTCACTGACGCCGAATGTGCGGGGGCACGGATTCCAGATGCACCACTACCCCCTCCAAGCCAGGGGACCCGCTTATGAGCTAGCGGTTTGAGCCGCTTTCTTTGCTTATCTTTCTTTGCGGCGGCAAAGAAAGTAAGTGCCGCCCCGCACAGGGGCAACGCTAATAATCCAATAAGAATTCAAGGAGAGGCCAACACCATAAAAACACAGAGAAAAGCGCCACGCGGGCAAAAAACAAGCAAACCCCACCGCCGTAGGCAAACAGACAAACAAGCACCGCGAAGGCAAAAAAACCACTAAGCAAACGTATCGACCAACCCCACACTGCGCCGCACGGCAACATTAGCGACGACGGAGTCAGAACCAGAACCAGTGCCACCGGCAAAAGACCCTGCAGCCCCGCTGCCCCCGCCACCTGATTGCCTAGAACCCGCACTCTGCTGCTGCCCGCCCTGCCGGGCAAACCCATCGCTAACACTAGCGCTCCCAAGCCCAATCCCATTGGACTCCATCGCCTCGCGAAGCTTCGGCAACGCTGCCTCGACAGCCTCCCGCACCTGCTGGTGCTGCGAAACAAACAACGCATGTGCATGGTTATCGGCAACCTGCAACACAACCTGTAGGGGCCCCAAATCCTTCGGATTCAAAGTCAGCTCGGCGCTCTGCGTATGCGCATTCGACAAAAACACCACCTTCTGACTCAACGCATCTTCCCAATCCGTCGTGCCCACCGGCGGCGACAACGCATTCGCCGCTTCCGCCGCACCCGCGTTCCCCGTCGTTTGCACAGCCGCCGTCGTACTCGCGGCGCCCGCCGCAGCCTGGCCGGCTGCCAGCGCCGCCGTCGCGGCATCGGCCGCGCTCTTGAAGGACGCCAGATCGTCAGCCTGCACACCACCAGCAGCCGTCGCAGTCAACGCGTCAGCCACAGCTTTCGCTGACGCCGATGGATCCGCCACCGTCGTGGCCGCCGCCGTCAACGCGGCCTTGCCCGCGCCCGATCCCTTGCCGTCGCCAAACAAGCCGGCCGCAAGCGTCTTGCCGTCCGTCGTTCCCTGGAGTCCGTTGCTCGCGCCAGCACCCAAACCGCCCGCCGTCGTTGCTGCGTTCGCCGCCGTGCTCGCCAGGGCCTGCGCCGGAACCACGCCCTGGCCGCTCGCCAACGCGGCCAGCGCCGCCTGCAAGGCGTCCTGCACCGACTTCGAATCGGTCGCGCCAGTTTTTTTGCCCGGGGTGCCGCCCGTCGTGGTGTCGGTGCCCGTGCCGGGCGGCGTGGTCGAGGCGTCGGTCAGCGCCGTGGCAGGATCGGCGGTCGCCGGGTCGGTGGCGCTGTTCGCGTTGGCTTGAGCTAGAGCCTGCGCTTGCGCCTGAGCAGCGGCCGCTGCTGCTGCTGCTGTGCCCGCACTGGTCTGCGTGGTCGTGTTGCCGGACTTCGGCGGTGTCGCGTTGGTGTTGCCGGTCGAGGCCTGCTGTGTGTTGGACGACGAAGCGGACGACGAGCCGGATGAGGGCGCGCTCGTCGAGTTGCTGTTGTCCGCGTTGCTGCTCGCGGTGTTCGAGCTCTTCGTCGAAGGATCAGGCGGCGGCGGTGCGTCGTGTACGCTCGACGACGATGAAGCCGACGAAGAGGAGGACGCCGAAGACGAAGAGGAGGGCGACGACGATGCAGAGGACGGCGAAGCCGGCGGTTTGTTCGCACTCTGCGCGGCCGCGTTGTTCTGCAGGTCGATGCTCTGCTGCAGCGTTTGCGAGAACGGCTTGGTGTTTGCCGCAGCGGCCATGGCCGCGCTGGTGGCGGTGCTGCTGGCAGAGCCGAGCAGCGAGCCGATCTGTGAAAGAAGCGACATTGGGAATCCTGTCAATCTGTCAAACGGGGTGTTCGGTCAACCGAGGCGGTGTTCGGGCGGGTCAGGCGCCCTCGGCGCGCATCCTCAGAATGCGCGCGGCGTGTTCGTCGGAGTCGCGCTGGTCGCGCCGTGCCATGGTTTTCGCCTCGGCCGCTTCGCCACGCGCCCGCAGCACTTCATATGAACCGAGCTTCTGCTTCTGGCGCTGCCAGTCGGGCTTGGCAGCCTCGACGCGTGCATTGGCGGTCACCAGCAGGTTGCGCTGCTGTTCGATGGCGGCATCGAGCGTATCGATGAATGCCTGAAAATTGCGCATGTTGCCGGCGGGCATGCCCGTCTGGGCGGTCGCGGTGAAGCGCGCGTGATATTCGTCGCGGTACTGAATCAGCGAGTCGAGCTGCGACTGCACGTCGTTGCGCTCGCGCTGCGCGCGGCCCAGACGTTGTGCGGCGGCGTCGACGTCGTCCTGGGCGAGGCCAATGAGGGTCTTGATCGGAAAGTGATTCGCCATCGTCAGCCTCCTTGGGCGAACAGAGCGTCCAGCATGTCGAGACTCGGTTCAAAGTTCGCGCACTCGCGAAAACCTTGCTGCAAAAACGCTTCCATCCGCGGATACAGCGCAATCGCACGGTCGAGCAACGGGTCGCGCCCGCTCGAATAGGCGCCGACGTTGATCAGATCGCGGTTGCGCTGATAGCGCGACAGCATCTGCTTGAACATACGCGTCTTCTCGAGATGGTTATCGTCGATCAGCGCGGTCATTGCCCGGCTAATCGAGGCTTCGATGTCGATCGCCGGATAGTGGCCGGCCTCGGCGAGCGAGCGCGACAGCACGATATGGCCGTCGAGAATCGCCCGCGCGGAGTCGGCGATCGGGTCCTGCTGGTCATCGCCTTCGGTCAGCACGGTGTAGAACGCGGTGATCGAACCGCCGCCCGCCGGGCCGTTGCCGGTCCGCTCGACGAGTGCCGGCAGTTTGGCGAACACCGAAGGCGGATAGCCCTTGGTGGCGGGCGGCTCGCCCACCGCCAGCGCGATTTCGCGCTGTGCCATCGCGTAACGGGTCAGCGAATCCATCAGCAACAGCACGTGCTTGCCCTGATCGCGGAAATATTCGGCGAGCGAGGTCGAGTACGATGCGGCCTGCATCCGCAAGAGCGGGGAGACGTCGGCCGGTGCGGCGATAACGACGGAGCGGGCGAGGCCTTCCTCGCCGAGAATCTGTTCGATGAATTCCTTCACTTCGCGGCCGCGTTCGCCGATCAGGCCGATCACGATCACCTCGGCGCTGGTGTAACGCGCCATCGTACCGAGCAGCACCGATTTGCCGACGCCCGAACCGGCGAACAGGCCCATGCGCTGGCCACGGCCCACGGTCAGGAGTGCGTTGATCGCGCGCACGCCGACGTCGAGCACCTTGTGAATCGGCTCGCGGTTCAGCGGGTTGATGACCGGTGACGACAGCGGCGCATCGGCATGCGCACCGAGCGGGCCAAGGCCGTCGAGCGGACGGCCGGACGCGTCCAGCACACGGCCGAGCAATTCCCAGCCGACCGGCAGGCGTTTCGCCCCCGCCATGGGATCGGCGATGGGCGCGCTTTCAAGCGGATAAACGCGCGCGCCAGGCAGGAGGCCGATCACTTCGGTCGTCGGCATCAGAAACAGTTTGTCGCCGGAGAAGCCGACCACTTCGGCTTCGGCCATCGCCAGCGAACTACCGAATGGCAGTTCGATCATCACTTCGGCGCCCACCGACAGGCGCAGGCCGACCGCTTCGAGCACAAGCCCGGCAGCGCGCGTCAAGGGTCCGCAAGCACGCATCGGCTTGGCGATCGCATTGCGCGCGCGCAGCGCGTCGAGGCGGCCGCGCCAGGCTTGCATGTGCGGGTTGCTGTCGAGTGCGGGATCGTACGGGGCGGGGGCGGGAAGGGTTGAAGCGGGGCTCGAAGCGGCATTTGAAGCGCCGGATTCTCGGCTCGCCGCCGCGCGCGTCGTTGGATGGCCATGAGC
>NZ_WOEY01000047.1 GCF_013177695.1 Paraburkholderia solitsugae | reverse complement strand
GCGGAGGTGGGCGCAACCGGCTCATCCGCCAGCGCCTCGGCGCCGAACGACGCCGCTTGAACGCGAGCTGGCGCGGATCTCTTCGAGCGTCGGCTTCACCATGTGCTCACCTTGCCGAGTGCGGCATCGACACACGCTGGGAGCGCGTCGCTGCCGCACTCGGCAAGGTGAGCACATGGTGAAGCCGACGCTCGAAGAGATCCGCGCCAGCGATCTGACGCCGCTTGAACGCGAGCTGGCGCGGATCTCTTCGAGCGTCGGCTTCACCATGTGCTCACCTTGCCGAGTGCGGCAGCGACGCGCTCCCAGCGTGTGTCGATGCCGGCGTCGACCTCACCGGTGCCGGCTTGCGCACGGCAGCCGCCGCGTTCGACGGCCGGATCGGTACGCACCGTCCAGCCGCGCGTTTGCAGTTCTTCCATCAGATAGGCTTCGACGACCGGCAGGTCGGCAGGGCTGACGATCAGCGCCGGCGCGCCGACCAGCGCCGGTTCGGTGGCCAGCACCTCACGGGCAGCGGCAATCAGCGCGGTCGGATCGTGCTGCACATGCTGACGCACCACTTGTTGCGCGATATCCAGCGCCAGCGCGACCAGCGTCTCGGAGATCGCGCCTTGCGCGCCGTCGAGTGCCGCCTTGAAGGTCTCGGCCAGCGCCGCAAGACGCGCCGCTTCTTCACGCGCTTCGCTCTGGCCCTGCTCGAAACCCTGTGCGTGACCTTGCTCGTAACCGGCCTGATAACCGAGCGCCTGCCCGGCCACGTGCCCCGTCGCGACGCCTTGTGCATGCGCGGCGTCGCGCAGACGTTCAAGTTCCGCTTCGAACGCGCCGTCGTCGACTTCGGGTTCGGGCGGCGCGGGCGGCACCGGATCGAACGAGGCCATCTCCCAGCGCTGGTAGGCCGAGAGGCTTTCCTTCGCCGAGGAGTTCTGATCAGACATAAGCATCTTCCGCCTTGCCGCCTAGCGCGATCTGGCCGCTTTCCGCCAGATTGCGCACGATCTGCAGGATGCGGCGCTGCTGCGTCTCGACTTCGGAGACGCGCACTGGGCCGCGCGCATCGAGGTCTTCGGCGAGCAGTTCGGCAGCACGCTGCGACATGTTCGACAGGAACTTCTGGCGCAGCGCGGGCGGCGCGCCCTTCAGCGAGATGATCAACGCCTCGGACTCGACTTCCTTCAGCAACAGCTGGATCGCGCGGTCTTCCAGATCGAGCAGGTTCTCGAACACAAACATCTGATCAATGATCTTCTGCGCGAGTTCCGCGTCGTATTGACGAACGTTCTCGATGACGCCTTCTTCATGGTTGCTCGACATGAAGTTGAGAATTTCGGCCGCCGTGCGGATGCCGCCCATCGGGCTGCGCTTGAGGTTGTCGCTGCCGGACAGCAGGCCCGTCAGCACGTCGTCGAGTTCGCGCAGCGCGGCCGGCTGGATACCGTCGAGCGTCGCGATCCGCAGCAGCACGTCGTTGCGCAGACGCTCGGTAAAGCAGGCGACGATTTCCGAAGCCTGATCGCGGTCCAGGTGAACGAGGATGGTCGCGATGATCTGCGGGTGCTCGTTCTTGATGAGCTCGGCCACCGCCGCGGAGTCCATCCACTTGAGGCCTTCGATACCGCTGGTATCGCTGCCCTGCAGAATCCGGTCGATGATGGCACCGGCCTTGTCGTCGCCGAGCGCCTTGGTCAGCACCGAACGGATGTACTCGTTCGAATCGAGCGACATGCCGGTGTGCTTTTCCGCCTCGCGGACGAACTCCTGCAAGACCTCGTCGACCTGCTCACGCGTCACGCTCTTCAGCGCGGCCATGGCGACGCCGATCTTCTGAACCTCACGCGGCCCGAGGAACTTGAACACCTGCGCGGCTTCTTCCTCGCCTATCGACATCAGCAGGAGCGCGCTCTTCATTACGCCTTCAGCGCTCATCAGTCACCCAATTTTTCACGACGGTTGCGACGATCTTCGGATCCTGGCGCGCGATGTTGCGCGCGAACTCCAGGTTCCGCTCGTATTTGTGTTTGGCGCTTTCGAGCGCGAGCATTTCGCTGTCCGTTTCCAGTTGGACGACTGCGCCCTCGCGCTCGGCGGCCGGGATGCCGTCCAGCAGGATCGGCTCGTCGTCCGGCGACGGCAGCGCGGCGGCAGCGGCCGACTCGGGCGGCGGGAAGGCGCGGCGCAGCGCCGGCTTCACCATCACGAAGTAGAGGAACAGGGCGACTGCGCCGATGCCGAGGTAGGTCGCGATCTGCTTGGCGAGCGCGATCATGTCCGGCGTGTGCCACCATGGCAGGTTGGCATCCGGGTCGACGTCGATAGTGAAGGGGCTGTTGACCACGTTGACCGAGTCGCCGCGCGCCTGGTCGAAACCCATCGCGTCTTTTACCAGCTGATTGACCTGCGCGAGTTTGTCGGCGGAGACCGGTTGCATCGTCGCGTGACCCTTGGCGTCGACCACCCGCAGATAGTTGACCACCACCGCTACTGACAGGCGCTTGATGCCGCCCATCGGCTGCTCAAGATGCCGCACGGTCTTGTCGAGTTCGTAATTGGTTGTCGAGTCCTTGCGGTCGCTGACCGGCGTCGTGGTGACGCCAGGCGTGCCGTTGCCCGCCGTGATAGGCGCGGAAGCCGGCTGCGGCGGCTGGTTCGACAGCGCGCCCGGCACGCCCGAGGCCGCGGCTTGCGACATTTCGGTGGCTGTACTCGATTGCTGGCTGCGGATTGCCGCCTGCTGCGGGGTGCCGTTCGGGCCGTAGTTTTCCGAGGTCTGCTCGCTGTGCGAGAAGTCGATATCGGCGCTGACTTGCGAATGCGCGTTGCCGGAGCCGAACAGGGGCGACAGGATCGCGTCGATGCGTTGCTGGGTGCTGCGCTCGATCTGCTGGCGGTATTTCAGTTGTGAGGCGTCCAGCCCACTGCCAGTGGACGGCTGCGTCAGCAGGTTGCCGTCCTGGTCGAGGATGGTCACGCCCTTCACCGGCATATCCGGCACCGCCGACGACACCATATGGGTGATCGCCAGCACCTGGCCTTCGTCGAGCGCGCGGCCCGGGTAGAGGTTGACCAGCACGGAAGCAGACGGCGCTTCCTTGTCGCGCACGAACACGGACGGCTTCGGAATGGCCAGATGCACGCGCGCCGACTTCACCGATGAAATCGACTCGATGGTGCGCTCCAGTTCGCCTTCCAGCGCGCGCTGATAATTGATCTGCTCGGCGAACTGGCTGATGCCGAACTTCTGGTTGTCCATCAGTTCGAAGCCGACCGAGCCGCTCTTGGGCAGACCTTGGGAAGCCAGACGCAGACGCATTTCATGCACCTGCTCGGCCGGCACGAGGATCGCGCCACCGGCGTCGGAGAACTTGTAGGGGATGTTGGCCGCCTGCAGCGCGGTGATGATGGCGCCGCCGTCGCGGTCCGACAGGTTGCTGTAGAGCACCTTGTAGTCCGGCGCGCGCGACCACAGGAACAGGCCCGCGACGATGGCGACCAGCAGCGCGACCGCGAAAATCAGCGGGGCGCGCGGGTTGCCGCGCATTTGCGCGAGCCCCGACAGACGCTGGCCGAAGTTGCCGCCCAGGTTGCTCCCCAGGCCGCCGAGGTCCGCGGCGCCGCCGGCCTGGCCGGCGCCGGCAGCACCGGCGCCCGGCTGCGCGCCGGCGAGGCCCATGCGGGCGTCGGGGTTGATCAAAGAGTTGGCTGACGAATCCATGCGTCGGGTATCTCCGGGATGCCTTTGCGTTCTGCCGCTTGAGCGCACCGAGGGTCGGCGGGCGTGCGGACAGAGACTTTCACCATTGAAATTATCCGCAGCGCCGCCCAACCCGATTGCTTGAATAGAGCGGGGTTTCCCCCCTAGTTTCGGGGCTTTCCCGGATAACCCACTGCTATGCTTTCGTCCAGATCGGTACGGTTTCTGGCATGCCGGTCGTCATTCCCTGGAGATAACATGACTTTGCCCGTGAACGCGCTCTCGTCGGCGCTGCAACAGATGCAGTCGATGGCGGCGCAAGCGGCCGGCAGCAACAGCCCGGTTGCCGACCAGTCCGGCGCGGCGACGGCCGGCGGTTTCGCCTCGGCGCTCAAGGCGTCGTTGGACAAGATCAGCGGCGATCAGACCAAGGCGATCGGCGAATCGCAGGCGTTCGAACTCGGCGCGTCCAACGTTTCGCTGAACGACGTGATGGTCGATATGCAGAAGGCCAACGTCGGCTTCCAGTTTGGCCTGCAGGTGCGCAACAAACTGGTGTCGGCCTATAACGACATCATGCAGATGTCGGTGTGAATGCGACGCGGGCGGCAGAGCGGTTCCGCCCGCCCGAACGCATGCGCCCGGATGCAACGCTGTGCGGCTGCACGGCAGGACAGTCCGCCCGGCGCGCCCTCCCGGCGCTTCGTGGCAGGCGGCCTTGCCGCGCTCAGCGCGATATTGGCCCCATCGGCTCCTTTATCCTCCTTACATCGGCCTAAAGCTTTCCCGCTGCCTATCCGATAACCAGATACAGGCAGAAATCCGGGTGCGGCAACGTGCACGGATAGGGGGCCACGACCAACTGCAGTGCAAGAGAGGAGGAGCGCCGATGTTTTCCCCAGGACACTCTGGAGCCAACGCATATGCTCGCGTCGGCGTCGAGACAGGGGTGATGGGCGCGAGTCCGCATCGTCTGATCGTGATGTTGTATCAGGGCGCCCGGCAAGCGATTGCGCAAGCACGCATGCATGTGCAGCAAGGCAATGTGCCGGCTCGTGGTGAGGCGATCGGCAAGGCGATTCAGATCGTCGAAAGCGGGCTGCAACTGTCGCTGAACCTTGAGGTGGGTGGCGAGATTGCAGAGCGGTTGGACGCGCTATATACCTATATGTCGCGCCGGCTGCTCGAAGCCAACATAAAACAGAGCGAGGCGATGCTGGTCGAGGTCGATGGCCTGCTGGCGACACTCGAAGAGGCATGGATCGGGATCGCCCCGGAGATCGCGCGGACGGCAGCCCAGCCGGCCGCGGAAAGCATGAGATGACATCGAACGCAGAATATTTCGCCCGCTACGAGGCGATAGCAGCGATTTCCCGCCGCATGCTGACAGCTGCCCGGCGCGCCTTGTGGAACGATCTGGTCCACTTGCAGGAGGAATATCGGAAGCTGGTGGACGCGTTGAAAGACGCGGAAACCGGCGTCAGACTGGACGATGCGGAGCGAATGCGCAAGTACTCGCTGATCCGTCAGATCCTGGCCGACGACGCTGCAATCCGCGATCTGGCGAATCCGCGTATGGCCAATCTGTCGGCGCTGTTCGCCGGACGGCCCACTCGCGTGCTCAAGGAACTGTACGGGGCGCGCTGAGTGTGCCCGCGGGCAACACGCTGCATGAGTCCGCCTGACGGTATTTGAGCGCGTCGCTGCCAATGTGACCAAGGAATCGGTATGAACGGAATCGACGCGGTCGTCACGTCGCTGCTTGCGAACCGGGTCGACAGTCTGCTCAATCTCGCGCCGGGTAGTGCGACGGCCTCGCAGACTGGCGCAGCGGGCGTCGATACCGAGGTTCTCAATACCACCCCTGTTGCGCCCCCCGCGGCTCCGCCCGCTTCCGCACAAACGGCGCTGTCCGCCGTCGCGCTGACGCTCAATGCGATCGTGAACTCAGGCGGCGAGGCGACCCCGGCGGTGCTCGGCCAGGCGCCGATCTGGCCGGCTGCGCCGGCGCTTGAAGTCGAGGCCGGTGGCTTGCCGCTCTTCGAGACGCCCGCCACGCCCGCTGCATCCTCTGCGAATCCGAATACCGCTGGTACCGCGGCCACCGCCAATGTAGCGGCGGCTCAGGTGCCGGTTGCGGCGCTTGCTGCCGCGCTCGAACAGACGGTCGGCGAAAGCGGCCTGTTCTACGAATCCCATCTCGCGCAATGGCTGGCGGGGCAGCGGCCGCCCGCCGCACTGGCCGGTGAGGCGCAAAACAAGCTGGTGGCCGCCGCGCAATTGCCACTCGACTGGGCGAGCGACGCCGATCAGGCCTCTTCCTCTAATGCGACAGGTCGGCCAGGCATGGGCACGGCGCCCAACGGTCAGGCCAACGGCGCGCCGGACGGCAACGCGGCCGCCCGCGCGATGCCGTCCATCCAGACCGCGCAGGCCGCACGTTTCGTGGCCGGCGAGGTGCTGGCGAGTTCTCTGTCCGATCTGAACGGCCAGCCGGCGCACTCGAGCTTGCGCAGCGCCGCGGCGCAACTGGCCGACGACGGGTCGCCGCAAAACGCGTCATCGATGGCAGCCGCGGTTCATCCCGCGACCGTTCCTTTAGTGCGTCAGCAACTCGATCTGCTCGCCACCGGGCAATTTCGCTGGACCGGCGAAGCATGGCCGGGCGCCAAGCTCGACTGGACCATCGAGCAGGAAGGCGATGAATGGGACCGCAGCGGCGGCGGCAC
>NZ_WOEY01000046.1 GCF_013177695.1 Paraburkholderia solitsugae | reverse complement strand
GTCGATGCGGACTTGACGCTGACAGGCACGCGGCTGATCGCGCGCGTGCAGGCGAGTCCGGGCGGCGCGGCGCGATTGGCGGCGCAGGGTGAGAACTTTCGGCAGCGGCTTGCGGCAGCGGGCATCGAACTGAGTGGACTAACGATTCGCGAGATCGGCGGTGGCGCGCCGGTTACGGCGGCCAGTGCTGCAGGTGCCGCGGCGGCTGGGCAGGCGGCAGCGTCGGCGTATGCGCGCTCGGCTTCGGCGGCCTCGGCGGCTGATAAGGCGTCGGCGGGGCGCCTCACGACGCGCGTTGCCCGGCCGGGCACGGCGCCGCTCGACGATTTCGATTGGGATATGTAATGAGCCGCAAGCATCGCCGCAGCGCGGCCGCGCTCGTCTACGACGCACAAGGCAGCGATCCCGCACCGCGCGTGATCGCCAAAGGCTACGGCATGCTGGCCGAGATGATCGTGCAGCGCGCCAAGGAAGCCGGCCTCTATGTGCATGAGGCGCCGGAAATGGTCTCGTTGCTGATGCAGGTCGACCTCGATACGCGGATTCCGCCGCAGCTTTATCAGGCGGTGGCGGAGTTGCTCGCGTGGCTGCATCGGCTGGAAAGCGGTGCGGAGGATGAACCAGAAAGCGGTGTTGCCGAAGCACAGGACGTGACTGATGTAGTCGCGACGGATATTGCTGGTGGGGCGCCCGGGCGTTGACGGCTTCCGTTGTGCCGGCTGCTTATCACATCGTCCTGCCGCAGTTGCCCGCCATCTGTTGCGCGTAGCAGTTCCACTGCACGTTACGCGATTGGGCGCCCTCCGGTAGCCCGTCGCCCGGGTGGCCGGCCCACGGATGCCCGCCGCATCAAAACCGCAGCATCAGCTTCAGCAGTGCATTCACCCGCTTGCCGTACGGCGGCGAGATCCATCCGCGCGCGTTCAGGCGCGCCTGCGTCAGCACCGGTTTCATCTTCGAGAAGGTCACGAAGCCTTCGTAACCGTGATACGCGCCCATCCCGCTTGCACCGACGCCGCCGAACGGCAGGCTTTCGCACGCCAGATGCATCAGCGTTTCGTTGATCGCCATGCCGCCCGCGATGGTGTCGCGCGTGACGCGCTCGATGGTCGCGCTGTCGTCAGCATAGAGATATAGCGCTAGCGGGCGAGGACGCGCGTTGATCCATGCGATCGCGTCGTCGAGCGTGTCGTAGGGAACGATCGGCAGCAACGGGCCGAAGATTTCCTCCTGCATCAGCGCGCTTTCAAGCGGCGCATTCGTGACGGCGATCAGCGGGAAGCGGCGGCTTGCCTCGTCCGGCGCACTGTCGGTGAGCGTGTGCAGTTGCGCGCCAGCGGCCTGCGCTTCGTCGGCGAGACGTTGCAGCCGCGCGAAGTGCCGCTCCGAGATGATCGACGTGTAATCGAGGTTATTCGCAAAGGCGGGGTACATCTTCGCCATCCGCGCGCGTGCCCGTTCGATGAACGCCTGCTCCTTGCCGCGCGGCACCAGCACGTAGTCCGGCGCGACGCAGGTCTGGCCCGCGTTGAGCGTCTTGCCGGCGACGAGGTTATCCACCGCGTTGTCGAAGCGCGCATGCTGACCGATGATGGCCGGCGATTTACCGCCCAGTTCGAGTGTGACCGGCGTCAGATGTTCGGCGGCGGCGCGCATCACTTCATGGCCGACCTTGGTCGAACCGGTGAACAGCAGATGGTCGAACGGTTGCGCGCTGAACGCGGCGCCCAATGCGGCATCACCGTTCACGACGGCGACGTGGTCGCGCGCGAAGGTCTGGCTGATCAACTGCTCGAAGAGCGCCGAGGTGCGCGGCGTCAATTCGGACATCTTGATGATGGCGCGGTTGCCGGCCGTCAGCGCGCTGATCAGAGGACTGGCGGCGAGCAGCACCGGATAATTCCACGGCGCGATGATGCCAACCACGCCGAGCGGCTGCGGCACGACTTTCGAGCGCGCCGGCATCAGCCATTTGCTGGTGCTGCGGCGTTGCGCTCTCATCCAGCGTTTGCCGTGCCGGAGCGCGGCGTCGATCTCTTCCTTGATAAGCAGGAATTCGGCGAGCAATACCTCCTGTTTCGCGCGATTGCCGAAGTCGGCGTTCATCGCGTCGGCGAGCGCGTCGCGGTTGTCGAGCATGACTTTGCGCAGTGCTTTCAGATGCCCGGCACGGGCTTCCCACGACGGATACGGCGCGCGCAAATAAGCATGGCGTTGCTCGCGCAGCAGTGCTTCGAGCGCGGCGACCTCTGGCAGATCGTTCTTCATGTATGTCCACTCCCTGATGAATAACGGTGCGCGTTGAATCGCGCTTATTGGTGTGTTGTCGTGTGTTGCAACGGTCTTGCGAAAGGTTTTGCAACAACGCGGGCGGCTTCGCCCGCTTCAAACATGGAACGCCGAATCCTGGTCGATCCGTCCACCTGGCTTCAAGCGGGAAATGCCCTTTCGATGATCGCCGCGTGGTCGAACGTCGCCGGCAGGGTGCCGTACACGCGGCCGCTCTCGCCGCAGCCGTCGGCGAGACGCGTGGCGATGAAGGCCTCGGCGACTTCCGGCGGCGCGTGCTTCACCAGCAAGGTGGCTTGCGCGATCAGCACGATCTGTTGCGCAATCCGTCGCGCAGAGGCTTCGCGATGTTCGGCGGGTCCGTTGAGAGCTGCGGCGAGCTTGCCGAGCGCGGCGCTCAAAGCCGGGTGCCCTTGCGCGTCCGCTTGCCACGCGGCGAACAAGGCCTGCGCCGCTTCGGGCTCGCGCTCCATTGCGCGCAGCACGTCGAGGCACATCACGTTGCCCGAGCCTTCCCAGATCGAATTCACGGGCGCTTCACGATAGAAGCGCGCCATCGGACCGGTTTCGACATAACCGTTGCCGCCCCAGACCTCCATCGCCTCGCCGGTGAATTCCAGTGCGCGCTTGCAGACCCAGTACTTCGCCGCCGGGGTGACGATCCGGCGCCACGCGCGTTCGGCGGGTGCGGCTGACGACGCATCGGCCGACGCTTCGAAAGCACGCGCGAGCCGCATGAACAGCACCGTCGCAGCTTCCGATTCCAACGCCAGGTCGGCGAGCACATTACGCATCAGCGGCTGATCGGCCAGATGGCGGCCGAAGGCGCTGCGGTGCCGGGCGTGATGGATTGCCTGCACCAGCGCCGCACGCATCAAGGCCGCGCTGCCGATCACGCAATCGAGCCGCGTGTAGTTAGCCATTTCGATGATGGTCGGCACGCCGCGGCCCTCGTCGCCAATCATGATGCCGAACGCGTCGAAGAATTCGACCTCGCTGCTGGCATTCGAGCGATTGCCGAGTTTGTCTTTCAGTCGCTGGATCTGCACGGCGTTCTTGCTGCCGTCCGGCGCGAAGCGCGGCACGAAAAAGCAGGACAGGCCCTCGTGATCGTCGGTGCGGGCGAGCACCAGATGCGCGTCGCATTGCGGCGCGGAGAAAAACCATTTGTGGCCGACGAGGCGGTATTCGGCGCCGCGGCCGCTGCCGCGCGTGGCATACGCGCGGGTCTGGTTGCTGCGCACGTCCGAGCCGCCTTGTTTCTCGGTCATCCCCATGCCGATCATCGCCGAGGTCTTTTGCGTGAGTGGCACGTCGCGTGGATCGTGCTCGCGGGCGTAGAGCTTGTCGCGCAACGTGTCGAACAACTTGGGTTCGCGCTGTAGCACTGGAATGCTCGCGAAGGTCATCGTCAGCGGGCAGAGGGAGCCGGATTCGAGTTGCGCGTGCAGGAAGTAGCCGGCGCAACGCGCGACCATTGCGCCGCGCTGCGGATCCGAAAACGGTAGCGCGTGCAGGCCTTCGCGGCGTAACAGCGACAGCAGCGTATGCCACGAAGGGTGAAACTCCAGCGCGTCGATGCGTTCGCCACGCGAGCTGTGCGTGAAAAGTTCGGGGGTGTGGCGATTCGCCAGTTCGGCGAGCGCGAGTGTCTCCGGCGTGGTGAGCGCCGCGCCGTGCCGCTGCAACGCCTCGCGATGCCACGCGGCCCCGTCGCGTTCGAGGGCGGCGGACAAAGCCAAGTCGCTCGAAAACAGGTTGTAGTCCGCGAGCGGAGGCGCCTGATTGGTTACGTCGTGGGTGTGGCCGAAGCTGTGCCGTTCCATCTGCTGTCTCCGTTCACCGGATGCGCGCCGTCGCGGGTCGACGGCGTGCTGTTTTATTGCAGCGTGTCGTGCCGCACGCTCGGAGGACGGCGCACCGGGCGCCGTGTTTGAATGCCGTGCGCAGCAGCCTGGCGGGCGCATGCGCGTCTTTCATCATAGGGTCGCGAGGGCCCTTTCGTTTAGAGGGATCGCTCTGACGCGAACGCGCCGTGGCGCTCCAACGCTCCCTACAATGCCGATAAAACACGCGTAGACAAGTGTGTACGAGACAGGGGCCGCGAGCAACGTGGCCTCACCAGGAGGAGCGGATGCAATACGACTACATCATCGTCGGTGCGGGCTCAGGTGGTTGCTCGCTCGCGAGCCGTCTGGCGGATAGCTGCCCTGACGCGACGATCGCCCTGATCGAAGCCGGTCCGCATACGGACCGTAATCTCTTTGTGAACATGCCGGTCGGCGTGGCGGCCGTCGTGCCGCACAAACTCAAGACCAACTACGGCTATCTGACGACGCCCCAGCCGGGGCTCGGCGGACGCCAGGGCTATCAGCCGCGCGGGCGGGGCTTCGGCGGGTCGAGCGCGATCAACGCGATGATCTACACGCGCGGCCATCCGCTCGATTACGACGAATGGGCGCAGCTCGGCTGCGAAGGCTGGTCGTGGGCCGAGGTGCTGCCGTATTTCCGCCGCGCCGAAGGCAACGAACGGGGCGCCGACGCTTGGCACGGCGCGGATGGACCGCTGACGGTGTCCGATCTGCGCTATCGCAATCCGTTTTCGAAGCGTTTCGTGCAGGCCGCGACCGAAGCCGGCTACAAACCGAACAGCGACTTCAACGGCGAGGATCAGGAAGGTGTCGGCTTCTATCAGGTGACACAGCGCGACGGACGGCGCTGCAGCGTCGCGCGCGCTTATATCTACGACCGCGAACGCCCCAATCTCCATACGATCGCCGATGCGACGGTGCTGCGCGTGACTTTCGACGGCAAGCGCGCGAGCGGCGTCGAAATCGTGCGAGGCGGCCACACCGAAACGCTTGAAGCGCGCGCTGAGGTGGTGCTGGCCGCGGGCGCGTTCAATTCGCCGCAACTGCTGATGTGCTCGGGCATTGGGCCGGCCGCGCACTTGCAGTCGCTCGGCATTGCCGTGCTGCACGATGCGCCCGAGGTCGGCCAGAATCTGATCGACCACGTCGACTTCACCATCAACAAACGGGTGTCGTCGATCGAGCCGACCGGCTTTTCGATTCGCGGCATCGCGCGGATGCTGCCGCAGTTTGTGACCTTCATGCGGCATGGGCAGGGCATGTTGTCGAGCAACGTCGCCGAAGCGGGGGGCTTTCTGAAGAGCCGGCCGACGCTCGAGCGCCCGGATCTGCAACTGCATTTCTGCGCGGCGATCGTCGACGATCACAATCGCCATATGCACTGGGGCCACGGTTATTCGCTGCACGTGTGCGTGCTGCGGCCGCATAGCCGGGGCACGGTGACGCTCGCCAGCGCCGACGCGCGCACCGCGCCGGTGATCGATCCGCGCTTTTTTAGCGACTCGCGTGATCTCGACTTGCTGGTGGAAGGGGCGCAGAAGGCGCGGCGCATTCTCGACGCGCCTTCGCTCGCGCTGCATGGTGGCAAGGAGCTGTACACGCATACCGGCCAGACGGAGGCGGAATTGCGCCGGACTATCGCCGAGCATGCCGACACGATCTATCACCCGGTAGCGACTTGCCGGATGGGCGGTGACGCGCGCTCGGTGGTCGATCCGCAGTTGCGGGTGCGCGGTGTGACGGGGCTGCGGATCGTCGATGCATCGGTGATGCCGACGTTGATCGGCGGCAACACGAATTCGCCGACGGTGATGATCGGTGAGCGCGCGGCCGAACTGATCGCGGCGAGCCGGCGCGAGGGGCAAACGGTGCCGGCGTCGGCGTCGACGGGTGTCACCGGCGTGGCGGCTTGAGGGCGCGCCACGCACGAACGCGTGCACATTCATCAATCGCCACCGGCTTGGCACCGGCAGGGTGGCGCATCAATTTTCCTAATTTAGCTCGCAAATATAAGAATATTTAGGCGAACGTCGGTTAATTCGTCATAAATTGTGCCGTTTCGTTTATGAGATTCCCCCAAACCTATAATCGCGCCGCGAAAAGGAGCGCGTCAGGCGATGCGTTCGGGAAATCAAGGAAGCGAAGCGATGAGTATCAATGTGATTCAGCTGATTCAGTCCGCGTTGACGGACGGTGTCGTGCGACAGATGGCGGCCCGCTTCGGGCTGCCGCCGGACGCAACCCAGAAGGTGCTTGCAACGACCGGCCCGGCGCTTGTCGCCGGTCTCATGCAGAAAGGCGCAACGCTCGACGGCGCGCGTTCGCTGTTCACAACGATCCTCTCGCCTGAGGTGAACGGGCACATCGCCGAGCAGTTGCCGCAATTGCTTGGCACCACCACCGGCGTGAGCCAGTTGGAAGGCGCGGGGCGCCACCTGCTGGAACGCGTGCTCGATCGCCGCGTCGATACGCTGAGCGACGAAGTCGCCACCCAAACCGGTGTGCCGGCCCATGCGACGCACGCCATGACGGGTATCGTCGGCGCAACGCTGTTGGGCCTGCTAAAGCGGCATTTTCTTGAAGGTCAGGGCAACGTCGGCCAACTGCCAACGTTGCTGGGCCATCAACTGCCGGCCATTGCACCCTATCTGAACGACCGTCTGATGGCCGGGCTGGGCCTGAGCGGGCTTGGCGCTTTCAGCGGCAACATTCTGTCGCAGTTGAAAGCGGTCTCGGCGCACATCGACCATCCGACGCCTGCCGCCAAGCCGGTGGCCGAAGCCCTGTCGAGCATCCGCGTGCCTGCCGACGCAGTCGTGCGCGAGGAGCCCCGTTCGCGCAAGTGGCTGTGGTGGTCTGTTCCTGCGCGGTTGTCATAGCGAGCAACGCGGTGAACAAAGCAGCGAGCGCAGTAGCGCGGAAGCCGCGGCCACTGTGCAGCCCGCGTCGGCACCGGCTGAGGCATCGATCGCCGCCGTGTCGGCTGAGGCCTCAGCCGCAGCCGCACCGGCCAGCGATGCCGCGGCGAGCGCGGTAGCAGCAAGCGCAGCCAGCGAAGCGCAGCAACCCGCCGCCGCGCCTGCGCCGTCCAAAGACAGTCAGCTCAGCTTCACGGTCGACGCCGCCGGCAAACCGACGCTCACCGCGACGGTCGACAGCGAAGCCGAAAAGACCCACCTGATTGACGCGCTGACAAAGCGCTTCGGTGCTGACCATTTCGTCGCGAACGTCACGGTCGATCAGGACACCAAGCCCGCTGACTGGCTCGTTCATCTGGACGGCCTGCTGCCGCTAATGGCATTGCCGGGCGCGGAAGTGAAAGTGGACGGCGCGCACATCGAACTGAGCGGCAGCGCGGCGAACGCGAAGCTCGGCTGGCTCGACAAACTCAAGTCGCTGTTCGGCGCGTCGTATCAAATCGGCTCGTTCAACGTCGAACAGGCGGTCGCCAGCGCAACCGAGAACTTCCGAAGCGCGATCAAGGGCCTGCTTACGCCGGACAGCTCGCGCGCGTCAGCTGACGTGGTCAAGGTACTGAACCTGCAGGTGATCAACTTCGCAAGCGCCGGCGCTCGCGTGCCGGCCTCGGCGCTGGAAGATCTGAATCAGTCGGCGCAGGTACTGAATGCCTGCGCGCGCAACGGCAAGACGGCGAAGCTTGAAGTGGCCGGCTATTCGGACAATGTCGGCGGCGCACAAGCCAATCTGCAACTGTCGAAGAAGCGCGCCGACGCGGTCCGCGCGTACCTCGTGAAAACGGGTGTGCCGGCGGATTCGCTGGTCGCGCAAGGTTACGGCGACGCGCGTCCGGTTGCGAGCAACGATACCGCAAGCGGCCGCTTTGCCAATCGCCGCATCGAGTTTGTCGCGCAGCAGGAATAAAGGGACTTAGTTAGCCTTGGAGATAAGTCTCTGAGGTGGGACTTCGAGGTGGCCCTTCGAGGTGCGCTTTTGAAATGAGCCTTTGAGATAGGCTTTCGAGTTAGGCCTTTGAGATTTTGAGATAGGCTTTCGAGTTAGGCCTTTGAGATAAGCCTTCGAGGTCAGCTTTGCCAAGACAACATGCCGCCCGGTTCGCGCCGGGCGGCATGTTGTCATTTGGCCGGCCGCCGTTGCGGTGGCCGCATTTGCAGCGGCCGCGTTTGCGGTGGCGCGTTCACGGCGACGGTGTCTGAACAGGTGCCGTGATGCCGGTCATGCCGATGCCCGGCCCCAGCATGAAATCGTCGCCGGCCTGGCCCGGCAGCGTCTCGCGGGCCACCTCCAGCCATGCGCGCGCCGCGTGCGATAGATAGCCGTTGCGGCGCCAGCCAATCGCCATTTCCCACGGAATCTCCGGTTCCACCACGGGGCGGCAGGTGAACTGCGTCGGGTCCAGCCGTCGGCAGTACGGCGCGGGCAACAGCGCGATGCCGACACCGGCCAGCGCCAGCGCCGCCATGAAATCCCAGTGCCCGCTGCGCCCGACGATGGTCGGCGCAAAGCCGGCGGTGCGGCACGCATTCAGCACGACATCGTTGAGCGCGAGGCTCTCGCCGTAAAACACGAACGGCTCGTTGGCGAGCTCGGCGAGCGGCACTTCGTGCAGATCGTCCCAGCGTGAGCCGGTGCGCGCGACCAGCCACAGCAATTGCCGCGTCATCGGCAGCACCTCGATATTGTCCGGGTCGACCGGTTGCAGTACGCCACCTAACTCCAGCTCGCCATGGATCAGCGCGGCTTCGATCGCGCGCGAACCCTGCTCGAAAAGCTTCAGCTCGATTTTCGGGTAGCGCTGGCGGAAAGCGGCGATGGCGGGCGTGAATAGCGAGCCGCCCATTGGCGGAATGCCGATGGTCAGTTCGCCGCGGCCGAGCGTGTCGAGATCGTTCAGCTCGGCTTGCAATTGCGCGTGCGCGGCCAGCACGTCCTGACCGCGCTGGTAGACGATCCGGCCGGCATCGGTCAGCACCATCTGCCGCCCGTCGCGCAACAGTAGCGGTGAGCCGATTTCGTCTTCCAGCGACTTGACCATCTTGCTGATGGTCGGTTGCGTGACGAACATCTGCTCGGCGGCGACAGTGAAGCTCTGTTGACGGACCACTTCGACGAAATACCGCAACGCACGTAGTTCCACGATCTCAGGCTCCAGAATTCCAATTTGGAATGATTTGAGCGATTGTAAGTCATCGAATTTATGTTCCGGTGCAACCTGATGACGCGCTTCGTATCGGCGCCGTTCGCGCGCAGCGCGTTGTTCGGCGCGATCGCGCACATCGCTTTTCCAGGATGGACGCCGCAGGAAGCGGGATAACATCGACGGTTATCTACCGTTCGGCCGGCAGCGCCCGTTTTAGTTTATGACGCCCATCTCGATCATCATTCCCTGCTACAACGGCGCGGCGACGCTCGCCCGTGCGCTCCAGAGTTGCCTGATTCAGCCGGAAGCCGCGCAGATCATCGTGGTGGACGACGGCTCGACCGATGTATCCACCGCCTTGGTCGCACACTACGGACGCCTCGACCCTCGCGTGGGTCTGCTGCAGATGCCGTACAACGGAGGCTCGGCTCGGGCGCGCAACTGGGGCGCGATGCATGCGGATCACGGTCTGCTCGCCTTCCTCGACGCCGACGACGAATACCTACCCGGCGCATTGGCCGCCGCGAGCGCATTCTTCACGCAGAACCCGAACGAAGTGTCCGTGCGGCTCGATGTCGACTACACGGATTTTCCGGGCGACCTCACCCGTCATCGTGACTTCGCACAGCACGCCGCAACCCTTAGCAATACGGTGCCGAGCAGTTTGATCATCCGCCGCGCGGTGTACGCCGCGCTCGGCGGCTTTCCGATGGACGACGCGTTCCGCCGTATCGGCGGTGAAGACGGCGCGTTTTCGTGGGCCCTGCGCGACATTTTCGGCAACCGGCGTCTGGATGATGTGAAGCGCGTACGCATGCATTACCACCCGGGCATTCATGCCGAACGTTATTTCCGCATCGCACTTGGCCTGCAGACACCGGACCCCGCCGACGTGGCCGATGCATTCCGGTTTTCGAGGCAATTTCTCGACACCGCCCGCGCGGGCATCGAGCAATTGCGCGCAGCAAGGGTCGCTGCCGAGCCAGCCGCTTCTGCTCTCCCGAATCAAGCCGCGTAGCCCCAACCACACCCCGAAGCCATCTCGATTTGCTACAATCGCCGTTCGTCTTCGAGGAGCGTTGCGACGGGTACCGCGAATCAGCATATTCGCCGGCCGCCCGCCAGGCTCGGAGGCTTCAATCGGAGGGGCAGGATGCGCATTGCGCTTTCCTATCCACCGCATCGAACCGCGCTCACGTCAAATTTCTAGTCAATTTCTTAGAAAGGAGGGCGTGATGAACGCCGCAGTTCTCGATTCAAAGCAAGATTTTCTCGTCGCCGATATGTCGCTTGCAGCCTGGGGCCGCAAGGAACTGAATATCGCTGAAACCGAAATGCCCGGCCTCATGCAGACGCGCGAGGAATACAAGAGCTCGCAGCCGCTGAAGGGCGCGCGCATCGCGGGTTCGCTGCACATGACGATTCAAACCGGCGTGCTGATCGAAACCTTGACGGCACTCGGCGCGGACGTGCGCTGGGCATCGTGCAATATTTTCTCGACGCAAGATCATGCAGCCGCCGCGATTGCGCAAGGCGGTGTGCCGGTGTTCGCGTTCAAGGGCGAATCGCTCGACGAATACTGGGAATTTTCGCACCGCATTTTCGAATGGCCGAATGGCGAATTCGCCAACATGATCCTCGACGACGGCGGCGACGCCACGTTGCTGCTGATCCTCGGCTCGAAGGCTGAGAAAGACCGTTCGGTGATCTCGAAGCCGGAAAACGAAGAAGAAGTGGCGCTGTACAAGTCGATCGCCAAGCATCTCGACGCCGATCCGGTGTGGTACTCCACGCGTCTCGCGCACATCAAGGGCGTGACCGAAGAAACCACGACCGGCGTGCATCGTCTGTACCAGATGGAAAAGGAAGGGCGCCTGCCGTTCCCGGCCATCAACGTGAACGATTCGGTCACGAAGTCGAAGTTCGACAACCTGTATGGCTGCCGCGAATCGCTGGTCGACGGCATCAAGCGCGCAACCGACGTGATGATCGCGGGCAAGATCGCGGTCGTGGCGGGTTATGGCGATGTGGGCAAGGGTTGCGCGCAATCGCTGCGCGGTCTGGGCGCCACGGTGTGGGTTACGGAAATCGACCCGATCTGCGCACTGCAAGCGGCGATGGAAGGCTATCGCGTCGTGACGATGGAATACGCGGCAGACAAGGCCGACATCTTCGTGACGGCAACGGGCAATTTCCACGTGATCGGCCACGATCATATGGCTGCCATGCGCAACAACGCGATTGTCTGCAACATCGGTCACTTCGATTCGGAAATCGACGTTGCATCGACGCGCAAGTACCAGTGGGAAAACATCAAGCCGCAAGTCGACCACATCATTTTCCCTGACGGCAAGCGCGTCATCCTGCTGGCTGAAGGGCGGCTGGTGAATCTGGGTTGCGCAACGGGCCACCCGTCGTTCGTGATGTCGGCATCATTTACGAACCAGACGATCGCGCAGATCGAACTGTTCGTTCACGGCGACAAGTACGAAAACAAGGTCTACGTGTTGCCGAAGCACCTTGATGAAAAGGTCGCGCGTCTGCATCTGGGCCGTATCGGTGCAGAACTGACGGTGCTGTCGGACTATCAGGCAAACTACATCAGCGTCGACAAGAACGGTCCGTTCAAGCCGAACCACTACCGCTACTAAGTCACGCTGGCAAGTCACACTGCTCGGTAAGATTAAGCACGCGGGCGGTTTTAAAGTATGACAGTTTGACGACAGGGCGGCGCGCAAGGCGCCGCTTTGTTCGCCATGCCCGCCTCTTTCCCTTCAAACGGACATCCTGCCTGAAAGGAGCTCTACATGACCGTGCTGCTGACCTGGCTGATCAACGCGCTTGCGCTTCTGATCATCACCTACCTCGTACCGTCGATTCATATCCGTAGCTTTGGCACTGCCTTGATCGTCGCGGTTGTGCTCGGGTTGATCAATACGATCCTGCGACCGGTGCTGATCCTGTTGACGCTGCCCGTCACGATCGTCACGCTCGGACTTTTCATTCTGGTGGTCAATGCGCTGTGCTTCTGGCTGTGCGCGTCGCTGCTGAAGGGGTTCGAAGTGTCGGGTTTCTGGTCGGCGTTCTTCGGCTCGATTCTGTACAGCATCGTTTCATGGCTGCTGTCCGCGCTTATTTTCGGCAACCGCAGTATCGGTTGAGCTACTGAATCATGAACCCGATCGAACTTTCATTCGAATTCTTTCCGCCGAAAACGCAGGAAGGCGTCGACAAGCTGCGCGCCACCCGCGCGCAGCTCGCGTCGCTCAAACCCAAGTTCGTGTCCGTCACGTTCGGCGCCGGCGGCTCGACGCAACAGGGCACGCTCGATACCGTCGTCGATATCGCGAAGGATGGGCTTGAAGCGGCGCCGCACGTGTCGTGCATTGGCTCGTCGAAAGACAGCCTGCGCGCGATTCTCAACGAGTACCGTGCGCATGGCATCCGCCATATCGTCGCGCTGCGCGGCGATCTGCCGTCCGGCATGGGCGAAGTCGGCGAGCTGCGTTATGCGTCGGAACTGGTGAGCTTTATCCGCGCCGAGTTCGGCGACTGGTTCTGGATCGAGGTGGCCGGCTACCCGGAGTACCACCCGCAGTCGCGCTCGCCGCGTCACGATCTGGAAAACTTTGCCCACAAGGTGAAGGCCGGCGCCAATTCGGCAATCACTCAGTATTTCTTCAACGCTGACGCGTATTTCCGTTTCGTCGACGATGCGAGGAAGCTCGGCGTCGACGTGCCGATTGTGCCGGGCATCATGCCGATCACGAACTACTCGCAGCTGATGCGCTTCTCAGAGATGTGCGGCGCAGAAGTGCCGCGCTGGGTCGCGCGCCGTCTGGAAAGCTTTGGCGACGATCGCGAGTCGATTCGCGCATTCGGGCTGGATGTGGTGACTGACCTGTGCCGGCGTCTCATCGACGCGAAGGCGCCGGGTCTGCACTTCTACACGCTCAATGGCGCTGCGGCCACCAAGGCGATCTGCGAACGGCTGGGCGCTTAAAGTCCGAGTAGCCTCTGTACAAAACCGCATGGCGTATCCCGCCGCGCGGTTTTTTTACGCCGGAAATCTCATGTTTGGGCAGTCCGGGCATCTTGTGCCGGCCCGCCTGCGCTTGAATCGTGCGCCAAGGCGTGTGGCGTCGCGACGCCTCGTACGCATTACGCACGGGAAATCCAGCCGGGGAATTCCACGCTTCAGCCGCTGCTGCGATGCAGCAACTCTCCTCATCAAGTCTTTCCTTCCGGCGTGTAAGCCCTCATTGAACCCGATTTTTGCGCTGGCTATGATCGAAGCGCAGCTGACTTGGCTGCTGTGCGGAGAACATGATGACAGTATCCCGATTGCTGTTTGCAGTTCGCCATACCTGCCTGCCAGTCCTGAGCGCCTGCGTGGTCCTGGCCGCCGGCCTCGCGCCCGCCGCAACCGACGCGGCTACCTTGCCCGACAAAACCCTCGTGTTCTGCTCCGAAGGCAGTCCGGCGGGTTTCGATTCAGCGCAGTACACCACTAGCGTCGAATTCTCCGCCGCTTCGTACACGATCTATAACCGCTTGGTCGAGTTCGCACGCGGCAGTACTGATATCGAACCGGGCCTCGCCGAGAAATGGGATGTGTCGCAGGACGGCCTGCAATACACGTTCTACCTGCGGCACGGGGTGAAATTTCAGACCACCTCGTTCTTCAAGCCGACCCGCGAATTCAATGCCGACGACGTCGTCTTCACTTATGAACGGATGCTGGACCCGGATCAGCCGTTCCGTAAGGCGTACCCGGTCCCGTTTCCCTATTTCACCGATCTCGGACTGGCAAAGAATATCGCCAAGATCGAGAAGCTGGACCCGTACACGGTGCGTTTCACGCTAAAGGAGGTCGATGCACCGTTCTTGCAGCAGATCGCGATGCCGTTCGCATCGATTCTGTCGGCGGAGTACACGGATCAACTGCTGAAAGCCGGTAAGGCCGCCGATATCAACCAATACCCGGTCGGCACCGGGCCGTTCATTTTCCGCAGCTATACCAAGGACGACACGATCCGCTTCGACGGCAATCCCGACTACTGGAAACCGGGTGTCGTGAAGCTCGGCAAGCTCATCTTCGCGATCACCGTGGATCCCGCCGTGCGGCTGCAGAAACTGAAACGCGGAGAATGCCAGGTGATGAGCTATCCGCGTCCCGCGGATATTCCGCAGATCAAGGCCGACCCGTCGCTGGCTATGCCGAGCGAGGTCGGCTTCAATCTGGGCATCCTTGGATACAACACGACGAAAAAACCGCTCGACAATGTGCTGGTGCGACGCGCGCTGGATATGTCGATCAATAAGAAAGCGATCATCGAGTCGGTGTATCAGGGCGCGGGGCAAATCGCGACGAATCCCATGCCGCCGACCCAATGGGGCTACGACAAGAATCTGAAGGACGCACCCTACGACATTGACAAGGCCAAGGCGTTACTCAAGGAGGCCGGCTACCCGGACGGCTTTGACCTGACCCTGTGGGCCATGCCGGTGCAGCGGCCCTACAACCCGAACGCCCGCCTGATGGCCGAAATGCTGCAGGCCGACTGGGCGAAGATCGGCGTCAAGACGACAATTGCCACGTACGAATGGGGTGAGTACATCCGTCGCGCCCATGCTGGCGAGCACGAGGCGATCCTGATCGGCTGGACGGGGGATTACGGCGATCCTGACAACTGGCTTGGCGTGTTGCTCGGCTGCGATGCGGTGAAGGGCAGCAATTTTTCCAAATGGTGCTACAAACCTTTTGACGACCTGATCAGGAAAGGTCGTGGCACCACCGATCTCGCCGAGCGCACCAAGGACTATGTGGAAGCGCAAGAGATCTTCAAGCAGCAGGTTCCATTTACGCCGATTGCCCACTCCACCGTCTACCAGCCGATCAGCAAAGACGTCAGGGGCTTCAAGATCGACCCGTTTGGTCCGACGCAATTCATGGGCGTCAGCCTGAAATAGCCGCCGGCAACGCCCCATGGGCCGCTTTTTGCCGATTCCGCCTCTAACGCCGCACGTTCCGGCCAGCGCCGGCGTGCGGCCGCCCTTATGCCTCAACTGTTTCCGATCGTCAACGGGGGTATTTTCCTCCGCTTGTTGGGGTGAGCCAAGCTCAAGTAATATCGCGCTACGCTGGCGGAAGCCAGCCCCGAACCTGGAGGAAACATGAAGCAAAACAACCTGTTGCGCGCCGCGCGTGTTACGACGCTCGTCGCAGCTGCAGCGGCATCGATGGTGGGCGCAAGTGTCGCGCGCGCCGAGATTCCGAACAAAACCCTGGTTTACTGCTCAGAAGGCAGCCCTGCGGGTTTCGATCCGGCCCAGTACACGACTGGCGTCGACTTCACGGCCAACACGTTCACCGTTTACAACCGCCTCGTCGAGTTCGAACGCGGCGGTACGAAAGTCGAGCCGGGCCTGGCAGAAAAGTGGGAAGTCTCGCCGGACGGCAAGACCTACACGTTCCATCTGCGCCACGGCGTGAAGTTCCAGACGACCTCGTTCTTCAAGCCGACACGCGAATTCAACGCGGACGACGTCGTGTTCACGTTCCAGCGCATGCTCGACACGAACCAGCCGTTCCGTAAGGCGTACCCGGTCCAATTCCCGTACTTCACGGACATGGGCCTCGACAAGCTGATCACCAGCGTCGAAAAGGTCGATCCGTACACGGTCAAGTTCACGCTGAAGGAAGTCAACGCGCCGTTCATCCAGAATCTGGCGATGGAATATGCGTCGATCCTCTCGGGTGAATACGCGGACCAGCTGCTGAAGGCCGGCAAGGCTGCCGACATCAACCAGTACCCGGTCGGCACGGGCCCGTTCATCTTCCGCAGCTATACGAAGGACGCGACGATCCGCTTCGACGGCAATCCGGATTACTGGAAGCCGAACACCGTGAAGATCTCCAAGCTGATCTTCTCGATCACGCCGGACGCCGGTGTGCGCGTGCAGAAGATCAAGCGCGACGAATGCCAGGTGATGAGCTATCCGCGCCCGGCCGACATCGCGCCGCTGAAGGCTGAGGCGAACATCGACATGCCGTCGCAGCCGGGCTTCAACCTGGGCTACCTCGCGTACAACGTGACGCACAAGCCGGTCGACAAGCTCGAAGTGCGTCAGGCGCTCGACATGGCGATCAACAAGAAGGCGATCATCGAGTCGGTATACCAGGGCGCAGGCCAGGCCGCGACGAACCCGATGCCGCCGACCCAATGGTCGTACGACAAGAACCTGAAGAGCGCGTCCTACGATCCGGACAAGGCCAAGGCACTGCTCGCGAAGGCGGGTTATGCGAACGGCTTCGACATCACGTTGTGGGCGATGCCGGTGCAACGCGCGTATAACCCGAACGCCCGTCTGATGGCGGAAATGATCCAGGCTGACTGGGCCAAGATCGGCGTGAAAGCGAAGATCGTCACCTATGAATGGGGCGAGTACATCAAACGCGCTCACGCAGGTGAAGACGACACGATGCTGATCGGCTGGACCGGCGACAACGGCGATCCGGACAACTGGCTCGGCACGCTGCTCGGGTGCGAAGCGGTGAACGGCAACAACTTCTCAAAGTGGTGCTACAAGCCGTTCGAGGATCTGATCCAGAAGGGCCGCGAGTCGGCCGATCAGGGCGCGCGCACGACGGCATACATGCAGGCGCAGCAGATCTTCGCGCAGCAACTGCCGTTCTCGCCGATCGCTCACTCGACCGTGTACCAGCCTGTCAGCAAGAAGGTGGTCGACATGCGTATCGAGCCGCTCGGTTATGCGCGCTTCGACGGCGTCAGCGTCAAGTAAAAGTAATACAGTCAAGCTTACGCAGTAGCTTTTCGCACGGTTAGAAAACTGGTCGAAATGGTCCGGCGACCGGGGTCACAAGCCCTCGTCGCCGGTTGCGTTTTTTCTTCATCAAGACCATAGGGACGAACCATGTTCCGCTTTGTTTTGCGCCGCATCGGCATGGTGATACCGACGTTCATCGGCATCACGATCCTCGCGTTTGCGCTGATTCACCTGATACCGGGCGATCCCATCGAAGTGATGATGGGCGAGCGCGGCGTCGATCCCGCCATGCATGCTGCCGCACTGCATCGTCTCGGGCTCGACGAGTCCTTGCCGATGCAGTACATCCACTATGTTGGCCGCGCCATGCACGGCGACCTCGGCACCTCGATCATCACCAATACCAGCGTGATGGGCGAATTCCTCGCACGTTTTCCCGCCACCGTTGAACTGGGGTTCTGCGCCATGCTGTTCGCGCTGATCGTCGGCTTGCCGGCGGGCGTGTTCGCGGCCCTCAGGCGCGGCACGGTGGTCGATCACGGCGTGATGGGCACGGCGCTGACCGGCTACTCGATGCCGATCTTCTGGTGGGGCTTGATCCTCATCATGTTCTTTTCCGTGGACCTCGGCTGGACGCCGGTGTCGGGCCGCATCGCGGTCGAATACGACATTCCGCACGTCACCGGTTTCATGCTGATCGACGCGTTCATGTCCACCGACGAGGGCGCGTTCAAATCCGCGCTCAGCCATCTGATCCTGCCGGCCATTGTGCTCGGCACGATTCCGCTGGCGGTGGTCGCGCGGATGACGCGTTCGTCGATGCTCGAAGTGCTGCGCGAAGACTACATTCGCACGGCGCGTGCGAAGGGCTTGTCGCCCGCGCGCGTGATCATCGTGCATGCCCTGCGTAACGCGCTGATTCCGGTCGTGACCGTGATCGGCTTGCAGGTCGGCACGCTGCTGGCCGGCGCGGTGCTGACCGAGACGCTGTTTTCGTGGCCGGGTATCGGCAAGTGGCTGATCGACGCGATCGGCCGGCGCGACTATCCGGTGGTGCAGGGCGGTATCCTGATGATCGCTACGCTGGTGATCGTCGTGAACCTCGTCGTCGATCTGTTGTACGGCGTGCTGAATCCGCGCATTCGCCATACGAGGTGAGAATATGAACCCCCACGCAAACTTACGTTCGCTGCCCCCCGAGGGGGCGCATGCCTCCCTTGAGGCGGCTCTGCGGGAGGCATGAACGATCATGGCAGACATTCAAAATACAGTCCCCACAGCGGTCACTCCACCCAGTGGCCGCGCAATAGCCGCCCGAGAATTCTGGGCGAATTTCTCGCGTAACCGTGGCGCGGTCGCCGCCGGCATCATCGTGCTGACGCTGATTTTCATCGCGATCTTCGCGCCGTTGATCGCGCCGCATAGCCCGATCGAGCAGTATCGCGACTTCGTGAAAATCCCGCCCGCCTGGCTCGACGGCGGCAACTGGAAGTTCATCCTCGGCACCGACGAAGCGGGCCGCGACATCCTCTCGCGTCTGATGTATGGCGCGCGGCTGTCGTTCTGGATCGGCTTCGTCTCGGTGGTGCTCGCGCTGATTCCAGGCATCGTGCTTGGCTTGATCGCGGCCTTCTTCGAGAAGTGGGCCGATACGCCGATCATGCGCATCATGGACGTGCTGCTCGCGTTGCCGTCGCTGCTGCTGGCCGTTGCGGTGGTCGCGATCATCGGCCCGGGTCTCGTCAACACGATGCTGGCGATTGCGATCGTCGCGTTGCCGGGTTATGTGCGTTTGACGCGTGCTTCGGCGCAAGGCGAATTGCAGAAAGAGTATGTGACGGCTTCGCGCGTTGCTGGCGCAAGCACGCTGCGTTTGATGTTCTCGCAAGTGCTGCCGAATTGCACCGCACCGCTGATCGTGCAGGCTACGCTGGGCTTTTCGTCGGCGATTCTCGATGCCGCGGCGCTCGGTTTCCTCGGTCTCGGCGTGCAACCGCCGTCGGCGGAATGGGGCGCGATGCTGGCATCGGCGCGCGACTATATCGACAGCGCCTGGTGGATCGTTACGATGCCAGGTCTTTCCATCCTGATCTCGGTGCTCGCGATCAATCTGCTCGGCGACGGGCTGCGCGACGCACTCGATCCCAAACTGAAACGGATGGCATGATGGCACAACCCCCACGTTCACTTCATTCACTGCCCCCCGAGGGGGCGGGTCAGCACGCTTCGGGCGGCCGTGCGCATGCTGACAGCAATCTATTGACCATCCGCAATCTCGCGGTGGATTTCAACGGCCTGCCCGCTGTCGATCGGATCAACCTCGATGTCGCGCAGGGCGAAGTGGTCGGCGTGGTCGGCGAATCGGGCTCGGGCAAGAGCGTGACGATGATGGCGCTGATGGGCCTGATCGACGCGCCGGGCAAAGTCACCGCCGATGAGGTCACCTTCAACGGCAAGAATTTGCTGAAGGCCTCGGCGAAGGAACGCCGCAAGATCATCGGCAAAGACATCGCGATGGTGTTCCAGGACGCGCTCACCAGTTTGAATCCGAGCTACACCGTCGGCTATCAGATTAAGGAAGTGCTGAAGCTGCACGAAGGCCTGCGCGGCGGTGCGCTGGACAAGCGCGCACTGGAACTGCTCGATCAGGTCGGCATTCCCGATCCGAAAGGCCGCATTGGTTCGTTCCCGCATCAGATGTCTGGCGGCATGAACCAGCGCGTGATGATCGCGATGGCAATTGCCTGCAACCCGAAGCTGCTGATCGCCGACGAACCGACCACCGCGCTCGACGTGACGATCCAGGCGCAGATCATGGAACTGCTGATCAAGCTGCAGAAGGAGCGCGGCATGGCGCTCGTGCTGATCTCGCACGATCTGGCGGTGGTGTCCGAGGTCGCGCAGCGGGTCGCGGTCATGTACGCTGGCGAAGTGATCGAAACCAACCGCGTGCCGGACATCTTCGCCGCGCCGCATCATCCGTATACGGAAGCGCTGCTGGCGGCGATTCCCGAGCACAATGTCGGCGCGGTGCGGCTCGCCGCCCTGCCGGGCATGGTACCGGGGCGTGACGATCGGCCCAAGGGATGTCTGTTCGCGCCGCGCTGCAAATATGTGGTCGACGACTGCATGAAGGCGCGGCCGGCATTGGCGCCGATGCAAGGTCACGCTGAAGTGGCGCGCGTGCGCTGCATCAAACCCCTGAACCTGAGCGGCGACGCCAACGTTCACACCCATGGAGGCGCACGATGAACGCAGTATTCGAACCTCGGCGCCAGTCGGACCATGCGGGCGATCACGTGCTGGTTGCCGACAAGCTCGCGCGTTACTACACGGTCAAGCGCGGGATGTTCGCGTCCGGCACGGTGAAGGCGCTCAACGGTGTCTCGTTCGCGCTCGAGCGCGGTAAGACCCTGGCGGTGGTCGGCGAATCGGGCTGCGGCAAATCGACGCTCGCACGTCAACTCACCATGATCGAAGCACCCAGCGCGGGCCGCCTGTTGATCGACGGTGAAGACGTGGCGGGCGCCGATCACGCGAAGATCGCAGCGCTGCGGCGGCGCGTGCAGATGGTGTTTCAGAATCCGTTTGCCTCGCTGAACCCGCGCAAGACGGTCGAGCAGACGCTCAGCGAACCGCTCGCTATCAATACGCAACTGAGCACGACCGAACGCGCCGAACGGATCGCGCAGATGATGCGCACGGTGGGTCTGCGTCCGGAGCATGCCAAACGCTATCCGCATATGTTCTCGGGCGGTCAACGGCAGCGCGTGGCCATTGCGCGGGCGATGATCCTCGATCCGCAGATCGTGGTCGCCGATGAACCGGTGTCAGCGCTCGACGTGTCGATCCAGGCGCAGATTCTCAATCTGTTCATGGACCTGCAGGAGCAGTTCAAGACCAGCTACGTGTTCATCTCGCACAACCTGTCGGTGGTGGAGCACATCGCCGACGATGTGATGGTGATGTACTTCGGCGGTGTGGCGGAGCTCGGCGACAAGAAGCGGATTTTCTCGAACCCGCGTCATCCGTACACGCGTGCGCTGATGTCGGCCACGCCTTCGATCTTCGAAGCGGATCGCACCATCAAGATCAAGCTGCAAGGCGAAATGCCGTCGCCGCTGCATCCGCCGTCGGGTTGCACGTTCCATCAGCGCTGCCCGTACGCGATCGACCGGTGCCGCAGCGAAGAACCGAAGTTGCGTGAAGTGGATGGCCGTCAGGTGTCGTGTCACCGCGCCGAGGAGGTGGGGGACATGGATGCCTGATGCAATGGCGGCGCGTCGTCTTACGCGCCGCTTGCGTGATGGCGGCTGCCACGCAGCTTTCGCGTGGCGCTGGGGAGCGCGTGCACTGACCGGTGCCGCGCTCCTCGGCATTTGTTCTGTTTTTCACCTGAACGCGGGGCCGATCGGCGTCGCGCATGCCGCTGGGGCGGCCGCCAATACGCCCGCTCAGGCGGGGCGGCCGGCGATGCCGGTGCCCAATCTGCCGCCGCCGCCGCGCGCCACCTTGCCGGGCTTCAATCCGCCGCCCGCTACGCCGGGCACCACGGCGAGCGGCCCGGTGCGCGCGCAACCGGCGCGTATGCCGTTCTATGTCGCGACACGCGGCACCACGACCATCTACGTGCTCGGCACGTTGCACGTCGGCGATCCCGCCGACTATCCGGCCACGCAACCGTTCCGCGCGCCGATTCTCGGTGCCCTGGTTGCCTCGCCGACGCTGGCACTCGAACTCTCACCCGATGAACTGCTGGTCTCGCAAGACGACGTGTCCAAGTACGGTATCTGCCGGCGCGACTGTCTACCGGGCCTGCTGCCCGATCCGTTGTGGCGCAAGCTGGCCTTCCGCCTGCGCGGCAATCCCGCGGCGCTGGATGAAATCAAGAAGATGCGGCCGTGGCTCGCTTCGCTGGTGGTGGAAACCTATGACTCGTTAAGTGCCGGATTGCAAACCGAGTACGGCACGGAAGCCCAGCTGCAGAACGTCTATATCAGGACGCGCGGCAAGATCGTCGGCCTTGAGACCTTGCCACAGCAGATGCGCGCGTTCACCGGACTCACGCTCGCGCAGCAGCGTGAAATGCTCGCACAGGACCTGGTGCAGACGCCTGAGCAAAACGTCGACGATGTGAAGACCTTGCATCGGCTGTGGCGAGTCGGGGATGCCGACGCGATTGCGGCCTGGCAGGCCGCGAAGTCCGAAACGTTGGCGCGCGACAAACGCATCTCCGATCAGATAGACAACAGGATCGTGTACGAACGCAACCGACGCTTCGTGTCGCGGATGCTGCTGATTGCCGCACCGAACAAACCGGTATTCGTAGCGATCGGCGCGTTGCACCTAGGCGGCCGCAAAGGCGTGCTACAGCTTTTGCGGCAGCATGGGTTTGTGGTGGATGCGGGGTGAGTCAGATCCCAGTCTGACGCGAGACGTGCGATGTGGCTGATCACAGTCTTAACCGGGGTAGGCCGTCCGGCCAGAATAGGAACCGGTATTGGGACCACCAGTCCGATGCTGACGTGCGCCGCAAAACTGCTCGCGGCACACGCGGCCATAGCCGCCTGTGCGTGCTATGATGTATGTACAGACGTCAATACAGGTGCTGTGTGCAGTTTGAATGGGATGAAGTCAAGAATCAGATCAACATCCATAAGCATGGCATCGACTTCAGGGATGCTGTCGACGTGTTCGATCATCCCGTGCTGACGGCGATGGACCAGCGGGAAGACTACGGTAGGATCGCTGGGTCGCGCTAGGCTGGATGGCCGCCATCGTCGGTGTGGTGGTGTACGTCGAACGCAGTGCAGATGTGATCCGTATCATTTCGGCCCGCAAGGCGACAAGGCACGAGGTGAAACGCTATAAGGACAGCGTCTGGAATTGACTGGCACCGTGGGTAGCGTTGGAGTGGGCGAAAACGAGCAGAGGCGAAATTATGGGTAAAACATCAGGAACCGACTGGAAGCGACTTGCAAAGGCAGGCGACGCGCAAATCGATACGAGCGACGTGCCCGAATTGGGCGACGATTTTTTTGACCGCGCTGAGCTGCACGTTCCGCCGAAACAGGCTGTGACAATGCGCCTGGATGCGGATGTGCTGAACTGGTTCAAAGAGCAGGGAGCGGGCTATCAGACGCGCATCAACAAGTTGTTGCGCGCCTACATGCTGGCGCAGCAGCGTCGTCGTCCTTAAGGCGCGGAGTCGCGCATCCTGTTTGCGCATGAAGGAGTTAAGAAGGCGCTGCGCAGAAACGCCTGAAATCTGCGCAGCGTACGTTTTATAGACCGCCGTCGCGTAGTTCTTCCGATACACGTTTGACCACCGGCGCCCAATCGCCCAACCTCGTCTGCCGGAACAATTTCATCGCCGGATACCACGGCGAATCGCTGCGATCTTCGAGCCAGCGCCAGTCCGAGTTGGAGGGCAACAGTACCCACACCGGCTTGCCCAGTGCGGCCGCCAGGTGCGCCACGCCAGTGTCCACGGCGATCACCAGGTCGAGATTCATGATGAGCGCGGCGGTGTCGTCGAAGCTGTTCAGATCGGCGGTGAAATCGTGGGCGCGGAAAGCTTCCGGGGCATTGGCCAACTGCGCATGCGCTGGGCCTTTTTGCAGTGCGTACCAGGCGACGGTCTCCACCTTGCTTAGCGCGCTTAGGTCCGTCAGCGCGATCGACCGGTAGCGGTCGTTGCCAAACGTTGGGCTGCCGGCCCAAACTAGACCCACTTTGCGTTTTGATTTTGTGCCTGCGCCAATCCGTTTGCGCCACGCCTTGATGTTTGCTTTGTCGGCGAACAGGTAGGGCACTTCAGCCGGAATGGTTGACAGGTCGGTGCCGATGCACGACGGCACGCTCATCATCGGCACCCAGAAATCGTACTCGCCGTCGGGCTTGCCACTGAACGCGCGGTGGACGCCGGGTATGCGCTCAACTAGCGGCAGCATCGGCTTGCGCACGCAGAGATCGACCGTGGCGCCGAGTTGTTCGAGCACGCGCGCATAGCGCAGGAACTGGAAATGGTCGCCGAAACCCTGTTCGCCGACCAGCAGCAGACGACGCCCGTCGAGCGGTTCGCCATGCCACTCGGCAACATCCGGAATGGCGATCGCCTCGTAATCGGTCTTGCGCCAGCGCATTGCATACTCGGCCCAGCCTTGCTTGTAATCGCCGCGTTTGAGCAGCAGCCACGCGAGGCCCTGGTGCGCATCCGCATAGTGGGGATCGAGCGCCAGCGCATGGCGATAAAACCCTTCCTCTTCGTCCAGGCGGCCTTGCGCGCCGAGCGATCCAGCGAGGCAAACCAGATTCGTGGGGTTCGGCTTGAGTGCGACCGCATGCCGGTACTGCGATTCTGCGCCGGCGTAGTCGCCGAGCTTGCCGATCAGACTGCCCAGGTTGATGTGCGCCTCGGCATAGTCGCCGCGCAATGCCAGTGCCCGTTCGAAACTGGCGATGGCCGCAACGTGCTCGCCTTGCGCGTTGTACGCATTGCCCGCATTGAAATGCGCTTCCGCCGAGTGCGGATCGAGCGCCATCGCGTGTTGATAGCAGACCAGCGCTTCATCGTAGCGGCCCAGCTTGTTCAACGCCGTACCGAGGTTCAGATGCGTGTCGACCAGAGACGGATTCACCGCCAACGCCAGCCGATACTGCCCGATCGCTTCGTCAAACGCACCTTGCGCTTGCAGTGCGACCCCGAAGTTGTTGCGTGCGTCGGCGAAATCAGGCTCCAACTGCAACGCCTGGTCATAGCAGATCATGGCTTCCTGGGGATGGCCGAGCGCGGCAGCCACGAGGCCGCGGTTGCTCCAGCAGACGGCGTCGGTGCGATCGAGTTTGAGCGCTTCGCTCATCAACTCGGCTGCGAAGACGTGGTCGCCGCGCTGATGTTGCAGCACGCCGAAGTAGTGCAACGCTTCGGCATGCGCGGGATCGAGCGCGAGGGCTTCGCGGTAGAAGGGCTCGGCGTCATTGAACCGGCCGGCTTGATGCGCTTCGAGCGCGGCGTTGATGAGCGAGGCGAGATAGGTGGAGGGGGGCGCCTTGGCGCGCGCGCTGTCGGGATGGGATGGGTGTTCCATGAGAACCTGCTGGAGGACGCCGGTGGCACGCGTTGCGCGCGCCGGCGCATGTGGATAGGAGACCACCCACGAGCTTATGTTCCTAAACCCTTCCTGACGATCGGACGCATCCTAAATCAGCGACGTCTGTTTACCCGGGGGCAGACGCGCCTGACCGGTTCATGAGCGTCGCGCGATTGCCCCTTACCGATCGGCACTTGGCGCGCACCGCCGCTTCAGCCCACCTATTCGAACGCGTTGTTCGTCTACGCTTGCCGAAGCGGTGAGTCAAGCTTCCTACAAGAACATCAAGAAATTCAGCAGGAAAATATTCACGACGAGCAAGGTGAGCGCGGTGGGCACCTGCACCTTGATCACGGCGTTCTTATCCGGCAATTCCAGCAATGCTGCCGGCACCATGTTGAAGTTCGCGGCCATCGGTGTCATGAGCGTGCCGCAGTAGCCACTGAACATGCCGATCGCGACCATCACAGCCGGATTGCCGTGAAACACACCGACCAGGATCGGCACGCCGACGCCGCCCGTCATCACCGGAAACGCGGCGAAGCCGTTGCCCATCACCATCGTGAACAGCGCCATGCCGATGCAGTACACGGCCACCGCGATGAAGCGGTAGTCGAGGCTGATATAGGCCGTGGTCACGTGAGCGACGGCCTTGCCGACGCCGGCGTCGGAGAATACGAGGCCGAGCATGCCGAGCATCTGCGGCAGCACTGCGGCCCATGACAACGCGTCGACCAGGCGGCGCGCTTCCTTCATCGATTGGCCGACGGTGTCACGCGTCAGCACGCAGGCAATCGCCAGTGCGATCACGCAGCCGATCCCGAAGCCGATCAACGTGACGTTGGCCTTTTCGATCAGCGGCGTGCCGCCAAAGATCAGATGGCTGGCCGACAAGGTGATGATCACGGTGACGACCGGAATCGTCAGCGCGGGCACGAACAGCTTGTTGCCCAGACGCGCGGCGCTAGCCTTGCGCGCCTCCAGCGAAAGCACCTTCGGCTTGGCCGCGGTCACACCGCCAAAGCCCGCAATCAGCGCCATCACGATCACGAGCACGCCGACCACAGAGGGTGGCAGCTTGTCACCGATCAGGAAGATCAGCGCGTAGAGAATCCAGAAACCACCGGCGGTGAAACGGCGTGGATGTTCCTTGTCCGTGACGATCATGCCGCCGATGACGAGCAGCACCACACCCAGCAGCCAGAAGAGATAGGTAATCGTGAACGTCATGCTTTGTCTCCCGCGGCCGGCTGCGTCGGCGAACCGGCGGCCGCATTGCCGCGCAATTCACGCTCCAGCGAGCGGTCCAGCAGATACAGGCGGAAGCCGTGGATGATGAACGCGCATATCGCAGTCGGGATGCCCCAGACAGCAACGTGAATCGGCTCGACGGTGATGCCGGCTTCCTTCAGGAAGGTCGTCATCAGCACGATTGCGCCGAAGGCGACGAAGATGTCTTCGCCGAAGAACAGGCCGACGTTATCGGTCGCGGCCGAGAACGCGCGCAATTTGAAGCGCACCGCGTCGCTGATCTTGCCGAAGCGGGTTTCTGTGGCGCCTTCGGCCATCGGCGCGATCAGCGGACGCACCATCTGCGGATGGCCGCCGAGACCGGTCAGGCCGACAGCGGCGGTCAGTTCGCGCACCAGCAGATAGACGATCAGGAGACGTCCGGCGGTCGCGGCCTTGATGCCGCCGATCCACGCTTGCGCGCGCTCGCGCAGGCCATGCCGCTCGAGCAGACCGATCACGGCAAGCGGCAGCAGGATGATCAGCGGAATATTGCGAGTCTTGATGAAGCCGGTGCCGATCTCAGCGAGAATTTTTTCAGGCGGGAAGTGCGCGGCCAGTCCCGTGATAATCGCGGCAACCGCCACGATCAGCATCGGATTGAACCGTAATAAAAAGCCGACGATGATGACGGCCACGCCAATGAGCGGCCATAGACTGACTGTTGTCTGCATCTGGATCTCCAAACAGGGTTTCAACCTCACCGCTTGTGGCGGCTAACGTGGGCCGGCGGGAGGGGACCCCGCGCCGTCTTGCTGCTACGGCTCTTGATGGCCGCATTGCTTCGACTACACCTGCACCTGCTGCTTATCTGCTGATCGACTGCGGTACTGCAATGCGTCCTGCACCTGGCAAACGCCCCGGGGGCAGGGCGTTCAGGGCTTGGCAAAGGGTTGAAACGCGCTGTCTGGCGCGCGTGAGTCGGCGCGCGGATCAGACGCTCGCGGCGCCGGCCGCGTGAACTTCAATACCGGCGTCCTGTAGCGCGCTGCGGATACGCCGCGCGAATGCCAGCGCATGCGGGCCGTCGCCGTGAAGGCAGATGGTCTGGGCGTTGAGCGGTACCCAGTGGCCGTCGACGGCTTGCACGCGGCGCTCGCGCACCATCGCGAGCGTGCGCGCCAGCACCACGTCTTCGTCGTCGAGCAACGCGCCGGGCTCCTTGCGAGGTACGAGCGACCCGTCGGCGCGATAGCCACGGTCGGCGAAGACTTCTTCGACGGCAGTCAGGCCCGCTTGCCGTGCAGCTGTCACGAGTCCGCTGTTGGCGAGCGCGAACACCGCCACCGACGGGTCGAAATCGTGAACCGCCGACACGATCGCGTCGGCGATCCTGGCGTCGCGCGCGGCCTGGTTGTACAGCGCGCCGTGCGGCTTGACGTGCGCGATGCGGCCGCCCTCGGCCTGAGCAATCGCCGACAGTGCGCCGAGTTGGTACAGCACCCCGGCGTAAATATCGTTGGCCGGCAGGTCCATTTCCTTTCGCCCGAAATTCTCGGGATCGTTAAAGCTCGGATGCGCGCCGATCGACACGCCTTTTTGCACCGCCCAGCGCACGCAGTCGCGCATGGCGTTGGCGCCGCCTGCGTGCCAGCCGCACGCGATGTTGGCCGAACTGACGAGGTCGAGCAGCGCCTCGTCGGAGCCGCAACCTTCGCCGAGGTCGGCGTTCAAATCGATTTCCATGGTGTTCCTCTACTCCTCTACTTAGTGTTACAGCGCTGCGACCGCCGGCTGGCGCGCGCAGCGTTCCTCGTGCATGGCAATCGCGGCGTCGATCTGCCGCAAATACGTGCGTTCTTCCAGTAAAGCCTGGCGCGCCTCAAAAGGCGTCGTCGGGATGAAGCGGATGGCGGCGTTCAGGCGAACCTGCGCGAGCTTCCATAGATCGGCCTGGATCACGGCGCCGATCTTCGGATAGCCACCGGTGGTCTGCGCATCGCTCATCAGCACGATCGGTTGGCCGTTCGGTGGAACCTGAATCGTGCCAGGCAACACCGCGTGCGAGAGCAGATCGCTTTTCTGGGTGCGCTTCAGTTCCGCGCCGGCGAGGCGGTAGCCCATGCGGTTGCTGTTCGGTGTGACCAGCCATTCATCGGACCAGAACGATTCGTGCGCTTCCTCGGTGAAGCTGCCGTATTCGGGGCCCTGCAGTACGCGGATCGGCACAGCCCACGGCACGCCCGACGGGTGCCGGCCGCGCCGCAGTGGCTCGTGAACCAGCACGAACTTGCACCAGGCGGGCGCCTTTACGCCGAACTCCGGTGCTTCGGGGGTAAAGCCGCGGTGGCCGCGTTGCAGCGGCGCGCCGACCGGCAGACGATCGCCGTCCCGCAGCGCCCGGCCGCCAAGTCCGCCGAAATGGCCGGCGAGATCGGTGCTGCGCGAGCCGAGCATCGGTAAAACGTCGACGCCGCCCGCGATGCAGACATAGCCTCGCATGCCGCGTTTGGCCGCTTGCAGCACCAGCTCCTGGCCGGCCTGCACCGGCAGGCTCCACCATGAATAGACCGGCTTGCCGTCGAGCGTTGCGCCGAATTCGGTGCCGGTGATGGCCACGCGTGTGGCGCGCAGAAAGCGCAGCACGGTCGGGCCGAAGGTAATTTCCAGGCCGGCCGCATCGGGCCGGTTGCCGACCAGCCGGTTGCCGACTTCGAGCGACAGACGGTCGAGCGCGCCACCCATCGCGACGCCGAGGTGCCGGTAGCCGTGACGGCCGAGATCCTGAATCGTGGTCAGGAGACCCGCGCGAATCACATCGATCATGCGTGTATCCCCGCGACGGTAAAGCGCACCCGGTCACCCGGTTGCAAGAGCGTGGGCGGGCGGCGGGACGGATCGAACAGCGGCAGTTCGGTGCGCCCGATCAACTGCCAGCCGCCGGGGGAGGTCGCCGGATAAATACCGGTCTGCTCACCACCGATACCGACCGAACCGGCCGGCACCTCCAGCCGCGGCGACGCACGGCGTGGCGTGTGCAGTGCTTCGTCGAGCCCGCCCATGTAGGCGAAGCCCGGCTGGAAGCCGAGGAAAAACACCACATACTCGCCTTGTGCGTGACGTTGCACGACCTCACACACGCTCAGGCCGGTGTGATTGGCGACCGCTTGCAGATCGGGGCCGAACTCGCCGCCGTACTGCACCGGGATGTCGACTTCGCGACCGGGTGCGGGCACGTCGCTCACCGCGTTCCAGGCTGCTTGCAATTGACTCACGAGCGCTTCGCGGTCGGCTTCGAGCGGATCGAATACGAGCGTCAGATTGTTCATGCCCGGCACAACCTCCAGCACATTCGGCCAATCGCGCGCGGCAACGGCTGCAGCCCACACGCGCCGCTGGCAGTCCAGCGTGGCAGGCGGCGGGGCTTCGCAGACTAGCGCGGCATCGCCGAGCGGAAAGATTCTTGGTTGGCTCATCGCTTAATGGCCCAGGTCGAGTCGGAGATGTCGAGCATATCGGACCCTATGGATATTTATCGGCATAAGGTGCGGGATGATTGAAGCGTACATTATCAATAAAATATCAACAAATTCTCTATAAGCGTTTTCGCCAGGCTCCCGGAAATGGGCTGCTCGTCGTACACTCCCGACACCTTTCCATCCTGTTTCCCGAGAAACTTCACCATGTCGCGCCACCCCACCAAGATTGTTTCTTCGGAACATCTCGTGTCTGACACAAGCGCGGAGCTGTCCGAGCTGGAGTACGCACTCATCATGGCGGGCAATGCGTTCAACCGGTGGATGGTGCGATGCATGTCAGCCGCCGGCGAAAAGGACATGACCGCGATCGAAGTCTCGTTGCTGCACCACGTCAGCCATCGCGAGCGGCGCAAGAAGCTGGCGGACATCTGCTTCGTGCTGAACATCGAAGACACCCACGTCGCCACTTACGCGTTGAAGAAGCTCGTAGCTAGAGGGTATGTAAAAAGCGAAAAGACCGGCAAGGAAGTGTTCTTCTCGGCGACCGATGCGGGCCGTGAGCTCTGTCTGAAATACCGCGAGGTGCGCGAGAGCTGCCTGATTTCGACGCTGAAGGAAAGTGGCCTGACCAATGAGCAGATCGGCGAGGCGGCGCAACTGATGCGCAACGCGTCCGGACTGTACGACACGGCCGCGCGGGCGGCGGCGTCTTTATAACGGGGTTCGGCCTCGGCGGCTGACGAAGGATGCGCCTCGCATGGCGCTCTTCAACCGCTTAATCCGCCGGATGCGGATAGAGGCCGGCTTCCGTCACGATCAGATCGAGCGGGATGTCATGGGCTTCGCGCCGCAACGCGTCTGTGCGGCACGCTTCATAGGCGATGCCGACCGTGACCGGCTTCTTCGACCCCGGCCAACCGGCCAGTGTGCGGTCATAGTAGCCACCGCCGTAGCCGAGCCGGAAGCCGTCGGCGTCGAAGCCCACGCACGGCACGAACAGCAGATCGGGAACCACCACGCGCCCCGACGTGGGCTCGGCGATCTTATGATGGCCGATCTTCATCGGCGTATCGGGCGCCCATGCGTGAAATTCGAGTGGCACGCCACGTTCCTTGACGACCGGTAAGCTCGCCTCGCGTTGCGCGTCTGCCGCGAGCCAGATCGCCATCGCGGTGCGTGCGTCGAACTCGCCCGACAGCGGCCAATAGAACCCGACGCTGCGCACACCATAGTGCTTCAACGTGTCGAGAATGCGACGGTTGAGCGCGGTGTTATGCGCCGGCTCGGAAGCCGCGTGTAGCCTTGCTTCCAATAGCATTCGACGCAGCGCCTTTTTCGATTCTGCGCCGGGGTTGCATGCTATGCTTGGGTCCAATTCGCGCTCCAGAAACAACGATGTCAAAACGCCTCTATCGAGTATATCGCGCGGCCGGTCTGGCGCTTGCCGCTGCGGCACTCGTCGCGTGCAGCACGGCGTCCGCCGTCAAGCCCGTTCCCCTTTCGCAACTCACGAACGACGACCAGACCTTCGTCCAGCTTCGCGAAGCCGCCCGCAACAATGATGCGGCGCGCGCAGCGCAACTGGCGAGCATGATCCCGAACTATCCGGCGCCTTCATATCTGGAGTACTTCCAGCTCAAGCCGCAGCTGTTCGATTCCAGTGGCCATGCGCGCATTGACGCGCCGGATGCGCCGGTGCTGGCGTTCCTGCAGAAGTACGACGGCCAGGCCATCGCCGACCGTCTGCGCAACGACTACCTTACGGTGCTCGGCGCGCGTCACGACTGGCCCAACTTCGATCAGCAATACGCGCGTTTCGTGCTGAACGACGATACGCAGGTGAAGTGCTACTCGCTCGAATCGCGCGCGGCGCGGGGTGAAAACGTCGCCGACGCGGCGCGTGCGCTGCTGGTCGATCCAAAGTGGTACGGCGACGGCTGCGTCGACCTGATCACTTCGTTGGCAGTCAACCAGCAATTCAGTTCCGACGACGTGTGGCAACAGATCCGTCTCGCGTACGAGCAGAACTACACCAGCACCGGTAGCAAGCTTGTCGACGCGCTCAGCAACCAGCCGCCCGATCCGGTGCTGTTCGGCCAGGCCACGGATACGCCGCCGTTGCTGCTGGCGCGCGGCGTCGGTCCGGATACGCAGTCGCACCAACTCGCGTTGCTCGCGATCACGCGCATGGCGCGCAACGACCCGGCCATGGCCGCGGCCACGTTCGCGTCGGTGGCGCCGTCGCTGAGCTCGCCCGAGCGCGCAATCGGTTGGGGCACGATTGCCTATCAGGCCGCCACCAAGCAGATGCCGAGCGCGGTGGACTGGTACCGGCTCTCGGTGAATGCGCCGCTGTCGAACCCGGCGTACGAATGGCGCACCCGCACCGCGCTGCTCGCGGGCGACTGGACGATGGTGCGCTGGTCGATCGAACAGATGCCCGCGACGCTGCGCAATCAGCCGTCGTGGGTGTACTGGCATGCCCGTGCGCTCAAGCAGGCCGGCGACACGGCCACGGCCAACCAGGAATTCGAGTCGATCTCGCAGGGCTTCAACTTCTACGGCCAACTGGCTTCGGAAGAGCTCGGCCAGAAGATCACCGTGCCGCCTAAAACGACGGTGACCGACGCCGAAATCCAGCAGGCCGGCAATACGCCGGGCTTCGATCTGGCGCAGCGGTTCTATGCGCTGAATCTGCGGCTCGAGGGCAATCGAGAGTGGAACTGGCCGCTTCGCAACATGAGCGACCGGCAACTGATCGCCGTTGCCGAATACGCGCGCCGTATCGAGCTGTATGACCGCACCGTCAATACGGCGGACCGCACGAAGAGTGAGCACGACTTCTCGCTGCGCTATCTGTCGCCGTTCAAGGATATCGTTGAGCGCGATGCGCAGTCGAATGGGCTGGATGTGGAATGGGCGTACGGGTTGATTCGCCAGGAGTCGCGCTTCATCATGAACGCGCGCTCGGACGTCGGCGCGAGCGGTTTGATGCAGCTGATGCCGGGCACCGCGCAACTGGTGGCGAAGAAGATCGGCCTCGGTCCGATTTCGCGCGAGCAGATGAACGATATCAACACCAACATCCTGCTCGGCACGAACTATCTGTCGATGATCTACAATCAGTTCGACGGTTCCGCCGTGCTGGCCACCGCAGGCTACAACGCGGGCCCAGGCCGTCCGCGCAACTGGCGGCAATCGCTGCAGCGTCCGGTTGAAGGCGCGATCTTCGCTGAGACGATTCCGTTCAACGAAACGCGCGACTACGTGAAGAATGTCTTGTCCAACACGGTCTACTACGCGGCATTGTTCGAAGGCCGTCCGCAATCGCTGAAGGCGCGCCTGGGTTATATCGCACCGTAAGCGCCGTGCCGCCGCCGCGTCGATTTGATGCGGCGGTGCGCCGCGCCAGCCGTTGCCACGGCTTCCACCAGGGAGTCGAGAAATGCGACATAAAGCCATTGCGATCATCGGCGGTTCCGGTTTTATCGGCAGCCATCTCGTCAACGCCCTCGTTGAAATGGGCAAAGACGTGCGGATCGCCACCCGGCGGCGCTACAACGCCCGCCATCTCACCCTGCTCCCCATCGACGTGATCGAAGCCGACGTGTTCGATCCGGTGCAACTCGCGCGTTTCGTCGAAGGCACCGATTGCGTCATCAACCTCGTGGCCACGCTGCACGGCAAACGTGGCACACCCTATGGCCCGGAATTCGCTCGTACGCACGTCGAATTACCGACCAAGATCGTGGCGGCTTGCGAAGGCAAGGGCGTGCATCGGTTGATTCATATCAGCGCGCTCGGCGCCGATTTGAACGGACCCAGCATGTATTCGCGCTCGAAAGGTGACGGCGAGAAGGCCGTGCACGCGGCGAATCTGGCGTGGACGATTTTCCGGCCGTCCGTGGTGTTCGGGCCCGAAGACCAGTTCCTCAACAAGTTCGCATTCCTGCAACGCGTCTTCCCGGTGATTCCGCTTGCCATGCCGGATGCGAAATTCCAGCCGGTGTACGTTGACGACGTGGCGAAAGCGATCTGCAACGTGCTCGATCTCGACGCGGCCAGCGGCCATACCTACGAACTGGGCGGCCCGACCGTCTATACCCTCGAAGACCTCGTCAAGTATTGCGGCGACGTGATTGGCCGGCATGCGCGAGTCATTCGCCTGCCGGAAACGTTGGCGCGTTTGCAGGCGTTGACGTTTGAAATGGCACCGGGCGAACCGGTGATCTCGCGCGACAATCTCGATTCGATGAAAATCGACAACGTGTTGAGCGGACCGCTTGCGCCTGAACTCGGCATCGAACCCGTCAGCATCGAAACGATCGCACCCGTGTATCTGACCGGCGCGTCGAAACGCTCGCGCTTCGACACGTTTCGCGCCAGCGCGGGGCGCTGAACCTTTTTATCTTCCCTCTTATAGACGAACGATGAAACTGCTTATCGGTGACAAAAACTATTCGTCATGGTCGATGCGTCCGTGGCTGCTGGTCAAACATTTCGGCATTCCGTTTGAAGAGGTGCTGATTCATCTGAATGAATCCGGCACGAAGTCCGCGATTCTGGCTTATGCGCCGACGGGTCCGGGCAAGGTGCCGTGTTTGATCAACGAAGACGGATCGGCGACCTGGGACACGCTGGCGATCGCCGAGACGCTGGCTGAGCGCTTCCCGCAGCATGCGCTGTGGCCGCGCGACCCGGCGGCGCGTCGCCACGCGCGCAGCGTGAGCGCCGAGATGCATTCGGGTTTCGGCGACTTGCGCTCGAGCATGTGGATGAACATTCGTGCGTCGTTTCCAGGCAAGAACGCCACGCCGGGTGCGCTGGCCGACATTGCGCGTATCGACTCGATCTGGAGCACGTGTCTCGATACCTACGGCGGCCCTTTCCTGTTTGGCGAGTTCAGCATTGCCGACGCGATGTACGCGCCGGTCGTGATGCGCTTCAACACGTGGCAACCGGTGCTCTCTGAAGCCGCTGCGGCCTACGTTCGTCGCGTCACGGCATTGCCGGCAGTGAAGGCATGGGTCGACGACGCGCTGCGCGAAACGCACGCGGTTCCTTACCAAGACGTATGCCCATGAATATCTACGCGGTCGGCGGCGCGATTCGCGACGAGCTATTGGGCGTGCCCGTGCAGGACCGCGATTACGTGGTGGTTGGCGCGACACCCGAGCAGATGGTGGTGCAGGGCTATCGTCCGGTGGGCAAGGATTTTCCGGTGTTCCTGCATCCGCAAACACACGAGGAATACGCGCTCGCGCGCACCGAGCGCAAGACGGCTGCGGGTTATCACGGCTTCCAGTTCTTTTACGCACCGGACGTCACACTCGAAGAGGATCTCGCTCGCCGCGACCTGACGATCAATGCGATGGCGCGCGAGATGCGCCCGGACGGCGAACTGACCGGCCCGGTGATCGACCCGTTCAACGGCCGGGGCGATTTGCAGGCGCGGCTTTTTCGCCACGTCAGCGATGCGTTTCTTGAAGACCCTGTGCGGATTTTGCGGATTGCGCGGTTCGCGGCACGCTTCGTGGATTTCACCGTTGCACCGGAGACGCTGGCGCTGATGCGCAAGATGGTGGCCGACGGCGAGGTGGATGCCTTGGTGGCCGAGCGTGTGTGGCAGGAGGTGTCGCGCGGGTTGATGGAGAAGAAGCCGTCCCGGATGTTCGAGGTGCTGCGGGAGTGCGGCGCGTTGGCGCGAATTCTGCCGGAGATCGATGCGTTGTTCGGCGTGCCGCAGCGGGCTGACTATCACCCGGAAGTGGATACGGGCGTGCATGTGATGATGGTGATCGACCACGCCGCGCAGCAGGGCTATGCGTTGCCGGTTCGGTTCGCGGCGCTCACGCACGACCTGGGCAAGGCGACGACACCAGACGACGTGTTGCCGCGGCATATCGGGCATGAGGGGCGCAGTGTGGATTTGCTGAAGCCTTTATGCGAGCGGCTGCGGGTGCCGAATGAATGCCGCGATCTGGCGCTGCTGGTTGCGCGGGAGCATGGGAATATTCATCGCGTGATGGAGATGGGCGCTGCCGCGTTGGTGAGGTTGCTTGAGCGCAGCGATGCGATTCGGAAACCGGCGCGGTTTGCTGAAGCCTTGCAGGCTTGCGAGGCGGATGCGCGTGGGCGGCTTGGGTTTGAGATGCGGGAGTATCCGCAGGCCGAGCGGCTGCGGGTAGCGCTTGTCGCTGCGCGGGGCGTGGATGCTGGGGCAGTGGCTAAGCGGCTTGTCGACGCGCCTGCAGGGATTAAGGATGCGGTGCATCACGAGCGCGTTCGCGCTGTTGAAGTGGCTCTTGGATAAAAGTTTGGTTTTTGCCTGCGCGGCGCTTTTGTCTGTTTGCCTACGGTGTTGGCCTTTCCTTGATTTGATATTGGATTATTAGCGTTGCCCCTGTGCGGGGCAATGCTCTCAACTTAAGCCCCATTCCATCAAGCAAGTTTGTACGCGAGATGGAAGTGGGGCTTCGCTTTTCTGGGCGGTCTCGGGTATGAGCGCGAAGGCT
>NZ_WOEY01000045.1 GCF_013177695.1 Paraburkholderia solitsugae | reverse complement strand
GCCTTCGTTGGCCAGATGGATGTCGTCGGCGAGACGGATCTGCTGCAGCGCGATCATCGCGGCGGGTGGACTGTCGTGGTGAATGATCGCGCACGAGGCGAGCAACGGCAGCGCGAGCGACGCGAGCCAGCGGCCGAGTAGTGGTGTGGCTGGTTGCGTGGCCGGTCGTGTGCCTAGTCGTATGGCCGGTCGTATGGCTGGTCGTGTAGCTGGTCGTGTAGCTGGTCGTGTAGCTGGTCGTGTGACCAGTCGTACGGCCGGCACGCGCGTCAGGCGCCACAGGCTCAGTAAGCGCGGTAAGCGCAGCACGCGGCGCAGGATGCAAGCGAAGTGTGTCATCGCAGATCACCCCGCACTCGCGAATTCGCCGGACGCACGTTCGTCGGGCAACCAGCGTGGCAACCCGGCGAGCGCCGCATCGATCCGCAGCGCGAGCCGTTCCAGCGTTTCTGCGCCTGCCCTGCCCGCTACCGCTCCCGGCGCGGCGCGCAGTCCACTCGGGTCGAGCCGCGCCGGCGTCATCGCAGCCGGTGGCTCGGCCGCGAGCTGTGACGCGTATCGCTCCAGCGCATCCGCGACATCCGACTGAAACTTCGCCGCGCGCTCCATCGGTGCGCTTGCCGACACATTGATCATCGCTTCATGGTGAAACGCTTCGATCGCGATGAGCAGCGCACGGCTCTGCGCGAGCATCGTCTGCGACAGCAGCGTAATACGTGTCGTCTCTCCCTCGCGCCAGTCGGGTTCGAGCGCGACACGCGCCAAGACCATCTCGCAATCAGCGACCATGGCCCACGTTTCAACTACCGCCTGCGAATCCGTCGCGCGTGGGCCGGTGAGCACCGCCTTCGCCTCGATGCGCGCCAGCGCCGCGATCTTGCGCAATATCGACGTCAGTTGCGTACGCAGGCCATCCGATTCGCGTTCCGGCCACATCGAAATCTGGATGAAGGTGGCCACACCGACACCCAGGATGATGCCGACGATCCGGTCGCGGATCTCGGTGAGATCTGACGGCGGCGAGAACGATTCGAGCAGCGCCAGCGCAAACGTAAACATGATCTGGATCCCGGCATAGGCGCTCCGATCGGAACCCGCCGACACCCAGGCGCCGAGCGCGATCACGGGCAAGCTCATCAGCAGCAGCCCCGTCACGCTTTCCAGTTGCGGAATCACGAACGCGACCATGAACAGCGCCAGTGCACTCCCGATCAGTGCGCCGGTGATCCGCAGCACGCCCTGGCGGCTCGACGCGCCAAGGCTCGGCAGCGCGACCACGAGACACGTCAGCATGATCGTATGGATACCCGGCCAGTCCACCGCGTTGTAGAACACGTAGCAGATCAGTACCGAGAACAGCGTACGCAGCGAGAAGCGCGCGTAACGCGGATTCGCGAAGACATCCGGTTCGGGCTGCGCGGGACGCGCCGCCGCTTTCGTCGCTTGCTCCGCTTGCTCCGCTTTCTCCGCTTTCTCCGCTGCACTGCCGGCGGCCGCCTCATCCGGCGGCGTCGGCGCGACGGCACCCCGCGTGGCGTCGGAGAACGCGTTGAGCGCGCGTTGCATCGCGTCGAGCGCCGGTATCGAGGTCGACACCGGCGCCTGGCCCGATGCGCTCCAGTGCAGCCATTGCACGTTGTCGCCAATCGCGTGATCGAGCGACACGAGTTCGTCCTGCACCACGCGGATGGCATCGATCTGCCCGGCGTCGTGCGTGACTGCATGGGCATGGTCAGGCAGCACCGCCGCGGCTTCGAAGATGCGCGATACCACGGTCACGCAGGCCAACCATGCCGAGGCATCTTCCTCGCTGTAGTGGTGACGCATGGTTGAAAAGCGCAACAGCTTCTGCAACGCGAGTGCGCCGCGCTCGAGATCGAGCGAGCCGATGCGCACGGCCGGCACATTCGCGTCGATCATCACCGCGAGCCGCGCATGGGCCGTCGCGAGCTGCCGTTGCATGGCGGCGCGCAACTGCCGCTCCGGTTCGGCTGGCAGAAACAGCGTGTTGATGATCAGCGACAGGACAACTGAGTAGTTGACCGCCACCCACACCCACAGACAGTCCCGCACCAGCGCTTCCGCGTTATCGGTCCGATCGGCAAAGGTCTGCGCGTAAATCACGATCAGCGCGACGAGAAAGAACACCAGCCCCAGTTTCGCCACGGCCCGAATCAGATAAGCGCTGCAAAAAAAGATCGCGCTTGCGACGATGATGCGCAGCAGCGGGTAGTCGAACGTCAGCCGGTAGACGCCGATGATGCAGGCGATCGCGCAGGTCGTGCCGATCACAATACTCAATGCGACCACGCGGGTCATCACGATGTTCGACTGCGTAACGAAGAACACCGCTATCATCGACAACGCCAGCTCCGGCAGCTGCAAGGTCATCGACACGACAATCACGATCGCGCAGCCGAGCACGCAGCGCATGGTCACGTTGGCGCGCCCCGGAAACCCGCCAAGCTCCGAGCGCAGGAAGGCGGCCAGTTGCCCGAGCGGCCGCGGCCAGGCGAGACCGCGCCCGACGCCGTCGAGCCCGCTCATGACGGCGCTCCATTGGGTGTCGCGCGACTGTCGCGATTGTCGCGACGATCAGGCTGCAGCACGGCGACAGCGGACGTGCCGATCCGGAACATCTGCGGATCGGGATGATCGACCAGGATCTTCACCGGAAAGCGCTGCGCGACGTGCACCCAGTTGATGCTGCGCTGGATGTTCGGCAGACCGTTCGCGGTGCCGCCGCCGTCCTGCGGATCGACGCCAAAGCCGATCGAATCGACTGAGCCGCTGAAACGGATGCGGGTATTGCTCATCAGGTACACGGTCGCGCGAGTGCCGGGCCGGATTTTGCCGAGCTCGTTCTCGCGGAAATTGGCGATCACGTACCAGTGCCGCGTATCGATCAGCGTGAAAACGGGTTTTTGCGCGGACACGAATTGCCCGACGGACGTGCGCAGTTCGACGACGCGGCCGTCGAACGGTGCGCGCACGGTCGCATATTCCAGGTTGAGCTGCGCCGTCGAGATTTCAGCCGTCAGCACCGCGCGCTGCGCGACGAGCGCAGCGACGCTGCTGACCGCCGCCTGCGCTTCGCGGGCCTGCGCTTGCGCGGCCGCAAGCTCGGCGAGCGCCGAGCGTTGCGTGGTACGCGCGCGCTCCAGATCGTCGGCGGAAATGTAGCCCTTCCCGATCAGCGGCTCCATTCTCGCCAGCGTGTCCCCCGCCTGCTTCGCGGCGGCCTGTGCGCGCGCGACCGACGACTTCGCCGCGTCGGCACTGAATCCTTGTGCATTGACGGTGCGCTGGGTCAGTGGAATCTGCGCATCGAGTTGCGCGAGCGCCGCCTGGGCGCGCTGCAACGCGAACTGATACGGCCGCGGGTCGATCTCGAACAGCAGATCGCCCTGCTTCACCGCCTGGTTGTTGCGCACCGCGAGCGTGACGATCTTGCCGCTGACTTCGGGCGAGACGCCGATCGTGTCGGCATACGCATACGCGTCGTCGGTACGCGGCGCGGTATCCACGCGCCAGATCACGGCGATGACCGCGATGACGGCCAGCACGATCAGCAGCAAGGCGGGCCAGCTTCGCGGACGCTGCTTTCCTGCGTCCGTACTTTGGGCAGCGGTCATGGTCAGAGGGTCGGTAAGAGATTGAAGCCTATTGCCCAGAGCGCGATCGAGAACAGCACCGTCAGCGCCGGGTAGACAATCGCGGGCGGCGCGAGCCAATCGCCGCGGCCGCTCTTCGACAGCAGTACGTGCACGCATGCGACCAGCAGCACGCCGCCCGCGATGCTGAACAGCCAGTCCGGAAAATACGCGCCCAGCACGCCGACCGACGGCGCGTCGCTACAGGCAGTCAGCGTCACGCACGAGATCAGCATCGTCCACGCATGGCGCCCAGGGCGCAAACCACTCGACATCGCCGGCTCCCCTCGATGGTAGGCATTGAGGCAATACAGACAACTATGGTGTCGCAGCTCAGCCGGGCGTGCTTTAGGATCCGCACGGTAACGTATCGAAATCGCACAAACCGGCGCATCGATGTCGAAAGGAACGATCGAAAGGGGATCGTGCCCGCAGCGGAGCAATCGGCAATAGGACTATTTCCCGGT
>NZ_WOEY01000044.1 GCF_013177695.1 Paraburkholderia solitsugae | reverse complement strand
CGATTCGCCGGCACTCGCCGGGCTCAATCCAGCCTTTCGAAGTCCAGCACCAGACAACCGTCCTGAGAGTCGCGCTGTGCCAGCCGGTAGCGCCCGGCCGGAAGCCGGATGTGCCGCTCGAAGCGTCCATAGGGAATTTCCAGGCAATGGACCGCGCCCCCGGCGAAAGCACGGGGCAATGCCCGCTCGGCTGTCACGACCAGCATCGCGCCTTCGAGGTCCAGGCTGACGCGTTCAGGAGGCACGCCCGGCAGCGCCACCACGATCGCCAGCCGGCCCTCATGCTCGAACACCTCGATGGGCGGCTCCCATACTGGCGCGCGCGCGTGCTGACCCGCTAAGCGGAAGAACTGGCGATGCAAGCGCTCGGCGCGCTCGAGCGCATCGACGGCGGCGTCCCACATCGTGGCATGACGGGTGGTGCTCATGGCGGCTCCCTGCCTGTTCTGTCAGCCCAGCACGGGCTGTTCATTCATCAAAGGCCACCGGTGCACGCCTGTCAAGTCAGTGAAGGCAATAGACCTGTGACGCACGCTCGCACCGTCCTGCTGCCGGTCGCCGAAGCAGCAGCCGATGCTGTTACGAAGCCTTTCCACCGCATCGCTGATATCTGGCAACATGGCTTCCGGATGACAGTACTATTGACCACTCGCTCACCCGTTTTATTGCACCTCTCTTCCGTACGCCTCTACGGAATGTTGCGAGATTCAATATTCCAAAACGACATGGATGAATCGAAAAGTACGGGGAATCTTCTATCCACAGGAGCATGAGCATGGCTAACATTGACCTGGCCGAGGTTGCGGAACTTCAACGTCAGTCTGCAAACGCCTATGCATTAGCTAGGAATGCATATGAATTGGCGAAAACGGAGGCAGATCGTCATTCCGCAGCGATCGAGCAACAAGCTGCTGCCCTTGCGTATCAACGCGCCGTATCCGCCCGCGAAGTAGTAATTGGTATCTGATACCTGGTCGGGCACGTTATCCATATCTCAGACGTCGCCTCGAACGTTGCGGTGAAGCATCCCGCTGCTTGCCAGGCCAGCGTTATTCATACCCATAGGCGCGAAGCCCCGCTTCGTTGTCGGCCCAGCCGCTCTTAACCTTGACGAAGGTCTCGAGATACACAGGGCCATCGAATAACTTTTCCATATCGATCCGCGCGTCGGTGTTGATCTGCTTGAGCTTGGCCCCGTTCTTGCCGATCACCATCGCCTTTTGCGAGTCGCGCTCGACAAGGATCGTCGCGAAGATGCGCTTGAGGCGCCCTTCCTCCTCGAACTTCTCGATCACGACCGTACTGGTGTATGGCAGCTCGTCGCCGGTCCAGCGGAACACCTTCTCACGCAGAATCTCGGCGGCGAGGAACCGTGAACTGCGGTCGGTCAGGTCATTTTCGCCATAGATCGGCTCGCCTTCCGGCAGGTAGGGCTTGATCGTGTCCAGCAGGCGTGCGATGTCTTCCGGATTCGTGGCCGACAGCGGCACCATCTCGACGAATTCGCGCAATTGGCTCATTTGTTGCATGAACGGGAACAGCGTCGCCTTGTCGCTGACGCGGTCGAGTTTGTTCGAGACCAGTAGCGTCGGCATGCCAGGCGGGATCAGGTCGAGCACCTTCTGATCGTCCGGCCCAAAGCGGCCGGCCTCGATCACGAACAGGATCACGTCGACCGACGTCAGCGTCGATGTGACCGCGCGGTTCAGCGAACGGTTCAGTGCGGCGGCGTGGCGGGTCTGGAAACCGGGTGTATCGACGAAGATGAATTGCGCGTCTTTGGTCGTATTAATGCCGGTGATGCGGTGGCGAGTCGTCTGCGCCTTGCGCGACGTGATGCTGATCTTCTGGCCGACGAGCGCGTTCATCAGCGTCGACTTGCCGACGTTGGGGCGCCCGACGATGGCGATCATTCCGCAACGGAAACCAGGAGGAGGAGAAGTGACGGCAGGATCGTTCATAGTGCACATCCCGATGATGACAACGAGCCCCGACAACTACCCGGGAAGTTGATATTGGGTCAGTTGATTATAGACAGGCTGCTCGCGTTCGATAGAGTTCGACGTGTCGATATGCTTATCAATATGACCGATAGTTAATATCGTCTTATACACTGTTGATGTGAGCGGCTAGTCACGCCGAGAATGTCAAGCAGCTAGCTTTCCGTTATGCGGCCACATTCGTTTCATAGACCCCATGCCCGCCCTTTCTCTGTCTCCCGCTGAGCGCTCCGCGCTGCGTGCCCAAGCCCAGGCGCTGAAACCTGTCATGCTAATTGGCGCCGAAGGGCTGACTGATGCAGTGCTCGCCGAGGTCGACGTACACCTCGCGGCACACAATTTGATCAAGATCCGCGTGTCGAGCGACGAACGCGACGCGCGCGATGCAATCTACGACCAGATTTGCGATTGTCTCAGTGCCGCACCGGTCCAGAATATCGGTAAGCTGCTCGTCATCTGGAAGCCCGGAGCGGCCGAACCACACTCCGTGCGCAGCATGTCAGGCGTTGCCGGAGACATCGGCACAGTGAAGAAGGGTGCGCCGCGCATCGTCAAGGTCGTCAAGCGGTCGCCCCATGCACCGGCGATACGCCGCTCGAAGCCGCGGAAACTCGTGGTCCGCGGCAACGAGCGCGTGACCGCGGGCGGCAATGTCAAACGTGCGAAGAAACGCCAGACGAGCGCGAAGCGCCAGAATCAAGGCCATCAATAGTCGTTTCGCTCCGCGCGCGTTGCATGGGTACTGCCTTGTGCGGCAGTATTCATGAATGACGCCAGCGAGCTTCATCTGACAGGCTGCCTGTGACGCATGGATTTCTTCATGGGAGGTACTTTACGATGGCCCAACAACTGATCGTCGCGGTTTTTAGCAACGTGGCTGACGCGGAAAAAGCTGGCATGGATTTCCGGAATCTCGAAGAAACGGATGCGAGCTTTAAGGTCGAAAGCGGTGTGATGGTTCAAAAGGACCTGGCCGGAAAAGTGACCTTGCTCGGTACAAAAACGCAGCCATTTTGGGGTGTTGTAATCGGTGCCATAACGGGCGGTCTGATTGGCATGCTCGGTGGACCATCCGGCGCGCTACTCGGCTTCACGATCGGGGCAAGCACAGGGTTAGCTGGCGTTGCACTCATCGATATACTCGATCACGAATTCGTCGATTCCATCAGCGGTGAATTTGCGCCGGGATGTGTTGCCATCATCCTCGAGGCTGCCGAAGCAACACCCGATGCGGTCGACAAGGTCGTTGCAGCGCATCGTGGAACGGTCTACCGCAAGCCGCTTGATGCATAAAAATAGGGAGTCTGTCTCGATCGCTGACCACGGAGCATTTTACGGTTCACGCCGGGATCGCCTCGACGACATGCGGGGGCTATGGCTGCAGCGCCAACCCGTGGGTTTGCGTGATCGAGGATAGGAGGGGTGACTGATGTCAGCCCTCCTAGGTGAGGTTCGCGTTTCGCGCTAAGGGAGGAAGAGTTCGATAGTAAGGGGTAGCGGATCGCCCTTCAAGCCGCTTCGAATTGCAAGTGCGGCCTTCTCGCCGATCAACTCGCGGTGCCGCTCGAACTCCTTCAACAAGTCGGTTCTATGGCCCTCCGGTTTCGACAATTCTTTAAGCACTTCCCTGCTCACAATGCAGAAGTGATGGACACTGTCGACTCTGATGCCGAACTTAACGGCCTCGCCGTCATTTGCGACACTAATACCTTCGATATTGTCAGCCATCGTCGCCTCCGTTGTGAGCTTTCGAAGCATCCTAGCATGTTATATCTAACCGGCGGTGGCTCTTACATCAACGCGCAATAGTGCCTATTTCAACACAACTATTCGGAATCCTATACACCCATATCAACCGCCCCGTGAAGCCGAACCGCCCGAAAATTCACGGAAGGTACGATTGCCCCGGATCGCCCCATCCGCTTACGAACGGCTGGAAGTGTCCTTCCGTAGAAACTACGCAACGCGAAAAGGATCGTCGATGGAATAGGCGGGGCGGGTAAACCACCTCGGCCCCTCCTCGGTCATGTAGAAGTGATCTTCATGCCTCACTCCAAATTCGCCAGGAATGCAGATCATGGGTTCATTGCTAAAACACATCCCAACTTCCAGCAGCGTTTCGTCGTTCCCCACCAGATACGGCGCCTCATGCAAGTCGAGGCCAATGCCGTGGCCAGTCCGATGCGGCAGACCCGGCAGCTGATAGCCAGGGCCGAATCCATAGGTTTCCAGGCAACGTCTCGCCGCGCGATCGACCGCTGAACATGAAACACCCAACCGTGCTGCATCAAAAGCAGCCGCTTGTGCTGCCTTTTCTGCGTTCCACACAAATCGCTGCCGATCGTTTGGATCACCGAAAACGTAGGTGCGCGTGATATCCGAAACATAGTTCTTGTACTTGCAGCCGGTGTCGATCAGGACCACGTCATTGCGTTTGAGAACTTGCGGCTCTTTGACCCCATGTGGATAGGATGTTGCCTCCCCAAACAGAACGATGCAGAAATGTGATCCTGTTGCGCCAACTTTTCGATGTGCACGGTCTATGAAGTCACAAACGTCTACCGTGCTAATGCCCTCGCGCAAAATGCTTGCCGCCGCCCGCTGAACCTGCAAAGTCATGTCTTTAGCGGCCTGCATGATTGCAATCTCCGCACGCGATTTGTTCTTTCTCAAAGACCCAATCAAAGCGTCGGCACAGACTAATTCATAGTTCTCCGATAATTCCTTCAGTCCAAAATAGACCGATGCGGAGGCGGTTCCGCATATAGCAATTTTCGCGCGACTGCCGTGAACTGGAGCTATGCCGATTGCAAGCAAGGCTTTATAAAATGCCGCATACGCACTTTCGTCTTCGTGCCAGCACATGACGTCGCTTTCGACCTTCATGCGATCGCGCAAGGTCCTTTCCTCGAACCACGGAGCGATGTAGATCAAACTCCCCTTCGCGGGGATGATGGCACCAAGCAGCCTTTCACTGGGGTGCCATTCTATTCCGGTGAAATAAAGCAGATTCGTTCCCGCGTTGACGTACACCGCATCGACGCCAGAATCCGTCATATTTCTCTGCAATTGACTTATCCGCGTCAGGTGCTCAACTGCACTGATTTCCTCAACCTCGCTTGCACACGGCAAGAGTCGCGCCAATGCCGCTTCCTGATCACTACCACCTACGCCGTTTGTCATTTTCACACTCGTTAAAGAAACGGAACACGTTTCGGTTGTTCTGGACGACCGTCCCACTGGCGGAGATTCGATGCCCCCACAGGCGATTCTCTGCTCCATGCCGGGTGCGTGTTGTCCCAATTGAGCTGTTTGCACACTCGCACACCCGCACATCAGCAACGGGTACTACGCAAGGCCAAACTACCACGACAGAGGTTCTATCTGCTTGTAAGATCGGATCGTAATCAATGCGGATTCTTGCATAGTCTCGTGCCCATCCAATCATCCCCCGGCCGCAGTATGGCGTGAGGCCAGTCGGCCAACTGCGGTTTTTCAACGCAATTGCGCCTGACTTCATACGAACTACCGGTCATTGACTGGAAGCTGCCATTTCACAAGCCCTGCCGTTCCCGACATACAGTTAGCGCCAGTTGCCGGAGCCAACGATGAACGGGATCGACCTCTAAACGAGGATGCCACATCTGCGATACCGTAATCTCCTCGGTCTTCACGGGAAGCTCGAAGGCGTAAGTGGTGGCAAACGCGGTGGCGGATGCGGGCAACGCTTGCTGTTCAGGCTGATTGCCCATCAGAGACGCGGGCACGAGCGCGATCAAATCGGAGGCGCGCGCCACAGCGAGCGCGGCGGGGAAACTCGGCACGACGGCGACAATCGTTCGTTCCAGCCCTAAAGCGGCCAGCGCCTCATCAACCGGTCCGCTTGTGCGACCGCGTCGTGAAGCGACGACATGGCCGAAGGCGGTGTACCGTTCGGCCGTCACCTCACGCTCCATCGCGAGCGGATGGCCCTGTCTGACAACGCCAAGGAAGCGATCCCGGAACAAGGCCTGCACGCGCACTTCCGGCCCCATTTCGCCCAACACGCCGATCTCAAGATCAGCAGAGCCATCTCGCAGATACGCTGCCGTCTTCTCAAGCTTGGGCGCAAAACGCAAACGCACGAGTGGCGCAACCGCGGTTGCCGCGGCGATGAGTGAAGCGCCGAAGGCTTCCACAAAACCGTCGTTGGCGCGAATGGTAAGGGTTCGCTGCAACGTTGAAAAATCCGCTTCCGTCGTTGAGGGACGCAGTACGGCACGTGCCTCATGAACCGCATTCTGAGTGCGTTGACGCAGTGCCTCCGCATGGGGTGTCAATACCATACGGCGCCCCGCCCGAACCAGTAACGGGTCACCCGTCGCCTCGCGAAGCCGGGTTAAGGTTCGGCTCATTGCCGAGGCACTCAATCCCAGCCGACGCGCAGCACCGACCACGCTGCCATCGGCAAGCAATACGTCGAGCGCAATGAGTAAATTCAAATCGGCTTCTGGCATGCCTGATCGTAGCATCATCCGGTGAGACATGGCGTTTGACGCACGTTATAAGTGCAACTGCTGCGTCTTCCGCCATGTCTCTCTCATCGATATATTCCATGTACCGACTCATGACCGAACGCGTGGTACCTCAAAGCCGTGTTCTATCGGGTCTCACTCACAGGGAGCCATCCATGCCAGACAACTCTCCGCAGAAAACCATCCTCCTCATCGGTGCATCCCGCGGCCTCGGATTCGCCATGGTCGAGGAATACCTCAAGCGTGGCTGGCGAGTGATTGCCACTGGGAGGGAGGGCTCAACAGAAAAGCTGCACCAACGCTCGGAAATCACCCAAGGCGCGCTGGAAGTTGAAGCGGTCGATATCACGATTCCCGACCAGGTCGCCGCGTTACACGGTCGTCTTAAAGATCGACGAGTGGATGTGCTTTTCGTGAATGCAGGCGTCAAAAACGACGATCGAGAAACAATCGCCGATGTCTCGACCGAGGAATTTGTGCGCGTCATGGTGACGAACGCGTTAAGTCCGATGAGGGCAATCGAGGCGTTTCAGGACCTCGTGGCGCCGACCGGAACAATCGGTGTCATGTCGTCCGGTCAGGGTAGCCTAACAAACAACACCAACGGCAATTACGAGGTCTACCGTGGCAGCAAGGCTGCGCTCAACATGTTCATGCGCAGCTTTTCGGCGCGCCACCAGAACGACCCGATAACCTTGCTATTGATGGCACCTGGATGGGTAAGGACGGACATGGGCGGTCCTGACGCGCGTCTGAGTATCGAGGAAAGTATCCCGAACTTGCTGAACACGATCGAGGCTTACGAAGGGCGCGCCGGGTTGCATTATCTGGACTACCTGGGAAGAGTCGTTCCCTGGTGAGCAGCGACGAAAGTTACAAAGTCGCGGCATCCCCTGCCGTCCACGTACGACAGGAACTGCCGCAGACATCACCCCCTATCCCAGCCGCACAATCGTCGACTTCAACTCCGTATACTTCTCGAGCGCATGCAGAGACTTGTCGCGGCCGTTGCCCGACTGCTTGTATCCGCCGAACGGAAAGTTCATGTCGTCGACCCCTTCGTTGTAGCCGTTGATCCAGACTGTTCCTGCGCGCAGACGCCTCGCCACCTCGTGCGCAGTCGTCAAATCGCCAGACCATACGGCAGCGGCGAGCCCGTATTCGGTGTCGTTCGCGATGTGCACCGCTTCGTCGACATGATCGAACTCGATCACGGACAGCACCGGCCCGAAGATTTCTTCGCGGGCAATTTTCGCGTCCCGCTTGACTTCGAACACGGTCGGCTCGACATAGAAGCCGCCGCTTTCCTCCCTGACGCGTGCCCCGCCCGTCACGAGCCGGCCTTCCCGGCGACCCGCGTCGATATACGCCGCCACGCGCTCGAACTGAATGCGATCGACGATGGGCCCCATCGTCACAGACGGATCGAGCGGATGACCCGGCACATAGGCACGTGCAGCAGCGGCCACCTTCGCGACGAATACTTCCTTGATATCGCGGTGCACGAGGAGCCGCGAGCCCGCCGTACACACCTGGCCCATGTTGAAGAAAATCGCGTCGGCAGCGGCCTTCGCTGCGCGATCGAGATCGGGGTAGTCGGGCAGCACGATATTCGGTGACTTGCCCCCGAGCTCGAGCCACACGCGCTTCAGGTTGGATTGCGCCGCGCATTCCATGATCTGCTTTCCGGTTCTCGTCGAGCCGGTGAACGCGATGCAGTCGACATCGTGGTGTAGCGCGAGCAACCTGCCCGGCTCGGCGCCACCCGGCACGACGTTGAAGACACCGGGTGGCAAGCCTGCCTCGTGCGCCAAGCGGGCGACGCGAATGGCGGTGAGCGGCGATTTCTCCGACGGTTTGAGCACCACACTATTGCCGGCAGCAAGCGTCGGGGCGAACTTCCACGCCGCCATCAGGAGCGGAAAGTTCCACGGCACCACCGCAGCGACGACACCAACGGGCTCGCGCGTCACGAGTCCGACGAGATGATGGTCCGTCGGCACGACCTCACTGCCCATCTTGTCGATCGCCTCGGCATACCATTCGACGCAGTGCGCAGCAGCCGGCACGTCGATGGCCGTCGTGTCGCCGATCGGCTTGCCCGCGTCGAGCGTCTCGAGCAACGCCAGCTCCTCGAGGTGCTCACGCATCAAGGCAGCCCAGCGCAGCAGCACTGCCTTGCGATCGCGCGGATTCATACCCGCCCATGTCTGCATGTCGAATGCCCGCCGGGCTGCTGTCACGGCCGCGTCGACATCCGCCTCGCCGCAGTCGGCGACCTGGACAAGCACACGGCCATCGATCGGACTCACACAGGCGAAGGTCCTTTCGCTGTGCGCGTGGCGCAGCGCGCCATCGATAAACGCACGCCCTTCGAATTTCATGACGGCGGCTTCACTTTGCCAGTCAAAAAACGTTTTCTTATTCATCAGGATACCTATTTTACATTCTGTTTGGTAGGTACAACGCTCGTGACCGATCAACTGAGTGGCGCTGTACCCGAGCTTCCGCTTATCCCGCGCGACGCGTCGCCGCACCGACTGGATCGATCGGCGTGCAAGTTCCCGCGCGCGCCTCGATCGCTTCGCCCGCAGCGAGGCACAGCGCCTCCTGGAAGCGGCCGGCGACAAGCTGAACGCCCATCGGCACGCCGTCGCGCACGCCGGTCGGCACAGACAGCCCCGGCAGTCCGAGCAACGCGGTTGCGAGCAGCGGACTCTGCATGTCGAGGACGCGCCGCATCGCGTCATCGCCACGCTGGTCCTCGTCGATCGCGAACGGCTGCGCGCACGAGACGGGCATCAGCAGCAGCGGATAGCGCTCGAAGAAGCGCTGCGAGTCCCGTAACAGACCAGTGCGCCGCGCCAGACCGTTCATATAGCCGGCCAGATCGAGCGGTGCGGCAAGCCGGCGCTGGCTGCCAAACGCAGTCCGGATCGCGTCGTCGCCATGCTGCATGATGACGTCGCCAAGCCCGCTCCTCGCTTCGTTGGTGACGAGATCCAGCCACAGTGCGCTCGCTTCGGTCATCTGCGGCGGGACGGCTTCTTCCACGATGCAACCCGCGTCCTCGAGCCAACCCGCCGCCTGCCGGATCGCCTCGACGACCGCGGCGTCGGAGCGAACACCCGGCAGTTCCGCACAGACGGCGACACGCGTGGGAAGCGGCACGCGTTGGCCGGCCGGCGTTACCGGCATCCACCATGCGTCGCGCGGATCGCCACCCGCCATCGCCTCGAGCGCAATGCGCAGATCACCAACCGTTCTCGCAAGCGGCCCCTGCACTGACGCGAGCTGGACCGCAAGCGTCCGGTCCTTCGCCTGGGTTGGGTTGTACGCCGGTACGCGACCCGTGCTTGGCCTCAGTCCGGCGACACCGCACGCGTAGGCCGGATAGCGGATCGAGCCGCCGAGGTCATTGCCGTGCGCGATGGCGCCGATGCCGGCGGCGACCGCAGCCGCGGCCCCGCCGCTGGAGCCCCCCGGCGTCAGGTGCGAATTCCACGGATTAAGCGTGCGGCCATGCAGATCGTTGTCGGTGAACCAGCGATAGGAAAACGCCGGCGCGTTGCTGCGGCCGATCACGATCGCGCCGGCCTTGCGTAGGTTCGCAACCACGGGGCTGTCCTCGCTGGCGACGAGATCCTTGAACGCGCTCACGCCGTTGGTGGTCGCGTAGCCAGCCATGTCGACATTGATCTTGACCGTCACCGGCACGCCGTGCAGCGGACCGACCGGGTCGCGCCGCGCGATCGCCGCGTCGGCCTGCGACGCGGCCAGCAGCGCGCTGTCGGCCAGCACGTCGACAATTGCGTTGATGGCGGGGTTCACATCCTCGAGCCGCTGCAGGCAGCTCTTCGTCAGTTCCGTCGACGACACGTCGCGACGCGCGACGCGCTCGACCATTTCCGTAGCGCTCAGACGCCACAATTCCTGAGTCATGTCCTGCTCCTGGTTGATCTCGATGATTGACGTTGCAAGTCGAGCCGCTGCGCTACGCGTGCGACGGGTCGGCCTGCGGGGCATGCGACGCGTAGATCTTCCTGCACGCCTCCACCACCTCCCAGGTACCGCGAAAGCCCGAGGGAATCACGAAACGATCCCCGGCCTGCAGCACCTTTTCGTTCCCCTGTGTGTCACGCACAATCGCCACGCCACTCAACATCTCGCAGTACTCCGATTCATCGTACTCGATCGTCCAATGACCGGGCGTGCTCTCCCAGATGCCGGAGCTGAACTGTCCGCAAGGACTGATGTAGTGACGCGTGAGCGTCTGCATCGGATTGCCGGCCAGCAGCAACCCGCGCGGCACGCGGGACTGGGTCAGTTCCGCCGGGTCCCGCATCAGGTCGACAATCTTCGTGATGTCTGTCATGAACGACTCCAAAGTATGCAATGTTCTATTCAGGTCAGGTGCCGCGCGGCTGGACGAGCCGGCCGGCACCGGCTCAAAGCGCGTCCATCATCCGGTGCCAGGTCATCGCGAGCATCAGCATCGGCGTGCGCAGCAATCGCCCGCCCGGGAAGTCGCGGTGGCGGATCTTGCCGAACAGGTCGAAGCGGGCGGCCTGCGCATCGATGGCTTCCGCGATCAGCCGGCCCGCGAGCCCCGTGACGTTCACGCCGTGCCCGGAAAACCCTTGCGCGAAATACACGGTCGGCTCGAGGCGGCCGAAATGCGGGGCGCGATTCATCGTCGCGTCGACGAACCCGCCCCACGCGTAGTCGATCTTTGCATCGGCGAGCTGCGGAAACGTCTTCAGCATATCCCGTCGCATCGCGGCGGCGAGCTCGCGCGGCGTGCGAGTCGAGCAGCTTGCCTTGCCACCCCATAGCATCCGGCGGTCTTTCGTCAACCGGAAATAGTCGAGCGCCGCATTGCAGTCGCTGATCGCCACGTCCGTTGGCATCGTCTCGCTCGCCCTCAGGTCGCCGAGCGGTTCAGTCGCGATCAGGTAAGTCGCCACCGGCATGATCTTGCGCGCAAGCGCGGGCGCGAGCCGGCCGAGATAGGCGTTGCACGCGAGCACCACGTAGCGCGCGTCCACCCGCCCACGCGCGCACGTCACCTGATGGCCTTGCGCGGTCTTCCCGACTGCGTGCGCGCTCGTGTCCTCGTGGATCGACACCCCCGCGTCGCGCGCCGCGCGTGCCAGACCGAGTGTGTAGTTGAGCGGATGCAGGTGACCGCTGCCGGCATAGTGGAGCCCGCCCAGGTAGCGATCCGAAGCAACGATGCCGCGCATCTCGTCACGCTCGACATACCGGTACCCGCGATAGCCAAAGCGCAACTCGGCGGTTTCCCGCCAGGCACGCAGCGCTTCGACGTGGCGCGGCTTGTTTGCCGCGGTCAGGTAGCCGAACGTCAGGTCGCAATCGATCTGGTGCTTCGCGACCCGCTCCTTGACGATCTCGACCGACTCGAGCCCCATCGCCCAGACGCGCTGCACGTCCTCTTCCGGCATGTGGGACGAGAACGTATCGATGTCACACGAATAGCCCGCGATCAGTTGGCCGCCGTTACGGCCGCTCGCGCCCCAGCCGATCTTCGACGCCTCGAGCAGCACGACCGAATAGCCGCGTTCCGCGAGATTGAGCGCGGTGGAAAGGCCAGTGAGTCCGCCGCCGATCACGCAGACGTCAGCGGAGACCGTCGCATCGAGCGGCGGATAGCACGTCCGGTCGTTCGCGGTGGCCGCGTAAAACGAGGGGACGTGTGCTTGATTTTCGAACTTGAGCATGACAAAGCCTTGCGACCGGCGGCGACCCTGTTTCCTCAGGCCGGCGCCGGCATCGCATCAAAAGGAGTAGATGAATTGCGCGGCTAACAGGTCGTTCGACTTCGCATATGAGCCGTCATTGCGCAGGAACACCTGATGGCTCGCCCAATCGTGCCGGTATTCGACCTTCACCGTGATCTGCTGGGTCGGATAGAACAGCAGGTCGAGCGCCGCGTCCTGGCGCGTCGCGCCCTTGCACTCGAAGCCGTGGTTGCTGGATGCCGACAGGCAATTCACGTCGATGCCGAAGCCGTTATACGGATCCATCCCATTGCCGTTCAGGCCGATCCCGCCCCCTCCGCCACCGTTCTTGCTGTCGACCAGCAGGTCGTAGCGGGCGGTCACGCCCATCCGCCCGATCACCGGCAGCCTGAACTTCCGATGCGCGAGCAGCGACAGTCCGTACCACTGCGCCTGGCCGCCGTTCCACGCGCCATTCTGCTGCTGGCCGTAGTCGATTTCGGCGTTGTACTGAATGTCGGCCAGCGCGTACGTCGCATCGGCTTCGGTGAAGAGGAAGGTGCCGTAGCCGTTCGGCGCCTGGCCGCCCCAGCCATAGCTGACCGAGCCTGTTGCCGGGTCGATCGCACTCGGCAGCGTCTGCCGGCCGATGGCGAACGAGCCGCCGACGTCGAGCTGGCTGCCGCGGAAATAGTCGACCCGCGCGGTGAACGTCGGCATGCGGTTGCTGGTCGTGATCGGGTCGCCGAGCGCGTTCGTGCCGGTCTGCGTCACCGAGCCGGCGGTGCGGAACTGCTCGTTGCCGAGCAGGAATTTCCATGCCCACTGGTCGCCGGTGTAGTTGACGCCGGCGCCGATCGAGCTGCCCGGATCCGAGAAGTCATACAGCAGGTTGTGCGTAAGCGTCAGCATCTGGTTCGACTGCTGCATCTCATAGCCGCTCAGCCCCGACATCAGGCCGGCGACGACCGACGTGGTCGTCGTCAGCGGCACTGTCGCGATCGCGGTATTCAGAATGTTGAGCCCGCTGTCGCCGTGTTCGTTCATCAGATACATGCCGGCGCCGCGGTTCGGCATCAAAGTCACCTCGGCGGAGGGCGCCATCGGCCCAACGCCGAACGTCTTCTTGATGTCGAGGTACAGATCGCCAAACGTGCTGTTGTAATACTGGTACGCGTTCTCGTGGTTCGCGAACTGGAACGACGACGTGCTCGCCGCACGGTTATACAGATAGGTGGGATCGATGTAGCCGGTCACCGACAGCCCCGCGATCGGGCCGGTCTGCGCCGCGTCGGTCAACGCATCGACTTTCAGTTGCTGGCTCGCGGCCTGCTGCTTCAACTCGGTGACGTCGTCGTTGGTCAGCACCGCCGGTGCCTGGCCGTAGTCCGCCGACGACGGATCGACCTGGGCCGTGCTCGCCGGCGCCGGCTTGGCGACGGGCTTCGCGGCAAGCTGCGACTGCAGCCCCTTGACCTCCTGCTGCAGCGTGGCGAGCTGCTGTTGCAGCGCCTTGATCTGATCGCCGGTCGGACTCGCTGCGGCCAGCCCCGGCAGCACCCCGGCTACCAGCGCGCTGATTAACCTCTTCTTCATGAAACGTCTCCTTGTTGTTCTTCGCTTCGGACTCCTCAACCGCCGGACTTCAACCGCAGCCACAGACGGTTCTGCAACCGCGTGATATCGGCACTGATCGGCATCGCGAGCGCCATTCTGGCGAGCACGCTGTCAGGCAGATAGACGTCCGGGTCCTGCGAGATCTCCGGCTTTACGAACGGGCGCGCGGCCTGGTTCGCGGTCGGATAGGCGATCTCGTTGGTGATCGCCGCGTTGGTCTTCGGATCCTCGATGTAGTTGATCCACTTCAACGCCGCCTCGGGGTCCGGCGCATCCTTCGGGATCGCCATCGCGTCGAACCACAGCAGGCCGCCTTCCTTCGGATTCACGTAGCGGATCTCGTATCCGTGTTTCGCCTCTACCGAGCGCCGCCGCGCGAGGCTGACGTCGCCAGACCAGCCGAGCACGACGCACACGTCGCCGTTCGCAAGATCGTCCGCATAGCCCACCGAATTGAACTGCGTGATGTACGGACGAATCGTCTTCAGCACGTCGTAGGCCGCCTGATAGTCCGCCGGGTTCCTGCTTTCCGGATCCTTGCCCATGTATTGCAGCACCGCTGCGAATGCCGCGTCCGGCGCGTCGAGCAGCGACACGCCGCAGCCCTTCAGCTTCGACACGTTCGCCGGATCGAACAGCAGCGCCCAGCTGTCGGTCGGCGCGTTGTCGCCAAGCCGTTTCCTGACGGCCTCGACGTTGTAGCCAACCCCCGTCGTGCCCCACGCCCACGGCACGCCGTACTGGTTGCCCGGATCGGCCTTCGCCATCATCTTCATCAGCGCCGGGTCGAGGTTGGCAAGGTTCGGGATCTTCGACTTGTCGAGCTTCTGATAGACGCCCGCCTGGATCTGCCGCGCGAGATAGTTCGACGTCGGCACGACGATGTCGTAGCCGGAACTGCCGGTGAGCAGCTTGGTCTGCAGCGTGTCGTCGCTGTCATAGCTGTCGTAGCGCACCTTGATGCCGGTCTGCTTCTCGAAGATGGGCACCGTGTCCTTCGCGATGTACTCGGACCAGTTGTAAACGTTCAGATTGGTGTCGCCAGCCTGGACTGACTGGCTCGCCGCGAACGCGAGGCCGGCTGATGCGGCGAGCACGATTCTGATGACCGGGCAGCGACGAAAACGGGCACGCATAGGAAATCTCCAGGTAGTGTGAGTCGGCCGCTCCGCTCGATGCAGATGCCGCCGGTAAGCAAAGTCGTTAAAGCGTCGCGAGGCGATCGTCGACGTACGGAGAGAAGGTTGGGCAACGGGTCTTGGTTTCAGCTTGTCGAGCACTGTAAAGATCGCGGCACGCGTCGTCTGTCCCGGGAATAAAGGACAAGCGTCATCCTCGATGACGGTGATTTGGGTGCATTCCCGTGTAGGCAGGGGGAATTTGTCGTGATACGAGTAGCGCCACCCAGAAATCATCGAGAACAGAAGTTATGAACGCCGCGCCTCCCTCCCCGGATCTCCAGCTCAGTCAGGTCACGTTCGTGACCGAGACGTTGGGCGACATCGCGCATGCCGTCGGCGCTCCGCAGTTCATTCAGGTGGTGTATGAAAGTCTTGTGCGCTTCGTCGACTTCGACGCGGTGCATCTGGACTACGAACGGGTGTCTCCGTCCGGACAACGCAGCATCGGCTGGATCGGAAGCTTCGGTCGCGATCGTGAGCTCGTCGAGCAGGTGATGCGGCACTACTACGGGAGCTATGCGAGCGAGGACGCGACCTACGAGGGAATCGCAGACAAGCGCGATGTGCATTTGATCCAGATCTCCGCGCAGAAGGTGGCGAGCGAGCTCCGGCATCTGTTCTTCGACATCGGCAACATCCACGACGAATGCGTGGTCGCAGGCGTGACGAACGGTACGCGATACTCGATATCCATGGCGCGCTCACGGCGCCTGCCGTCGTTCTCGCTGAAGGAACTGAGCCTGCTGAAGCAGTTCGCTCACGTCGTGCTGCCGCTGTCGGCGGTACACAAGCGGTTGATCGGCGCGATCTCGCCGAACGACGGCCGTCAGGATACGTCGGACAACAACTTGCTCGCGCAGTGGCTGCCGCACTTGCACAGCAAGCTGACGGCGCGCGAAACGCACGTGTGCTCGTCGTTCATTCAGGGAATGACGACGCCGGCGATCGCGCAATCGATGGGGCTGAAGCCCTCGACCGTCGAGACCTATGCGAAGCGGGCGTTCGCGAAGCTCGGCGTCGATTCGCGGCGCCAGTTGATGGCGCTCGTTTTGAAGAATGCACCGCTGCGGCATGACAGCGATGGCGTGTAGGGGAGCCGGATGAGGTATGGCATGACCCTGCAGCCGGGCGAAATCATGCTAAGCGGATCGTTGACGCGACCTGTCTATGCGAACCGTGGCGATACATTTCATGCCGACTATGGGACGCTGGGGACAGCCAGTTGCCGATTCGTATAGGTGGCTCGCGGAGCGCACCGTTCCTGCTCATCGTTTCCTACCGCGGCAAAGCGCGCTACTCCGCCCCGAATATCGCCGAGGCCTCCTTCAAGCAATCGATAAAGTGCAGTGCCGCAGGCGTAAGACGTGCGCCGCGCCGCGCGATGATCGCGACGGTTAGATGAGGCAACGGTTCCTGCAATGTCAGCGCCTTGATGCCATGCCGCTTGAATTCGATGTCGACAAGCGGCTTGGCGAACACGCTCAGAACATTGGTGTGAGCGACGAGTCCGAGTGCCACCGAGAAAGAAGGACATCGGACGATGCGTTTGGGTCTCGCCAGGCCATTCGGCTGAAAAATCGAACGCATCAGATCATCGCCACCCGCGCCATACAATGGCATGCACCACTGTTCATCGTGGATCTCTCGCAGCGAGCGGGCACGGACCCGCGGATGCCGATTCCTGGCACCGACCACGAAGACCGAACGGAAGAGTGGAATGCTTGTGAACTCACCATTGGTTTCGTCGGGCTCTTCCAGCAGATGGGTGACGATGAAATCGAGTGTACCGTCACGCAGCCTGGCGAAGCCGAACGTATTGCTTCCCTCGCTGAAATTGACCGTGGCTTCGGGCAGGTTGCGCGTAAATGCATCAAAAGCAGCCGGCAGAATCGTGAACGCGACGGTGGGACTAACGGAGATCGATACTGATCCGGTCGTCCCGTGCTTGATCTGCTCGATCTCGTCGCGCGTGCGGCGCATCTCCTCCACCAACAGCCGGGCGCGGACTTCGAACGCCTTGCCATACTCCGTGAGCTCAATGCCCTTCACGCTTCGCGTGATCAGTGGAACACCGAAATCGAGTTCAAGTTCGCGTACGACTCGGGTGACTGCCGGCTGCGTCAAGCCCAGTGCACGCGCCGCACCACGAATCGTCGTATGTTGGGTCACCGCTAGAAACGCGTTGAGTTGGTTAAGTTTCATGGCCGCGAGAGATGACAACAAAACGTTATCGAGGTGAAATATTTTTTGTCTTTTGTTTATCAATCCCAGTATATACGCTTACCTCCAGAGCCATTCGCAGCGGCATGGATCCGCGCAGTCAATTCAGGTTCTCTCGAAACCCCCTCCGCCCGGTTCTCGACCGAAGCTGTTTAGCGGGCGCAATCAACTTTTTCAAACGTAGGGAAGTGACCAGCATGATCAGCGTGAATCAGGACAGGCTCTGGCGTTCGTTGATGGACATGGCGAGGATCGGAGCGACGGCTAAAGGCGGCAACTGCCGTCTGGCGCTGACAGACGAGGATGGTCAGGCTCGACACCTCTTTATGCAATGGTGTGAAGAGGCCGGATGCGAGCTTCGCATCGACCCAATCGGCAACATTTTTGCGCGCAGGAACGGCACCCAGAAAGACGCCCCGGCCGTAATGTGTGGAAGTCATCTTGACACGCAACCCGCGGGCGGTCGTTTTGACGGGGTGTACGGGGTATTGGCGGGCCTCGAAGTGATCCGGACTTTGAACGAACTTGACGTCAGTACCCGGTATCCCATCGAGGTCGTTGCCTGGACCAACGAAGAGGGCTCGCGCTTCACACCGGGCATGATGGGCTCCGCTGTGTACAGCGGGAAACTCGACATTGACGTCGCGCGCGCACGCCCCTGCATGCAATCCGGCGTACTCCTGGGTGACGAGTTGCAGCGTACCGGATTCGCCGGCACCGCGACTTATGCCCAGGTGCCGAAAGCCTATTTCGAGGCGCATATTGAGCAAGGACCGATACTGGAAAATGCCAATCTTCCGATTGGCGTGGTAACCGGTGCCCAAGGCATCTACGAGCTGGAAGTCACCATTGTGGGGTTCGAATCCCATGCCGGCACGACGCCTATGAATTTGCGCAAGGATGCATTGGAAGCCGCCGCAAATATGATTGCGTCTATCCTTAACCTCGGCCACAGAATTGATCCCGATGCGCGCGTGACGGTGGGACATATCGATTGTTATCCCAATTCGCCAAGCACGATACCCGGCAAAGTCGTCTTCAGCATTGATGTACGGCACCCGCAGCAACCGATGCTCCAAACGCTCGTCGCCGAAATCGAGACTATCTGCGCCCAACGGGCCGTGACCCACGGCACGAGTGTCGACGTGCAAACGGTTGCGGCCTATGAACCCGTCGCCTTCGACGTTCAATGTGTCCAACGCGTACGGCACGCGACGTCATCGCTGGGTTATCCCTCCATGGATATTTGCAGCGGAGCAGGCCACGATGCGGTCAACCTGTCGTATGTCGCGCCCACCGCAATGATTTTTGTGCCCTGCAAAGCCGGACTGAGTCACAACGAGTTGGAAGATGCTGATCCCGTACATCTGGCGCAAGGCGCATCGGTCCTGGCAAATGTGCTTCTAGACGAGGCCATGTAAGCTGAACCCATCCCTCGACGCTCACGCAGGCCGCCGAAGCATTGGCGTCATACAGCGCCGCGCCAACGGCTGCGGCGCGTCCCCGCTGAGCGTCAGGCCGGCGCTCCCGGCAAGCCGGCATAGTAGCTCCCCGCCGCCATACCGCCATCAACGGACAACTCGCTGCCATTGCAATAGGACGCCTCGTCGCTAGCGAGGAACAGCGTCGCCCGGGCAATCTCGTCCGGTTCGCCGACCCGTTGCATCGGCACGTGTTTATAGGCCTTGTTGACCTCCTCGACCGGTGCCCCACCCGGATTCGACATCAGCGTGTTGACCCCACCTGGATGAATCGAGTTCACACGCACACCATGATGACCGAGCTCGAGCGCGGCGACCTTGGTCAGCCCACGCACGCCCCATTTGCTCGACACATAGGCCGCAAGCGCGTTGACACCGCGCAACCCGTCAACCGACGAAATGTTGACGATCGAGCCGGTCCGCTGGGTCTTCATGACAGGCGCGACCGTGCGAATGCCCAGGAAGGTGCCGACGAGGTTGATCGAAACGGCGCGCTCGAAGTCACGTTTGGACAACGCGGCGATCTCGCCGAACACGAGCACGGCTGCGTTGTTGACGAGCACATCGATGCGTTCAAATTTTCTAAGCGTCGCCGCGACGAGGGACTCCCAATTCGCTTCGTCGCTGACATCGAGGCGCATGAAACAGGCTGCGTCCCCCAGTTCGCGTGCGAGTGCCTCGCCCTCCGCCTCCAGCACATCAGCGATGACCACCCGCGCCCCTTCCTGCGCGAAGAGGCGGCACGTCTGTTCGCCCATGCCGCGGGCGCCTCCGGTGACAATAGCGACCTTGTTTGCAAGACGACCCATGATGAAGCTTCTCCTTTTCTGACTGGCTGAGCACGTCGCCGCAAAGGGAGCGCGCAAGCCAGGTTGATGTGGTTATAGAACCGGGGTTTCGGAATCAGTGCACGCATACGCCGGCGAGGCGTCAACCCCAGTAGGCCTGCCCACCGTCGAGGGGAAGTGTCGCGCCGGTCAGGTAGCCGGCGTCGGCTCCAACAAGGAACACGATCGCCCGGCCAATGTCCTGCTCACAATCGCCCACCCGGCCAAGCGGAATGGTCTTGAAGAACGCGGCTGCTTCCTCTGGCCGCTCCGTCATCCAGCCTTTCATGCCTGGCGACATCGCATGCGGCGCGACCGCGTTGACCCGGATGCCGTCCACGCCCCATTCGCAGGCCGCCGCGCGCGTGAGCGCCCGGATGGCTTCCTTCGCCGCCGCATACGGGCCGTAGCCCGACGCGTCCCAGCGCACCGCAGCGGACGAAGCGAAATTCACCACCGCGCCGCCACCTTTCAAGTGCGTATGGCAAGCGCGCATCATGCGCAGCGTCGCCAGCGGCCCCGAATCGAGGCCCGTCACGAAGGCTTCGTCACTGACCTCCAGCAAGCGGCCCAACGGCACGATCTGCGCATTGTTGATGAGGATGTTGAGGCCGCCATAGCGGTTCACCACCTGTTCGACGCAGTGGTCGATCTGTTCCTTGACCATCATGTCGCAGACGAACGCGTCCGCTACACCGCCGCGGCGCCGGATCTCTGCACAGGTGTCTTCCAGCTTGCCCAAGGTCCGCCCCACCACTGCCACCCTCGCACCCTCTGCTGCAAGCGCGTAGGCGATCCCTTGCCCCACGCCCTGGCCCGCTCCCGTGATCAAGGCGATCTTGTCCTGCAGGCTGCCCATGTCTATCCCCGTTGAATGTCGTTCAGAAAAGCCCACATGCCTCATCGCGGGCCTGTGCATTGAATGGAAATCTCGACACCACACCTGAATACCCGTGAAGGCGTGGCGTCCGTTCCCTGAGCGGGTCTACGCCTGATTCTCCGGGTCGTCGACGAGTGCCGGTGCACTTCGACCCGCGAACAGAATTCTTGCCATTCCATCGGCGAGATCCATCGCTAGCGTCGACGTTACGACGCAGCGCGTCACAGCGATCTTCCAAACGCCATCGAGCTTGCGATACTCGTCTTCGTAGTACGCGCCCAGTTGCGTGACCACGCGATCGCGCATGTTGATGAGGTAGTAGAACAATCCCCAAGTGCCGCATGCCGCCGTATCGTCGACGAGCGCAATCTGCGGATTCGCTCCGTGATGCATTTCGACGATATGGTCGTGGCAGCCGAGTCGTTCGAACACGTCGACCAGTTGATCGCGGTCGCTGAACACGCCGATACGCCCGTAGTCGATCAACACCTTGCCCGGCGCGAAGCAGTCGCGCACACCTTGCGGGTCCTTCCGATCACAGCAAAAGAAGTAGCGCGCCTTGAGGCTGCGGATCGCCTCCATGTCTTCGAGCCTGCGCAGCCGCGCCCCCAGCTGGTCCATTGCCGTCATGTAGTCTCCGTGTTCCCAGGGTGATCGAAAGCGATGCCCTTGCGCCAAGTTTCAAGCTCCACTGCAAGGCTCAATCATCCATTCAGACTAACTGGGACGGGGGCTGGGATCAGGGCTAACCCCATGCCGCCCTCTTACTGCTCTGCAACATAGGCGCAGCGGCTGGCGGTCCCAGCCGCGCCACCAGACACCCAAGGTTTCCCCCTAATTCAAACAGACTAAGACCCGGCAAATCGGCGGTGCTAGCCTGAGCCCATACAAAATCATCGCTCTGCCGCGCCCCGGAATGGCCGCGCAAGACGAACCCTGGCTGAACTGGACGGAGACACCATGAAACGCATTTCCCGAAAACTCAGTGTCGTTGGCGGATGTACGGTCGCCTTGTTGGCGCTCGGCGGCTTCGTGCGCACGCATGCAGGCGATGCCAGTTCAGACAATGGCGCGCGCGCGGCAGCCTACGCCAACCTGGACCCGACCGGTTGCGCGCAAAACTGCCCGATCGTCAGCCGGAATCAATTGGGTATCGCCGCGCTCAATACGCTCGCGGCGCATTGATTCGATCGATCGCGGCCTACGCCATGTCGCGCGACAACGATGGGGGGGCGCATCGGCCTGATCGGTCCGATGCGTCGTTCATGGCATCCTAAAAGCCGTTTCGAAGCGCGTGATGAACTGCTCGCACTCTGTCTCCGGCAAATGATTGATTCCCGCCGCCCGCTTTCTGCCGCCGCCGGTGTCGAAGCCGCGGCAGAAATCATCGGCGCCCAGCGCTTTGCCCGCCGGCACCCGCACGCTCACGACGAAGCCGCCATCGGACTTCGGCGATAGGACCGCGAGCGCGCTGTCCGGCCGCGCTTGCATCAGTTCGTTGGCAAGCACCCCGGTCGCGCGCCGCGCCCACGCTTCGTGAGGAAGCCTGACCAGTGTGGCGCCGCTCACCTCCCGTTCGGGACGCAGTGCACGCGCCTTTCCCATATCTTCACGATAACCTTCGCACAGCGCCGCGAAAACGCGGGTCTCCCGCATGAAATCGCTCGGGTCGGCGAACGGCAATATCGCCTCGGCCAATACGGCAGGGTCGAAGTGCAGGTCGTCGACGGTTTCGCCATAGGCGTTGTAGTTCAGGTGACGTCCCAGTTGCGCGAGCGAGACAACGGTTTCGGGTGCGAGTCCATACGCGTGGGCGAGCGCCTGGCCGAGCTGCGGCAGCTCATCGCCGAAGGCCGCGACGATGGCCCAACGGACATGTCGTCCGCCCAGGTAGCCGTTGACGATCGAGCTGGTGCACACATCGGCCGCGGTGTTGATATGAGCATCGAAGCCCGGATGAGCCGGCAGATCGCCCGCAAAATGATGGTCGAAATACCGGACCTGCGCGCCGGTCCGCAACAGACGGCTGACGTCCTCACCGTTCTGTTCGTGCGAGACGTCGAGGACAGTGACCTGATCGCCGCGACCGGCTTCGATACGCCGCAATAACTGAATGTCGCGCTTGACGCCGGTGACCAGAATGGCCTGCGGCGCCTCGGCGAGCCGTAACTGTTGCAGCGCGCAGAGTCCGTCCGCGTCGCCGTTGAAGGCGAAGAAGTGAGTCGCTGTGGCGGCGGCGCGCGAGTCTTCCGAGCCCGCAGCGCCGCTGCGCTGATGCTGATCCGTGACGATAGGCTGGGTCACAGTGTGTCTCCAAATGGGTCGAGTCAAGGCATGAAGTCGCCGCCGTTGGCGTCGAGTGTCGCGCCAGTGATGACCTTCGCGTAGTCGGACACCAGAAATAATGCCGCTTTTGCGCAGTCGTCGTCGGTCGGAATGTGTCCGAGCGCGATATTCGCCGCGATCGGCGCGATAATCTGCTCCTGCGGCACATTGTAGGCAGCCGCCGCCTGCCGGACGTGCTCCTGCACCGGCGCGCCCCACATCCAGCCCATGTGGATGCTGTTGGCCCGGATCCCGTGCGGCCCAAGTTCTCGCGCGAGATACTTGACTGCCACCGCCAGCGCGCCTTTGGACGCCGCATAGCCCGATTCACCCGGAAACGGCTTGCGCGCCGCCTGCGTGTTGATCATGACGATCGCGCCGCTGCCGCGCTTTTTCATGTGCGGCACCACTTCGAGCGTCAGGTTCATGGTGCCGAACACGTTGGTGTCGAACACCGAGCGCCAGCCGTCCAGATCGGCCTCTTCGATCGGCTCGGGGAATTTGCCGTGCACAAATGCGCTGTTCACCAACGCGTCAATCCGGCCGAAGCGCTCGATCGTCTGTTCGACCAGGTTCTTGCATTGCTGCCTGTCGGTAATATCCGCCGTCACCTTCAGCACCTGACAATCGACGCCCAATTCGCGGATCCGCTGTTCCGCCTCATCCAGTTTCGCCGCAGTGCGGGCGGCGACAACAACCGCGTGCGCACCCTCGCGCGCGGCCTCGACGGCAAGCTTGATACCGAGGCCCGGACCGATGCCTGATACCACGACGACCTTGTTTCTCATGAGCATGTCAAAGACTCCCTTGATAGTTATATGAGTAGCAAAATTCCAGGCAGCGGTTTTGGATGCGCCAGCCGTCGCCGGTGCGCACCAGTTCATCCGCGTACCAGATGCCGAAGAACATCACCTTCTCACCGCCATCGGGCTGCCGCATCACCATCGGGTTGTGGCACATCGTGCGGGCAGTCGCCGTCGCGCCTTGCAACGCGATGCTGATATTGCCCATCATGTGCTGGCTGCGCGGAAACTGCGGCAATGCCTTGGCCAGAAACTGCCGGGCCTCTTCGAGCGTGCAAAGCGGGCCGCCGGTCGCGCGGTAGTCGATCACGGCGTCGGCGGTGAAAACGCGATCCAGCGCGGCAAAATCGCGCGCATCGATCGCGGTGCCGTAATCGATCAGTAAATCGGAGATGTCGGCCCGGTCGAGCAGGTACTGCAAATCGCGCGGCATGACTTTCCTGTGTGTGTCGACGATGAGTGGGCGTTATGAATGCGTGCGCACCGCGCTGACTGCACGGGCAATCGCGCGTTAAGGCACCGCGGTTACGCCCGGCAAAATATGACGCTCACGGTACGGTGCAAAGTCGCGTTCAAGCTGCTCCACGCTCAGTCCGAACTCCGCAAGCGTGTAGTCGTGTACGGCGCGCTTGTCGCGGCTGTTGTGCGACAGCCATGCCTTCATCGCTTCGCGGACGTCGTCCGGAAACGGCATGCCGGCAAAGCGATACACCCGCTCGATCACGCCGAACGGATCGGTCACGGTGTCCTCGAAACGGATGTCGAGAAAACACCCGGCCGGCAGCGCGGCGCGCACCGCCATCGCGTGGTGAACCGCGCGCCTCATTTGCGCGGACCACTGCCCGCCGACCACTTTGGCGTCCGGTGCGTCGGCAAACATTTTCCACAGGGTGTGCGCCATGCTGGCCATCGACGGAATCGTCATGGTCGGATCGCGGTGGGTCAGCACCACTTTTGCGCGCGGGAAGACCTTGAACAGGCGTTCGAGGGTATGCAGATGCTGTGGTGTCTTGAGTATCCATCGCTGCGCATCCGGCACGCCGCGTTGCCGCTTTTGCCATTGCAGGAACTGCAGCATCTTTTTCAGGTATTCATAGACGGAGGTCTGATCCTGCTGCGCGAGCCAGGCCGTATACGTTGGGACGTTCGCATACGAGTCCATTGCGCACATGAACGAGTGCTCCATCAGCATGAACTCTTCGTCCGGCTGCATCGCATCGAGCGGATGAATTGCGAGAATCTGCGGGATGGTCTCGATCATCTGCTCGACCTCCGCACAGGCCGAGGCGATGCGCGACGCGGGATGCTCGACCGCTTCACCCGGCAACGGTGCCGGGTAGCGCGTTTCCCACCAGGCCGCTGAGTAGAAGCGCGGGTCGGCGGCCAGCATGCGTTGCAGCAGCGTAGTGCCGGTCCGCGGCAAGCCGACAATGACGAGCGGATCATCGATCGGCTGCGTGAGGATCTCGGGATAACGCCGGCAATAGTCTTCGATGACCAGCCGGTTGACCAGTTGCGCCAGCACCTTGCCGTACAACATCGCCTCGCCTTGCGGCGACAGGTTAGCCTCGCGGGTCAGCGAATGGATCAAGACGTTAAGCGCCTCACGATAGTTGCCGGCGCCGAAATCGGTCAGGCCTCCCGAGCGTTCGATCGCCAGCGCCAACAGGCTGTCTGCGTCGAGGCGGGTTGCCGTGGTTGCGTCGGTCGTCATGCGGCCTCCTCAAGCGTTTCGAGTTTGACGACCCGTGCGACCGGATGAACCGGCTGCGCGGCGCCGACCCAGCGCCAGCACATCGTGCCATTGCGGTGCCCCGCCGTGTCGAGCCAATTGGGCTTGCCCGGATTGCGTGCGCTCAGGATCAGCGTCACGCCGCCATTGGCTTCGTAGCGCGCCGAATGTTTGTTAATGCAGATGGTGTGGTGCCGGTAGTCGAGCGATTCCATCCAGTAGTTGTTGATCTGCAGGTTCCAGAAGTCGCATTCGGGTAGGGACGCCGCCTCGATCACCAGCGCCTCGTCGTCGCCGAGGGTCCAGTACGAGTGGTAGTAGAAGATGTTCGGATCGCCGCCCACGGCCTGGCAGACCGCCTGGTCGGCGGGCGGCAACTGGTTGGCGTGGCGCTGATAACCCTCGGCCCAATCCGCGAAGAGACGTGCGGTGTTCTCGACGAAACCGGCCGCGCGTAGCAGGCCGGTGTGCAGCATCGCGGGATCGAGCGCAGCCGGCTTGTCCGTCGAACCGATGCGCTCGATCTTCAGTTGGGCGGGCTTCTCCGACTTGCGATCGAGAAACGTCTGCCGCGCGATCAGCGCGTTGGTGCCCGGCTCCATACGTACCCAGTTGCCTTCGTGCGGCCGTTGGCTCAGCACGATTTCAAAACTGCCGTCCGCCTCGACCGCCAGATGGTTGGCATCGATAAAGCCGGTCTGGGTCATCTTGCCGTCAGTCTCGTAGCCGCCCTTCTGCGTGCCGAAGCTTAAATACGCCACCGTGCCGCGCTGGCCGGAAACCCGATAGTCGTGTGCGCCGTTCAGGCGTGCATATTGGTAGAGATTGTCCGGGTTATCCGCGCCGATCTTCGCGGTTTCATGCGATGGCGAGAAGAAGCCGGGGAAATCCGCGTCCGCGAATTCCACATGCATTTCAAGCGCAATCCGCAAGAGCCGGCTCAGATAACGAAATCCTTCAGTGCGGGTCAGCGCGTCGTTGGGCGCCTCCGCCCGGAGAATCTGCTGGCCGCTGCGTTTTAGTGTCTCGCAGAAATCAGCCCATGCCTGGCCGGAAAGAAGCTGTTCTTCACTGGAATGTGCTGCCATGCCGGGTCTCCGTCGTGTCCTTGAAAGCACACGATACAAGTGGACGAATCCCGCGCTCTTCGTCCGACCGGACTAACCTGGGTTTACCCGCCAATAGTCCACCTGGACGAAGAGCGCGACGGCACGCCCCTGACAGGATGATCGCGCGCGACAACGCGCGACAACCCGCTTTCCAAGGAGTCTTATATGTCCATTCAGCAAAACCTGGTGACATCGATCAAGGTCGAGATCGATGCGCCTGCGTCGCTTGTGTGGGATGTGCTCACCGATCTCGCGCAGTATCCGCAATGGAATCCGTACACGGTCAAAGTCGAATCGACGCTCAAAATGGGCGAACCGGTCAACCTGTTCCTGCCGAACCCTGCCGCGCCCGGCGAACTGCTCCACGTGATCGAGCACCTGGTGGCGTTCGACCGCCCGACGCTGCTGTCGTGGGAAATGATCCCTTCAGCCGGCAACCCGGATGCGGCGCGCCGCGATCAGGTAATCGAAGCCACGGGCGAGGCAAGCTGTACTTACTATTCGACTGACCTGTTTCTGGGGCCGACGGCGCCGGTCGTGATGGCCACGCACGGCGATTGGGTACGCCTGGGTTTCGACGCGGTCGCGCGCAGCTTGAAAGTACGAGCCGAGTCGCTCTACCAGGCCGCGCGCGCGGCGCAGCCAGGCTAGTCCCGTTCGCACGGACAAATCGCGCCCCATGCGTTTTTTAGTCTGGTCGGACGAAGAATCCATCTGCACCGGACCAGTACTGTCTCCTTCAAGCGCGGCCCCTCATCTTCGTCACGGGGCCCAGCAAACGACAAGGAGACTCACGATGTTGACCCACTTGGAGCGTCTGGAAGCAGAGAGCATCCACATCATGCGCGAGGTGGTGGCCGAATGCGAAAACCCGGTGATGCTGTACTCGATCGGCAAGGACAGCTCGGTCATGCTGCATCTCGCGATGAAGGCGTTCTATCCCGCCAAGCCGCCTTTTGCGCTGTTGCACGTCGATACGACGTGGAAATTCCGCGAGATGATTGCGTTTCGCGACCAGACCGTCGAGCGGCTCGATCTTGAACTGCTGGTCCATATCAACCCTGAGGGTGTCGAGCAGAACATCAATCCGTTCACACACGGCTCGGCGGTGCATACGGACATCTGGAAGACGCAGGGTCTGAAACAGGCGCTCGACCATTATGGATTCGATGCCGCCTTCGGCGGAGCACGCCGCGACGAAGAGAAATCGCGCGCCAAGGAACGCATTTTCTCGATCCGTTCGGAACAGCACCGCTGGGACCCGAAGATGCAGCGCCCCGAACTCTGGCACCTGTACAACGCGCGCAAACGCAAGGGTGAAAACATCCGCGTGTTCCCGATTTCGAACTGGACCGAGCTCGACATCTGGCAGTACATCTACCTGAACGAGATTCCGATCGTGCCGTTGTACTTCGCGAAGGAGCGTCCGGTGGTCAAGCGTGACGGCACGCTCATCATGGTCGACGACGAGCGCATGCCACTTCACAGGAACGAAGTACCGGAGATGAAGAAAGTGCGTTTCCGCACGCTCGGCTGCTACCCGCTCACCGGCGCGATTGAGAGCGAGGCCGATACGTTGACCGGCATCATCCAGGAAATGTTGCTGGCGAAGACGTCGGAGCGACAGGGACGGTTGATCGACAGCGATTCAGCCGGTTCGATGGAAAAGAAGAAACAAGAGGGGTACTTCTGATGGCACATGTTTCCACCATGATTGCCGACGACATAGAGCAGTATCTGTCGACGCATCAAACCAAAGGGTTGCTGCGCTTCATCACCTGCGGCAGTGTCGACGACGGCAAGAGCACATTAATCGGCCGGCTGTTGTACGAGTCGAAGATGCTGTTCGAAGACCAGCTCAGCCAGCTCGAAGCGGATTCGAAAAAAGTCGGCACGCAAGGCGGCGATCTCGACTTCGCGCTGCTGGTCGACGGACTCAGCGCCGAGCGCGAACAGGGCATCACCATCGACGTCGCTTACCGTTTTTTCTCGACCGAGAAGCGCAAATTCATCGTCGCCGATACGCCGGGACATGAACAGTACACGCGCAATATGGTGACCGGCGCCTCCACGGCCGACGTCGCGATCATCCTGATCGATGCGCGCAAAGGCGTATTGACGCAGACGCGCCGCCATAGCTACCTGGTATCGTTGATCGGCACCGGGCGCATCGTGGTGGCGATCAACAAGCTGGATATGGTCGACTACGCGCGAGACGTGTTCGATCGAATCGAGGCCGAGTATCGCGAGTTTGCCAGCCAGATCGGGCTGGAAAATATCGTCTGCATCCCGATGTCCGCGCTGCGCGGCGACAACGTCACCGAGCCCAGCGCCAACACGCCCTGGTATCAGGGACCGGCGCTGATGGAATATCTGGAAGCCGTGCCGATCGAAGACGATGCGCAACGCAACAAAGCGTTCCGCTTGCCGGTGCAATGGGTCAACCGGCCGCACCTGAATTTTCGCGGCTATGCGGGCAACATCGTCTCAGGCAACATCCGTCGCGGTGAACGCGTTCGCGTGCTGCCGTCGGGCAAGGAAAGCCGTATCGCGTCGATCATCACCGCCACGGGCGAGTGTGACGCGGCAACGTGCGGACAATCGGTCACGCTGACGCTGGAAGACGAAATCGATGTCAGCCGCGGTGACGTGATCGCGTGCACCGACGCGCCGCCCGCCGTCGCCGACCAGTTCGAAGCAACCCTCGTCTGGATGAGCGACGAGCCGATGCTGCCAGGCCGTCCTTATCTGCTGAAGATCGGCACCCGTCTGGTGGGCGCCACCAGTGCGCAGCCCAAATACAAGATCAACGTCAACACGCTCGAACACCTGGCGGCCCGCACGCTCGATCTCAACGAAATCGGCGTGTGCAATCTCAGCCTCGACCGGCCGATCGCGTTTGACACCTACGCCGAGAATCGCGATACCGGCGGCTTTATCGTGATCGACCGGCTGACCAACAATACGGTCGGCGCCGGCATGCTGCATTTCGCGTTGCGGCGCTCGCAGAACGTGCATTGGCAGGCGATCGACGTCGATCGCGCGGCGCATGCTGCGCTCAAGGGCCAAACGCCGCGCATCGCGTGGTTCACGGGTTTATCGGGCGCAGGCAAATCGACCATCGCCAACCTGGTGGAGAAGAAACTGCACGCGCTCGGCAAACACACCTATCTGCTCGATGGCGACAACGTGCGTCATGGGTTGAACAAGGATCTCGGCTTCTCCGAGGCCGACCGGGTCGAGAATATCCGGCGTGTCGCCGAGGTCGCGCGTCTGATGACGGACGCAGGCCTGATCACCCTGGTGTCGTTCATTTCGCCCTTCCGTGCCGAGCGCAACATGGCGCGCGCGCTGCCCGGCGCGGGCGTGTTCGTCGAGATATTCGTGGACACGCCGATCGATGTCGCCGAACAACGCGATCCCAAGGGACTGTATAAGAAAGCGCGGCGCGGCGAACTGAAGAACTTCACCGGCATCGACTCGCCGTATGAGCCGCCTGAACAGCCGGAAATCCGCATCGACACCACGACCGACTCGCCCGAGCAGGCAGCGGAGCGCATCGTGGCGTATTTGCTGGGCGACGGCAATCCGCACTAACGTCCTCACGCCGTCAGGCCGCCGTGTTACCGGTGCGCCGCCCCATCGACTAGATCAAACGGACGATGTGGGCGGCGCGCACGTTTGTATGATCGTCTCAAACACAAGAAGAAATCTTGAGTCCATGTTCATCGGAGACACCGAACATGTCGATGGAGATGTCGACGGATTGCGACAGTATCGCTTCCGAATACTTTGACGCTGCTGCGCTTGGCCCTCGGCAATTGAGTGCGCTGCTCGGCCTCGTCTATCAAGGGCCTTTGGAAGCGACACCGTGGTCGCGCCTGCTGGAATGCATCCGGCAGCAGCTCGACGCGAGTTTTGTCACGCTGGTGCTGCGCAATCCGGCGAGCGACCGGCCTGGCCTGATCGTCAATGCGTCCTCCTATGGCACGCTATTGCCGGGCGAGCCGTCCTACAGCGAGCACTACTATGCGATGTGCCCCTTTACCACCCTGCCCGCCGGTCAGGTGCTCACCGCCGACGAACTGTTTGGCGAAGCAGCCTGGTGCGAGCATGAGTTCTATCTGCAATACCTGAAGCCGCTCGATCTGCGTTATATCCTCGCGGCCAACATCCGCACTGACGACGGCGTGGAATGTGCGTTCTTTGTCAGCCGCGCCCATCGCGGTTGCGACTATGGCCAGGCCGACAAGGCATTGATCGCCATTCTCCTGCCACATCTGAAACGTGCCGTCGATCTGCACTCGACGCTCGACGTTCTCGAGTCCGAGCGCACCTTGTACGCGGGCACCATCGACCGCATGCTGGTGGGCACCGTGATCCTGGATGAGCATGGCAAGGTGATGAAGAGCAACGGTGCGGCTGATCGTCTGTTTGCGAAGCAGGATGGCATTTACATCAGCCACGATGCCTTGCATGCGCACTGCCCGCTGGAGAATCGCAAGTTCCAGAAGACAATTCAGTCGGCGATTAACAATCACTTGATCGCCGCTACCGCACGCGTCGAGGCGACAACGCTGTCACGGCCGACAGGTGAAATGCCGCTCAGCGTTCTGATGCGCCCGATTCCGCTCAACTATTGCGCGGAGGACAAGAAACGGCGGCCCGCCGTCGCCGTCTTCATTCGCGATCCCGCCGGTTCGCCGCAGAATGCGCGCGTCATGCTGCGCAAGTTGTTTCGCCTGACGCCGACCGAAACGGAACTCGCCCTTCTTCTGGTTGACGGCCTCACACTGGACGAAGCCGCCGATGCGCTCGGCGTGACGAAGAACACGGCACGAGCGCATTTGCGCGGCGTATTTGCGAAAACGGGGGCGACACGCCAGGCGGTACTCGTGAAGACGCTGCTCAATAGCGTCGTTTCGATGGTGTGAAGCAAGGTGCTGCGGGCGCCCCTCCGCCAGTAGGGAGGCGCCGCAGTCAACTTTGCACGGCTTACTTCAGACGCGCCTGCAACTCGTTGGCAAGCTGCCTGGTTGCGGCTTTGGTTGGCGCGTCGCCAGCGAGCGCATTAAGCAGGCCAAAGTCGTGGATCGTACCGTTGTAGCGGACAGTGGTAACTTCATCGCCCGCAGCGTCGAGTTTGCGACCATAGGCCTCACCTTCATCGCGCAGCACGTCGGACTGCGCTACCTGGATCAGCGCCGGCGGCAGACCCTTCAGCTGATCCGTCGAAGCACGCAGCGGTGAAGCGTAAATCTCGTTACGCTGCTTCGGATCCTTTGTGTAAGCATCCCAGAACCACTTCATCATCGGCCGGGTCAGGAAATGACCTTCCGGATAGGCGTTGTACGAGCCGTCGTTGAAATTGTTGTCCGTCACCGGCCACATCAAGCCTTGAAAGCGAATTGCGGGGCCCTGCCTGTTCTTCGCCATCAGGGAGACGACCGCGGCCATGTTGCCGCCGACGCTGTTGCCCACTACCGCGAGGCGGCTGCCGTCCACGCCGATTTCATTACCATGTTCCGCGACCCACTTTGTGGCCGCATACGCCTGGTTGATCGCCACGGGGTAACGCGCTTCGGGCGACGGCGTGTAATTGACAAACACCGCCACTGCCCCGGATTGCACGACGAGGTCGCGCACCAACCGCTCGTGGGTCTGGAAGTCCCCAAGGATCCAGCCGCCGCCGTGGAAGAACATGAAGACCGGCAACGTGCCCGTTGCGCCTTGCGGCCGCACGATCGTGATCGGCACGGTGATACCGTCCTGCTCGATGGTCTTGTTCGACACATCAATGCCGGACAGATCCACCTTGACGCTGTTCTGCGCGCCGATCAACACCTGGCGCGCCTGGGCCGGTGTCATCGTGTTGATTGCCGGTCCCGTGCCGCTGTTCAGCGCTTTCAGGAACTGACTGGTCACCAGATCGGGCGATGCCGGTGTTGCCGGGCCTGCGGCAATGGCGAGCGTGGAACTGACTGCAAGAACGGTGGCGAGCAGCAACGGTTTGAAGGTCTTCATGGTTTGTTCCTCTGTGAGCCGGTTGGACGCGTGGTTAAACGATCGTGAGCGTGACGTCGATGTTGCCGCGGGTGGCGTTCGAGTACGGGCAGACGATGTGCGCCTTGTCGACCAGTGCCTGGGCCGCTTCGCGTGCCATGCCGGGCAGGGAGATCTTCAGTTCGACTTCGATACCGAAGCCGTTCGGGATCGCGCCGATGCCGACGCTGCCGTCAATCGAGACGTCCGCGGGGATAGCGACCTTGTCACGCGCTGCCACGAACTTCATCGCGCCGAGGAAGCAGGCGCTGTAGCCGGCGGCAAACAGCTGTTCGGGATTAGCGCCTTCGCCGCCCGCACCGCCCAACTCCCTGGGCGTGGTCAGCTTGAAGTCGAGATTGCCAGCGGGGACGACAGCACGGCCGTCGCGGCCGCCGGTAGCGTGAGCATGGGCGCGGTAGAGAACTTTTTCGAGTGACATGGTGAAACTCCTTTAAAAGAGGACAGTAATCAGGCTTGCTATCTACTACTAGATAGATTAAACCGTAAAAAAACAGATGATTCGACATCACATCCACCCCCTCGTCTATCTACTCAGAGATAGACGAGGGGGCCAAACAAAGAGGTGGCTCACCACCTCATATCGACTGCGTTATCGCGCAATCCTCACCGAGGCCTCGACATCTTCCAGTCGAGCCTTGGTGTGAAACAGCCGACTCGCCAGCACACTGCCCTGAAAAGCCGCATAGAGGGCGCGCGCCGCGTTTTCCGGTTTGCCGTTCACCGCCAGCGTATGTTCCTGCGCGCCTTGCGCCAGAACCTTGGCCAGCCAGCTTTCGTTAGCCTTAAAAAAAGCCTGCACTGCTTGCCGGATGTTATCGGGCAGCGACCCGATATCGGCAGCGAGCATGCCGCACAGGCAGATCTGGTCGCCGTTACCCAAGGTCCTGCCAAACAGCTTTCCGTACTTGCTGAGCTTTGCGTCGGCCGGCAACGAAGCGTCGATTGCGTGGATGGCGTTGAGTACTTCCTTGCTGTACTCGTTGACCGCTTCCAGAACCAGATCGTCTTTCGACGGAAAGTAGTAATGGATGCTCGAGGTCTTTACGCCAACCAGACTGGACAGATCACGGTAGCTAAACCCGTTGTAACCACGCAGCATGATGAGCGTGATTGCGTGGTCGAGGATCTGTTCGCGCACTGTTGTTGTCGTTTCCATGGGTCGAACTATATCTACTCATAGATAGATTGTCAAGCGGCTCCGTTTTTTGGTTTTGCGTGAGCTGTCGATCCGTGCGATGTCATCATGCCGGACCTGCAAACTGCCTCACATCAGGATGTATGACAACGCGGAGGTGCTGGTCAACGCACGCGATGCGGCAGATACCACGAGTGAAACCGGCTTCGCGACGCTCGACGCGCACCTTGAAAACGACGCGACTATGAATTTTTTCTGTCACCTAAGACAATTTTGTGGATATTCGCCGGATACACCCAGTCGCGAGCCTGGCGCTCGATGAGATCCATAAATGCGGGGGGGCCACTGCAGTAGATCTGCGTGTTCGCATGAGCCGGGCTCATCGCGTGAGACGTTGTCTGCTCCAATCGGTCCGCATTCAAGCCAAAATGGTGATGGACCCCACCCTCGCTTTTAAGTGCGTCGAGTTCTTCCCGAAAGACTGCACGTTCAGGTGATCGAGCGAAGTTGTGCAGCTCGAATTTTTGACCTGCCGAGGCAAGCCGATTCGCGATTCCCGCGATCGATGCGGCGCCAACGCCTCCAGCAAAAAGTATCGATCGTGTGCGATCGTCTAAAACAACGGTAGGACTCCGTGGCGTTACGATGAACGCCTCATCTCCTTGACTCAATGAGATGTCGGCTGTTGCTGTGTCCGTTCTGCCATCATCCTGTCTCACAGCGATGACATAGGCCCGCGGCTGAGACGTAGAACCGCACAGGGGATATATTCTCTCCTTGCAGATGACGTTGTCGTGAACAAGTGTGACGCAAGCGCCATCGTCAAACGATGGAAGCTCCGATCGAGATCTGGTTTGAAGTTCAACGGCATGGTAACTCTCGGCAAGTTGCCATTTCCGTGTGATGATGACCGGGAGGAGGTTGTCGTGCATGTCTTCTCCAATAGGACCTTCGACTTCCGAAATCGGGAGTTCGTCGATGTATGGATTGCATGAGATGGCCGGTCCAGGAAACTGTTCGAAGGACCGCTGAATGTTAGATTCAGGTTAGGGCGCGAGAAATCCACGAGCAAGCCGTCCAGCGCGCATACCACCTATATAACTGCGCTGATAAAGGGTGGCCGTTGGTTTGGTGTCGCAAGGGGTCTGGCTGGTCGACCGAACGAAAGCTCGTAGTAAGTAAGCGGTCGCCCCATTCTTCAGTTCGAAGATTTGCGCTGTTCAACCGCGCCTCAGGCGCCAAAGTGTGAGTGCATCGTGAACCTCGAACGCCGCCACACCTTCTCGTTCAGCCCTAACGGCGAAGACTTCCTGCTCGACGGCGAGCCGTTCCAGATTCGCAGCGGCGAGATGCACCCGGCCCGCATCCCGCGTGAGTATTGGCAACATCGAATCAGGATGGCCAAGGCGATGGGGATGAACTGCATCGCCCTGTACATCATGTGGAATTACCACGAGACGCGTCCGGGCGTGTTCGATTTCCACAGCGGCAACCGCGATATCGAGGCCTTCATCCGGCTGTGTCAGTCCGAGGGGATGTGGGTGCTGCTGCGCCCCGGGCCTTACGTCTGCGCCGAATGGGATCTTGGCGGCCTCCCCTCCTACCTGTTGAGCGATCCGAACGTCCAGTTGAGGACCGACTCGGCCACCGATGCACGCTACATGGCGGCGGTGGCTCGCTACATCGAGGAACTGGTCCCGCGTATCAAGCCGTTGCTGATCCATCACGGCGGACCGATCCTGATGATCCAGATCGAGAATGAATTCGGTTCGTACGCGAGCAATCCTGCTTACCTCGAAGAGCTCAGGCAGCTTTGGCTCAAAGGAGGCGTAACCGGTCCGTTCTACACCGAAGACGGCCTCCCGCAACTCGAACGCAATCGCACCACGGTAACCGGCGGTGCGATTGCCTTGAGCAATGGCGACGTGGCACAAATCGCGACGGTCCGCCGGAAATTCCCCGCGGTGCCCGCGATCGCCGGTGAGGTGTACCCAGGTTGGCTCACTCACTGGGGCGAACCGGGTTTCGCAGGGGTGAACTACGACCTCTCGCAAATCTTGACCGCGTTCATGCAGTCGAAGCGGTCGTTCAATCTGTATGTCATTCACGGCGGCACGAGCTTTGGTTTTTATGCCGGCGCGAACGTGGATGATTCAGGTAACTATCAGCCCGACATCACAAGCTACGACTATTCGGCGCCAATCAGCGAGCAAGGCGTGGCGACGCCGAAGTACATGAAGTACCGCGACATCATCGGCAGCTACCTGCCTGAGCCGTTGCCCGATATACCTGACGCCATCGCCACGCTCGAATGCACGAGCATTGATGCCTTGATGCCAACGCTCTACGCGTCGATCTGGGACAACCTGCCCACGGCGCTGCCGCGCGAACAGAGCATCGAACCACAGTCCTTTGAAAGTTATGGCCAGGCGTTTGGCTTCGTGCTGTACCGCAAGCAGTTGCAAGAGTATGCGAGCGGTGTGCTGGATATCAGCAGTGTTCATGACTATGCGACCGTTTTCGTCGACGAACACTACGCGGGCGGCGTGTCGAGGACACAAATATCACAGGAGTACGCGCAGCCGCTCCAAGTGATGCATCGCGCGCCGCTCGCCCTTCCTTTGCCGTTGCGGAAGCCCGAGTCGAACCCGGGTGGCCCGGTATCGTTAGAGATCTTCGTGGAGGGCATGGGGCGGGTCAACTTCGGCCCCGCGCTCGTCGACCGCAAAGGACTGCTCGACCCGGTCAGGGTGAAAATCGCCGATGGGTCGTTCTCCATGCTCAAGGGCTGGGAAGTCTTCCTGCTGCCGATGGATGAGACGTTTATCGCCAACCTGAAGGGAAGCTGCACGAACCCGCTAAAGCCAGGGCTGTTTTTCAAGGCCAGCTTGCTGCTGGAAGAAGTCGGTGACACCTGGCTCGACATGAGCAACTGGACCAAGGGCGCCGTCTGGGTCAACGGGCACAATCTCGGACGCTACTGGAATATCGGTCCGCAAAGGCGCTTGTATTGCCCTGCCCCGTGGCTCGCGCAAGGTGACAACGAGGTGCTTATCTTCGACTTGCACCAGACCAAAGCGACGCCGGTTGAACTGGCGGATACGTTGTCTTAGCGCGAACCCCGCGGGCCGATGGCAGGCATGCGGCCACATCCACTTCACTACGCCGTTTCAACGACCGGCAACAATTCCAGCGTGAGCACTTCGAACGGCGCCAGCTGGACTTCCTGCGGCACATCAGCGTCTAGCAAAGCTGGAATATCGGAGGCCCCTTCACGCCAAATGCTACGTGAATCGAATCGCCCCGCCGCCGCAGCCGGCAACTCCAGTTGTCGCCGCAGATCCAGCGTGAAGCGTTGCGCACGGCTGTCCGGATTGCGCAGCGTGACGATCGCCTTGTATTGCGTCCACGCTGCCCAACCGTAGACCGCTTGTCGGTCCGGCGCTCCGCCAATCCAATGGCTGTCGCGCAGTACGTCGCCGTTTTCGCGCGCCCATCTGGCGGCGTCCGCGAGCACATCCCAGTCGTACTCGGTGAGCAGCGCTGGCGTAATGTACAGCTCCTGCAATTGCGTGCCGCTTCCAAAGTAGGAACGCACCTCGCTGGGGAAATCATCGCCTGCCGCCGTGTTGAGGCGCGGATTGCACTGCGCGTAGAGGATGCCGTGCAGCATCAGCGAGTTGAGCGGGAAGAGCGGACTGCGCACCACGACGTTGTGATACGTCTGCGCGTCGCGGTACGTGATCCAGCGCTCGCGGTTGGTGCCGGTTCCCGCCAGATCGTCGTCCCTGCCACCGCGCCAGATGGAGTCTGCGTAGCGTAGCCAGAACGGCGACGGATGCGTCCCTGTAGTGAGATTGATGAAGGTATCGGGTTTGACCGCGCGGATGTGCTCGATGAGATGGATCGCCGCGTCCCAATCGCTATCGATGATGCTGCCTGGAAACACCCTGTCGGCGTTGCATGTCCCGTCGAACTTGAACTGGTTGACGCCGTCCTCATCAAGCAAGGCCATCACGACTTCATGAAAGCGTCGATAGTAACTCGGTCCCGAGAGCGCGAGTCCGTCATCGATGACCTCATATCCGGCAGCGCGGCCGCGCGTCACGCGCTCCTGCTTTGGCGCTCCGTAGCCACCCCACGGGGACAGCCATACGCCGGGCGCGGCGCCGTATCGTGCTGCAGCGTCGCGCAGCGGAACGAAGCCATGCGGAAAATCCTTGCTGAAATGCCAGCCGCCGCTAAGGTCGTCCCAGCCATCGTCGAACAGAAACGAATCGATCTGCACGCCGCGCGCTTCATGCAACTCGCGGCCGATTGCTTCGATGCGCTCCAGCGCCTGCTCCTGCGTGTACGGCGTGAGGTAGCCGATGTCGCCCCAACTGTTGTAGTGGAGAAACGGGCGATACGGGTGCGCCCGCTCCCGTTCCAGATAGGTGGCGAAGTCACGCCGCAATTGACCGTCGCGCGCTACGCCGGCCACGGCGGAGTAGACCAGCGTCCTGTTCTTTTCTAGCGGCAGCGCGCGTTGCAGGGTAAAGCTGACGCTGTCGCCGTCCACATGACTTTCCGCCAGGGGTAGCTCGAAGCCCAGATAGAAGTTGCCCGCGATGACGGGCATGCCCTTCAGTTCACTGCTGGCATGCGCGTCAGCAGCACGCGCCTCCAGCAATGAAACGACGGCGATATCTTCGTCCTGAAGAAGCGCCGTAATCGCTAGCTGTTCGCGTAGGTATCGTGAGCCTTCGCGCTGCTCCACACTCCATTCCACCTTTAGACGGCCTTGAGCGTCGACGAGGGTGGCACTCACGCGTCGGCCGGCAATTCGTTCGGCCAGGCGGGACGCGTGGGGGTTGGGTGCGAGTGTGGTTTCGTTCAGCGGAGCAAGGAGCCTCAACTCGGCCACGCCCACGGTACTTCCGTCAGCGAGCCATAGCGCGAACGGCGCGACGATGGGCAGCGTGCGCGCCCCCGCGAAATCGATCAGTGAGAAATCGGCGACACGTTCGTCCTTGACCGTCCAGCGCAACGCGAGCGCGTCGTTACCGAATGAGTAGGCATCGCCCCTCGTCTGGAAGATGGGCATGCCGGCTTGCGTGGGCAAAGTATCGTTGGCGCGCATTGAGAGGCCTGTCTCGAGCAGGAGCAACTTCCATAGAGTACCGGCAATGGCGTGGCGCGTCCAAGCCGCCCGCTGGGATATTCGGACCTGCTAAGACCCAGCGGACGCCCGTGGTTCGATCTTTACTGCGACCCGCAGCTTCCGGATCAGCACCTCGAGCTGCGTCAAGCCGATCGAGCAATCCGGCAAACGCTCTTCGAGGTGTCCGTCAGAAGAGTTGAGCGCCGAGCTCGCGCAGGCTGTTCCACTTGACGGTGCTGATAAATGACCGGCCCGTGGTGTCGAGCGATTCGATCATCGCCCGTTGTCCGCGCGCTTCGGCGACGACGCGCACGATACGCGCGCGGTAGCGCAGCAGCGCCCCGATCGGCGGGCACAACGGTTCCCGGCGAATCCGCAATCGTTTCTTTTCCATACCGTTATCTAGTTACAAATCCAGCCAGTGTCTGAGCCGCTGTACGGTACGGCGTCCCTGGGACAGATGCTACCAGGTCGGCCGACCGTCGTCCAGGTAGCTTGAAACATGAGGCATGTTTTTGCATCAAGAGCAGGGATAGGCTTTACCTACAAAGTGCAACCCTATGCTTTACAACAGAGCCGACGTCAAGTCGGCTCTGTTGCATCCGGATCCAACTTTGAAGGTCCCTGTTCGACCCGTTTCCGCCTTACGCACTTCCCGAAACCGCCGTTCCAACGCGCAGAAACCGACGCTCACTGTCGGCTATTCCCGCTTCCAGAAGCCGCAACAAGCCGGAGTTTGTGCAGCGGCACTCGCGGTGACCCCGACCGCCGCAGCACACGGTAGACGCATCGGAGCGACTCGAATCCCATCATTTTTATCCGGGTGTTATTGACAACATTTTTACCCGGGTATAAATTGGCGCCCGTTCCCGATCCGAGGTCCGCGCGGTGTCACACGATTTCCCCTGTCTATATACATCCTTCGACGGTCATCGGCGTATTGCGTCGGGTCCATTGGAAATGGTCGCCCGAGCGGTTAAACAGGCAGTCGAGACCGGGGCCGTGGGCCCCGTCCTGATTTTCGATGACACAACCGGGCGTTCGATCGACATCGATACGAGAGGCTCGGATCACGAGATGTTGGCGCGTCTCGCCACGCACCCGGCTAAAGCCGATGATCGTGCCGGGTCGGCGCAGCCTGGCAACCCATTCGACGCCGCTATCAACTCGCCCGAAACTGGGGAGCCGGTAGATCAACGTCGCGGGCGGGGGCGTCCCAAGCTAGGGGTAGTAGCTCGCGAAGTTACTCTGCTGCCGCGTCACCGGGAATGGCTGACTGCACAGCCCGGCGGTGCTTCCGTAGTTTTGCGAAAACTGGTCGATGAAGCCAAGCGAACGCACGGCGAGAAAGACAGACGTCGCAGAGCGCAGGAGCGTACCTACAATTTCATGTCTGCGATGGCCGGAGACATGCCCTTTTTCGAAGAGGCTGCGCGCGTGCTTTTTGCGAACGATCAGCAACGCTTCCGCGATCTTGTTGCTGCGTGGCCCGGGGACGTGCGCGATCACGCCACCGCGCTCGCTTTCGGTACTAACCATGATCGTGCCGTTTAACGCCTAGATAGAAAGACAAAAAATGACCACAATCGACTTAAATTCAGGCGCAACAGCGGCCGTCCTTAACGAAGTCCATCTTGTCGATCTTCCCGTTACGGGAACAATCCCGCAAGATCTCAATGGCGTACTGGTACGCAATGGGCCCAATCCACTGCGTGGGCATTTCAACGGAAACGACGTGTTGGATTGGTGGCCGGAAGATGCGATGCTGCATGGCATCTCTCTGCAGGGCGGCCGTGCAACGAGCTACAGAAATCGCTGGGCTCGCACAAAGAGATGGGCACACGTACACGACCCGGATGCCTCACTGATGCTGCTTGATACGAATCCGAACGTGAATGTGCTTTACCACGCAGGCGAAATTTTGGCATTGGCTGAAGGCGGTGCCCCGCTCGCCATAACAACCGAGCTCGAGACACTCGGCGCGACACTTTCTCATCCGGGACTCGCAAACGGCATGACCGCCCATCCGAAAGTTGACCCCAAGACGGGCGAACTGATGAGCTTTCGCTCGGATTGGAAAAAGCCGTATTTGCGCTATGCCGTGACGGACGCGAACGGCATGCCAAGCGTTGAGCTCGACATTGAGATGTCATCGCCCTCAATGATGCACGATATGGCAATCACCGCCACCCGCAGTATCTTTCTAGATCTTAATGTCGGATATGACTTTTCGATGCTATCCCGTGGCCATCGGATGCCACTACGTTGGCGCGACGACCATAAGGCGAAGCTGGGGATCATTCCTCGCAATGGCGGCGACGTGCGCTGGTTTGAAATAGCGCCGTGCTTTATCCAGCACGTGGTGAATGCATACGACGCAGACGAGGCTACAGTTGTTCTAGACGCGGTTCGATATCCACGATATTTTCGTCTCGAGGTGGATGGTTTGACCTTCGAGGACCCCCCACTGGGAGTTCTGTGGCGCTACGTCATCGACCTCGACAGAGGAACGGTGATTGAAAAACAAATGGCGGATATTTGTATCGAGCTGCCTCGTATCAACGAAGGACGAACCGGCCGCCCGTATCGATTTCTCTACGCCGCAGAGCAACCTACAAACACTGAAATTCGAGGTGTCGTTCGCTACGATCTCGAGTCCGGTTCAATACAACGATATAGGGTCCCGGAAGGCGATTCAAACAGTGAACCAGTGTTCGTAGCGCGTCCTACGTCCTCGTTCGAAGACGATGGTTGGCTGCTCGTCTGCGTCTATCGTCACGCAACGGACACCAGTGATCTAGTAATTCTCGACGGCAAGAATATAGAAAGCACACCTATCGCGACAGTACCGCTGCCTAGACGAATTCCCGCTGGATTTCACGGGGCATGGTTGTCAAAAGACTGCTAGGTTGCCGCGACAGTCTCCCTCGCTGCGATGTATGCTGGCCGGCAGCAGCGAGTCCTTGAATGGCTGTTCATGAGAAAAATGGGAGGGCAACCTAAAGGCCCGCTGTTGGCCGAACCCAGTCCGATGGCGTAGTGCGCGGCTTCAAGAGCCTTCCTCGGGCGCCACTGCTATGACGCCCGGAGTAGGAATACATCAGAGCATCTCTGGTGTCTCAGTGCACCGGTTCGATCTTGAAATCATCGACCGCTACACCAAGGTCTATGCCTTCACCGCTGCCGCTCAACGCCATCGACGTCGTTCCCTTGGTCAGCACCTGGGCAGTACCGCTACTCCCCGCGCCGGCCGAAGCACCGGCCTGCGCGTAACTGCCGTACACATCCTTGATGCTGTAGACGTGGGTGATATCGCCGTGGCCGGTGACGTGAAACTTGCCGGCCGTCAGGCCGCCGCCGTGCACGCTGATCTTGACTGCGGACTTTTGCCCATTGTCGCAAGTCACTCTGCCGTGTCCTTCGGCGTGCTGATAAATCGCCGACCATCCGGACATGCTGAAGGTCAGATGGCATTTCACCGGCGCGCCGCCTGCCTGAGCCGAGGTGGCGGTCAAGCCCGCCAGGGCACCCACGCACAGCAACGTGGCGGCGGTCGATACAAGGGTATGCTTGCTCATAGAAGTCTCCTGGGACCTGAACATAGGTTAACCAGTGTAACCGTCATTCGCGGTGGGTCGGCGGACGGCCACCCAAATGTCGATGCGGCAGTGCGGGCGAACGCCGGTTCATGGCCAACCCGCTCCCGTGCCGAATTTCCGTGATCTTTAAGGCTGCCGTCTTCCCAGCGCACTCCGTAACGTGTCCTCGCCAAGACCAAAGACAGAAACCACGATAAGCGTCGGCCACACTTGCTGGTTGGGCGAAGCGACCAATGCGCAAGAAATACAGGTCGTTTGGACAATCTCCAGCCTATTGCCTGCAGGCAACAGGCTAGAGAGTACAGTTTGTTACCTCAGGATGGAGGTCGACGTCGCGCTTGACGTATCAGTTCACTGGTTCTGGATCAGCCGACCAAGTGGGGCAAGCGGACCGACCGGCATCAACTCGTAGGTCATGAGCCCGTCAGCCACGAGCGGCAGCGCGTCCAGCGTTGCCCTGGCTTGCTCGACCGACTCGACGTTCATCAGAAAGATCGGGCCAGCCTTTTCACGAAACCAGAACTGCTCGACCTTGCCCTCGAGATAGAGCTTGAGCGTGGCCGGGACCTCATTAGGCATGTGTTGCTGGAGCTTGTCGGGTGTGAGGGTTGGTTGTGCGGATGCGATGGCAAAAACTTTCATGAGTGACCTCCTTAGTCAATCGTCATTGCGATGTGCAACGGGGATCAATCTAGCCCTCGAACGCAAAAAACTGTATCGTCGTAAATGCCAACTTTATGGTCATTTACGCCATGCGCATTTCCATACTCGTCCTTGAAGGATTGTTCGACACGGGGCTCACCGTCCTGCTCGACGCGTTCACGCTTGCAAACAAATTCTCGGCCGGACAAATGGGCGGAATGCCTCATTTCGACGTGTCGATCGTTGGCGTGCGGAAGAAGGTCCGGACCGGACAAGGACTGGCAATCCCCGTGCAAGCCGTCACGGCAGGCCTGAAGCCGGACTGGGTGATCGTTCCGGCGCTCAATACCGGGTCACCGGAGCAGTTGGTCCCCGCTCTCGAACGAGCGGATGTGCGTCAGGCTAGGGCGCAACTGCTCAAATGGCATGCTGAAGGCGCGCTTATCGCCGCGTCCTGTATCGGGACGTTCCTTGTGGCGGAAACAGGACTTCTCGATGGTCGGGAGGCGACTACGACCTGGTGGCTCGGTCCGTTGTTCCGGCAACGCTACCCCAATGTTTTGCTCGACGAATCTCGCATGCTGGTGCCGTCCGACGTGGGTGTGACGGCTGGCGCAGCGATGGGGCATCTCGATCTCGCTCTCTGGTTGATACGCAGAGCCAGCCCGGAGTTGGCTGCGCTCGTCTCACGCTATTTGCTCGCCGACATACGGTCCTCGCAAGCGCCTTACATTATCCCCAATCATCTGGCTCAGGCAGATCCACTCATTCAGCGCTTCGAACTGTGGGCGCGAGACCATCTCAAGGCAGGGTTCTCGCTGAAGGAAGCCGCCAACGCACTGGCGACGAGCGCACGCACGCTGCAACGGCGTTGCCAGGACGTGCTTGGCAAATCGCCGCTTGCCTACTTTCAGGACCTGCGTGTCGAGCGTGCGCAGTCTCTCCTCCATGGCAGCGGCCTGGGCCTCGATGCCATCGCAGCCGAGGTGGGTTACGTCGACGGAGCAACGTTGCGCACGCTCCTGCGCCAACGCCTGGGACGAGGCGTGCGCGATCTTCGTGCCGACCTGCGCTGATGGCTTGTGAGACGCCGAGTGCACTGATTCAGGCCGGGATTGGCAGCGTTATACTTTGCGAACGTCCGCCACCCTGCGTCATCGCGCAGCGCCTGACCCAGGGACTTGAGGGGTTGAACGGCGTCGAAGTGCTCGGCGCGACTGAGGCCAACATCGTCTTTTGTCGATTGCCCTCCGCGATAATCGAATCACTACTTCAGGCGGGGTTCGAGTTTTATCACGATCGCTGGGGACCGAACGTCGTCCGGTTCGTGACCTCCTTCTCTACCACGGTTGAGGATGTCGACAACCTGCTGGCGCATGTGACGCGCGCCGCCGTCGCCCGTTAATCCGGGACCCGCCGGGACCCGCCTGGATCCCGAGGTTCAGAACGCGTGCCGCACGCCTAGCATCACGCCAAGCTGTTCCGCGCCTGGCTCGACCGTACCGCCGGCCGCCACCGACGTGCTGCCGTTTCGGCCGTTGATCATGCAAGCCACGGACGAATAGACCGACGTACTCTTGCTCAGAAAGTAGCTGGCACGCGCAACCAGTTCAGTCGAACTCGTCACGCCCGACTGGATGTATTTGTCGACCTGCGTGTCGAGTGCCAGCGACGCTATCGGCGTATAAGTGAGTCCGAGAAAGTACAGGTTATAGACCATGCTCCCAGCGCCAGCCGACAGGTTACGGTGAATCCAGCCACCGCCTACTTTCACGCTCGGAAGCTTGAAATAGCCATCGACCACAGAGCGAGAGTCGGTGTAGGCGCTATGGGTCAGCGGCGCAGACGCCCCCTCGTTGCCCCGCATCCGGTCATACGACACCGCTGCCCCGAAACGGGACGAATCGTAGGCAATCAAGCCAGTGTATTGCTTGCAGGCGAGGAAATTGCCGGCCACCTGCCCCGGGCAATTCGTCGCGGAGGGGCCGGCGGGCCCAGCTGCGTCACGCCCGAAACTGTACGTGGCGCCGATGGTTACGCCCGCAAATTTTCCCATATAGCCAATGGCGTTGTCGCTGCGCGCATTGGGAAGATAGTTGTCGAAGACGTACAGCGAATGAATCGACGGTCCGATAACGTCGGCGCTCAGGAGCGCGTAAGTCGTCATGTTGACCTGCCGCCCAAGCGTCACCGAGCCGTAGGCGGTCTGCAGCCCCACGTTCGCCTGTCGCCCGAACTCCCGGCCTCCGTAATTGAAGCCGCCAGTGCCCGGCGCAAAGCCGCTCTCGAGCTTGAAAAACGCCTTGTTGCCGCCCCCGAGATCCTCCACGCCCGTCAAGCCCCACTCCGAAGGCACTTCGCCAGTCAATGTGGGCACACCGGTAAAACTACCGCCACCGGCAGCGTGGTTATAGTATTCGACTCCCGTATCGATGATGCCGTATAGCATGACACTGCTCTGGCTGTAGGCCATGCATGACACCAGCATGAGTGAAGATAACGCGACGCTCCTCAACACACTACGCACCTCCATTGACGTCTCCTTTGTTTTTACAACTGGCGTTCTTAATATATGGCCTACTAATCAAATAAATGAGAGGTTGCGTATTTTTGTGTGACCTGTGTTTGTGACCGCAAGACGCAGCGCGTCTGCCGTCTACTCTATTTACAGTGGCGGCCTCAAGGCAAAACCGCTAGCGTCGGATGGAGAGTGCGATGCCCCCTGCCACGCTTACCTCACCGACGGCTCCTGTCCAGCCCATGCTGCTTGCAGCAACTTGAGCACGGCTGCCTCGTCAACAGGCAGGGGGTTGTGATCGATGTGGCGGAAAGATTCATCGGCGATGGCGGCGATGCTGTCTGCCGGAACGTCTAGTTCACGCAGCGAGACCGGCGCCCCCAGATCGCGTACGAGTCGCTGCAGCGCCACCGCGGGATGCGCGCCCATCACCGATTCCATCGTCGCGCATGCCTCCGGTATCGCCGGCGCGTTATAAGCCAGCACGTGCGGCAGCACGACACAGTTGGACTCGCCGTGGGGCACCTTGAAGCGCCCACCCAGTATGTGACAGATCCGGTGATGCATGCCGATGCCGACCGAATTGATCATCAAGCCGCCAATCGTTGCGCCATAAGCGGCCTGGGTCCGTGCTTCCAGGTCGGTGGGTTCGTCCGCCAGTTTCTTCAACGCACGGTAGAGCATGTCGATGCCGGTCAGCGCGAGCTGGCTTGTCAACGGATTGCTCTTCGGGACATACAGCGCCTCGATGCAATGCGCGAGCGCGTTCATGCCGGTGGTCGCTGTCTCCCGGATCGGCAAAGATTGCGCGAGTGCCGGATCGACAATGACGGTGTTGGCGAGCGCATTGGGCTCACGCCGGCTGCGCTTTTCTCCATCGACGAGAACGCCAAAGAGTGGCGTCATTTCCGACCCCGAGAGTGTGGTCGGCAGCGTGATGTGAGGCGCGCCAGTTTCGACGGCAATATATTTGCCGAGCCCGATCGTCGAGCCCCCGCCGACGGTGACGACGACATCACATTCACGCGTGCGGAATGTCTTGAGTGCGGCGTGTGCGATCTCGATAGGGCAATGCGCTACGGCACCATCGAACGAGGCGGCAAGCTGCGACGCGAGGACATCGGCGACCGCCCGATAACGGCGGGCGCCCCCCGTCGTCGTGATGAGCAGGACGCGCGATTTTCCCAGCTGCTCCAGTCGGACGGGGAGATCAGCGAAACGGCCAGCCCCGAACAGGACTGTCGGGGAGTGGCAGAAGAAATCAAAAACGGTCTTCATTGAAACGCCCTTCTGTACGTTGTGGTGGCGCGCCTGGTCAATCGAAGTCGACGTAGACGCGTCCACCCTCGATCTTGACGGGATAGATCCGGATGGCCTGGGTTACCGGGGCACAGGTCGGCTCGCCTGAGCGAACGTCGAATTTCCCCTGGTGCAACGGACATTCGATTTCGTGACCTTCAAGAAACCCGTCACAAAGCCGGGCATGGCCGTGGGTACACAGGTTGTCGGAGGCGAAGACGTCGCCATCCACGCTGTAGATGGCGAGGTCCTTTCCGGCAACGATTACCCCCACCACGTCATCGGCGGGCACGTCATCGACCGCGATGGCGTCCTGCCACGAAGAAGTCGTATCGGTATTCATAATCAGATTGGGTAGATGATGGAGTTCGGAATCATTTCGCTGTCGTAGATCGCCAGACGCGAGGCAAACTTCAGGCCATCGGGCGTCGCAACGATTTCGTCGATGTAACGACCCGCATTGAACAAGGTCGACAGCTGGTTCAGCTTCGTGCGGATCACGACGTAGTTGGCTTCGCTGTAGATGCGACCGTCCTCGACCTTGTGCACCAGCGGCGCGCCCACAATGTGCCGCTGATAGTACGGGTCGTGGAACAGCGTCTCCTCTACGCCATAGATGCGATCCTCGAGCATCCCCTTGCTTTCGAACGAAAGCGTTGCCAGTGGAAATCCGCGCTCGAAGTTTTCCCGGGGCTGCAGGCGGTAGACGCACTGCTCCGTGAAAAACTCCGGCCACAGGCTCCAGTTGCCGGAGTCCACCGCACTCGCGTAGTCCGCGTACAACTGCGTCAGCGCCATCCAGTCTTTCAGGTTCTCCATCATTCCGGGGCCTCCATGACTTCGCGCCAGTAGCGGTACATGCCCCGGATGAGCGTATCGCTCACCATGTGATCGGTATCGCCCACCTCATGCCCACCCAGCTCGGCCAGTGCCCGATGAAACGGCCGGCTTTCGAACGACGACTGGGAGAATTCGATCACCTCGCCATCGTCGGCCGAGACGAAGCCCGCCGGGCCGAACAGGTTGGCCTGTCTCAACCGTCGCTGGATCATCTCCTCGGAATCGTCCTCAAACGCGAAGTGCGTCCAGAAGAAATCGAAGGAGCCGTGTCCGTTGGGCTGAATTTGCCGCGTCGAGACGCTGTTGACCGACTGCTGGAGGATGACACTCGGGAAGATCGTCGTCATGACCGCGGTCGGGCCGCCCCACCAGGGCTCCGTCACGATATCGAGAAAACGCGGGTCATTGAGGTGCATGTCCTCCTTGAAGCGAGCGACCTGCGATACCTCCGACGCCTTCAGCGAGTTGCCCCGCGTCGAGATCATGGCTGCATGCCGGTTGTGTACGTCCATCTTCAGCGCGGACCGGTTGTCGGCACGCCAGAGTCCGAAGGTCACGAACCACGTATGCAGAAGACCAGGGTGGTAGGAGTCCTTGATGTTCTCCTGCATCAGCTTCCAGTTGCCTGGAATGCGCTGCCGGTTGTAGCCGAGAATCTTCAGCTTCCGGCCGTCGAACGTCCTGTCGAAACACTGCAAGATCGTCGGGCCGAGAAAATTCTCGAACGACTCGATCCCATGGTCAAACGAGGCAAAAACGACGCCGCCCCGCGTTGCGACCTTCAGCTTCGTCAAGCCGTTGTCCTGCAACTTGAAGTCAGGTGGCATGCCGCCGTGCACCTTACCGTCCTGCTTTACACCCCGGCGAAACGGAACGCCCTGCAGATCACCCTCCAACGTGTAATTCCATTGGTGATACGGACAGGTGAACCCCTCCTTCTTGTTCCCGTGACGCTCTCTGCAAAACGCCATACCGCGATGAGCACACGCATTCTCGATGACGTTGACATTGCCATCGGCGCCGCGGACCATGATGACGGACCGCTCACCAATTACGGTGCGGGTGAAGTCACCAGGGTTCGGAATCTCGGCTTCAAGCCCGACGTAGCACCAATGGTTGCGATAGAAGAACCGCTCCAGCTCTTTCTTGTAGATCAACTCATCGGTGTACGCCATGAACGGGATACGACTGGTACCCTCGTCTGCCCACTTGATGGTCTGGGGGAATACGGTGGATGTCATGGCGTTACCTCCATCGTCTGCTGGATCACGGTCACGGTTACTTCCGAGAGTCCATCGATGCGGCCGCGCATCACATCTCCAGCCACCACGGGACCGACGCCTTCCGGTGTTCCCGTCATGATCACATCGCCAGGGCGCAGCGTTTCGTAGAGCGACAGGTGCGCGATGCACTCTGCGGTCGACCAGATGAGCTTTGCCACATCGGATGCCTGCTTGGTCGCACCGTTGACCGTCAACTCAATCGCCGCCGATTTCACATGCCCGGTTTCCTCGACGCGGTGCAAAGCCCCAATCGGAGCCGACTCACTGAAGCTCTTTCCAAACTCCCATGGCCGGCCTGCGTCGCGAGCCGCAAGCTGCAGGTCACGACGCGTCATGTCCAGTCCAACGGCGTAACCGAACACGTGATCGAGCGCGTCGCTCGCCGGAATTTCAAAGCCGCCCTTGCCAATCGCAACCACAAGTTCGATCTCGTACTGGTAGTTCGAGGTCATCGACGGATAGGGAACCGACACGGGAGCCGAGGCGTCCACGATGGCGCTGGCCGGCTTCATGAAGAAGAACGGCGGATCCCGGTCCGGATCCTTGCCCATCTCGCGCGCGTGGGCCGCATAGTTACGTCCGACGCAAAAGATGCGATTGACCGGAAAACGCTTCTCGCTTCCCTGTACGGTCAGCAAGTAAACGGGTGAAGGTGAAACTGCGAATTCAATGTGGTTTGTCATTTCTTTACTCCCGCGACTCGCGCCAAAGGCCGAGCGCTTGATGGACCGGACGATCGCTGAAACTGAACAGGTGCGTGTCTGTTGTTGCATGGATGCGCAGCTCATTCCAGGAAGGAACGATAAAGATGTCATTGGGGCCAAAGCTGTGCGTGGTCCCGTTAATTTCCGCGTGACCGGAACCTTCCAGACAGACGTAGACGGCACCGTCCGTGCATCGGTAAGCCCGGGTCTCGAAACCGCGGGGGAGCCTCTGCGCATAGGCCCCGATCGTCGGCATCGGTGATCCGCCGGTGGCAGGGTTCACATAACGCAGCTTGAAGCCGAGATGTTTGTCCGGTTCCCCTTGAGCAATCCCTAGCAGCGATTCCCTGGTACGTTCGTAGGGATAGACGAACACAGGGCTCGGTGAGACGCCGGTGACTTTGTGGTCGACAGGCAGCATGTTCGCGCCGTATCGCTTCAAGCTGTCCCCTTCCGGCCTGACGGGCAGTTGGGTAGCCACGCTCGACCGCTCCGAAAAGCTGGCATCAAGGAATTGCACCAGGGGCACGTCGAGCCCATCGAGCCAAATGGCCGGTTGAGTGCCAGGATTTCCGTGGTCGTGCCATGTCCAGGAAGGGGTAAGGATGAAGTCCCCTCGGCGCATCGTGGTGCGCTCTCCATCGACCGCCGTATAAGCGGCATCGCCCTCAAGCAGAAGCCTCAGCGCCGACTGCGTGTGGCGGTGCGCGGCCGCCACCTCGCCGGGCAAGACCAGTTGCAGGCCCGCATACAGGGTTTGCGTGATGGCCGAACGCCCACGCAGCGCCGGGTTCTCCAGGACCAGTACGCGGCGTTCAGCCTCGGCTGCCGTGATGAGGCGCCCTGCTTCCATGAGGGGCTCGCGAATCTCCGCGTAGCGCCACAGGGCCGCTACGGCGGGAGAGGCCGGCGTCGGCGTGACCAGCCGGCCAAGCACTTCCCACAACGGAGTCAGGTTCTGTTGACTGATGCGGTCGTAGTACTCGCGCCTCGCCTGCGCTTGCTCTGGTTCAACGGTGTGACTTTGCATAGTGGTTGTCTCCTATTTACCGGCCGCTCGCGTAAAAGGCGTCGGCGTAGATATGCTCAAGCGGTATCCCGCGCTGTTTAAGAAGAGATGAGGCCGCCTCAACCATCGGAGGCGAGCCGCAGAGGTAGGCGCGAAAGTCTTTCAGGCTGTCGCCCCAATCACTGGCTATGACATCGGTGACGAGGCCGGTACGCGCGGACCGTCCCGTCGTATCCGAGGCCGGGATCACCTGAACCGACAGGTTCGGATGCTCACGCGCCAGGTCCTCCAGCCAGTTCTCCCCATAGACATCAAGTGGGGACCTCACGCCGAAGTACAGATGAACGGGATTGGCCATGCCAGCCCGCACGGCGCCGCGAACGATTGACAAGATCGGTGCGAGACCGGTCCCGCCCGCGACGCACAGCATCGGCCCGGTATGTTTTTCGCGTAGATATGCCGTGCCGAGCGGTCCGCTCACGCGCACCGAATGACCGACGGCGAGCTCAGCGCTGATGTAGCCCGATACTCGGCCACCAGGAACCAGACGCACGTGGAATTCCAGTTCTTCGTCTGACGTAAGACCTGCCATCGAGTACGGTCGGATGTGGTTCGGCGTGAACTGGACTTGCGCGTATTGCCCGGGTGAGAACGACAACGGCTTGGCGGGTCGAAGCACGATCCGCTTGATGTCGTGCGTCATGTCCTCGATCGCCACGACAGTGGCTTTCAGCACCCTCGCTGGATGAATGACGACTTCATCCGGTTCCGGCACCTCGATCTCGCAGCTTTCCGTCAATGCGCTCATGCAGGCCAGCGCGTATTGGCCCTCTTTTACGCGGGTGGTCTGTCTCTCTGAGCGCGACTCGAGAAGGTGGCCGCGGGTGACCTTACAGCGGCACGTGCCACATCGGCCAGCCGTGCAGCTATACGAAATCGGCACGTTGTGCTCGCGCAGCACCTCCAGCAGATTGGCGCCCGGCGATACAGCCAGCGTGCGATTGAGCGGACGGACAACTAGATTCATGAGATTTGCTCTACTCGAAAATCTTTCATGGACCAATTCTATGAACGGCTCTAACATTCGTAAATGCAATATCGTGAATTATCAACATTTACCGCGTGAATGAGATCATGGAACTGAACGACATTGACCTGAACCTGCTGGTCGTTTTCAACGAACTGCTCATCGAACGTCGTGTAGCCAAGGTGGCTGACAAGCTTGGTTTGACGCAGCCGTCCGTGAGCAACGCGCTTAGCCGGTTACGCAAACTTCTTCAGGATGAGCTTTTCATTCGCACATCGAAGGGGATGGAACCGACCCTCTACGCAAGTCAGCTTGCAGAGCCAATCAGCTCCGCGTTAAGCATGATTCGAAGCTCGTTGAACCAGCAAACCGAGTTCTCCCCCGCTACGAGCACACGAAGATTCACCATCGGCATGGTCGATGTGGGGGAAATCTATTTTTTACCCAAGCTAATGGACAAGCTGGCGCACGTTGCCCCCCATGTCTCCGTGAGCACGCTGCGCAACACCGCGGTGAATCTAAGGGACGCGATGGAAGCAGGACAGATCGATCTTGCAATGGGTTTGCTGCCGCAACTGAAGGCTGGATTCTTGCAGCGCAGCCTGTTCCAGCAGGCTTATGTATGCATGTTTCGCCAGGGTCATCCGCTTCAGGGGAAAAAGATTTCCCTCAAACAATTCACCGAAGCCGACCACGTCGTTGTCGTTTCCCCGGGAACCGGGCATGCGAAAGCGGACGAAATAATCGAGCGAAAAGGCATTCGCAGAAACGTCCGGCTTACCGTGCCACATTTTGTCGCTGTCGGGCATATCCTTTCGAATACGGATATGATCGCCACGGTTCCGGAGCGTTACGCAATGGAGTGTCTCGTGCCATTCAAGCTCGCGTACGTCAAGCATCCAGTCGAATTGCCAAAGATCGGCATCAACATCTTCTGGCATGCGAAAGTCCACAAGGAGCCGGGCAACCAATGGTTTCGCAATCTGATTGCCGATACGTTCTCGGATGCCGGGCGTGGGTGAGGAAGCAGCAGAATGGTGCCGCGCGGCGCATCGCTCTCGCCTTGGGCGAGACCCACGCAAAACGCTTCGATGTTTTCTTGCTGAGAAACCGTCTGCCAACCGGACGGGAATTGTGCTGAGGTCATGCTGCCTCCAATTCAAAAATGGTTCCGTCGTCGTTACGCGCCTGTTTGCGCATAAAGCCGAGTTTCTTGAGGGCGGGCTCGTCAGTCACCGAATAGAGCACCGCCTCGCCGCCGGTCGACTCAAGCTGATACCACGACCACGGGGGCGCGCAGAAGACATCGTTGGGTTTCCACTCGAATGTTTTCCCGTTGATTTCTATTTTTCCGGTGCCTTCCAACACGACGAACACTGAGGACGAGGTGCGCCTTTGTGGCAACGTCCGTTCGCCTGCGCGCAGTAACGTGCTTTTATAAGACATGGTTTGCATCACAGGCCCGCCGCTAACCGGGTTTGTGTATTCGACCGTAATCGCGTCATATGGACTGCCAGGCAGACTGGACATGGCGTCAAGCGCTGCCCGCGTGTCCTTCCATCGATAGACGAACATCGGGGAGTGATCGACGCGGCCCCTGCGGTGATCAACGAAGGTCGGTGTAAGCCCCCCGCGCGAGTACAGATTCGTGGAATGCCCCGACGGTGCGGCGATAGACTGGATCGTCCTGCGCTGCTCATCTTCGACGTAGTCGAACTCGAACATCGTTGCATTGAGCGACTCGGCTAGCGGAACATCGAGAACGTCAACCCAGATAACCGGTTCCGTCCCTTCGTTTCCGTGATCGTGCCAGCAGCCGTTGGGCGTCAGCACGAGATCTCCGCGCGACATCTGGATCTTCTCGCCATTCACCACGGTAAACCCGCCATTGCCTTCCAGCACGAAGCGGCTCGCATTCGGCGTGTGACGATGGACCGGCGCCTGTTCCCCCGGGTTGTACAGCGAATAGGCCGCAAATATCGTCTGCGTGATGTAGGGCTTGCCAGACAGCCCGGGATTGGAGAACACCAGCGCCCGCCGCTCGCACTCCTCGATTGGCACAGTCTTGGCGGCCATCGCGAGCCGCGGCTGGATGTCGGACCACTTCCAGTGATATGGCACCGCTCTCAGCCGCGGTTCCTCAATTTCGATCTCCATACGCTGTTCCCAGAACTCCACCAGATTGAGCGCGGATGCATCGCTCGAGAGTTGGGCGCGCGCGCCAGCGTGATCAAGTTCCATGGTCATCTCCGTCTCTTTTTTGGGTTCGTTTCCTATCGCACAGCACACGCTTTCGGTTTCCGGGAAAAAAATAACGCCGGCCCAGCTACGCGAACTCTACGGTGAAGGATGCGCAAAAGGTTGCACTGCAATCGCCGGGCTGAGCGTACCCGGCGTCAATGCGGTCCGTGGGGTTCGTCAGCAGTCTGATGGCACCTCCAAAGAGGTGCCATCACGTCACGGCTGATGCGGGCGATTTCCCTCCACCGCGTGGAAGACGTGGCCCATCGGCTCTTCCCAGATCAGGTTCCGTTCCATTGCGCGTGCGGGCATGTCCTGGATCACGTATTGGATCGCGGGCTCAGTGCCGGTGTTGATGTGCTCGTGGCTGGCCATCGGCGGGCAGGCGAACGTGTCGCCGCGCTTCCAGTCAAAACGCTTACCGTCCAGGACAGAGTAACCTTCGCCCTGCATGATGTGGTACAGCGCGTACGAGTTGTGACGGTGCGCGACGATGTGCTCGCCCGGGTTGATCGCCTGAATGCCTAGAAAGATGGACGGGAACACGCCACCCGCTTCGCCGGTATCGCCATGGACCAGCGCAATGAAGCGGCGATCCGCGTTGCGCAGCGGGTCTTTCATCACCACCTCTAGCCGCCCCACCACATCCTGCCAGCGCCAGATGGCGGGACGCAGGTTCTTCTTGATGAGGAACGGATAGTACTCGTCGTCCGTCATCATCTGGGCCCACTCGGTCCGGTCGACGACTTCCGTCACCGGCGACGTTTCGTGTTTGACTGCGTTGTCCTCGCTCATACTTGTCTCCTTAAATAGAATGAACGTTATTGGTTAGTGCGCGCCGACGTGTCCGCGCAGATGCCAATTCAGGAAAGTTCGCGTGCGCTGCCAGGCCGCGTTCGACGCAGCCGGCCGAAAAACCGCTGGCCGGAACCACTCGTCGAACGCGTGTGGCGCGCCGCCGTAGATGAAAAGCTCGTATGGCTTCTGCGCCGTGCGCAGCCGGCTAGTAAATCCGTCAATTTCCTCACGGCTGACCAGGCGGTCCCAGTCGCCGTAGTGGCACAGCAACGGCGCCTTCAGGGACTCGGCGACATCAACCGGTGCCATGGGCTTGCGCTCGGTACGCGATGCATAGTTAAGCTGACCGTAGTAGTCGACCGCGCAACCGACCGCATGTTGCGCACTCGCCAGCGCGGCATAAGTTCCGCCGATGCAAAAACCGAGCAGGCCCACTTTCGAAAGCGGGAAGCCCGCGTTACGCGCCCACGCCAGGATTTCTTCCAGATCCGCGAGCACACGCCGATCGTCCAGCGCGGCAACAGCCTCGCCAATCAGCTTCGGCGTGGAAATGTCCGGGACCGCGCCTTCCCGTCCAAAGTAGTCGAGCACCGCGACGGTGTAGCCGTCTGCGCACAGATTTCTCGCCCGGGTGATGACGTAGTCGTTGACGCCGGCGATTGCCGCTAGCATCACAACGAGCGCCGGTATAGCCTGCGTGCCATGGACTGGCCGCAGAAGGCGGCACGATGCGCCACCTGGAAACGAGAGCTGCTCAATATCGCTGCTGTTCATGGAGATACCTATCCTTATTTCGTTAACCTGAAGTGTCATCGCAGCAGTCTGGTGGCGCAATGCCGATAGTTTTGTTCTCACTATTTGCAAGCCGAATAATCGTTCGACGTCTTTAGAACCGATACTGCGGCGTTCATCATTTCACTGCGGCAGGTACACACCACAAGGATCCGATAGGATTGGAAAAACGATCCGGTACGACGATCGCACGGCCCGCCCTGTGCGTATTCATGTTGTCGTATATGCCGCGGCGTGGAACATCGCCTCACGCGCTGAACGCGTGGTGATGCGCATCGAACAGCATTTCGTGGGTTTTCAGCAGGCAGGCACGGAGGCCGCAGTTGCGAAGCCTTTCAACATTCGGCATGCATAGTTTGGCCAATGCAATACTTCGCAATACTTAGTATTTAAGCGAAAAAATGTAGAGTCGTCCGGATACCATATCCCTATCGTTCAATCGCCGTGGCGCACACCGGAGCGCGCACTCGGGAACTGCGTACGATCAGTCGGACTGCCAGCTAGTCGGCCTCGCGACGAAAGCCTGGCGGTCCACTCGCAAACACCTGTTGCATGGCGCGGGGAAGAAGATTTCTCAGCCAGCGAGACGCGGCGTCGTCGTGATAACGTTCGTGCCAGAACTGCTCGATCAAGAGTTTGGGCAATCGAATGGGAACCGAATAAATTCTCACCGGGGCAACGGGCAGCATCAGTTCTGCCAATGGTTGCGGGATGGTCGCAATCATGTCACTTGCTGCCACGATGGTCGGCAGCGACATGAAGTGGGGGACACGAGCGCCAATGGAGTCGAGCAAGCCCATCCGCTGCAACGCCGCTTCCACCGCGTGATGTCCGGTTCCCTGGGATTGCGCGACTGCATGGCGCTCATTCATGAAGTCTTCGGAACGGAGCACATTCTTGATTCGTGGATGAGTCGAACTTGCGATGCAGACGTACTCGCTTCGGAAGAGGGATTTGCGAAGAAGGCTGGCGCGCAGTGCAGGATTGAAACCAATCGCGATGTCCGCGCCCCCATCGCGCAATGCGGCCACGACCGATTCCGTGGGCAACTGTATCGCGCGAAACGAAACGGCGGGCGCGCTCTCCCGGCAAACACCGATGATGCGCGGCAGGATGATGGCTTCTGCAACGTCGGTCATGATGATTGTAAATTCTCGACGACTTGACGAAGGGTCAAAATCGCCGCGGATGTCTAGCCCCTGTTCGAGTAGCGCAAGCGCCTGACTGATGCGACGCGCGATGATTTCCGCCAGCGGAGTCGGCATAACCCCGCCAGGTACTCGTACAAAGATGCGATCGTTGAAATGCTCACGAATTTCTCGCAGAGCATGGCTCACCGTCGGCTGGGATACGCCCAGGTCCTCTGCGGCACGTGAGACATTACGCCGCTCCCATACTGCGCGAAAGACACGAAGTAGATTCAAATCAAGCGACTGCTTATTCATGATCTGAATGGGGCAGTTATCATCATAATAGTATGCCACTTCCAACAGAACGCGAAAAGCTGCAACGACTGCGGGGGCCGCGCTTCGATGCCAGGCAAGCGTCGCCCGCTTCGCCAGCACGCAGGGAAAATTGACTTTGCATTCCCTTCCAGATATGCACCAGACCTCAATCGCTGACCCGCGCTGCGCAGGCCAGTCACTGATCACAGGCGGACGCAGCGCTTACTCCGCATCGGGTTGCCGGTCCGGATGCGCCGCCTGGAACGCATCAAGCCTTTGACATTCAGCGTCAATCGCCCGTAACGCAGGATAGGCATCAACGTCGACGCCGAAGCGTCGTGCGCTATACAACTGCGGTACCAGGCAGCAGTCTGCCATTGTGGGCGTACTGCCGAAGCAGAATTTTCCACGCGTAGCGCTACCATCGAGTTCGCGCTCGAGCGCTTCGAGCCCTGTCCTGAGCCAATGGACAGTCCATGCCTGCTTCTGCTCGATGGACAGTTGAAGCGGCCCCGTCAGGTACTTCAGGACACGAAGATTGTTCAGCGGATGCATTTCGCAAGCGATGTATTGCGAAAGTTGTCGCACCCGGACCCTGTCAATGCTCGCCGCGGGTAACAACGCAACATCCGGATAGCACTCCTCCAGGTATTCGATGATCGCCAGTGATTGTGAGATCAGCGATGTGCCATCGATTAGCAGGGGTACCAGTTGCTGCGGATTGAGCGACGAAAAATCTGCCGCAAACTGTTCGCCGCCATTCCGGTTGAGATGGACCGGCATATATTCATAGGGCAATCCCTTCAGGTTGCACGCGATTCGCACGCGATATGAGGATGTGCTGCGGAAGTAGTTGTATAGCTTCATCTGTTTCTATGGGATGCACTGAATAGGTTGGCCGCCGTGTTCGATCACCGTTGTCAGATCTCAGAACGTCAGTATGTTTTCACAGGCGTCAGCACGCAATGCGAATTACTTAGTCGCTACTATTCGAAAAATGAATATCGAATTGGGGCATCGAACGCGTTGCCACGCTCGTGCCGCAAGCTCGGTAAAATGCCAGTTCGTCTCGTTGCAAGGATCGTCATGCCCCCTCTGGATTGGCTAAGTCGCCTGCTTGTCATGATGCCCGTGAGCGGCCAGCTTGAAATCCGCTGCTCCTATGGCGCGCCGTGGCGTATTGCGTATGATCGGTCCAATGCCGGAGAGATGCCCTATCACGTCGTGCTCGGCGGGTCAGCTATACTGGAAATTCCGGGCAGCGGTGCGCCACAGCACCTGGCGGCGGGTGATATCGTGCTGTTGTCTCACGGCTCGGAGCATGTCCTTCACGACGGAAGCGGTGCAATGCCCCTGCCGGTCCGCACTCGAGAAAGCTTGAACGTGGAACTCAGTGAAAACGCCGGAACCGGCGAACGCCTCGATATGCTCTGCGGCCGCTTCGTGCTCACGCCCCCACACGATCGCTTGATGCGTGACTATTTCCCTGCCACGCTCGTGGTGCGAACATCTGCGCAAGACGATGCGTCAAAGCGGCATGCGACTAGTGTCCAGTTGGCAACCCTGGTCGGATTGATTCGCGCAGAATCGACTACGTCCAACCTGGGCGGCCATGCGATGTTCAACGCCTTGTCGGCGGCGCTTTTTGCACTGACGTTGCGCATGGCCAGCGAGTCGAACGCGGCGCCTTCCGGCCTGTTAGCGCTCGCCGCACATCCACGCCTCGCACCCGCACTGACGGCCATGTTCAATGAGCCGGCGCACCCGTGGACCCTCCCCGAATTGGCGCAGCTTTGCAATATGTCGCGTGCGACGCTGGTTCGTCAATTTCAGGACAAGATGGGGCGTTCAGCCAGTGATTTGCTGACCGATATCCGAATGACCCTGGCGGCCAACGAATTGAAGAAACCATCGGCATCCACCGAGGCCGTAGCCGAGATCGTGGGCTATCAATCCCTTGCGGCCTTCAGGCGTGCCTTCACGCAGCGCATGGGCATGACGCCGGGGGATTGGCGCCGTTCGGCGCGTGTATTGCAATGAGAGAAGCCGAAGAACCTTCGGCCTCGTCCGACGCGCGGGAACAGGCCAACCCTTTGATTTGACGCGGCTACTGACAAGCCCCTCACGAAGCCATGGAACGCGGCGTCAACGAGGCGAGAAGCAGCGTTAAGCATGCCGCCAGCAACACGACGTCCTTCAACAGAAACTGTTCCAGCAACGTCGAGATGATGGGGAAGCCTGTCGGGCTGATCTGCGTGATACCCGGTGTGCTGAGAACGAATGACGTCGTCAGCAGGAAGGTGGCGCTGGCCATCGCCGCTCCTAACGCCGATACCGCCGGAATTGCCGATCCGATGATCAGAGCGGCGGCCGTCGCCAGTTCTATCGTCCCCACTACACGGGCTTCGCCTCTCACGCCAAACACGCCCAACCAGCTCATGAACGGGCTGTGCTGGATCAATGGCGCGATCGCGTCGGCTGCATAAGGCGTGAATTTCTGGATCCCAAACCAGATGAAGATGGCCACCATCGACCACCTCAACGGTGCCAGATGCAAATAAGAGCCGCTGCTCTTTTCAGCCACTCGGAAATACGCTTTCATGATCTCTTGTCCTCGGTCTGTAGCGTGTGCGATCGATTCGTCCGGGCGCCTCGCCACACATCTCATACATTGGTTAATCAGGCATGCAAACTGTTTCAAGGAAAAGGTGCGGGCGCCGGAGAAGCGCGCCTGCACCTTTGCGCTTTACTTGACCGGCGGGAAGTCCACGTCGGTGTCGTTGATGCGGTTGAAGGTGTTCGTGAACACCGTCAATGCAATGGCAAACGCAATTTCTGCTAGTTGCCCATCGGTATAGCCGGCTGCCTTGATCGCCGCAAACTCCTCTGCGCCGATCGTGCCGCTGGTTTGCTGCAGGTTCGTCACGAAGTGCACCAGCGCGTCGCGCTTCGCGTCGCCCGTTGGCTGACCTGCCCGGATCTGCTTGAGCGTTTCCGGCGACAGGCCCGCCATCTTGCCCAGCATCGTATGCGCGGCCACGCAGTAGTCGCAGCCGGTGAGTTCGCTGACCAGCAGCTTGATTGTTTCCAGGTCCTGCTTGCTCAGCGTGCCCGAAGCCAGCACGCCTTCGGCGCTCAGGTACGTCTTGAGCACTTCAGGAGACAGCGCGCCCACTGCGGCGAACAGGTTGGGGATGCTGCCGGCGGCTTTCTTGACCTGGGCATAGACTTCGGCGGTGGCGCCAGTGGCAGAGGCGACATTGGGTACGGTGATACGGCTCATGGTGTTGCTCCTTCATCAGGTGGGTAGGAGTCTCCACTTTAAGTCGCGAGGATGATTCTTATAAGCTCTTAAATGCTCGATAAAATGCTCATTAGTATCATTTCCATCCCACCGCGTCGGTACGCCTCAACAGACCCCGGGGTCCGATAGTCCGAGTTGGCGCCGTCGCGCACGGTTCCTGTCTGCCAGTCCAACTGACGGTCATTCCTGTTTGAAATAAGTCTTATGCGCTGGAGCGGGGAATGCCGATCCGCGCGACGAAGATAGACTTTGTCTCACTACATTTGATCTATCTGACAGGATTCGATATGAGCATTCTGGTTACCAGTGCCTCTGGCGCGAATGGGGATGGCTACGGGGCGCTCCTGTCATTCCGCCTCGACGGCACCCTCATTGGTTCGTTCAGCGACGATCCTCGAATCGTCGACCCTCGCGGCATGAGCGTGAGTCCGGATCGGCGGTATCTCTATGTCAATAGCGGAAACGACCGCATCCTCGCGCTCGACACCAACGGAACGGTGATGCGCGACACGGGCCCCGTTTCAGGACTTAATGCCGGAGGTGGCAACCTTGGGCCCGATGGGCGCTATTACATCGGGTTGCGTAGCGCACGGACGATTGCTGCGCTCCCTCCATCTCTTGACGGTGCCCCGAAGTCCGTACTACCCACCGGTGTGGTTCCGTATCCTCGCGGATTCGCCTTCGGTGCGGACGGAAAGCTATTCCTCGCTTCCGGCATCGGGCCGGGGGGTGAGGGAGAGAACAACCTCGTCGTTTTCAATCCGGACGGTGAGCTGCTTGCTTCACGATTCATTACGGATAACGCAGTAAGTCCACTTGATCTCACGATTGGGCCGAACGGAAATGTGCTTGTGTCGAGCGAGTTCCCCTTCGGCGAGCCGGACGCGGTATGCACAGTCCGCGAATACGATAGTTCAAACGGTAGCCTTGTCCGTGTGTTCCGGGCGGATCCGAATATCAGCTTTCATCGTCCTCGGGGCCTGCGCTTCGGCCCTGAAGGACATCTGTTTTGCGTCGCTCGGGATACGGTCATTGCGTTCGACTTCGTCGACGGACGCTGCCTGGGTCCAATTGTTGATTTGCCGAAGTTGAACGGTCAGGCAATTGCTTTCTTTGCCTGACGCGTCCATTCGACACGGGCGTCAACAGGCCGCGCCGCGAAGGGAATAACGGTTCAGATCGATCGCCTAGTTCGGCGTGACAAGTGGCGGCTACGCCGCGCCCGCCCCGCGCCCTGCGTGTGCCAACGCCAGCGCCAGCCTTGCCCCCACCTCGGCATTGTGTTTCACGAGCGCAATGTTTGTCGCCAGGCTGCGTCCACTCGTCAGTGCCTTGATGCGAGCTAGCAGGAAGGGTGTCACGGCCTTGCCGGTGATTCCTTTCGCAGTGGCCTCGGCGAGCGCCTGCTGAGTCAGCGCGTCGATCTCTTCGAAGCTCATCGCTGCCGCTTCCGGCACCGGCGTGCTCAACACCACACCGCCCACGAGGCCCAAGTCCCACTTGGTGCGGATGAAGCGTGCCTGCTGCGCCGCGTCGTCCAGCCTGAAGTCCGCGCGAAAGCCGCTGTCGCGCGTGTAAAACGCAGCGAAATTGTCTTGCTCGCAACTGAGCACCGGCACGCCATGTGTTTCCAGGTATTCCAACGTGAGCCCGATGTCCAGAATGGACTTCGCACCGGCACAGACCACCGCCACGGAGGTCTTTGCCAGTTCCTGCAGGTCGGCCGAAATGTCGAAGGTTTCCGGCGCGCCCCGGTGCACGCCGCCAATGCCTCCGGTAACGAAGACCTCGATGCCGGCCAGGGCGGCACATATCATCGTGCCAGCCACTGTCGTGGCGCCAAGCCCGCCGGCGGCCAGCACGGCCGGCAAGTCGCGGCGGCTGACCTTGTGTACCTGGTCCGAGCGGCCGAGCAGTTCCAGCTCGTCGTCCGAAAGGCCGATGCGGATTCGCCCGCCGATCAGTGCGATAGTCGCGGGCTCGGCGCCCAGGTCACGGATCAAGGCCTCCACTTCGCGCGCAGTGCGAACGTTCTCTGGATAGGGCATGCCGTGAGCGATGATGGTCGATTCCAGCGCCACAAGCGGGCGGCCGGCGGCCTGTGCAGCGGCCACGGGTGCGCTGCGGGTCAACCACGAGTGTGCAAGGTCCGCAACCATGTCGATGTATCCGGTGATGTGATTCGCTTAAGTATGCAACACAAAGCGGGGCCACAGGTCGTGCGCTGCAGCGCGATGGCGCTTATCATTAAGGTAGCGTCGAGAGGATGTTGAGCGCCTGATGTGCATCGCGCACACGGCGCTCGTGATGGAAAGGGAACGACATTCACGCACTGAGCGCGTTGGATGGTCGATTTCGGGTCGGGAGGTTCCATGCCACCGCTACGCGCAATCAATCTGCTCCAGTCGAAGGAAGGTGCCCGTCTCCATGGTCCGGATCTCGACCGCTGGCGCCGCTGGGGGCCTTATCTAAGCGAGCGGCAATGGGGCACTGTTCGCGAAGACTACAGCGAATACGGCACCGCATGGGACTACTTTCCGCACGATCATGCGCGCAGCCGCATGTACCGCTGGGGTGAGGACGGCATTGCTGGGTTCGGCAACGACCCGCTCGACTGGTGCGTATCGCTCGCGCTCTGGAACGGGCACGATCCGATCATCAAGGAACGGCTCTTCGGGTTGACGAATGCGCAAGGCAATCACGGCGAGGACGTGAAGGAGCTTTACTTCTATCTCGACGGCACGCCTACGCATTCGTACATGAAGATGCTGTACAAGTATCCTCACGACGCGTACCCGTACCAGGATCTGATCGATGAAAACCTGCGGCGCGGCGCCGATCAGCCGGAATATGAAATCCTCGATACGGGCGTGTTCGACGATAACCGCTACTTCGACGTCTGCGTCGAGTATGCGAAGCATACGCCCGACGATATCGTGATGCGCGTTAGTGTCGAAAACCGCGCGGATCAGCGCGCGGCGCTTCATGTGTTGCCGCAATTCTGGGCGCGCAACAGATGGGCGTGGTCGGGCAAGCCCGGCAAGCCGTCGCTCACGTTGGAACCGATTGCACAGGAAGGCGCGCGCGTGGTCGCGCGCAATCCCGAGCTCGGCACGATGATCGTGACGGCGTCGGCGCAACAGCCGATCGAGTGGCTCTTCTGCGAAAACGAAACAAATGTACGCCGCATTTTCGGCTTCGAAGGAACGGGGCCGTTCAAGGACGGCTTCAATGACTACCTCGTTGACGGCGACGAGCAGGCAATCCGGCGCGACAAGGGCACCCGCGCCGCCGCGCATGTGGTCCTGCAGTTCGCGCCTCATGAGCGCTCGGTGCTGTATCTGCGCTGGCGTCCAGAATCGTCTCCGGCTGCGGCTTCGGATGCCGTGCCGCTCGACATGGAAGCGCTCTTCGCTCGCCGGCAAGCGGAGGCCGACGAATTCTATGCGGCGCTTCAGCACGACATCCCTGACGCCGATGCCAGGCTCGTGCAGCGTCAGGCGCTCGCCGGCATGCTGTGGTCGAAGCAGTACTATCAGTTCGACGTGACGCGCTGGCACGACGGTGACCCTGGCCAACCGAAGCCACCGAGAGCACGGAGGCGCGGCCGCAACGCGGACTGGCGGCACATGTGCAATGGCGACATCGTGTCGATGCCCGACAAGTGGGAGTACCCATGGTACGCGTCGTGGGACCTCGCGTTTCACGCGGTCGCGTTCGCCATGATCGATCCCGACTTCGCGAAGAAGCAATTGCTGCTGCTCGTGAAGGAGCGCTACATGCATCCCAACGGGCAATTGCCCGCCTACGAGTGGGCGTTCGGCGATGCGAATCCGCCTGTTCATGCGTGGGCAACATGGCGTGTGTATGAACTCGACCGCGAGGTGACGGGCATTGGCGATCATGAGTTTCTTGAAGTCATGTTCCACAAGCTGCTGCTCAATTTCTCGTGGTGGGTCAACCGCAAGGACGCCGATGACCGCAACATCTTTCAGGGCGGCTTTCTTGGGCTCGACAATGTCGGCATCTTCGACCGGTCCTCGCCGCTGCCGACCGGCGGCCGCATCGATCAGGCCGATGGCACCGCATGGATGGCTTCGTACGCGCTTGACCTGATGCAAATCGGCCTCGAACTGGCGATGACGAACAACGCGTACGTCGAAATCGCGGTGAAGTTCTTCGAGCACTTTCTGTATATCGCGGAAGCGGTCAGTTGCAGCGAAGGCTGCAGAACAGGGTTATGGGACGGACAAGACGAATTCTTCTACGACGTACTGCACCTTCCGGACGGTACCCGTGTGCCAATGCGCATTCGTTCAATCGTCGGACTGATTCCGCTGTTCGCCGTTCACGTGCTCGAGGATCGGGTGTACGGTCATCTGCCGGGATTGCGCGAACGGCTGGCGTGGTTTCTCGATCATCGGCCCAATCTAGCAAAGCTAGTGTCGCGCTGGACCGAACCCGGCACGGGTAACACCACGCTGCTGTCGCTGTTGCGCGGACAGCGGATGACAGCGCTGTTGCGCCGCGCGCTCGATGAAAACGAATTTCTCTCCGAGCACGGCGTGCGGGCGCTTTCCCGTGTGCATCGCGATGCACCGTACGCCTTCGACCATGATGGCGTGAGCCTCCGCGTTCAATACCAGCCAGCCGAATCGGACTCGCGTGTTTTCGGCGGCAATTCGAACTGGCGCGGGCCGATCTGGATACCGGTCAACTACCTGCTGATCGAATCGCTGTATGAGTTCTATCGCTACTACGGCGATGAGTTTCGCGTCGAATATCCGACGGGATCGGGCAACCGTGTTTCGCTGAGCGAGATTGCCGACGACCTTGCACGGCGAATCACCACGCTCTTTCTCAAAGATGCGCAAGGCATGCGGCCCGTGATGGCCGCTTATCCGATGCTGCAAGCCGACCCGCGTTCGCAGGGTCTCGTCCTGTTCCATGAGTATTTTCACGGCGACAATGGACGCGGGGTCGGCGCTTCGCATCAGACCGGCTGGAGCGGGCTCGTCGCGCTGCTGCTCCAGCCGCGCATGATGAAGCTGTCCCATGTAGCGCCTGATGTTGCGTCGGTGGCTGAAGACACCGCACCAGCCATGGCGCGATAGCGTTTCGGCTGCTGAAAGGCTATTGACGCACAAGGCACGATGAATTGTTCGACACCGTGATTCAAGGAGCAATCGATGGCTACCGAATCTCCCGCAGGCGAACTCGGCCTTGCCGCGCCCGCGGCTTAGCGGCAGTTGCTTTTCCCGTATCTGCATGGCGAGACGCAGCAGGTGGCGCGGGGATACGGTGCGGGGTGCACGCCGGAGTTCTACGGCTTCAACGCCAACTTGCTGTTGCGATACCGCGGCGGGCGGGATCCTTCACGCAAGGATCCGGTTCCCCACGCGCGCCGGGAACTGTTCGAAGCGATGCAGCAGATCGGCGCGACGTGAACGGCGGCTTGCGAGGTCCAGCGGTCATTGTGTCCGCCCGCGATCGCATTCGCTATTCTGCGCGGCCATATTTTCCGAATTCGCCAGCGTTGGATTTCAAAGCTTGCAGCACAAAAATGGTGCATAAGCGCCAACGATGGGCTAAGTGTAAGAGGAAGTTACCCATCACATCCGGCGCCATTTTTTGTTCCAGCCTCTGCGTCCGCGTTGCAATCGCGCGCAACCTCGCCATTCATTGCCGGACGTAACCAAACCTCGCGAACGTCTGACGATTTTTCCGTCCCCGTTTATCGCCGGCGAATGCCATTTGCATTTCGTAACAAACGGCGTGAGTTCGTCACAGCGACTTGCTCTAGATTTGGGGTGTCCCAGACGGACACCCATGTTTGACGCACGTTCTTCAATCTCCGAGACAACCACACGTTCTAGCGCGTTGAATCGCAACAGCTAGCCAATTTACGGATCTGCCGCTACGAGGACTTGAGCGCGCGAGCAGGCCGCAATGGGTATCGATTCAGTCACAAACAGGCCGAGGGGATCGCGACGATCCATAAGGCTCGCGCTGTCCCGCTGGCATCCAGCCAGCGGGCGGGGTGGGGCGTATTCCCGTTTATCGTCCGTAATCAAGTCGCACTCCTTAATGTGAAAAAAGGTGAGTTTATGGCTAACAAGGTGCAAACATCTGATCTGCGCGCCCCCAACGCAGGTGCGCCGCCGGGGCTATCACGATTGTTTGGCGGACAGTCGCTCGCGCGGCTTGCCGGTTTCGGCGTCGTCATCTTCATCGCGTGGACGCTGCTGTCGATGGTGATGCCGCCCATATTTTTCCGTTCCTCGCAGCGGGCCGTGGTCGACGTACCCACAACCCTCGTGACCACGCCGATCGAAGGCGTGGTCATATCCCAGCGGCTGCACGTCGGCGACCGGTTTCGTACCGGCGATGTGCTGGCGGATATTCAGAACCAGAATGCCGACCGGTCGACGCTCGTCGAACTGACCAGCAAGAAGGTGGAACTCGCCCAGCAATACGATGCGGTCAGTACACAGCTTGACGCATCGCGCACACGCCTTGCCACCGCCGATCAGCAGATGACCAAGTACCAGGCCGCGACGCAGAAGATGAATGACGCCAACGTTTCAGCTATCCGCTCGAGACTGGCCATCGCGAAAACGCAGATCGACGCACAAACCGACATCGCCAACCGGGACTCGACACTGGCTGCAGCAGGTGCAATTAGCGGGTCAGTCAGCGACACCTCGAAATATCAGCTGGCAGAACTGCAGAACTCGAAAGCCGAGATACAGGCAGAGCTGCAAGCCGCCGAAACGGATAGCCAGGCGTCGAAGAACAAGGTTTTCTTCGACGGCAAGGATAGCGGTGTGTCGACGCTCGCCCACGAGCGCGAGGATCTCAGCAACACGGTGGACCAGTTGACAGCACAGGCAAGCGCGCTCCAGCAATCGGAGAGCACGATCGATCAGCTCATCGCGAAGGAGCGCGACCGGGTCGATCGGATGTCGAATTTTGAAATCAAGGCTTACGCCAACGGTGTCGTGAAGGACGTGCTCGCCCCACCGGGCACGCAACTCAGCGCCGGATCAACGCTGATTCGCGCCGTCGATTGCTCGCGTGCCCAGGTCGTTGCGGTCTTTCCGCGCAGTCTCAGCGACAGCCTGTTGCCGGGTACGCGTCTGAAGGTGCGCGTCGATGGCATTGACCA
>NZ_WOEY01000043.1 GCF_013177695.1 Paraburkholderia solitsugae | reverse complement strand
CATGATCACCCGCCTGGGCCAACCGTCATGTGGCGTGGATTCCTTGTGCTTCATGAAATCACCGAGATGTACCGGATCTTTAGCCAGGACGGATGAGCTTCCGCGAGATGTGGGTAATCCTGAGGGCCTGGAGGGGGCAGTGGTGCATCTGGAATCTGTGCCCTCGCACATTCGGCGCGAGTGACAAGGCCGTCATACTTCCGGCGGCGCTGCGCGCGCCGAAGGGTATTTCACAGAACCATCTGCACGTTTCGCGCGCGGGCCTCACTCGACGCCGTGACTCACCGTTGCATCTCCAACGTTCCTGCCATGCACCGGCGCTTCATTCGAAGTGCGAATTCATCCCGGCATACGCTGCCGCGACTTATCGGTCGCTCGAGGCGCCAGCTGGCACTTCCCGAAACAGATATCTTTTGGCACTTCGCCGCGGCACAGCCGACGGCATCCACGGACCTTAAACGAAGCCCCAGGTTTCCTCGGCAGGTCAGTCCGCGCCGAGGCGAAGCCGATGGCACCCGCCGCGCCCAAACGAAGCCCCCCGGTTTCCCTGGCAGACCCATCCGCGACGCACGCAGTGCGGAGTGGGAGCTGATGACGCCTTTGTCACTGACGCTGAAGGTGCGGGGGCACGGATTCCAGATGCACCACTACCGTGGCTGCGCGGGGGACCCGCTTAAGAATTAGCGGTTTGAGCCGCTTTCTCTTGCCTACTTCTCTTTGCGGCCGGTGTATAGACCGGAGACATAGCTGACAAAGAGAAGTAGGTGCCGCCCCGCACAGGGGCAACACTAATAGTCCAATAAGAAATCAAGGAAAGGCCAACACCGCAGGCGTACAGACGAAACAAGCGCCGCGAAGGCAAACAAACCAGGCAAAGCCCAACGCCATAGGCAAACAGGCAATAAGCGCCGAACAGGCAAACAATTCAAGCAAAACCCACCGCCGTAGGCAAACGACCAAAACAAAGCGCCGCAGGCACACAACCCAATAGCGCGCCCAAGCAATTTGTGCTTTACTTTTCGGCAGACCCATAAAAAAGCGCAAACCAGCTGCACCCTCATCGGACCCCACGAACAGGTAGCTGAAGGCAGGAAAAACAAAGGTCCGGTTTCACCCCATAAGGAGACAACTTCATGGCGATCAGCATCAGTCTGACGGTGAACGGCGCGCCCATCAGCGCCTCAATCGACCCTAACACCCTGCTTGTTCAGTTCCTTCGCGATCAACTCCGCCTCACGGGCACGCACATCGGCTGCGATACCGCCCAGTGCGGCGCATGCACCGTCCATCTGAACGGCCGCGCGATCAAGTCCTGCAACATCCTCGCGGTCCAGGCCGAAGGCGCAAACATCACCACGATCGAAGGGATCGCCAAAGACGGCGCCCTGCACCCGATGCAAGCCGCCTTCAAACACTGTCACGGCCTGCAGTGCGGTTTCTGTACGCCCGGCATGGTAATGAGCGCGATCTCGCTCGTCGAGCGTCAGCCCAATCTCACCGGCGACGACGTGCGCGCCCAGCTCGACGGCAATCTGTGCCGCTGTACGGGATATCACAACATCGTCAAAGCAGTCCTCGAAGGCGCCGAAGGCATGAAATCCTCCGGCACGGCCCAAGCCAATGCGCCGGCCACCGCCCAAGCCACCGCCTGAGGAGACGACGATGAACGCACCCGACACCCACCTCATCGGCGCCTCCGTCGAACGTAAGGAAGACTATCGGTTCCTCACGGGTAACGGTCAGTACACCGACGACATCGTCCTGCCGCAGCAAACCTATGCGGTATTCCTGCGCTCGCCGCACGCGCACGCAAAAATCAACAGCATCGACATCGCCGCGGCAAAACAGTCGCCCGGCGTCATCGCGATCTTCACCGGCGCAGACATGGCCGCGGAAAACGTCGGCGGACTCCCGTGCGGCTGGCTGATCCACAGCACCGACGGCAAGCCGATGAACGAGCCGCCCCATCCGATCATCGCGCACACGAAAGCGCGCCACGTCGGCGATCAGGTCGCGCTGGTGATCGCCGATTCGATCAAGGCCGCGAAAGACGCCGCCGAACTGATCGAAGTCGATTACGACGTGCTGCCGGCCGTGGTCGACACGGCGCACGCGGCCGATCCGGGCCAGGCCGCGGTGCACGACGAAGTGCCGGACAACATCTGCTACAACTGGGGCCACGGTGACAAAGCCGCAACCGACGCCGCCTTCGCCAAAGCCGCGCACGTCACCACGCTCGACATCGTCAATAACCGCCTGATCCCGAATGCGATTGAGCCGCGCGCGGTCAACGCGAGCTACTCGGCGCAAGACGACAGTTACACGCTCTACGTCGCCAACCAGAATCCGCATGTGGAACGTTTACTGATGGCCGCGTTCGTGCTGTCGCTGCCGGAATCGAAACTGCGCGTCATTGCGCCGGACGTCGGCGGCGGCTTCGGATCGAAGATTTTCCTGTATGCCGAAGACGTCGCGCTGACGTGGGCATCGAAGAAAATTCGCCGTCCGATCAAATGGACTGCCGAGCGTTCGGAAGCTTTCGTGTCCGACGCACACGGCCGCGATCACGTCACCAAAGCCGAACTGGCGATGGACGCCGACGGCAAGTTCCTCGCGATGCGCGTTCATACGATCGCCAACATGGGCGCGTATCTGTCGACCTTCGCATCGAGCGTGCCGACCATCCTGTACGCGACGCTGCTCGCCGGCCAGTACGCGACGCCCGCCATCTACGCCGAGGTGAAAGCGGTCTTCACCAACACCGTCCCGGTCGACGCCTATCGCGGCGCAGGCCGTCCGGAAGCGACGTATGTCGTCGAGCGTCTGGTCGAAACCGCCGCGCGCGAGATGAAACTCGATCCCGCGGAAATTCGTCGCCGCAATTTCATCCGCACGTTTCCGTATGCGACGCCAGTCGGTCTCACCTACGATACCGGCGACTACGACACCACCCTGAACCGCGCGCTCGAACTCGCGGACGTGAAGGGCTTCGCCGCGCGCAGACAGGAATCAGAAAAGAACGGCAAGCTGCGCGGCCTGGGTTACTCGTGCTACATCGAAGCCTGCGGCCTGGCGCCGTCGAACATCGCCGGCGCACTCGGCGCACGCGCCGGGCTCTTCGAAGTCGGCCAGATTCGCGTGCATCCGACGGGTTCCGTCACCGTGTTCACCGGCTCGCACAGTCACGGCCAAGGGCATGAGACAACCTTCGCGCAAGTGGTCGCGGACCGGCTCGGCATCGCGCTGGAGAGCGTGGAGATCGTTCACGGCGATACCGGCCGCATTCCGTTCGGCATGGGCACGTATGGCTCGCGCTCGATCGCGGTCGGCGGTTCGGCGATCATGAAAGCGCTCGACAAGATTGAAACCAAGGCGAAGAAAATCGCCGCGCATCTGCTCGAAGCCGCGGCGGAAGACATCGAGTTCAAGGACGGCGTGTTCCGCGTCGCGGGCACCGATCGGACCAAGGCGTTCGCCGATATCTCGCTCGCCGCGTACGTGCCGCACAACTATCCGCTCGACGTGCTCGAACCGGGTCTCGATGAGTGCGCGTTCTACGATCCGAGCAACTTCACGTATCCGGCGGGTTCGTACGTCTGCGAGATCGAGGTCGATCCGGAAACGGGCGTGTCCCGCATCCAGCAATTCACGGCGGTCGACGATTTCGGCAACGTGATCAATCCGATGATTGTCGAAGGTCAGGTGCACGGCGGGCTTGCTCAGGGTATCGGGCAAGCGATGCTGGAGCGCTGCGTGTACGACAACGAAAGCGGCCAGTTGCTGTCCGGTTCCTACATGGACTACGCGATGCCGCACGCGTCCGACCTGCCGAACTTCACCGTCGAAACCGTGAAAGGCACACCTTGCACACACAATCCGCTCGGCGTGAAAGGCTGCGGCGAGGCGGGCGCGATCGGCTCGCCACCGGCGGTGATCAACGCGATCCTCGACGCGCTCGCGCCGCTCGGCGTGACCGACCTGCAAATGCCGGCGACGCCGCATCGCGTGTGGTCCGCGATCCAAGCGGCCAAGCAACCCCACTGAGATCCTGAGCGGAGCATTCGACATGTATTCATTCGAGTATCAACGCGCGACGGATCCGAAAGCGGCCGCCGCAGCCATCACCGCCGACAGCAACGCGAAGTTTCTCGCCGGTGGGCAAAGCCTGTTGCCGACCATGCGCCTGCGTCTCGCGCAGCCCTCGCAATTGATCGACGTGACGAGGATTCCGGCACTTAAATCGATCTCCGTCGATGCCGGCAAGGTGACAGTCGGCGCCGCGGTCTGTCACGCGGACGTCGCCGATCACACCGAGCTTCGGCGCGTGCTACCGGCACTCGCGGACCTCGCCGGGCACATCGGCGATCGCCAGGTCCGCGCGCTCGGCACTATCGGCGGTTCGCTCGCGAACAACGATCCGGCCGCCTGCTATCCGACGGCGGCGATGGCCCTGGATGCGACCATCGTCACCGATCGGCGACGGATTTCGTCGAGCGATTTCTTCGTCGGCATGTATGAGACTGCGTTGGCGCCCGACGAGTTGATCGTAGCCGTCGAGTTTCCAGTGCCGGAACGCGCGGCCTACGTGAAATTCGAGAATCCGGCTTCGCACTTTGCGCTGGTCGGCGTGTTCGTCGCGAAGTTCGCGAGCGGTGTGCGCGTGGCGGTGACGGGCGCGGCAGCGTCGGTATTTCGCGTGCCGGAACTGGAAAGCGCGCTATCGGCGAATTTCACACCTGAGGCTGCGCGAGCGGTGACCGTATCCGATGCCGACTTGAACACCGACATGCACGCGAGCGCTGAATATCGCGCGCATCTGATTCCGGTGCTGGCCGCGCGCGCGGTGACGACGGCGAACGGTTAGCGATACGCGCGGTTGGGGGCTGACGTGGCGTGCCTCGGCATGGCGCGTTAGCCGCGTTCGCGGCCCACGCTGACCGTCACCGTCGCGGCTGCGGCTGCGGCTGCGGCTGCGGCTGCGGTCATGATCTTCTTAGCCGTCGCGCGGCGGCCATGCCGCCCCGCGCCTCACCCGTTTCACCGTGCGGATTCAGGAACATCATGCAGCCTGCTTCAATCGACGACACCCTCGCGCAACTCGCCGCCCAAAAATACTTCGCCAGCCGCGAACTCGCGACCGCGTTGTATCTCGCCCTGCGCATGGAGCGGCCGTTGTTTGTCGAAGGCGAGCCGGGCGTCGGCAAGACCGAACTCGCCAAAGCTGCAGCGGGGATGCTCGGCACCTCGATGCTGCGGCTGCAATGCTACGAAGGACTCGACACGGCCAGCGCGCTTTACGAATGGGACTACCCGCGCCAGATCATGGCGCTGCGTCTGGCCGAAGCCGCCGGCGAGCGGCCTGGCAACGACACGCTCTATCGCAGCGAATTCCTGCTGAAGCGTCCGCTGCTGCAAGCGCTGATGCCCGACGAACATCATCCGGGTGCGCAGCGTGTGCTGCTGATCGACGAAATCGACCGCGCCGACGAACCGTTCGAAGCCTTCCTGCTGGAGCTGCTTTCGGACTTCCAGGTATCGATTCCCGAGTACGGCACGGTTCGCGCGGCGCAGCCGCCGCTGGTTGTGATGACGTCGAACCGGACGCGCGAAGTACACGACGCGTTGAAACGCCGTTGCCTGTATCAATGGATTGGCTATCCCGAGCGCGATCGTGAACTGGAGATCGTCGCCGCGCGCGCGCCGCAGACGTCGGCTGAATTGCAACGGCGCGCGGTCGATTTCGTGCATCGCCTGCGCGGCATGGATCTGTTCAAGGCGCCCGGCATCGCCGAAACGATCGACTGGTGCCGCGCGTTGGAAGCGCTGTCGGTGACGGAACTCGATCCGCAATCGGTGCAGAACACCCTGGGGGTGCTGCTCAAGTATCAGGACGATCTGGCGCGCGTCGATGCCGCGCAGATCGCGCAATGTCTCGCGGTGCGGGAGTAACGGCGATGACGCTGGCAACGGACGGAGGCCACGATGCGTCGGCTGGCGGCGGAGCGCCCGCAGGCGAGGCCGGCGCGCGTCCGATGAATGCTGCAATCGACAGGTCAGCCGCGCCGGTCGATACGCCCACATTAGCCCGCAACGTAGTGCACTTTGTGCGTGTGCTGCGCGGCGCGGGCCTGCCGATGTCGCCGGCACAAGCCGTCGATGCGCTCGCCGCGCTGCACTGGATCGACCTCGGCCGCCGCGACGACGTGCGCGCCGCGCTCGCCACGCTATTAGTCTGCGCGCCGGACGAACGCGACCTCTTCAACGCCGCCTTCGATCTCTTCTGGCGCGACCCGGATTGGGAAGGCAAGCTGCGCGCACTGCTGCTGCCGAAAGTCCGCGATGGTCTGCCGCCGCCCAAACGCAACAACCGTCTCGCTGACGCGCTTGCCGTACGCACGCCACCCTCGCCGCACCGCAAAGCGCCACAAGAAACTGAACAACACGAACTGCACGCGCACGTCACTTTCAGTGCCGAAGAGCGGCTGCGTCATCGCGATTTCGACACGCTTTCCGCTGACGAATGGCGCACGTTGCGGCATCTGATCCGCGGCCAGCGTCTACCGCTTGCCACCGAACCGACGCGCCGCCTGAAGGCCGCCTCGCGCGGCACGCATGCTGATTTGCGCGCCAGCGCACGGCACGCGGTGCGCGCGGGCGGCGACTGGACGGTGTGGAAGTATCGCGCGGCAGTCGAACGCAAACCACCGCTGGTATTGCTGCTGGATATCTCCGGCTCGATGAGCAACTATTCGCGCGCCGTGCTGTACTTCTGCCATGCGCTTCTGCAATCGCGTGAGCGCCTGCAGGTGTTCCTGTTCGGCACGCGGCTGACCAACGCGACGCGCGCGCTACGCGAGCGCGATCCCGACGTGGCGATTGCGACACTCACCGATCAGGTGGTCGACTGGTCAGGTGGCACACGCATCGGCGCAGCGCTCGCCGAATTCAACCGACGCTGGGCACGCCGCGTGCTGACTGGCCGAGCCACGGTGCTGCTCGTGACCGACGGCCTGGATCACGAAGCGATCGACGTGCTCGACACCGAAATGGCCCGCCTGCGCCGCTTCGCCCACCGTATCGTGTGGCTCAACCCGCTGCTGCGTTTCAGCGGTTTCTCACCGAAAGCGCGCGGCGTGCAGGCGATCCTGCCGTATGTCGACGCGCATCGTCCGGTACACAATCTAGACAGTCTGGCAGCGTTCGGCCACGATCTCGCGCAACTCACACGCGCGCCTCGTCTCACCGTATCCGCCACGACAACTGCGGGAGCAACACCATGGAATTGAGTGAAACCCATACGCTGCCGGTTTCTCAGCAGCGCGCGTGGGATGCGCTGAACGATACGGGAATTCTGCGCGCGTGCATTCCCGGCTGTGAGAGCATCGACCCAGATGGCGAAAATGCCTACGCGGTGGTGATGAGCGCAGCGGTCGGTCCGGTGAAGGCACGCTTCAAAGGGCGCATGGAGCTGACCGACATCGAGGCGCCGAACACATACACCATCGTTTTCGAAGGCCAGGGTGGCGTGGCAGGCTTCGGCAAGGGCAATGCGCACGTCACGCTGGAACCCGAAGGCGACGCCGCGACGAAGCTCACGTACACGGCGACAGCGCAGGTCGGTGGCAAGCTCGCGCAGATCGGTTCCCGGCTGGTCGACGGTGCGGCGCGTAAAATCGCGGGCGAATTTTTCAAGCGCTTCGGCGCGCAGGTCGGCGGCGACGCAGACGGCGCAGCGACCCCGGATGAGGGGGTCACTGCAGTAACTGAAGCGGCGGCGCAAAATACGGAATCGGATGAGGCTGCGGACACTGAGTCCGGCGGCGACGGAACCAAAAGGAAGAAATCATGGAGAGCGTGGATCTCGAAGTTCTGAAGTCCAGCGCACGTTGGCTGGACGAGGGACATCGCGCGCTGCTGGTGACGGTGGTGAAGACGTGGGGCTCGTCGCCGCGCCCCGAGGGCGCGATGCTCGCCGTGCGCGACGATGGACTCGTGGTGGGATCGGTATCGGGCGGCTGCATTGAAGACGATCTGATCGACCGCGTGCGGCAAAGGGGTATTGAGCAGACGCGCCCGGAGGCGGTGAAGTACGGGATTACGGCTGAAGAAGCACATCGCTTTGGTTTGCCTTGCGGCGGCACGATCCAACTCGTGCTGGAGCCTTTGACGCTGCAAAGCGGCATTGGCGAACTGTGTCATGCGGTGGAGGACGGCCGTCTGGTGGCGCGCGAAGTCGACATGGTGACGGGCGCGGTACGGCTCGATGCGGCGCAGGCGACAGACGGCGTGCATTTCGACGGCGAGCGTCTGCTGACGATTCACGGCCCGCGTTACCGGATGCTGGTGATTGGTGCGGGGCAGTTGTCGCGCTATCTGTGCAACATCGCGGTTGGGCTCGATTATCAGGTCACTGTATGCGATCCGCGCGAGGAGTACACCGAGGAGTGGAGCATTCCCGGCACGAAGATCGTGCGGACGATGCCGGACGATACGGTGATCGAGATGAAGCTCGACGAGCGGTGTGCGGTGATTGCGCTGACGCATGATCCCAAGCTGGATGATCTCGCGCTGATGGAGGCGTTGAAGACGCCGGCTTTTTATGTGGGTGCTTTGGGGTCGAGAAGGAATAATCAGGCGCGGCGCGAGCGGTTGAAGGAGTTCGATCTGAACGATGCCGAGTTGGCCCGGCTGCATGGGCCGGTTGGGATTTATATTGGCAGCCGGACGCCGCCTGAAATTGCGGTTTCGATTCTTGCCGAGGTGACGGCGGCCAAGAATGGGGTTTCGTTGCCGACTTTGTTACAGGTGGAGGGCGCTAAGGCCGCGCGGGAGATTGCGGCTTCGGGAGGGGCTGCTTGTAGTGTCTAGGCGCTTTTTTTGCCTGCGCGGCGCTTGGTGTCTGTATGCCTGCGGCGTTGGCCTTTCCTTGATTTCTTATTGGTCTATTAGTGTCGCCCCTGTGCGGGGCGGGCACCTACTTTTCTTTGCCTGCTGCAAAGAAAAGTAGGGCGGTTTCAAATACCAAGTGCAACAGCCGGGTCGATAACAATTCCTTGCCTTGCGCAGTTTTCAATGAAGGCTTCTCCAGGCCTGCGCCAGCCGAGCGTTTTTCGAGGTCGCCGATTCAGATTCAG
>NZ_WOEY01000042.1 GCF_013177695.1 Paraburkholderia solitsugae | reverse complement strand
CTCAACCCCACCCCGCGGTGCAGGTTATTCATCGTCGTAAGAAACGAGTTCTGCGTGCGTTTCACCGCAACAAACCCATTCCCCACCCAGTACTCCGCCTGCACATTCTGAGTAGGCCCAAAAATCCCGACCTGCCAGAATTCCGGCTGCATCGCGCTGCGATCCCCCCAAGCCACCGGATGCGCCGGCTCGCGCTTCACCCGCCCCGGCTTGCCGTCGATCTTCAACTCACCCTTGAGCCATTTCGCCATATCCATCGGCGACTTCAGCTTCCCCTGCGGCACGGAAATCTGCATCTCCTCGACCTGCGGCTCGCCAGACGACACATTCAACGGACCACCCCGATGGTTCAGCAAAAACCCCGTCGCGCCGAACAACAGCCCAAGCACCGCGCCCCACAGGCCAACCCAGCCGTGCACCTTGCGCAACCACTTGATGAAATTCGCCCGCCGCGAACGCCGGCGCCGCGCAGCCTGCTCGGCGTCGTCCATCAAATGATGACCACGCTCCGGCGTATGTGCGGTGTACTGCGTGCCGCCACCAGCAGCAGGCTTCATGTCGATCGAGTCAGGCGCGTTCACTTCAAAGCTCCAGGCGCAGCAAGTTAAGCCATCGCCGGCGTGCAGCGACGAGGCGCACGCTCACACCAGCAATAAAAGAGGTAGCTAAAGGAAGGGCCGGACAACCCGGCTTGCGGTCCAGGTCGTCCGGCTGAAAAGCTGGCTGGCAGTCACAGAGGAGGAGAAATGTGACAGAAAGCTGGCAATGCCTTTCAATTGATAATGGATATCATTACATAATTAGGGCATTTGCTCAATCGCAATGCGCGGCACCGGCTTGACATCCAGGCGGCGCAAAGGGACTCTAGCTGGCGATCCCGTCAACGTTGCCGTTCCGGATACCTGCCTGCCATGCGCCTCGCCTCTTTGGTCTGTCTTGCATCTCTCGGCTGGCTTGCCGGCATCCACGCCGCGAGCGCGAGCATTGCGGCCAAACTGGACGATCCCTATACCAACGAAGGCGAAACGCAGACCTTCACGGTCAACGCCGACGGCTCCTTCTCGAAGCTCGATTCGATGACGCTGCGCGTGAATAACGAAGCAGGCGTCGCGCGGGTCGCGCAGCAATACGTCTGGTTCAATCGCAATATGGCGGACGTGCAGATCCTGGAGGCTTACACGACCACCGCCGATGGCGTGCGTCACGACGTGCAGCCCGACCAGATCCGCGACGTGCAGGAAGTCCGCTCGTTCGACGCGCCGATGTTTCAGGACATTCAGGAAAAGGTGATCGTGTTCCCCGCCGTCGAGCCCGGCGCGCGCGTGCACCTCACCTATCGCAAGACGCAAAAGGAACCGATCGTGCCAGGCGAGTTCAGCGACTTCACGCCGCCCGATCTCGCGCCGACCCACAACTTCCGCCTGATCTACGATCTGCCCGCCGACAAGCCGCTCTATGCCGATGCACGCGGCTTCACCGCGTTGCAACCGGTCACGCACGACGGCCGCACACGCTACGAATTTCGTTACGACAAGGCGCATTTCAGCCGGCTGGAGCGCGGCTCGATCGCCTACGTATCGTACGGCGACCGGCTGATGGTCTCGACCTTTCCCGACTACGCCGCTTTCGCCGCCAGCTACAGGGCCTCCGCCGCCGACCCGAACGCGCGCGATGCCGCCGTCACGCATCTCGCGCAAAACCTCACCGCACGTGACCACACCCCGCGCGACAAAGCCAAGACGCTGTACGACTGGGTGCGCCGCAACGTCCGTTATGTCGCGATCTATGTCGGGCGTGGCTCAGTGGTGCCGCACAGTGCAAGCGCGATCCTCGCGAACCGTTACGGCGACTGCAAGGATCACGTGGCGTTGTATGGCGCGCTGCTCGACGCGGTCGGCATCCGCAACGAGCCGGTCTTGATCAGCAGCGGCTCGATCTATACGCTGCCCAGCGTGCCGGGCTACGGCGTCATCAATCACGCCATCACGTGGCTGCCGGATTTGCAGCAATACGCCGACTCGACGGCATCGAATGTCGAATTCGGTTTTCTGCCGTCGTCCGATATGAACCGGCCCACCGTGCTCGTGAATCAGGGGGTGATCGCGCAAACACCGGCCACTGAGCCGATGACGCGCAGCACCGACCTGTCGATCAAGGTCGAGCCGGATGGTTCGGCAAGCTTCACCTATCGGCTGGAAGTATCGGGGGCTTCGGCCGAACAGGGGCGCGCCATGTTGCGTACGCAGTCGCCCGCGCAACGTGATGACTCGATCCAGGCGGAATTGCGCAGCGTCAACCTGCGCGGCACGGCCACGCTGACGACCAGCGACCTCGCCGTGGCCGACGGCCCGCTGACGATCACCATGAAAGGTACGCTCGAAAATCTCGTGGTGCCGGGCGCAGCGGCATCGATTCCGGCGCTGACGAGTCTGGCCGGCGGCTTCGCGGCGGACACCCGCTACTGGCTCGGCGAACGGCAACGAACGCAGCCCTTCGTCTGCCACAACCTGACGTTGCATGAACGCGCGCGCGTTGAATTGCCGGCGAACTTCCACGTGCTCGAGATGCCGGAAGCGAAACGAACCCAGGACCGCTTCGTCGATTTTCAGTCGCAGTACACGTTCGATCCGCTCAGCAACGTCGTGGCGATGACGCGCGACGGCACCACCCATTTCGATAGCGATGTCTGCACGCCCGACGACTTCGCGCAGATGCGTCCCGCGATCGAAGCAATCGGGCGCGACGTGCGCGCCGAAGTGATTGTCAAATCGACGCTGGTGCAATCGTCGAGCGTGGTGTCGCAGGCGCCGTAGAAGCGCAAACGCTCAAACCGGCCAGAGCGGCCCTTCCTGCATCGCGCCGAGCTGCTCGCGCAGTTCGAGGACGCGGTCTTCCCAATAGCGCTGCGTGTTGAACCACGGAAACGCCGCCGGAAACGCCGGGTCGTCCCAGCGGCGCGCGAGCCACGCCTGATAGTGAATCAGCCGCAGCGTGCGCAACGCTTCGACGAGATACAGTTCGCGCGGCTCGAAGTCGCAGAAGTCTTCGTAACCGGCAAGCAGGTCGGCGAGCGCACGCGAAGCCTCGACGCGATCGCCCGGCAGCAGCAGCCATAAATCCTGCACCGCAGGACCCATGCGGCTATCGTCGAAGTCGACAAAATGCGGACCCGCGTCGGTCCACAACACATTGCTCGGATGACAATCGCCGTGCATTCGCAGCATGCGAATATCGCCGGCGCGCTCGAAGGCGCGCTCGACGCCTTCGAGCGCGAGATTCACCACGGTCAGCCAGGCGGTGCGCACATCGTCAGGCACAAAGTCGTGCGACAGCAGGAAGTCGCGCGGCTCGTAGCCGAACGTGTTGATGTCGAGCGTGGGACGCTCGGTGTAGTTCTGGGTCTGCCCAACCGCATGGATGCGGCCGATAAAACGCCCCAACCATTCGAGCGTATCGCGCCGGTCCAGATCGGGCGCGCGGCCGCCGCGGCGTTCGAAGATCGAGAAACGGAAACCGTCGAAGGTATGCAGCGTGCGGCCTTCAAAAACACGCGCGGGCACCGCCGGAATTTCGCGCGCGGCGAGATCGGCGACAAAGGCGTGTTCTTCGAGAATGGCGGCGTCGGTCCAACGCTCAGGACGGTAGAACTTGGCGACCACCGGCGGCCCGTCTTCCACGCCCACCTGGTACACGCGGTTCTCGTAGCTGTTGAGCGGCAGCATGCGGCCGTCGGTGTACACACCGACGCTGCTGAGCACGCTGTCGAGCGCGTCGAGCACGATTTCCGGCTTGAGCCGGGCGAAAGGCACGGCGCTATCGGCGCCGTCCGGTAGGTCGAAAATGTCGTCGTTCATGCCCGCATTGTGCGCCGCGCCGCCGTCAAAGACGAGGGCGTCGGCTCACCTTGCGGCTTACAGCCACCTGCAACCACCATGAATCGGACTCAAACCAGCTTCAATGCACCTGCGCGCTCGACGGGCGGACCTGCTCACCCGTATCGATCAAGTCTTCAAGGAAAAAGGGTTCAGTGTTCAGATGCTCTGACGTGCCGGGCTCGCCGGCATACCAGGCCACCATCGCCATGTCGCCGAGAATGCGCATGACGATCCCGCGTGCGCCTTGCGGCACGGCGATATGCACCGATCGGACAATGGAACCGATTTGCATGATGTTTCCCCGTTTCTCCCATAGCCGGCTTTATGGTTTCCGCGCCGGTCAAGGTGATGATAAAAGCGCCGCTTCGCCAATAACGTTGCGTACGCACCCAATCTGCTGCGCGTAACACTCGTGAGAGGTTCGAGTCATTGTTCCCGTTTTGCGGGGCCATGGAAAGCGCGAACTCAGGGCTGTTCACCCGTCGTTTCGCCCCAATTCCGATTACAGCGCGCCACGCCGATGATCTGGGCGTAAAGCGTCGTAACGAGACCATCATAAACCCAGCCGGGCTGATATATCAAAATCCTGTCCTCAGCGCGAAAGGCAACTATTCACGTCCGCGAACCTCGCATCGCACGCACCCGCCCAGTCTATTCAATTAGGCGAGAACGATCCGCCATGCATCGAACCAGCCTGAAAAGTAAGGGCCGCGTAAGCAAACACTTCATTCTTTACGGCGTTTTTGCTGCGACGCGACAATCGCGGCCGCCCTTGCAGCACCGGGTTCAGCGGCCTGCGAAGACACGCTGCAGCGCCGCAAAGCGTTGTTATGTTGATCTAACCGTCGCCTATACTCGAATCCAGCGTTGGCAGTGCATGACTCCAGAAATAGAGCCACTGCCCGCGCCGGTACTAAAAAAAGGAGACGGGTATGACGACCTACTTCACGATCGGCGATTTCATCCTGGTAATTCCGATGGCGCTGGCCGGCGCTCTGTTTGTCGGTGCGCTTCCCTGTAAGACGGAATTTCGGCACAACGCGCTACGCGTGCTGGGCGCGCTGATCGGCGTAGTGTTCGCGGTCGTGCTGGTCGAAGGCTTGCCTGCGCTGGTGTAGCGGGGGCTGGCGAAGACGGCCTCTACGCTTCGCCGAGGGTTCGGTCGACTGAACGCAGTCGATTCGTCGACTGCGCCGGAAGCGTGTACGCCTGAATTGCATCGATAAAGAAAGCCGCCTCATGGGCGGCTTTCTTTGTTTCTACGACATGAAATACCGTGCGATCAGATCGCCTGATCCGTCGACGGCTTTTCCCAAAGATTGATGCCGCCTTCAGTCGCGTAGCGGTCGATCTCCGCCAGATCTTCCTTCGAGAACGCGAGGTTCTTCAGCGCACCGACGTTCTCGCGCACCTGTTCCGCGCGGCTAGCGCCGATCAGCACGGACGTGACGCGCGGATCGCGCAGCGCCCAGGCGAGCGCCATCTGCGCGAGGCTTTGTCCGCGACGCTGCGCGATGTCGTTGAGCTTGCGCACGTGTTCGATGTTTTGCGGGCTCAGATGCTCCTGCTTCAGCGAACCGCCGCCCGGCTTGTTGACGCGCGCGTCTTCCGGCACGCCGTTCAGATACTTGCCGGTGAGCAAGCCCTGCGCAAGCGGCGTGAACGCGATAGCGCCCGCACCGACCTTCTCGAGCGTGTCCAGCAATTCCTGTTCGATCCAGCGGTTGAGCATGTTGTACGCCGGCTGATGGATCAGCAGCGGCACCTTGTACTCGGCGAGCAGCTTCGCCATTTCGAGCGTCTTGGTTGCCGAGTATGACGAAATACCGATGTACAGCGCCTTGCCCTGCTGCACGGCGCTCGCCAATGCACCGGCGGTTTCTTCGAGCGGCGTATCGGCATCGAAACGATGCGAATAGAAGATATCGACGTAGTCGAGGCCCATGCGCTGCAGGCTCTGATCAAGACTCGCGAGGACGTACTTACGCGAGCCGCCACCCTGCCCGTACGGACCCGGCCACATGTCCCAACCCGCTTTCGACGAGATCAGGAGTTCGTCGCGATACGGCTTGAAGTCGTCTTTGAAGAGCCGGCCGAAATTGGTTTCGGCGCTGCCGTACGGGGGGCCGTAGTTGTTGGCGAGGTCGAAATGCGTGATGCCCAGATCGAAGGCCGTGCGCAGGATATCGCGCTGCGTGGAGATCGGCGTGGTATCGCCGAAGTTGTGCCACAGGCCCAGCGACAGCGCCGGCAGTTTGAGACCCGACTTGCCGCAGACGCGGTATTGCATGTCCGAATAGCGTTCTGAAGCTGCTTCGTAAGCCATTGCTAGTGTCCTTGATGTTGAAGTCGCCCGGCGATCAACGGGCGTGAGGAAATCACATGCTGCGGGAGGCGTACAGGTTTTATGTTTATGGTTGGGTGAGGCTAGACCGCTATGGTAGCCAATCGCCGTACTGCCTGCAGACGCCCACTATGCGGGATGGACGACTGCTTGCGGCTCCCCTACACTTTGGCCGATCAAAGCTTATCGGAGGAGCAGGTTCATGACGAAGGCGATTTCAATCGCGCTGATTGTCGGCGGTATCGTGTTGTTGTATTTCGGCGGGCAGGCGTTCAACTCGGTCAGCAGCGAGGTATCGCGCGTGTTTACCGGATCGCCGACCAACAAGGCGATCGTGCTGATCGTGGCCGGCGCGATCGCCACCATCGCCGGCCTGACCGGGGTGGGGCTTTCCGGGCGCAAGCGGTAGCGCGTCGATTGCCTACGCGGCGCGAGACCAACGGAAATCCGCGCCGCGCGAGGCAACAAAGCTAAAAGGCGATTTCAGGCTTGGCCGCCGAGCGGGATCCCGGCAGGGGCACATTGCTCGCCCCGTGATAGGTAAACACCAAAGAAAATTTCACCTGATCGCTGAGGTTCTTGCCAGCCGAATGCAGCGTGTTGCAATGAAAGAACACCACGTCCCCGGCGTTGAGCTCGGGCGAAACCGCGGTGCGAATCAAGGCCTGATTCTCTTCCAGATCGGAACGGAAAAACTTGGCCTCGTCGAACCGGTCGGACGTGAAGGCGGCACTGTGCGACTTCGGCACCAACCACAACGCGCCGTTATCGACCGTCTCCTGCCCGACCGCGAGCCACACCGACACCAGGTCGTCACGCTCGAACGACCAATACCGCACGTCACGATGCCAGCCGGTCAAGCTGCCATAAGCAGGGTGCTTGGTCATCATGCAATTGTGATGTGCCCGCGATAAGCGCGGCTCCTCACCGAAGTACAACTCCATCCAGCCGCGAATTTCCGGCGCGGTCGCCCATTGCGCAAAATGCGGATGGCGCCCGTACGCATCGAGCAACCGGCGAACCGTATGGCCGCCCGGCGCGTGTTTGGATTCCGGCGCGCCCGGATACCGCAAATCCGCCTCGAACTCGATCGGCGCCGCCGCTTCCTGCAACTGGCGCTCCGCAATCTGTTTCAGTTCGCCGCAACGCTCGGGCGACACCAAACCAGGCACAACGACAAATCCTTGCTCCCGCAACGTTTGAATCTGTTCTTTCTTCGAGTGAAGTGACATGGTGTTCCGTTACTTTCGACTGGCTGATGCTCGATTGTAAAACGGGCGCGATCGGACTGTGCGCTGTTTCGCCTTCCGAGAAGCCAAGGCCTTACGCACTACTTTCACGCGAAATGGCGGTTCGCGCAGCACGCTGTCAGGGCACGCACGCACGAAAATCGACCGCAAAGGGCACGACCCCACAAGCGTGCATAGCGCGCTTACCCCGTAAAAACCCGTATTCGCAGGGTAAAAACCGACTTTCTGACGTCATGAATCGCGTGTAGCCTGCACACATGTTGATCGCTACTCCCGCACTTTTGCGGCGCGCAAGTGCCGCTGTGACCGGCCCCGCCGTCCTCTGTGCCCTTTTCCCTCGAATTCCGGGCTTTCGCGCCGTCCATCGCGACATCGTCATTGGCACATTTGGTGCTCCTTCTGACGCATACGCCGTCGCGCGACACGTTGCCCACTTGTGAAGCCATGCATACTCTTCTGAGCACCCGTCTTACCCGCGCCGCATTGAAAGCGGCGCGTCCGGCGCGCCGTCATGTTGTGCGCGCGCTGCGTCACCATGCCACCCGCACTCGCGCATTGGGCGAACAATGGCGCGAAGCCAAAGCGGTCGATGGCATTCGCACGTGGTTCCACACCTTCTTCTCCGCGCTGCGCCTGCAAGGCAGTTCGCGCCGGTTTTCGCTGCGTACGCTGCTGCGCAAACCCACGCCGCTGCGCCTCACCGCTACGCGCCATGCACCGGTCGCCGCACCGCAAAGCACGAGCCGCCGCCCGCGCCGTATGTCGACGAGCGGCAGCACCGGTTGGTTTGAGTTTGAGTTTGCGTTCGCTAGCCGCTGAGTGAGTTTCAGCACAACGCAAAGGCAATAAAAAAACCCCGCCCGGCTTGCGCCGGCGGGGTTTTTTGCTGAAGCGGACTGCGTGCGCTTATTCTGCGAGCGCGGCGACCGGTTCGGTGCCTGCTGCTTCGGCGAGCAGCAGCGCCTTGTCCGTGGCTTCCCACGTGAATTCCGGCTCTTCGCGGCCGAAGTGACCGTAGGCCGCGCTCTTCTCGTAGATCGGGCGCAGCAGGTCGAGCATCTGGATGATGCCCTTCGGACGCAGGTCGAAATGCTCACGCACCAAACGCGTGATCGTCGCATCCGACACGCGGCCCGTGCCGAACGTGTTGACCATGACCGACGTCGGCTGAGCAACGCCGATCGCGTACGACACCTGAATCAGGCAGCGCGACGCCAAACCCGCCGCCACGATGTTCTTCGCGACATAACGGCCGGCATACGCTGCCGAACGGTCGACCTTCGACGGATCCTTGCCCGAAAACGCGCCGCCGCCGTGCGGCGCCGCGCCGCCGTACGTATCGACGATGATCTTACGGCCCGTCAGACCGCAATCGCCTTGCGGGCCGCCAATCACGAACCGGCCGGTCGGGTTCACCAGGAACTTGATGTCACCCTTGATCAGGTCAGCCGGCAGCGTAGGCTTGATGACTTCTTCGATCACGGCTTCGCGCAGCGTGGCCAGATCGATGTCCGGCGAATGCTGCGTGGACAGCACCACGGTATCGATCGCATGCGGCTTGCCGTCGACATAACGCACGGTAACCTGCGACTTCGCATCCGGACGCAGCCAGGGCAGACGGCCGTCGCGGCGCAGATTCGCCTGGCGCTCCACCAGACGGTGCGACAGGTGGATCGGCAGCGGCATCAATTCCGGGGTTTCTTCGCACGCGTAACCGAACATCAGGCCCTGGTCGCCAGCGCCTTGATCGAGGTTGTTGTCGTGCGCACGGTCCACGCCCTGGGCGATGTCCGGCGATTGCTTGTCGTACGCTACCAGCACCGCGCAGCCGCGGTAGTCGATACCGTATTCGGTGTTGTCGTAGCCGATGCGCTTGATCGTGTTGCGCGCGACCTGGATGTAATCGACGTTCGCGGTGGTGGTGATTTCACCGGCCAGCACGACGAGACCCGTGTTGCACAGCGTTTCGGCTGCGACACGCGAATACTTGTCCTGGGTCAGGATGGCGTCGAGGATCGCGTCCGAAATCTGATCCGCGACTTTGTCGGGATGGCCTTCGGAAACGGATTCGGAAGTAAAGAAATAGTCGTTTGCCACGTTGCGGACTCCTGTTTTGTGGTTACGGTTGAGTTTCACGTAGCCAGCTTCGGGAGCCTTGAAGCGGCGACGCTTTAGCGGATTACCTTACCGGCAGGGGGCATATCCCATGGATCGCACCCCCCAGCTTCGCCCCGCAAGTTGTCTATTAACTCGGCGAAGCCCTTATTATAGCGACTTCCTTCGATTGTCACAGAGTGATCACCCGTGCCGTATTTCGACCCGTCTTCAGGTTTCTTGAGCAAAGCGTCGCTCGACGCCCTACACGGAGGGGCGGCATGCTGAGTCGTCTTGGCGCCCACCTGGCCATTGGACTGCTGAAATTTTTAGCGTTATTGCCGTACGGCTTCGTTGCGCGACTGGGCGACGGGCTGGGCTGGCTGCTCTATCAGATCCCCAGCAACCGTAAGCGCATCGTCCATATCAATCTGAGTTTGTGTTTCCCGGAATGGAGCGCCGAGCATCGCGAAGATATCGCGCAGAAACACTTCCGCCACGCGATCCGCAGTTATGTTGAGCGCAGCGTGCAGTGGTTCGGCTCTGCCAAGAAGCTGGAGAAGCTCGTGCAGGTGGATAGCGAGATCGACCTGCTCGATCCGGACATGCCGCCCACGCTGCTGCTTGGCGCTCACTTCGTCGGCATCGAAGCGGGCTCCGTGTTCATCAATCACGCGCTGCGCCGGCAGTGCGGCGCGCTCTACCAGCCGATGTCCAACAAGGTGCTCGACGACGTGGCGATAGCCGCGCGTGGCCGCTTCGGCGCGGACATGGCAAGCCGCGCCGACAGCGCGCGCATCGTGCTGCGCTGGCTGCGAGACCGCAAGCCCGTCATGCTCGGCGCCGACATGGACTACGGCATGCGCAACTCGACGTTCGTGCCGTTCTTCGGCGTACCGACCTGCACGCTGACGGCCGTCGGGCGGCTCGCCGGGGTCGGCCATGCGCAAGTGGTGCCGTTCATCGGCGAGGTGTTGCCGAACTACAAGGGCTACCGGCTGAAGGTCTTCAAGCCATGGGACAACTACCCCACTGGCGACGACGACGCCGACGCGCGCCGCATGAACGCCTTCCTTGAAGAGCAGATTCCGCTGATCCCCGAGCAATACTACTGGGTGCACAAGCGCTTCAAGACCCGTCCGCCGGGCGAACCGAGCGTGTACTGACCCGGTCTTCGAAAAAGTGCCTGAACGCGGAATTAAGGTGACAAATAAGGCGGCGTTCGGCCCACCCGCAGGCGTGTCACTTACAATAGCGTGATGAAACTGAAATTCACCAAAATGCACGGCGCGGGCAACGACTTCGTCGTGCTCGACGGCTACACCCAACCGGTCAACCTGACGCCGGCGCAGGTGCGCGCGCTCGCGGACCGGCATTTCGGCGTCGGCGCCGACCAGTTGCTGCTGGTCGAGAAGCCCACCGTGGACGGCGTCGATTTCAGATATCGCATCTTCAATTGCGACGGCGGCGAGGTCGAGCACTGCGGCAACGGCGCGCGCTGTTTCGTCAAGTTTGTGCGTGACAGCGGCCTGACCGACAAGCGCAGCGTGCGCGTGCAAGTGCAGAACGGCACCATCCTGCTGACCATGCAGGAGAACGGCGAAGTGCTGGTCGACATGGGCGCACCCGTGTTCGAACCGGAGCGCGTCCCGTTCGCCGCCAAAGGCCTCGAAGGCCGCCGCGAAAGCGCTGACACGCTCTGGCCGCTCGACGTGAACGGCGTGACGCGCTGGATTTCGGTGGTGTCGATGGGTAATCCGCACGCGGTGCAAGTGGTCGATAGCGTCGAAGATTTTCCGGTGCTCGTCGAAGGTCCGGTGATCGAGCGGCATGCACGCTTCCCGCAGCGGGTGAACGCGGGCTTCATGCAGATCGTCGGCCGTAGCGAGATCAAGCTTCGGGTCTACGAACGCGGCGCCGGCGAAACGCTGGCATGCGGCACGGGCGCGTGCGCGGCAGTGGCTGCCGGCATTCGCCGCGGGCTGCTGGACGCGCCGGTGCTGGTGCACACGCACGGCGGCAAGCTGACCATCACGTGGGACAGCACGCAAGAAGGCGCGCCGCTGCTGATGGCCGGCCCCGCGGCAACTGTCTTCGAAGGCGAAATCGAACTGGCCGACTGACCGCGCCAGCGCACTACCCGATTTACCGGCCGAACAATCGGCCGAGGAAGTACCCGACACGTGGCCTCGAATAGGCCGATGAAGGGGCCAAAGCAGGGGTCGATGAAGCGCCGGACAAAGCGGCGCTTTCACCGGCCGACCGAACTCATGACCGATGCGCCGCCCGAAGGCGTCGTCCCGTAGTCCTTTAGCCGAAACCATGAACGATCGCGAAGTCGCCGAATATCTGCTCGCCAACCCCGAATTCTTCGCCGAACACGCGGAAATGCTCGCGACGATCCGGCTTGCGAACCCGCACGGCAAAGCCGCGGTGTCGCTGCAGGAGCGGCAGATGGAAATGCTGCGCGACAAGAACAAGCATCTCGAACGGCGTCTGGCTGAGCTGCTGCGCTACGGTCACGAGAACGACAGCATCGCCTCGAAATTCAATCGCTGGACCATCCGTGTGATGGCCGAGCGCGATCCATACGCGCTGCCGCGCACGATCTCCAACGGCTTGCGCGATATTTTCGACGTGCCGCAAGCCGCGCTGCGCGTATGGGACGTCTCCGAGCCGTATGCACAGGCCGAGTTCGCGCGCCATGTCGGCGAGGAAGTACGAATCTTCGCGAATAGCCTCACCACGCCGTACTGTGGCGCGAACACCGGCTTCGAAGCGGCGCAGTGGCTGGCGCCGGCGGTGTCGGTGGTGAGCGACGATGGGGCTGCAGGCAGCACGAGCGACTCCGCGCACGCCACGGAATCGATTGCGTTGCTTGCGCTGCGCGACCCCGAAGGCAAGGAAGAAGCGCCCACCTTCGGCCTGTTGGTGATGGGTTCGGCCGACGCACGCCGCTTCCACGACGGCATGGCCACCGATTTCCTGACGCAGATCGGTGCATTGGCGAGCGCGGCGCTGAGCCGTCTGCTGCCGCGCTGAGCCACGAAAAACCATCGTGACCGACGCCGACCCGATTGCCGCCTATCTGTCGAATCTCGAACATGAGCGGCGACTGTCGGCGCATACGCTGCGCGGCTATACCCACGAGCTCGAGGAGCTCAAGCTGCTGGCCAAAGGCCGACCGCTCGAAAGCCTCACCGCTGTCGATATTCGCGGCGCGGTGTCGCGAGCGCACGCCGGCGGCCTGACGGCGCGCTCAATCAGCCATCGGCTGTCGTCCTGGCGGGCGTTCTACCGCTGGTTCGCGGGCCGCGTCGATCTGCCGGCCAATCCGGTCGCCACCGTGCGGGCGCCGAAGCAGCCCAAGGCACTGCCGAAAGCACTTTCCGTCGACGACGCCACACGCCTGATGGAAAGCCCGCCCGCCGCGACGCCCGAAGGGTTGCGCGACCACGCGATGCTCGAACTGTTCTACTCGTCGGGCCTGCGTCTGTCCGAACTGGTCGGCCTCGACGCCCGTTTTGCCGATGCGGGCGGCTACCGTTCGGCAGGCTGGCTCAAGCTCGACTCCGCCGAAGTCGAAGTGCTCGGCAAAGGCAACCGGCGCCGCATTGTGCCAGTCGGCAGCAAAGCGCTCGACGCCTTGAACGCGTGGCTCGCGGTGCGAGACCAGATGGTCAAGCACGATCCGCATCCGCTGTTTCTCTCGGCGCGCGGCAACCGTCTGTCGCCGAATGTCGTGCGTGATCGTGTGAAGCGCGCGGCGCTGGTCGCCGGCATTCCCGCCAACGTGCATCCGCACGTACTGCGGCATTCGTTCGCCACGCATGTGCTGCAGTCGAGCGGTGATCTGCGGGCCGTGCAGGAACTGCTCGGGCACGCCAGCATCACCGCCACGCAGGTCTACACCGCGCTCGATTTCCAGCATCTCGCGCACGTCTACGATCAGGCGCATCCGCGCGCCAAAAAACGCGACTGATTCCGCTATTTGCTTTTTGCGGCTTGCGGTCTCCGCCTTCGCTTCACCTGCCGTGTGCGTCTTTGTCCACGCGGCCAACTGCTCCTGCTGACACCCTGATGAATACCGTTACGCTCAAACCGTCGAAAGAAAAATCTCTCCTGCGCCGCCATCCATGGGTCTATGCCAACGCGATCGATCGCGTCGACGGCAATCCCGCGCCCGGCGCAACCGTGCTGGTGCGCGCGCACGACGGCCGTTTCCTCGCCCGTGCAGCCTACAGCCCGCATTCGCAGATTCGCGCGCGCGTCTGGAGCTTCGACGAAACCGAGCCGATCGACCACGCATTCTTCAAGCGCCGCGTGCAGCGCGCGCTCGCGCATCGTCAAACGATGGTGCACAACACCGGCGCCGTGCGGCTGATTTTCGGCGAAGCGGACGGCCTGCCGGGCCTGATCGTCGATCATTACGTCGCCGAGGACGAAGGCCAGCGCAGCCAGTTGGTGTGCCAGTTCATGGCGACGGGCGTCGAAGCATGGAAGGACGCGATCGTCGCGGCGCTGACCGACGCGACCGGCTGCCCGAACGTCTACGAGCGCTCGGACGTGTCGATCCGCCAGAAGGAAGGGCTTGAGCAGGTCACCGGCGTGCTGGCAGGCGTTGCGCCGTCGGAAGCGCTGATTGCGAGCGAAAACGGCGTGCGTTATCACGTCGACGTGCGCAACGGCCACAAAACCGGCTTCTACGTCGACCAGCGCGACAACCGCCTGCTGGTGCAGGAGTTGGCGAAAGATCGCGACGTGCTGAACTGCTTCTGCTACACCGGCGGCTTTTCGCTGGCGGCCTTAAAGGGCGGGGCCAAGCGCGTGGTGTCGATCGATTCGTCGGGCGACGCGCTCGCGATCGCACAACAGAACGTGGCCGCCAACGGTTTCGACGCCGAACGCGCGACCTGGCTTGACGCGGACGCGTTTAAAACCCTGCGCCGTCTCTACGACGAAGGCGAACGCTTCGACCTGATCGTGCTCGATCCGCCGAAATTCGCGCCGTCGCGCGAACACGTGGACCGCGCCTCGCGCGCCTATAAGGACATCAACCTGACCGGCCTGAAGCTGCTGCGCCCGGGCGGCCTGCTGTTCACCTATTCATGCTCCGGCGCGATCGACTCGGAGTTGTTCCAGAAGATCGTGTCCGGCGCGGCGGCCGATGCGCGCGTCGATGCGCGGATTCTCAAGCGCCTCGGCGCCGGGGTCGACCACCCGTTGCTCACCGCATTCCCGGAAGGCGAATACCTGAAAGGTCTGCTGTTGCAAATTGCCTGATCGCCCATAGTTTCAGGGTTGTTTCCCGCGCGCTGTGGAGGGGTTCGCCCCCGCCGCCAGCGCCAGCTTGACAGATATGTTTCAATATCCGGCTAGATCGGGCCGCGCGCCGTCAGGCTGCCACGCCCGGCAAACCGGATTCGCAGACGCATTCTCTGCACATTCGCGCTGCATATTTCGCGCTGCACATTTCGATTCCGCACAGACTCACGTACTTACAGGCGACCAACATGATTCCAGTCACCATCCTGACCGGCTTTCTCGGCAGCGGCAAAACCACCCTGCTCAAGCGCATCCTGAACGAAAAGCACGGCATGAAGATCGCCGTGATCGAGAACGAGTTCGGCGAAGAGAACATCGATAACGAAATCCTCGTGCAGGACACGAGCGAGCAGATCATCCAGATGAGCAACGGCTGCATCTGCTGCACGATCCGCGGCGACCTGTCGCGCGTGCTGGGCGATCTGGCAGCGAAGAAGCAATCCGGCGAAGTGGATTTCGACCGTGTCGTGATCGAAACCACCGGTCTCGCCAATCCGGGCCCGGTCGCGCAGACGTTCTTCATGGACGACCAGATCGCCAATGAATTCCTGCTGGACGCGATCATCACGCTGGTCGACGCGAAGCATGCGAACCATCAACTGGACGAACACGAAGTGGTGCAGCGCCAGGTCGGCTTCGCCGATCGCTTGTTCATCACCAAGTCCGACCTGGTCGACGAACAGCACATGGACGATCTGCGCCACCGCCTGTTGCACATGAATCCGCGGGCGGCGATCAAGATCGTCAATTTCGGCGAAGCGGACATCAAGGAAATCTTCGACCTGCGCGGCTTCAACCTGAATTCGAAGCTCGAAATCGACCCGGACTTCCTCGCTGAAGACGAACATGCGCACAACCACGCTCACGCGCATGACGAGCACGGCCACACCCATGCCGACCACGACGATCACGAAAACTGCGATCACGACCACGGCAAGTGCGACCACGAAGGCCACGACCACGCGCATCATCGTCACGCGCACCATGACGACAAGATCAAATCGTTCGTCTACCGCAGCGACCGTCCGTTCGATCCGAACAAGCTCGAGGACTTCCTCGGCGGCATTCTGCAGATCTACGGCGAGCGCCTGCTGCGCTACAAGGGCGTGCTCTATATGAAGGGCGTCGACCGCAAGGTGGTGTTCCAGGGCGTGCATCAGATGATGGGCAGCGATCTGGCCGCGAAATGGCAGCCGATTGAGAAGAAGACCAACAAGATGGTGTTCATCGGCATTGAACTGCCGCAGGATCTGATCACCGACGGCCTGGACGCCTGCCTGGCGTGAGCGTCACGCCTGCCGTGCCATGCAAGTGGCGCGGCACCTGGCGTGGTGTAGCGCGCCAGCCACGAGCGTGCGCCCCGCGGGCACCGAGGCAATTGTCTGCAGAATGCGCGGGAGGGCGGCCGAAAGCCCGCTGAAATGTCGGTCGTGTGAAAAACACGTGAAAACCCTGCTGTATTAAAGCGTGCACGACCATCGCTTTTTGACCGTGCGCGCGTTATATTTTCGGGATATCAGTGCGCCGCCGGGGATTTTCACCAGTTGCGGTGCTGGATTGTGATTCAGTTACAATACGTGCCCACTGGAGAATGACAACGAATTGCCCGGTCAGCGCGTATTCCGTGCCGGGCCTGAAACGGCGCCGGAAAATCTTGTCCGGAACTCACGCCGACAATGCCGGCTGGCACAGCTCGAAAGGCGCGCTGCCGGCAAGCAATGCCTCAGGAGCAATTGAGAAACGGTTTCCAGAGGAGTTCGGCCCCGCATAGGCGTAGCGACGCCCGGCGCGTGGGCGCAAGGCGCTTCGGCGTCACGACAGTCCACCGTCCGTGCGCACCCAGCGCTCAGCGTCCTCGTGGCGCCTTTGCGGGCAATACGAAAGTGCGGGCACTATGTAAGAGTTTTGCCTCACATTGAAGAAGCAAGCCAGATGACGACGAAACGACTCTTGACTGAAGCCGAAATCCTGAAGATGAGCGACAAGGATTACATGAATGAGGATCAGCTCGCTTTCTTCAAGAACAAGCTCGAACAGCTGCAGGCGGACATTCTCCGCAATGCCGGCCAGACGACCGAGAACCTGCGCGAAACAGTAATCGTGCCGGACCCGGCCGACCGCGCAACGATCGAGGAAGAGCATGCGCTGGAACTGCGCACGCGCGACCGCGAACGCAAGCTGCTGAAGAAGGTGCAGCAATCGATCGCGCGCATCGACTCGGGCGATTACGGCTGGTGCGAAGAAACCGGCGAGCCGATCGGCGTTCCGCGCCTGCTCGCACGGCCCACGGCTACCCTGTCGCTCGAAGCGCAGGAACGCCGCGAACTGCGCCAGAAGCTGTTCGGCGACTGAACGCCTGCGGCGCGGCTTCGGCTCCGCGCCCTTTTAAGCTGCTTCGTCGAGAGGCGCACGGTGATCTGTGCGCCTTTTTTCTTTTGTGTGTCCTTCCGCACCATTCCCCGTTCTGAATAACGTGTTTTTGTCTTATGCCGTTTGCCGGCTCTTGATATGACCGCGCACGCCCTAAAATAAGTCGAACATGCGTTGCACGAGCGCGCGCCAACCGGTTGATCGTTTCAGCGTTGCGCGCCGTCCGCTTTCAGGATTCATGCGGTGGTGCTGCATCACCGTGTCCTACCCGTTTTGCAAAGAGGAACGCATATGGAGCAATTTCACGGCACGACGATCGTTTCCGTGCGGCGCGGCGACAAGGTCGCGCTTGGCGGCGACGGCCAGGTGACGCTGGGCAACATCGTCATGAAAGGCGGTGCAAAGAAAGTCCGGCGCATCTATAACGGCAAGGTGATGGTCGGCTTCGCCGGCGGCACGGCCGACGCCTTCTCGCTGCTCGACCGTTTCGAAGCGAAGCTGGAAAAACATCAGGGCAATCTGACCCGCGCCGCCGTCGAACTCGCCAAAGACTGGCGCACCGACCGCATGCTGCGCCGCCTCGAAGCGATGCTGATCGCCGCGGATGCCACCACCACCCTCGTCATTACCGGTAACGGCGACGTGCTCGATCCGGAAGGCGGCATCTGCGCGATCGGTTCGGGCGGCGCTTACGCGCAAGCCGCCGCGAAGGCGCTCGTTGACAACACCGAGCTGTCGCCGCGCGAGATCGTGGAGAAGTCGCTGGAGATTGCCGGCGACATGTGCATCTATACGAACCATAACCGCGTCATCGAGACGATCGAGTAAGGACCCACGATGAGCACCATGACCCCTGCCGAGATCGTCTCGGAACTCGACAAACACATCATCGGCCAAGGCCGCGCGAAGAAAGCAGTTGCCGTGGCGCTGCGCAACCGCTGGCGCCGTCAGCAGGTTGAAGACCCGCTGCGTCAGGAAATCACGCCGAAGAACATTTTGATGATCGGACCGACCGGCGTCGGCAAAACCGAAATCGCGCGGCGCCTGGCGAAACTGGCCGACGCACCGTTCATCAAGATCGAAGCCACCAAATTCACCGAAGTCGGCTACGTCGGCCGCGACGTCGACAGCATTGTGCGCGATCTGATGGAGATCTCAATCAAGCAGACGCGCGAGACGGAAATGCGCAAAGTCCGGACCAAGGCCGAAGATCAGGCCGAAGACCGCATTCTCGACATCCTGTTGCCAAGCGCCCGGCCGGTGGGTTTCGGCGCGAGCTCGAGCGCCGTCGACACGGCGGACGAAGGCAGCACCACGCGCCAGACCTTCCGCAAGCGTCTGCGCGAAGGCCTGCTCGACGACAAGGAAATCGAACTCGACGTCGAACAGCCGCAAGTGGGCATGGACATCATGGGGCCGCCGGGCATGGAAGACATGACCGAGCAGATCCGTTCGATGTTCGCGAACATCGGCGGCGGCAAGAAAACGCGCCGCAAGCTGAAGGTGAAGGAAGCACTCAAGGTCCTCACCGACGAAGAAGCCGGCAAGATGCTCAACGACGAAGAGGTGAAAGCCAAGGCCGTGCAGAACGTCGAGCAGAACGGCATCGTGTTCCTCGACGAAATCGACAAGATCGCGTCGCGTAACGAAGCGGGCGGTGGCGAAGTGTCGCGTCAGGGCGTGCAGCGCGATCTGCTGCCGCTCGTCGAAGGCACCACGATCAACACCAAGTACGGCATGGTGAAGACCGACCACATTCTGTTCATCGCGAGCGGCGCATTTCATCTGGCCAAGCCGAGCGATCTGATTCCCGAACTGCAAGGCCGCTTCCCGATTCGGGTCGAACTGGATTCGCTGTCGGTCGGCGATTTCGAATCTATCCTGGTGTCGACCGACGCGAGCCTCGTCAAGCAATACCAGGCACTGCTGGCTACGGAAGACGTGCATCTGGAATTCGCTGACGACGGCATTCGCCGTATGGCCGAAATCGCGTACTCGGTCAATGAGAAGACCGAAAACATTGGTGCACGCCGCCTGTACACGGTGATTGAAAAACTGCTCGAAGATGTCTCGTTCGCAGCCGGCAATCACTCGGGCAAGACGGTGCAGATCGACGCGGCGTATGTCGATCGCGCGCTGAACGAAGTGGCGGAAGACGAAGACCTGTCGCGCTACGTGCTGTGATGCCAATGCCGCGTTAAAGTTGTGCGCCTCGCGCGCGCGGCCTTCATGTGTGACGCGTAAGAAAAAGGGCTGTCTTGTGAAAGACAGCCCTTTTTGCTTTCCGGCCCGCAAAGACGAGCGTGCCCCAGCGCTTACTGCTTGACCGGCCGCTTCGCCAGCTTGCGTTGCAGCGTTCGACGATGCATGTTCAACGCGCGCGCAGTGGCTGAAATATTGCCGCCGTGCTCCGCGAGCACGCGTTGAATATGCTCCCACTCCAGACGCGCAACCGACAACGGCGTGGGGTGCTCAATCGCCTCTTCAGCTTGCAGCGCGCTCGCTTCGCTTTGCAGCGCCGACAAAATCGTCTCGACATTGGCGGGCTTCGCCAGGTAGTTATCGGCACCGTCTTTCACCGCCTGTACCGCGGTGGCGATGCTGGCATAACCGGTCAACACCAGCATGCGCGCGTCAGGCTGCAAATCACGCAAGGGGGCGACGAGCGTCAGGCCGGAGTCGTTGCCGAGATGCAGGTCTACCGTGATCTGGCTGAACTTCTGCTGGTTCGCCAACTTGATCGCCTCATCCGCGTTGTGCGCTTCGGCCACCGTATAACCGCGCCGCGTCAAACCGCGGGCGAGGATGCCGGAGAACACCTCATCGTCGTCGATCACCAGAAAATTCATATCGCTCATGCCTGTTTCTCCGTGTTGGATGGCGTAGTGCCTTGAGGGCCCGCACCTGATAATTTGCGCACTGCAAGCGGCAGTCTCAACACTGCACGCGTGCCGCGCGGCTTGATCTCGCCGACATCGGCCAGCTCGATCGATCCCTTCAGACGCGCCGCCGCTGAAAATGCCAGATACAAGCCCACGCCGTGTCCGCCCTGTGTGCTGTCGACCGGCATCGCACCAAGCGACCCGCGCAACGCGGCGGGAATGCCAGGGCCCGCGTCGCATACCTCGAATGCGATCTGGTCGCCGCGAGCGGTGAGCGTGCACGACAGCGTGACGTGATCGCGGCTCGCACGCGCGGCGTTGTCGAGCAGAATCGTAAGAATCTGACTGACGGCAACCGTATCGTCAAGACTGACGTCCGCAGGCGGCACACCGATCCGCTCGAACTTCACATGCGGATGACGCAGGCGCCATTGCTCGCCAAACGACTCGAGCCACTCGCTGACCGTTTGCCGGTTGGTCGCGGTCGATGCACGGCTGCGCAGCCGCGCAAGCGCTGAAGTACACAGCGCCATTTGCTGTTCGAGCAGCTCGAGATCGGCGCTGTACGGCGCAAGCCCCTTGTCGGTTCGCGCGGCGTCGCGCAATTCTTCGGACAACATCGCAATTGTAGACAGCGGCGTGCCGATTTCGTGCGCGACAGTGGCAGCCTGCACGCCGAGCGCGACGGCGCGTTCATCGTGAAGCAAGCGCTGCTGCGCGTCTCCGAGCGCTGCGTCACGTAGTCGCAGAGCGCGTGACATGCGCGCGACGAACCATGCAATCAAGCCGACGCTGACCATGAAGTTCACCCACATGCCGGCGCGAAAGTAGTCAAACAGGTTCGCCGGATTGTCGAGATTGAGCGGTACGGAATCGAAGCCGAGCACGGCGTAGCAGGCCACGGCGAACGCGGCGAGCCACGCCATCAGATACCACGGCAACACGGCTGCGGCAATCGCGAGCGATGGCAGGTACAGCGAAACGAAGGGGTTGGTGGTGCCACCAGAAAGGAACAGCAGCGCCGACAACGCGCCGAGATCGACCCAGATCTGGCCGAACAGTTCGAGATTGGATTCGGGCCGCTGCTGCGAGACACGCCACCACGTGAGGCCGTTGAAGATCACTTCGAGAGCGATCACGAGCAACATGGCGGGCAACGGCAGGTGCACGCCGAAGAAGATCTGCACGAACGCGATCGTCATCAGCTGGCCAATGATGGCGAGGCTGCGTAGCCAGAACAGATGACCGAGGTTGACCCGGCCGGTGTTAGTTATACGATGCATGACTTTAGTTTAACTGTTCGGACTCGTCTGACTGACCTCGCGGCCTTGCGCCGGTAGCATGGTATTTTTGCGACAGCGTTGCGCGAGCCGATCGCTCATCATCGGTTCTGGCGCCACCCACACTCAGCCATGCTACCTATCTCGGATAGCGAGACCCCCGCCTCATCAGCTTTCCTGACTTTCCTGCGACATGCCGCCGCAGCCCGGCAAAATGGCACCGCGCAAGCAGAGGCCAACTGGCTCGATGCCGCTGCACAACGCCATCCGCTCGACGATGAGTCCATCGACTCGCTCATCATCACTTTGCTCGAGCAACATCGTCATGACGACGCGATCGAACTCGCCGCCATTATTGCCCAACTCGATCCCCATCGCGCGCTTGCACACTTCCGTTTCGGCTACGCGCTGCAGATGGCAAACCGGCATAACGAGGCAATCGCACTCTATCGGCGCGCACTCGCCATTGATCCGACATTGCCCCAGTTGCGCAACAATCTCGCTGGCGCCCTCGCACACACAGGCGGTGTCCTGACCGAGCGACTCGCCCTACTGGAAAGTGTCGTTCATGACGATCCCGGCCACAGCGATGCATGGACCAATCTCGCTCATGCAAGCCGCGTCAATTTGAATCTGCCACGCGCGCTCGAAGCCGGCGCACGCGCCGTGCAATGCGCGCCGCATAGCCCACTGGCGCATAACAACTATGCGCTGGCGCTACGTGAAGCGCAACGCTGGGACGAAGCGGAGCACGCCGCAAGAACGGCCTGCGCATTAGCACCCAACGACGCGACCACGCGCTCCAATCTGAGCATGCTGCAACTCATGCGCGGTGATTTCGCGCACGGCTGGCAGACCCACGAAGCGCGCTGGGATGGCTCGCTTGAATTGGGCGGCAACCGCCCCGCGTTCCCTGCACCGACATGGCAAGGCGAAACGCTTGCCGGCAAAACACTGCTGGTGTGGGGTGAACAGGGCATGGGCGATGTCTTGCAATTCAGCCGCTATATCCCGATGCTGGCCGAGCGTATTCATCGCGAGGGCGGCCGTCTCGTCTGGAATTCATTTCCGCAGATGGGCGCGCTGCTCGCGCGTAGTCTCGGCGATCATGTGGACGGTTATTCGGCTGGCGGCGGCGTCGAATCTTTGCCACCGTTCGACTACGAAATTCCGTTACTCAGCTTGCCTTTGATCTTCGACACCCGTGAAGAAACGATCCCCGCGGCGACGCCGTATTTGCGAGCGGACGCGACAGCCAGCGAGTCGTGGCGAAAGAGGCTTGCCGGCGAAACGAGACTCAAAGTCGGACTGACATGGACCGGCAGCCACGGCCATCAGCGCAATCCATTCCGACGGGTGGGTTGGGAACGCTATGCGGAGCATTTCGGCGGCATGCACGATGTGGCGTTCTATTCGTTGCAACCGGGTGCCGGGGCAGACGTTACGGCGGCCCGGGCGGCGGGTCTGTCCATGTCGGACTACACCGCGGAATTCGCCAACTTCGACGACACAGCCGCGTTTGTCAGCGCGCTCGATCTCGTCATTACGGTTTGCACGTCCGTGGCGCATCTAAGTGGCGCGCTCGGCCGGCGCACATGGGTGTTACCCGCATTGGGTCTGGCTGCTCGACCGGCCAGACAGCCCGTGGTATCCGAGCGCGACGCTCTACCGGCAGCCACAGTTCGGCCAATGGGATCCAGCACTGGAGGCTGTTGCACGTGACCTGAGCTCGCTTGCGGCCCGGCACCACGCGGCATAGATCGGCAACGCGGCCGCCAGAGCCGCGCCGCGTTCAAGGCGAACCGGCTCCCCGCGCCGGTTGCACGGCTCGCGCGATCTCCGCTGCGAGACATTCAGGACACAGGCAGCGGCCGGACGGATCGAGCCGGTCTGCCGGCAGGGCCGGCATCTCGCGGCACCAGCAGTCGAACGGCACCTTATGCATGGCGCAATCGAATGCATGACCGCAGCGCGGACACAGCGCACTGCTTTCGGCGTGGGAAGCTGACAATTTCATAACGGGCCGGATGATCTCGCTTCAGCCTGAATCAGGAAATGATGCCACGACTGGTGCGCCGCTGTGAGTCGGCCGTTCGGCCAGTTCACGGGCCTATCTGAACGCCGGTAAGCTTGATCGCCGACCGCCGCTTCCGGCCCTCTATTGCGCAGTGCGCAAAGCCCGCACCACCCGTCACCGGCGCTGCTGTCGAAATCCCTGTTGCAGCGCGCCAGTCCTGTACAATTCGCCCTGTTTTAACTGTTCCGTGCCTGAGCCTGCCGCCATGTCCGAGATCCCTGACCTTTCGCAGATCGCGCCCACCCTGAAGGCTGAAATTCTGGCCGAGGCGCTGCCTTACATTCGCCAGTATCACGGTAAGACCGTGGTCATCAAATACGGCGGCAACGCCATGACGGAAGAGCGCCTGAAGCAAGGCTTCGCGCGCGACGTGATCCTGCTGAAGCTGGTCGGTATCAATCCGGTGATCGTGCACGGCGGCGGTCCGCAAATCGACCAGGCGCTGAAGAAAATCGGCAAGCAGGGCACGTTCATTCAGGGCATGCGCGTCACCGACGAAGAGACGATGGAAGTCGTCGAATGGGTGCTCGGCGGCGAAGTGCAGCAGGACATCGTCACGCTGATCAACCATTTCGGCGGTCACGCCGTCGGTCTGACCGGCAAAGACGGCGGCCTGATCCACGCGCGCAAGATGCAGATGCCGGATCGCGACAATCCGGGCCAGTACGTCGATATCGGCCAGGTAGGCGAAGTCGAGGCGATCAATCCGGCGGTCGTGAAAGCGCTGCAGGACGACGCGTTCATTCCGGTGATCTCGCCGATCGGCTTTGGCGAAGACGGCCTGTCGTACAACATCAATGCGGATCTGGTCGCGGGCAAACTGGCGGTCGTGCTGAACGCCGAAAAGCTCGTGATCATGACCAACATCCCGGGCGTGATGGATAAGGAAGGCAATCTGCTGACCGATCTGTCCGCGCGCGAAATCGACGGCCTGTTCGCAGACGGCACGATCTCCGGCGGCATGCTGCCGAAAATCTCGTCGGCGCTGGATGCCGCAAAGAGCGGCGTGCGTTCGGTACACATCATCGACGGCCGCATCGAGCACTCAGTGCTGCTGGAAATTCTCACCGAACAGCCGTTCGGCACGATGATCCGCTCGCATTGATTCCTGCCTCAAACCCGGCACACACGGCACGCTTTCCCGGCATGCCATGTGTGCCGTGCAGTTGCGCTGCCGCTGCACCCAGCGGTACACAGCGCGCCGCCCTCCGGCGCAAACACGCTCTCCCCTCTTTTATCGTCTACCGCATCGCGAACCGTTGTCCGCGTTCACTGCGAGAAGCGACTGCCTGCGCCTGAACGGCGTCCTCCATCATGCGCACCCCCACTTCCCGACGCCGTCGTCCGCACATCGCAGGCGGCAGTCCGGTCTGGCTGTTCGATCTCGACAACACGCTGCATCACGCCTCGCACGCGATCTTCCCGGCGATCAATCAGGGCATGACGCAGTACATCATCGACGCGCTGGGCGTCGATATCGACGAAGCCAACCGTCTGCGCACCGGCTACACGCAACGCTACGGTGCAACGCTGCTCGGTCTGGCACGCCACCATCCGCTCGACCCAAACGACTTTCTTAAAGTCGTCCACACGTTCCCCGATCTCGGCTCGATGATCCGTCACGAACGCGGTGTCGCGCGCCTTGTCGCGTCGCTGCCCGGCCGCAAGATCGTGCTGACCAACGCGCCCGAGGACTACGCGCGTGCGGTGCTTGCAGAGTTGCGCATCGAGCGTCTGTTCGAACAGGTGATTGCGATCGAACACATGCGCGATCGCCGCAACTGGCGCGCCAAACCTGACCATTCGATGCTGCGTAAGGCGATGCGCGACGCGCACGTCTCGCTCAAAGACGTGATCCTCGTGGAAGACACGCGCTCGCATCTGAAGAACTACCGGCGACTCGGCATCCGCACTGTGTGGATCACTGGCCATTTGCCGCGCAAGCCGCACGCGGACGGCATGCCGAAGCGTCTGCCTGGCACCGGCCGGCCGCACTATGTCGATCGTTGCATTCGTTCGTTAAAATCGCTACGACTGGGCACCCGCTCGGTTCGATTGAAGGGACAGCAGACGGGACGCAGCCATGCAGCCGATCGACAAGCCTGACGAAGCCGTAGCCGAACACGAACCCACCCCGTCGGCCGCCCCGCGGACGCCGCGCCTGAAGCCGGGCGAGCGCCGCGTGCACATCTTGCAGACGCTTGCTGCGATGCTGGAGGCGCCGAAGAGCGAAAAGATCACCACGGCGGCACTCGCCGCCCGGCTCGGCGTCTCGGAAGCCGCGCTGTACCGCCATTTCGCCAGCAAGGCGCAAATGTTCGAAGGGCTCATCGAGTTCATCGAGCAGACGATTTTCGGCCTGATCAACCAGATCGCCGACAAAGAAAGCAACGGCGTGCTGCAAGCCCGCGCGATCGCGCTGATGCTGCTCAACTTCCCCGCGAAGAATCCCGGCATGACGCGCGTGCTGACCTGCGAGGCGCTGGTCGGCGAGCATGAACGGCTGACCGAGCGGGTCAATCAGATGCTGGAGCGAGTCGAGGCGTCGTTGAAGCAGTGTTTGCGGGTGGCTCAGATGGAAGCAAACGCAAGCGCGGGCGAAACCACAGGTCCGAGCGCTGATGCACACGCCGCCCCACTGCCCGCCGGCTACGATCCCGCGATCCGTGCGAGCCTGCTGCTGAGCTACATCATCGGCCGCTGGCATCGGTATGTACGCAGCGGCTTTGCGCGGCCGCCCGCCGAACACGCCGATGCACAACTGTTGCTGATTCTTCAGTAGTCCGCGTGGCAGGCGCAGCGGCACAGCGAAGCCCGCGACGCTGCCGCACGAAATTTTCCGCTATACTTTGCGCCTGACTGCGGCTCTCCGAATCACCTGAGACCGCTGTCCGGAGCACCTCGAACACCTATCACGCGCCGATTTGCTGACTCGATTGCGGGCGCGCGAACTGCCGGGAACATTTCCCGCAGTTCACTATAAATGCGGCTAAAGAGGTCGTCAGCCGCGCACACCGTCTTTCCTCCGTGCCTCGCCGACGCCATCTAGCCGCCCTGTATTTGTTAAATGGCGGAATGAATGGAATCGATCGGTATCGTCGCTCCCCAAAAAATGCATTTCACCGAGCCGCTGCTGCTGCAGAACGGCAGCTCGCTGGCCGGTTACGACCTGATGGTCGAGACTTACGGCACGCTCAACGCCGCGCGCAGCAATGCCGTGCTGGTGTGTCACGCGCTCAACGCGTCGCACCATGTGGCGGGCGTGTACGCCGACAATCCGAAGGACATCGGCTGGTGGGACAACATGGTCGGCCCGGGCAAGCCGCTCGATACCGACAAGTTCTTCGTGATCGGCGTGAACAACCTGGGCTCCTGCTTCGGCTCGACCGGGCCGATGAGCATCGATCCGGCCACCGGCAATCCCTACGGCGCGGCCTTTCCGGTCGTGACGGTCGAAGACTGGGTGAACGCGCAGGCGCGCGTCGCCGATGAGTTCGGCATCACGCGCTTCGCGGCGGTGATGGGCGGCAGCCTCGGCGGCATGCAGGCGCTGGCGTGGAGCATGATGTATCCGGAACGCGTGGGCCATTGCATCGTGGTTGCGTCCACACCGAAACTGTCCGCGCAGAACATCGCGTTCAACGAGGTGGCACGCTCGGCGATCCTGTCGGACCCGGATTTTCACGGCGGCAACTACTACGCGCACAACGTGAAGCCCAAGCGCGGCTTGCGCGTCGCGCGGATGATCGGCCACATCACGTATCTGTCGGACGACGACATGGCCGAGAAATTCGGCCGTTCGTTGCGGCGCGCGGAAGGCGCGGTGGATGCGTACAACTTCAACTTCGATGTCGAATTCGAAGTGGAATCGTACCTGCGCTACCAGGGCGACAAATTCGCCGATTATTTCGACGCGAACACCTACCTGCTGATCACCCGCGCGCTCGACTATTTCGACCCGGCCAAAGCCTTCGACGGCGATCTGACTGCCGCCGTCGCGCATACCACGGCGAAATTCCTGATCGCCAGTTTCTCGACCGACTGGCGTTTCGCGCCGGCCCGCTCGCGCGAACTGGTGAAGGCGCTGCTCGACCACAAGCGCACGGTAACCTACGCGGAAATCGACGCGCCGCATGGCCACGACGCCTTCCTGCTCGACGACGCGCGCTATCACAACCTGATGCGCGCCTATTACGAACGTATTGCGAACGAGGTGAACGCATGAACCAGCGAGCACTCGATTACCTGGCGCTGCGCCCGGACTTCCGCGCGATCGCCCGCTGGGTCGAACCGCGCGCCACCGTGCTCGATCTGGGCTGCGGCGACGGCTCGCTGCTGTCGCTCCTGACCGAAGAACTGGACGTGCAGGGCTACGGCATCGAGATCAACGACGCCGGGGTATTGGCGTCGACGCAGAACGGCGTCAACGTGATCCAGCAGAATCTGGAAGACGGCCTGCGCCTGTTCGAAGACGGCAGCTTTGATTTCGCGATTCTGTCGCAGACGCTGCAAACCATCCATCAGACCGCCGCGATCCTGCGCGAAACGGTGCGCGTGGGCAAGGAATGCATCGTCTCGTTCCCGAATTTCGGCTACTGGGCGCACCGGCTTTCGGTGCTGCAAGGCCGCATGCCGGTGTCGAAGTCGCTGCCTTTCCAGTGGCACAACACGCCGAACGTGCGGGTGCTGACAATCGAGGATTTCGAGGCGCTGGCGCCGGAAGTCGGCATCGAGATTCTCGACCGTGTGGTGCTTCACGATGGCCAGGTGGTGCGATGGGGGGTGAACTGGCGTGGTAGTCTTGCGGTCTATCGCGTCAAGAAAAGCTAACACCACTTATCCACATGTCGAACCCGCCGCACGAGGCGCCTGCACTTACCGCTCACGAAGAACATCCCGGCTGGCGCGCGTTTCTGAATACGCGCATGCTGATCTGCGTCTTTCTCGGCTTTACGTCGGGACTGCCGCTGTTCACGCTCGTCTATCTGGTGCAGGCGTGGTTACGCTCCGAAGGCGTCAATCTGAAGGAAATCGGCCTTTTCGCGCTGATTCAGTTCCCGTACACCTGGAAATTCATCTGGGCGCCGCTGATGGACCGCTACGTGCCGCGTTTGCCGGGCTGGCGTCCGGGCAGACGGCGCGGCTGGATGCTGGTCACGCAGATCCTGGTCGCCGGCGCGATTGCGACGCTCGGGTTCGTGTCGCCGCGCGACTCGATCTGGACGGTGGCTGCTTTGACGGCACTGGTCGCGTTCTTTGGCGCGAGCCAGGACATCGCGATCGATGCGTACCGGCGTGAATTACTGAGCGACACGCAACAAGGTCTCGGCAATGCCGTGCACGTCAACGCGTACAAGATCGCCGCGCTGGTGCCGGGTTCGCTGGCGCTGATTCTGTCCGACCATTGGCCGTGGACCACCGTTTTCATCGTCACCGCCGCATTCATGCTGCCGGGCATGATCATGACGCTGGTGGTGCGCGAGCCGCAGGTGCACGGCGCGCCGCCGAAAAACCTGCGCGATGCGATCGTGCTGCCGTTCCGCGAATTTATCCAGCGCGACGGTTGGCGCGGCGCGCTCTTTGTGCTGGCGTTCATCTTCCTGTACAAACTCGGCGACACGATGGCAACCACGCTATCGACGTCATTCTTTCTCGACATCGGTTTCTCGCGCACGCAAATCGGTGTGATCGCCAAGACCACCGCGTTCGGCGCGAGTCTCGCGGGCGGGATCGTCGGCGGGATCTGGCTGATGCGCATTGGCATCGGCCGTGGGCTGTGGATTTTCGGCGTCCTGCAGATGGTGTCGACGCTCGGCTTCGCGTGGCTCGCGCATATTGGCCCAGCCTCGCCTGGATTGGCTGTCGTCTATGACATCGCGGTTGGGCTGAGCCAAGGTACGACGAAACTGTTGTCGGTGTTCGGCATCGACTGGACCGTCCAACTCGATCCGCGCTCGGTGGCGCTCGCGCTCGTCTACGGCCTTGAAACCTTTGCGACCGGCCTGACGATGTCTGCCTTCGTCGCCTACATCGCCAGCACCACCGATCCGCGCTACACCGCTACGCAGTTCGCACTTTTTACGAGCCTCGCTTCCGTGCCGCGCACGTTGGCATCGGCGGCAAGCGGCTATGTGGTCGCACGAATCGGCTGGTTCGACTACTTCATTGTGTGTACCGCGCTGGGGCTGCCCGGCATGCTGCTTCTATTGCGCATCGCGCCGTGGAGAACCCGGTCGTGACGGGGCTCTTGCTGAAGCGCATGGTGCGCATGGATTCGGATCCCTCAGGGGTTGCTTCGCCCAAGGCCGGCCGCGCGGTGCTGCGTAAGGCCTTGGCGCTCAGTTGTGCAAGCCTCGCGTTCGGTGCGCCGCTGAGCGCGTACGCCACGGCCATGCCGACGGTCGGCGCGAGCGCGCCGTCATCAGCGCCTACGCCTACGCCGGCACCCGCAGCGGCGCCAGCGGCAAAGTCAGCAGTTGGCGCGGCAAGCCCCGAAAACGCGACACCGGCCGCACCCGGCGCGAACAGCGCCACAAACGCCGGCAGCGCGCCCGCAGCAGCCACGCCGCCAGCTTCCACACAGCAGCAGTCCCCAGCACCGGTTACGGCAAGGACACCCGCGGCTACCTCGGTGCCGGCGACTAGCGCGAAGGCGCCTGCTGCCACGTCGACGCCCGCCGCAACCTCCAACGTTCCCGCACCGCCTACTTACAGTGCTCCGAACACACAGTTGCGCTACGGCGGCTACCTCGTGTTTCGCAACCTGATCCCGTCGCCCATGCTCGAGGCGCAAGCCGCCCAGGAGTTCAACGAGATCGTGTACGGCGCCGAGCACGCGAACAGTCTGTACGGCGACACCGACGCCCACGTCACGCGAGTGCAGTCGATCGTCGACAAGCTGATTCCCTACTCGCTGAAGTGGAACGAGCGAGCGAAGAACTGGAAATGGGATATAGCGGTGGTGCGCTCGCCCGACATTCGCATGTACTGCCTGCCGGGCGGCAAGATTGTCGTGTATAGCGGCCTGCTCGACCGCGTGCGTCTGAACGACAACGAACTCGGCATGCTGATCGGCCACGAAATCGCCCACGCGCTACGCGAGCATGCGCGCGAGCGGCTCGGCGAACTGCAGGCCAGCCAGCTCGACTCATCCGGCACGATCCCGCAGCTATTCGGGCTCGCCGATCTGGGCGCGGCACCGCTCGGCATCGGTTCGCGGCTGCTGGAGATGAAGTACGAGCCCACCGACGAAACCGAGGCCGACGTGATCGGCAGCGATATCGCTTCGCGCGCCGGCTTCGATCCGCGCGCGGCGGTCACGCTATGGGACAAGCTGGCCACGGCGACGCGCAGCAATCGCGATCAGGGCTTCATCTACGTGCACCCGTACACGCCGGCGCGGCGCCAGGACATCATCAAGCGCTTGCCGGATATGCTGCCGCTCTATGCGAAGGCAATCGGCAAGAGCGTCGATGCGCTGCCGGACTATGCCGGCATGGGCCGCCCGCGCCGCAAACCGATCAGCCAGTGAGTTGCTCAGGCCGCGGCAGTTTGCGGCTCACGCGGTTCCGTTGCGGCTCGGGCCGTACTTACTTCTTGACCTTGTGGTCGTAATCGACCGTCAGCGGCGCATGGTCGCTGAACTTGATATCGCGGAACACATCGGTGCGTTTCGCCTTGCCGGCGATACCCTGCGTCGCGATCTGATAATCGATCCGCCACCCCACGTTCTTCGCATATGCCTGACCGCGATTGCTCCACCATGTGTACTGTTCCGGCCGCTGATCGAGCGTACGGAACACGTCGACGTAACCGACTTCGTCGAACAGCTTCGTGAGCCACTCGCGCTCTTCCGGCAGGCAGCCTGAATTCTTCTGGTTGCTCTTCCAGTTCTTGATGTCGATCTCTTTGTGGACGATGTTCACGTCGCCGCACACGATCACTTCGCGCTCCTGGGCCAGTTCCGCGAGATGCGGCATGAACTCGTCCATGAACCGGAACTTGGCCTGCTGGCGATCTTCCCCGCTCGACCCCGACGGCACGTACACCGAGATCACCGACAGCTTGCCGAAGCGCAGCTCGACATAGCGCCCTTCCGGATCGAATTCCTCGCTGCCGAAACCGATAATGACTTCGTCCGGTTCGTGACGCGTGTACACGCCCGCGCCGCTATAGCCCTTTTTCACCGCATGCTGGAAATAGCCGGTGTAATCGTGCGGCGCCATGAATTCGGGCGTCATATCGTCTTGCGAGCATTTGATTTCCTGCACGCACAGCACATCGGCTTTCTGTTCGCCGAACCAGTCGAAAAAGCCCTTCTTCGCCGCGGAGCGGATGCCGTTCAGGTTGGCGGTAATCACACGCAACATGTCGTTCCTTTTATGTTCGATTCGTTGTTAGATCAAAGGGCAAAAAGCATACGGTCACTCGACCTTGAAGCCCTTCAGCGATTCTTTAGCAGGCGGATATTCGAGCTTCAGCGCTTCGAACGTGCGTAGCAACAACTCGGCGACCATCACATTGCGATGGGTCTTCGAATCGGCCGGAACCACGTACCACGGCGCGTAGTCGGTCGACGTCGCGGCCAGCGCGTCGCGGTACGCCGCCTGATACTTGTCCCACTGCTTGCGGGCTTCGAGATCGGAGACGTCGAATTTCCAGTGCTTGCTCGGATCGTCGATGCGTGCCTGCAGACGCGCGCGCTGCTGGTCTTTCGAAACGTGCAGCATGCACTTGATGATGGCCGTACCGCTATCGGCCAGCAACTTTTCGAACTGGCGAATGTGGCAACAGCGTTGTTCGAATGCTCCGGCATCCAGATTGCCGAGCACGGTCGGCACCAGCACATCTTCGTAGTGACTACGGTTGAAGATGGTCAGCTCACCGGCAGCGGGCGCCTGGGCATGCACGCGCCACAGAAAATCGTGCGCCAGTTCGACAGGCGTCGGTGCCTTGAACGCCACGATGTGCAAACCGAGCGGGTCGACTTCATGAAACACCGCGCGGATCGTGCCGTCCTTGCCACTCGTGTCCATGCCTTGCAGCACCAGCAACACCCGCTGCTTCTGCTGCGCGTGCAGGCACTCCTGCAGTGTGTCGAGCTTCGCGCCGATCTCCGACAAACGCGCCCGGTCGGACTCTTTCGAACCGGTCGAAAAAGGCTTCGCGGCCGGGTCGAAAGCGTCGAGCGAGAATTTGCTGCTCTTCTTGCCTTCGTCGAAATACGGTACGCGGAAGTCGTCGAGTTCGGGTTGCTTCGCCATTCACACACTCCGTGATCTGCGTTTAAACGGGCTCGCAAAAATGAAACGGGCCGTTGCCCCACTTTCGTTTCCGGCAACAGCCCGTGACGGCTAAAGCTCGCGCTTCAGCCCTGGTTTCTTCAACTGAGCTTCAACTCAGGACAGTTTCTTCTTCAGCAGTTCGTTCACCTGCGCCGGATTGGCCTTGCCCTTGGTCGCTTTCATCGCCTGGCCGATCAGCGCGTTGAACGCCTTTTCCTTGCCGGCGCGGAATTCCTCAACCGACTTCGGGTTCGCGGCGAGCACTTCGTCGATGATCGCTTCCAGCGCGCCGGTGTCCGAAATCTGCTTCAAACCCTTGGCTTCGATGATGCGATCGGCAGCAGCTTCGTCGGTGGCCTTCTCTTCCCAGATTGCGAGGAAAATTTCCTTGGCGATCTTGTTCGAGATCGTGCCGTCGGCGATACGTTGCAGCAGCAGCGCGAGTTGTGCGGACGAAACCGGGCTATCGGCAAAGTCCAAGCCTTCGCGATTCAGTTGCGACGACACTTCGCCCATCAGCCAGTTAGCGGCAACCTTCGCGTTCGCCGGGCCGACCTTGAGGACAACCGCCTCGTAGTACGCGGCCATGGCCTTGCTCGACGTCAGCACGTTGGCGTCGTACGGCGTCAGGCCGTATTGCGTAACGAAGCGCTGTTGAATCGCCACCGGCAGTTCCGGCATTTCGCTCTTCACGCGCTCGACCCACGCCGCATCGATCACGAGCGGCATCAGATCCGGATCGGGGAAATAGCGGTAGTCGTGCGCGTCTTCCTTGCTGCGCATCGACCGCGTTTCGCGCTTGTCCGGATCGTACAGCCGCGTTTCCTGCACCACCGTGCCGCCGTCTTCGATCAATTCGATCTGCCGGCGCACTTCGTACTGGATTGCTTCTTCGAGGAAGCGGAACGAGTTCAGGTTCTTGATCTCGGCACGCGTGCCGAATTCCGCCTGACCGACCGGGCGCACCGACACGTTCGCATCGCAACGGAACGAACCTTCCTGCATATTGCCGTCGCAGATGCCGAGCCATGTGACCAGCGTGTGCAGCGTCTTGGCATACGCGACCGCTTCAGCCGCGCTGCGCATTTCCGGCTCGGTGACGATTTCGAGCAGCGGCGTGCCGGCGCGATTCAAGTCGATGCCGGTCATGCCTGCGAAGTCTTCGTGCAGCGACTTGCCCGCGTCTTCTTCGAGGTGGGCGCGCGTCAGGTTGACGACCTTCTCGTACGCTTCCTTGCCTGCCTTTTCGTTAGCCGGGACCTGAATCGTCACCCGGCCGCCCTGCACGACGGGGATTTCGTACTGGCTGATCTGATAGCCCTTCGGCAGATCAGGGTAGAAATAATTCTTACGCGCGAAGATGCTGCGCGGCGCGATCGTCGAGCCGATCGCGAGGCCGAACTGGATCGCGCGTTCCACGGCGCCGCGGTTCATCACCGGCAGCGAACCCGGCAATGCCAGATCGACGGGGCAGGCTTGCGTATTCGGTGCAGCGCCGAATTGCGTGGCGGCGCCCGAGAAAATCTTCGATTGGGTCGACAGTTGCGCGTGGGTCTCCAGACCGATCACGACTTCCCATTGCTTGGCCATGGTGCTCAGACTCCTGCCGGTGCTTGACGGTGCCAGTCGGTCGCGCGCTGGAACGCGTCGGCCACTTGCAGCATCCGGGCTTCATTGAAATAGTTGCCGATAATCTGCAGACCCACCGGACGCTGCGCGTTCGCGCCCGCGCCGAAACCGCACGGCACGCTCATGCCCGGCAAACCGGCAAGGCTCACCGACAGCGTGTAGATGTCGGCCAGATACATCTGCACCGGATCGTCGCCCTTCGCACCGAGGTCCCACGCCACCGACGGCGCGACCGGTCCCATGATCACGTCGCACTGCTTGAACGCTTCCTGGAAATCCTGGGCAATGATGCGGCGGATCTTCTGCGCTTGCAGGTAGTACGCGTCGTAATAGCCATGCGACAGCACATAGGCGCCCACCAGAATGCGGCGCTTCACTTCCGGACCGAAGCCTTCCGCACGCGACTTCTTGTACATGTCGAGCAGATCGCGGTATTCCGCGGCGCGATGGCCGAAGCGCACGCCGTCGAAACGCGACAGGTTCGACGAGGCTTCCGCCGGCGCGATCACGTAGTACACCGGGATCGACAGTTCGGTTTTCGGCAGCGAGACTTCCACCAGCGTCGCGCCGAGCGCTTCGTATTGCTTCAAGGCGGCATCGATCGAGGCACGCACGTCGTCGGCGAGGCCTGCGCCGAAATACTCTTTCGGCAGGCCGATGCGCAGGCCGGCGAGCGGTTTGTCCGCGCCGTCTTCCTTCCACGTCTTGCCGATGAAGCGCGTGAAGTCTTCGTCTTCGCGCGTGAGGCTGGTCGAATCGCGCTCGTCGAAACCGGCCATGGCGTTGAGCAGCGTGGCGCAATCCGCGGCTGTTTGGGCCATCGGACCGCCCTGATCCAGCGACGATGCGAACGCGATCATCCCGTAACGCGAGACGCGGCCGTACGTCGGCTTGATACCGGTGATGCCGGAGAACGAAGCCGGCTGACGAATCGAGCCGCCGGTATCGGTGCCGGTGGCAGCGGGCGCGAGACGCGCCGCTACAGCCGCAGCCGAGCCACCCGACGAACCACCAGGCACAGCCTGACGATCCCACGGATTCTGCACGGGACCAAAGTACGAATTCTCGTTGGACGAGCCCATCGCGAACTCATCCATATTGGTCTTGCCCACGCACACCATGCCGGCGTTCTGCAGACGCGCGACCACCGTCGCATCGAACGGACTTTCGTAGTTCGACAGCATCTTCGAGCCGGCCGTGGAGCGCCAGCCCTTGGTGACGAATACATCTTTGTGCGCGATCGGCAGGCCGGCCAGCGGGCCGGCGTGGCCGGTGTGAAGCAGCGCGTCGGCTGCTTTCGCCTGCGCGAGCGTCAGGTCGGCGTCGACCTGAATGAAAGCGTTCAGGCTATTGGCCGCGTCGATCCGCTTCAGATAGAGCTGCGCCAGTTCGACTGCGGAGCATTCCTTGGCCGCCAGTGCGGCGCGCAGTTCGGTCAAGCTTTTTTCATGCATTGCGTTTTATCCTGGGCTTGATTCGCGGGTCTTACTCGATCACTTTCGGCACGAGGTACAGGCCGTCTTGCACGGCCGGCGCCGGGCGCTGGAAAGCTTCACGGTCGACCGTTTCGGTCACCGCATCGTCACGCAGGCGCAGCGCGACGTCTTCGATCTGCTCGATCGGATGGGCAAGCGGGGCGATGCAGGTGGTATCGACCGCCTGCATTTGCTCGACGAGGCCGAAGAAATCATTGAGCTGGGCAAGCGTGTGCTCAGCGTCGGCGTCAGCCAGTTCGAGCCGCGCGAGGTGCGCGATGCGTTTAACATCGGTCAGGGTCAGAGCCATGCAGTCACCGGAAAATGTGGTGGACCGCCGCAGCGCGGGAAAAACGATGCTGCGACAGCGGGTTACGACACTGGAGGAAGACCTCGAAAAAGGGGTCAGCGGCGGCAAAAAGTGCCGTCCGTTTCCTTCAAAACATCCAAAATTATAAGGTATCATTACGCGTTCGACCCAAACCCGGACCGACTTACCAAGGCCTTTCTGAACAATTCCCAAAGATAGTTCGGATTTTTCTGACTTGGCCTTGCACCGGCCTCCGGTAGACTCCCTCGCAGCTTCAAGTTCCTGTGGCGCCGCATCCGCCCGGTTGAAGCTGTTATTTTTTCCGCTGCCGCCCTGCGCAACCGTTGCGAGGGCCGGCCCCAAGCGAGACAGGATTTTGAATGTTCGGTTTTCTGCGCAGCTACTTCTCCAACGACCTGGCGATTGACCTTGGCACTGCCAACACGCTCATTTACATGCGTGGCAAGGGTATCGTTCTTGATGAACCGTCGGTGGTCTCGATCCGCCAGGAAGGCGGTCCCAACGGTAAGAAAACCATTCAGGCAGTCGGCAAGGAAGCCAAGCAGATGCTTGGTAAGGTGCCGGGCAACATCGAGGCGATCCGCCCGATGAAAGACGGCGTGATCGCCGACTTCACCGTCACCGAACAGATGATCAAGCAGTTCATCAAAACTGCTCACGAATCGCGCATGTTCTCGCCGTCGCCGCGCATCATCATCTGCGTGCCGTGCGGTTCGACCCAGGTCGAGCGCCGCGCCATCAAGGAAGCCGCGCACGGCGCGGGCGCTTCGCAGGTGTACCTCATCGAAGAACCCATGGCAGCGGCAATCGGCGCAGGCCTGCCGGTGTCGGAAGCCACCGGTTCGATGGTCGTCGACATCGGCGGCGGCACGACCGAAGTCGGCGTGATTTCGCTCGGCGGCATCGTGTACAAGGGTTCGGTGCGCGTAGGCGGCGACAAGTTCGACGAAGCCATCGTCAACTACATCCGCCGCAACTACGGCATGCTGATCGGCGAACAAACGGCAGAAGCCATCAAGAAAGAAATCGGTTCCGCGTTCCCGGGTTCCGAAGTCAAGGAAATGGAAGTGAAGGGCCGCAATCTGTCGGAAGGCATTCCGCGCAGCTTCACGATCTCCAGCAACGAAATTCTCGAAGCCCTCACGGATCCGCTGAACCAGATCGTGTCGTCGGTGAAGATCGCGCTCGAACAAACGCCACCGGAACTGGGCGCCGACATCGCCGAGCGCGGCATGATGCTTACGGGTGGTGGCGCACTACTGCGCGATCTGGACCGCCTGCTCGCCGAAGAAACCGGGCTGCCGGTGCTCGTCGCCGAAGACCCGCTGACCTGCGTTGTGCGCGGTTCGGGCATGGCGCTCGAACGCATGGACAAGCTGGGCAGCATCTTCTCGTACGAGTAAGCGAGCCCGTCTCCATGTCAGTAGCGCGGATCAGGCAAACGGCCCCTTGCGGGCCGGTTTGCCGTTGGCTGGGCCTGCCAGCCTCCGCGCGCTGAACGCGCGTCCCTCGCGCGCCGCCGTCTCACCCAACCGCTCACGCCCCCGGCGCCGACCATGGAATACAGTCCGCCGCCCCTGTTCAAGCAAGGCCCGTCCGCCCTCGCACGGCTAGTGTTTTTCGTCGTGCTGGCGCTCGCCCTGCTGATCTCCGACGCACGCTTCAAGACGCTCGAAATCGTTCGCGGCGTGCTCGGCGCGGGTCTTTATCCGTTGCAACGCGCAGCCCTCGTGCCGCGCGACATCTTCATGGGCGCGGCCGACCTGGCCGTGACCAGCGCCACGCTGCGCCAAGAAAACGACAAGCTGCGCACCAAAGATCTTCAGCTCTCGCAGCAAGCCAATACGGCCGCCGAACTGGCGGCCGAAAACGCCCATTTGCGCGCGCTGCTGCAACTCTCGCAGCGCTCGACCACGCAATCGCTGCCTGCTGAAATCCAGTACGACACGCGCGATCCGTTCACGCAGAAGGTCGTGATCGGCCGCGGCGCGCAGCAAGGCGTCCAGGACGGTTCGCCGGTCGTCAATGAAGATGGCGTGATCGGCCAGGTCACGCGCGTGTTTCCGCTGCAAGCCGAAGTGACGCTGCTCACCGACAAGGACCAGGCCGTGCCCGTGCAGATCGTGCGCACCGGCTTGCGCAGCGTGATTTACGGCACGCCGAAGGGCGATACGCTCGATCTGCGTTTCGTGCCGATTAGCGCCGACGTGCAAACCGGCGACGAACTCGTCACCAGCGGGCTCGACGGCGTTTATCCGCCGGGGCTGCCGGTCGCCAAGGTCGTGCGGGTCGACAAACAGGCCGATACGGCGTTCGCGCGCGTGATCTGCTTGCCGGTGGCGCCCGTGCGCGGCGCGCGTCAGCTACTGGTGCTGCACTATCTGAACAATGTGCCGCCGCGTCCGGCGGAAGAACCCGATGCGGCCACGACCGCCAAGGACGCGAAAGCGAAGAAGAGCGGCAAACCCACGGACAGCAAGGCCGCAGCGGATAAATCCGCCGCCAAGACCGCAGAAAAGCCCGCCGCCGCTGCGAAGCCTGCTGAAAAGCCCACCGCAGCTGCCAAGGCAACTGAAAAACCGTCGGCCAAAGCCACTGCCGCGGAAAAGAAAGCCGCCGCCGAGAAGAAACCGGCCGCTGACAAGAGCGCGAAGCCGCAAGCCACGCCGGGGGCCCAGCCATGAACCGTCCGCAATACATCCTGCAGCCGGTCAATCCCTACTTCATCTCGTTCAGCCTCGCTGCCGCGTTCTTGCTGAACCTGATGCCGTGGGGACGCCTCGCCGGCGTGCCGGACTTCGTGGCGCTTGTGCTGCTGTTCTGGAACGTGCATCAGCCGCGCAAGGTCGGTATGGGCATCGCGTTCTTTCTCGGCTTGCTGATGGACGTGCACAACGCCAGCCTGCTCGGCGAGCACGCGCTGGCGTATACGTTGTTGTCGTATGGCGCGATTACGATCCATCGCCGGGTGCTGTGGATGTCGCTCGGCGTGCAGACCTTCGCGGTGATGCCACTGCTGGTCGTCGCGCAACTGGTGCCGTTCGTGATCCGTCTGCTGACGGGCGCGGCGTTTCCGGGCTGGGGTTACCTGATCGACGGCTTCGTCGAAGCCGCGCTGTGGCCGGTCGCGAGCATGCTGCTGCTGATGCCGCAGCGCCGCCCGGCTGATCCGGACGATACGCGGCCGATTTAAACACGCATCGAGCCCGCCGGCCGTTCCGATGGAACGCAGGCACCCGGCCCGCTCGACGCGCATCGCTGTTCATGCCTCCCGGCTCCGGCCGGTTTGGGCGCACACTCATGATGGCCGTCACGCGGCCTTTTGCAGAATCGCATGACCGAATTCAAGGACACTCAGCAACAGCTCTCGAAGTTCCGCCTGCGCGTCGCGGCGGCGGGCGTGTTCGTGTTCGTCTGCTTCGGGCTGATCGGCTTCCGTTTCCTGGTCCTGCAGGTCTGGCACTACAGCAAGTACTCGCTGCAAGCCGACGAAAACCGCATCTCGGTGGCACCGATCGTGCCGAACCGAGGCATCATCACCGACCGTAACGGCGTGGTGCTGGCCAAGAACTACTCGGCTTATACGCTCGAAATCACCCCGTCGAAGCTGAACGACACGCTCGAAAACGTGATCGACAACCTGGCCACCGTGGTCTCGATCGATGCACGCGACCGGCGCCGCTTCAAGAAGCTGCAGGAAGACTCGAAGAACTTCGAGAGCCTGCCGATCCGGACCCGCCTCACCGATGACGAAGTCGCGCGCTTCACCGCGCAACGCTTCCGCTTTCCGGGCGTGGAAGTGCGCGCACGCCTGTTCCGCCAGTACCCGCTCGGACCGACCGCGGCGCACGTGATCGGCTATATCGGCCGGATTTCGCAGCGCGATCAGGACCGCATCGACGACGCCAGCGACCAGAACGACAGCGATCCGGACCACTACGATCCGCGCCTCGACGCGAACAACTACAAGGGCACTGACTACATCGGCAAGATCGGCGTCGAGCAGAGCTACGAGACGGAGCTGCACGGCCAGACCGGTTTTGAGGAAGTCGAAGTGACTGCGGGTGGCCGGCCCGTACGCACGCTGTCGCGCACCCAGGCAACGCCGGGCAATAACCTTGAACTGTCGATCGACATCGGCCTGCAGCAGGTCGCCGAGCAGGCCTTCGCGGGCCGCCGCGGGGCGCTGGTCGCGATCGAGCCGGCAACCGGCGACGTGCTCGCGTTCGTGTCAGCGCCGAGCTTCGATCCGAATTCGTTTGTCGATGGCATCGATCAGCAGACCTGGGACGATCTCAACAACTCGCCCGACCATCCGCTCCTGAACCGGCCGCTGCACGGCACCTATCCGCCGGGCTCGACCTACAAGCCGTTCATGGCGCTCGCCGCGCTGACGCTGCATAAGCGCACGCCGGGCTGGGGCTTCCAGGATCCGGGCTCGTACACCTTCGGCGGCCATACGTTCCGCAACGACGTGCGCTCCGGCCAGGGCTGGGTCGACATGAATCGCGCGATCGTGGTGTCGAACGACACGTATTTCTACATGCTCGCGCACGATCTCGGCGTCAACAACATCGCCAACTTCATGAAGCCGTGGGGCTTTGGCCAGATCACCGGGATCGACATTTCGGGCGAGGCGCGCGGCATCCTGCCGTCGACAGACTGGAAGCGCAAGGCGTACCGCAAGCCCGAGCAACAGCGCTGGTATGAAGGCGAAACGATCAGCCTGGGCATCGGCCAGGGCTACAACTCGTTCACCATTCTCCAGCTCGCCCATGCCACCGCCACGCTCGCCAACAATGGCGTCGTGATGAAGCCGCACCTCGTGCGCGACATCGAAAATCCGATCACGAAAGAGACGCGCCCGGTCGTGCGCGATCCGAGCGACAAGATCGCCGTCAAGCAATCGGACATCGACATCATCAAGCGTGCAATGGTAGGCGTCGTGACCAACGGCACGGCGTCGAAGCTGTTCATCGGCGCACCGTATCAGGCGGCCGGAAAAACAGGTACGGCGCAGGTCTACTCACTGCAAGGCGCGAACTACAAAGGCCACGCGATCGCCGAACATCTGCGCGACCACGCGCTCTTCATCGCCTTCGCGCCTGCCGAGCAACCGAAGATCGCGCTCGCACTGATCGTCGAAAACGGCGGCTGGGGCGCGGAAGCGGCCGGCCCGATCGCGCGGCGTGTGCTCGACTACTACCTGGTCGGGAAGAACAAGCCCGGCGCTGAAGCGGCTGCTGTCGAGGCGGCAGCCTCGGCGACCCCGGATGCGTCCGCGCCTGAAGTGGGTGGCGCACCAGCGCCGCAAGACGTGGCGCAGCCGGTCAAGATCGCCGCGGGATTCACGGCACTGCCGATTCCGGGTGCGGCTTCGGCCGCAGCGGCGGCTTCTGCTGCGGCGGCTGCATCGTCTGCGGCCGCTGCATCGGCACCTACGGCTGCGGCTGCTGCTTCCGGCGCGTCGGCGGCCGTTGCCGTATCGGCATCCGCGTCCGACACCGCAAAGAACCCGGCGCCGCGTAAATCCGGCGTCCCGCACAAACCCCGCCCGAGCAGCGAACCGGTACCGACCGCCGCCGCCCCGTCGCGGGATGACAGCATTCAGCCTACGTCGCCACGCCAGCCGGTTTCCGGCGGCATCGACGAGTAAGGAGAAAGGCATGCAATTCGACAAGCGCGCCTGGCTCGACCGCATCAAGCGGATGTTCGTGGGCTTCGACCGGCCACTCGCCCTGATCGTGTTTCTGCTCCTGTGCGTCGGCATCGTCACGCTATACAGCGCGACGCTGGACATGCCCGGCCGGGTGGAAGATCAACTGCGCAACATCATGCTGACGTTCGTGCTGATGTGGGCACTGGCCAATGTGCCGCCCACCACGCTGATGCGCTTCGCGCTCCCGCTCTATACATTCGGGATCGCGTTACTGGTTGCCGTGGCGATGTTCGGCCTCACGCGCAAGGGTGCGAAGCGCTGGATCAACGTCGGCGTGGTGATCCAGCCATCGGAGATTCTGAAGATCGCTACACCGTTGATGCTCGCCTGGTACTACCAGCGCCGCGAAGGCGTCATGCGCTGGTACGACTTTCTGGTCGGCTTCCTGATCCTGATTGTCCCGGTCGGCTTGATCGCCAAGCAGCCTGACCTTGGCACCGCCGTGCTGGTATTTGCAGCCGGCTTTTTCGTGATTTATTTCGCGGGGCTCAGTTTCAAGCTGATCGTGCCGGTGCTGATTGCGGGTGTGATCGCGGTCGCTTCGATCGCGGTGTTCCAGGACAAGATCTGTCAGCCGGAAGTGCAGTGGCCGCTGATGCACGATTATCAGAAGCATCGTATCTGTACGCTGCTCGATCCGACGTCCGATCCGCTCGGCAAGGGTTTCCACACGATCCAGGCGGTGATTGCAATCGGCTCGGGCGGCCCACTCGGCAAGGGCTGGCTCAAGGGTACCCAGGCCCATCTGGAGTTCATCCCTGAGAAGCACACCGACTTCATCTTCGCGGTATTTTCCGAGGAGTTCGGGCTGGCGGGCGGGATCGTGCTGCTCACGCTTTATATGCTGCTGATCGCGCGCGGGCTGTTTATCGCGGCGAATGGAGCGACGCTGTTTGGGCGGCTGCTGGCCGGATCGCTGACGATGGCGTTCTTCACCTACGCGTTCGTCAACATCGGCATGGTGAGCGGGATCTTGCCGGTGGTGGGCGTGCCGCTGCCATTCATGAGTTACGGCGGCACTGCGCTGACTACGCTAGGGGTAGCGATCGGCCTCATCATGAACGTCGCGCGGCAGAAGCGGTTGATGCAGAGTTAGCGCGGCGCAGGGCTCGGACCGCGGAGCCGAAGGCTATATAACCGACGGACGCGAAGCCGAATAACGCAAAGTCAAAGCAGGCTACAGAAAGAAGGCTGGATAAACAAAAGGGGCGCACCGTCAGGAGCGCCCCTTTTTCATTTATTGCGGTTTGACCTCGTGTTGATCCCGCAATTGCGCGCTCAGTTGCTGATACTTGAGCTTCGCCGCCGGATCGCCCTGTGCCGCCGCTGCCGCGTAGTACGCGCGCGCCACGTTCAGATTCTTGTCCACGCCGTCGCCACCGCGCTCATAGAACGAGCCGGTCACATACTGCGCGGTCATGTCGCCGCCTTGCGCGGCCTTCTTGTACCAGACGAACGCCTGCTGGTTATCGCGCGCCGTGCCGCGGCCATCGAGGAACTGGTTGGCCAGCGCGAGTTCGGCCTGCACGTGCCCCTGCTGCGCGGCCTTCAGGAACCAGCGATGCGCCTCGACCGGATCACGTCCAACGAACTCGCCATCGTCGTACATCTTGCCGTACACGTACTGCGCGTGCGACATGTTGGCGTCGGCGGCTTTGCGCAGCCACTTCTTGCCTTCGTCGACGTTGGCTGGGGTGCCTTCACCGTTGAGCAGCATCATCGCGTAGTTGAACTCGGCAAGCCGGCTGCCGCGCTCGGCCGCTTTATGGAACTCGGCAAGCGCCTGGCCCAGATTGCCGGCGTTGTAATCGGCGACCGCGGTTTGCGTCTCCGGATCGTTCGACTTCGCGACGTGATTGTCCTGCGCATACGCCGTCACACCCACCATCAACGCCGCTGCGACCGTCAGACGCATCGCGACGCACTGCACCATCCCCGTCATGTCCTCACCTCCTGCAACGCCTGGCGGGTCGCGCGCAACATCCACATGACGTCGGCGGCCAGGGCGATAAAACGAAAACCGGCATCGCGAGACTGCTTTGCGCTCGCGGCATCCATAGCAAAAATTCCGGTGGCGATACCGGCTTTGTCGGCGGCGCTGACGATACGCGCCATCGCCGCCTGCACGTCGGCATGCTTCGAATCGCCGAGGTGGCCGAGGCTCGCAGCCAGATCGGCCGGTCCGACGAACAGGCAATCGACGCCCGGCGTCGCCGCGATCTTCTCCACCTCCTGCAAGCCGCGCGCCGACTCGATCTGCACGATGGTCGCGATCTGCGCGTTGGCGGTCTGCACGTAGTCGCGCCGCATGCCGTACGCAGCCGCTCGCACCGCGCCGGCCACACCGCGCTGACCGTCGAGCGCCTCGGCGGTCGGATACTGCGTCAGACGCACGGCCTGTGCCGCCTCTTCCGCCGTTTCGATATTCGGGAACATCAGCGTGCGGGCGCCGGCGTCCAGCACGCGCTTGATGAGCCACGGCTCGCTGGCGGGCACGCGCACGACCGGCTCGCTCGGCAGATGCGCGGCGGCAATCGCGCGCAATTGCGACGTAACGTCGCCGCTATCGTTCGGCGCATGCTCCATGTCGATCAGCAGCCAGTCGAAACCGGCATGCGCGAGCGCCTCGGCTGCAGCATCGCTGCCGAGCGAAAGCCACAGGCCGAACAGCGGATCGGCTTCTTTCAGACGTTGTTTAAGGGGATTCGTGAAGGTACTCATTGCCGCGCTCCCTGGCGATGGGACACATCGCGTGAAACACGGTTGAGGCTACTGGCGTCGCAGAACAAACCAACGCCAAGGCCGTGGTGGCCTGGATGCCTGCTGCAACGCAATGCGGTGACCGGCATGTCTCGCTCCGTGTGGTTATCGGAGCGATCATACCGTGACAATAACGCGGGGGTTGGGCCGCGGGATGAAGTCGTGCGGCCCGGGTTCAGTCGCGGACCACGTCGGCCCAGCAGTTCGGCGTCTCGAACAGACGCACCTTATGCAAACGCAGATTCACGCCGTAATGCGCGTCGTAGACGTTCGCGAGGATATCGAACGCAACGGCGGCGAGATTTTCAACAGTGGGGATGCGATCGAGCACGACCGTCTTGTGACCGGCCATGGTTTCCAGAAAGCCGCGCACCTGCGTATCGCCTTCGTAGACGAGGAACGCGTGGTCCCACTTGTCGACCAGATGCTCGACCGCGAGCGACTTCACGTCGGCGAAGTCCATCACCATGCCGCGATCCGGCGCACCTTCGGTGTCGACCAGGTCGCCTTGCAGCGTGATTTCGAGCACATAGCGATGGCCGTGCAGATTACGGCACTGGCTGCGGTGATCGGGGATGCGGTGGCCCGCGTCGAATTCGAGTTTTCGTGTAATCGTCAGCACGGCAAATCAGGGAATGTTCAGATACTTGTGGGTCTGCATCGACAGGCGCCATTGCGGATGGCGTTTGCACCAGTCGATCGCGAGCTTCGTGTTGAGGTCGCGCGACGGGCCGTCCATCGGCTGGACGAGGAAATACTCGAAGTCGAGCTTCGCATACTCGGACAAGCGCTGGTTGTCCTGCGGAATCACGACCTTCAGTTCGTTGCCCTTGGTGACGACGAGCGGTGCGTCGGCCTTCGGGCTCACACAGATCCAGTCGATCGTCTCGAGTACCGGCAGCGAGCCGTTGGTTTCGATAGCAATTTCGAAGCCAGCGGCGTGCAGCGCGTCGACAAACGGCTGGTCGATCTGCAGCATTGGTTCACCGCCCGTGCACACCACGAAGCGCTCGCCCTCGCCTTCCGGCCATTGCGACGCGATCATCTGCACCAGTTCTTCAGCCGTGCGGTACTTGCCGCCGTTCTCGCCGTCAGTCCCGACAAAGTCCGTATCGCAGAAGCGGCATACGGCTTCGGCACGATCTTCTTCGCGGCCCGACCACAGATTGCAGCCGGCGAACCGGCAGAACACGGCCGGACGCCCGGCATTCGCGCCCTCGCCCTGCAATGTGTAGAAGATTTCCTTGACCGCGTAAGTCATGCTGCTTTCTGCCTTGTGTTCCTGAAAATAATTGCCTGCGCTGCACCCGTTCGCACGGTGCGCCAGCGCAGCGTAAAACTGTCGTGAGACCGTCAGACCGGTTCGGTCACCTTCTCGCCGGTCAGATACGCTTCATAACCGCGCTTGCGCAAACGGCACGCCGGGCATTCGCCGCAGCCGAAACCCCATGAATGCAGTTCGGCACGCTCGCCAACATAGCAGGTGTGCGTTTCGACGCGCACCAGTTCAACCAGTTCGTCACCGCCCAACTCGTGCGCGAGACGCCATGTGTCGGCCTTGTCGAGCCACATCAGCGGCGTTTCGAGCAGGAAGCGCGTGTCCATGCCGAGGTTCAACGCGACCTGTAATGCCTTCATCGTGTCGTCGCGGCAATCGGGGTAGCCCGAGAAGTCCGTCTCGCACATCCCACCGACCAGCACCTGCAATCCGCGCCGATAGGCGATGGCTGCTGCGATCGTCATGAACATCAGATTGCGGCCCGGTACGAACGTATTCGGCAAGCCGTTCGCCGTGGCGTGAATCTCGATTTCGCGCGTCATCGCGGTATCGCTGATCGAACCGAGCACGGCGAGGTCGATCATATGATCTTCACCGAGGCGGTCGGCCCAAGCCGGAAATGCCCGCGTCACTGCGTTGCGAAACCCTTCGCGGCATTCGAGTTCGACTCGGTGCCGCTGGCCGTAATCGAAGCCCAGCGTCTCAACCGTTTCGTAACGTTCGAGCGCCCAGGCGAGGCACGTGGCGGAATCCTGGCCGCCGGAAAACAGCACCAGAGCGCTACGTTTAGCGTCTTTACGGATCACCGTGAAACTCCGTGAATGATGAGTGTCACGTCGCGCTGCGCGAGGTGCGCCATGCAAGCAACGCGGCGCGACGCGTGCCGGCATTGCTGCCAGCCCAAAGCAGTATAGGCCGCGCCTTCCGCATGCAGAGTCGCTGGGCGCTTATACCGTTAATCGTCGGGCGAAGGGTTCGGCACCTGTTGCAGCCTTGCCGTGCTGCCGCAGCGTGCGCAAAAGGCCCAGCTTCAGGATACGAAAAGACGTGTTTGGTGCGGTGACGCGCCAGTGGAGCGCCGACCGCGCGCTCGCATGCAAGTCCTTGAACTGGCGCGATTTTATCACGCGACGCCCAATACCGCCGAGCACGCCCTGCCGCAGCGGCAAGCAAACCATACCGCCACGAATGCCATCAGAAAAGGAAAAGCCCCAGGAATCTTGCGATTTCCTGGGGCTGAATCCTGGTGGCCTGGGACGGAATCGAACCATCGACACGCGGATTTTCAATCCGCTGCTCTACCAACTGAGCTACCGGGCCAACGAAGAACGAAATGATATCAAAGGGTCAGCACCACGGCAAGCCCCTTCTCGAAAAAATCTGCCGGGCCCGAACCTGCGCGCCTTGCTCGACCGTTCACTCCCCTTTGTTCTTGCCGAGATCGACGCCGAGCTGCTTGAGCTTGCGATACAAGTGCGTGCGCTCCAGGCCTGTCTTTTCAGCGACACGCGTCATGCTGCCATTCTCACGTGCGAGGTGATATTCGAAGTAAGCGCGCTCGAACGCATCACGCGCATCGCGCAACGGGATGTCGAAGGAAATCGACGCCGTTTGCGCGGCCAACGCGCCGCTGCCGATGCCATCCGTCGACAGCATCGGTAATGCAGCCGCCGATGCCACGGCCGAAGCGCTGACCGGCAACGCCGGCTTGGCGACCGCGCCCCCCGGCGCACCCGCCGCATTGCCGCGCGCAAGGCCCTGCTCGACGGCCTTCAACAACTTCTGCAAGGCAATCGGCTTCTCGAGGAAGTTGAGTGCGCCGATCTTGGTCGCTTCGACCGCCGTATCGATCGTTGCGTGACCGGACATCATGATCACCGGCATGGTCAGCTGCCCTTGCGCCGCCCACTCCTTCAGCAAGGTCACGCCGTCGGTATCGGGCATCCAGATGTCGAGCAGCACCAGGTCCGGCGCCTGGCGCAAGCGGAATTCGCGCGCTTCCTGCGCGTTTTCCGCGGCCTCCACGACATGTCCCTCGTCGCTCAGGATCTCCGAGAGCAATTCCCGGATGCCCATTTCATCATCTACCACCAGGATGGTTGCCATTTACGCTGCCCTTGTCTGCACTGTTGCTTTTGTCGTTCCCTGCGACGCATTGCCATGCGCCGGCCGCAGCCCTGCTCCAGGTGCTGCGGCATCGTCTGCCAATTGAAGGAAGAGAATCGAAATCTGCGCGCCTTCGATCACATCGCCCGCTTTCATGCGGTTGCGAATGTCGATGCGCGCACCGTGTTCGTCGACGATCTTCTTGACCATCGCAAGACCGAGACCCGTACCTTTGGCCTTGGTCGTCACATAAGGTTCGAATGCACGTGTGAGGATACGCGCGGGGAAGCCCGGTCCGTTATCCGATACCGTCAGACGTACCGCGACGTGTACTTTGCCTTCCGCGTCGGGGTCTCCGTATTCTACTGTCCTCGTCTCGAGCAACACTCGCGGCTGTTCGACGTCGGCCACGGCATCCTGCGCATTCTGCAGCAGGTTGTGAATTACCTGACGCAATTGCGTCGCGTCACCGCGAATCGCCGGCAAGTCCGCAAGTTCCACCTGAATCGCACCCTTGCCTTCCTCGATACCGTACAGCGTCAGCACCTCGCTGACCAGTTCGTTCAGTTGCAGATGCGCGAGCACCGCCGGCGGCGTACGCGCATAGTCGCGGAAATTGTCGACCATCTGTTTCATCGCCGCGACCTGATTGACGATGGTGGTCGCGCCGCGCTTCAGCACATCGGCATCCGACGGCGACAGCTTGTCGGCAAGCTTCATCTGCAAACGCTCGGCGGACAGCTGAATCGGCGTGAGCGGATTCTTGATCTCGTGCGCGAGACGACGCGCCACTTCGCCCCAGGCGATCGAACGCTGCGCGGAGATCACGTCCGAAATATCGTCGAACACGACGACGTAGCCGGAGGTCTGCATGTCTTCCGCATCGCGGTCGGTGGCGGACACCAGACGCGCGCCGCGCACGAGCAAGGTGAGCGGCTCGGTTTCGCCCGGCACCTGCACCGAAAACTGCTGCTGCCAGTGGCCCCGATCATCGTGACCGTCGCCGCTCGCGGCCTCGCGATCGGCAAAGGCCTTGCGCACCATTCCACCGAATTCGCTCAATACGCCGATCTGCTCAAGCGCCGAACCCAGCACTTCCTGGAACTGCTGACGGAAAATGCGCTCAGCGCCGCGGTTCGCGGTAGTGAGGCGGAACTGCCGGTCGAATACGAACACGCCCGCGGTCAGGTTCGCGAGAATGCTTTCCAGATAGGCCTTCGAATGCTCGAGCGCGATGCGGTTGTTCTCGACCGCCGCGCGCGCTTCGGACAACTGCCGCGTCATCGCGTTAAACGACTGCGTGAGGAAGCCCAGTTCGTCGCGCGACTTGATTTCGCGTTTTGGCGTGTAGTCGCCTTCGGTCACTTCCTTGGTGCCCTGCGCAAGCAGGAACAACGGCCGCGCAAGCTGATTGCCGAGTGCGAGCGCCAGCATCATCGCGATGAAGGTAGCGAGGAACAGCGCAAGCGTCAGCGTGCCGATATACATCTTGCGCAAGCCAGTGCGGCCCAGCGCCTTTTCCTGATACTCGCGATACGCACGCTGCACGGCATCGGCGTTGCGCGCGAGCGTGGGCGACACCGGCTGCGTGAGTTGCAGAAAACGTTCGGTAGGCTGCAGCAGCGACGCGTTCGAATCGGGAATGCGCTGCACGACGCGCAGCCGCAGCGCACCCTTGCCGCCATGCGCGTTCGGATCGCCATCGACTTCACCCTCGATCGCCGCATAGCCGCGGCCACGCGCCTGATCGATCATCAACGGCGTGGGCAAGTCAGTCGTCAAGAGCGTCGCGTAATTGCCGGATGCCTGCGCCACCACATGCATGTCCGGTGTCGCGCCCGACATGCTGCGCGTGGGTTCGACGATCGTCGCGTCCTGCACGCCGAACTGATCGCGCAAGCGCAGGAGCGTGAGCGTGGTGCCGGCGGCATCTGCGCTCGCCAGCTGCTCGGACATCAAGCGGCCCTTGGTCTGCAGATCGGACAGCGACGCGTCGAGCATGCCGCGGCCGAGATTCAGGCCCGAGGTCAGCGCGGTTTCGACGTTCACGTCGAACCACGACTCGATACTGCGCGATACGAACTGGTACGAGACGACGTAAATGATGCCCCCCGGCACCACGCCGACCAGCGCCATGAAGAACGCGAGTTTCGCTAACAGCCGCGTGCCGAACTTACCTTTTTTAAGCCGGGCAATGATGATGATGACGAGCGTCGCCACCACCAGCAAAAAGATCATCGCGACAATGAGGTTGGCCGCGTACAACCACTGGTAATAGCGGTCGAAAAATTCGGTATTCGCGCTCGCCGCTGCAAGCAGCACGAGCAGCAGCACGGCCGTTACGGCGACCGTGGACACCAGCACGCGCACGACGATGCTGCTGACACTGGTGTCGCGGCGCACTCTATTTAGCACGTTCGGTCACCGTGAAGGTAAAGCGCTTCCAATCCGACGAAAGGCTCCAGTCGCGGTTGTTCACCGCGTCGATCTGGAACGGCTTGGGCATCAGCGCGATGTCGAGTTGCATGCGCACCGACGCGTTGTACGTCTCTCCGACATGCACCTGATTGCGGTCGATCACATGCCACGACGTGACGTGCTTGATCACCGCGAGCGCATCTTTCAGCGTCGAGAAGCCGAGCTGCAACCCACCCGACGACACGCTCGACACGCGGTACTCACGCGTGAGCGGCTGGAACGACAGGCGGATGCTCTGCGACACGCTCACCGGCTGTTCGTCGAACCAGTACCAGCGCGGCCGGCTCAGTTCGAAGTCCGTCGTGAAGTACAGCGGAATGCCTTTGTTGACGGCGTCTTCGAGATTGCTGTTCAGGTCAAAATCGAAACGCGCGTCGATATTCCAGCCGGTGTTGTCCGATTGCAGCGAGGCGCGCTGCACCGCGATCGAATCGGCATACGCCGCGCCCGGTGCGGCAAGCCATACGGCCAGCACGATCCAGAGCACGGCAGCGAGCCGAAGCGGGAAGAAGCGTTTGATGGTCACCGTTTCTGAAAGCGCGCGTAGAAAAATCCGTCGTGGTCTGAGTTCGAGCCGGCGCTGTCTTCAGCGGCGTGTCCGGCATGAGAACCGGCCGATGTGTCGGCGGGCGCGCAGGCAACGGAGGGTAAAAGTTGCCCCGGCGCGTCCAATCGTACCGCATCCTGGTACTTGTCTCCAAACCACTGTGCCTGCAACTCGCCTTCTTCGGGGAAGATCGAACACGTAACGTAGAGCAACTCGCCGCCTGGTTTCACGAGCGGCCATAGCGCGTCGAGAATGCGGCGCTGCTCGGCGACCAGCGCAGGGATATCGGACGCGCGGCGCAGCCAGCGAATATCCGGATGACGCCGCACGATGCCCGAGGCCGAACACGGCACGTCGGCCAGAATGCGATCGAACGGCTGGTCGATGTCGTCATGCCATTTTGCGGGCGCACCCGCGTCGCCGATCCGCACTTCCGCTTCGAGCTTGAGCCGCTGCAAGTTTTCACCAATGCGACGCGCGCGCGACGCATCGCTTTCGAGCGCCACGAGCTGCAGGTTGGCGAGTTCGAGCAGGTGGCCGGTTTTACCGCCAGGCGCCGCGCACGCGTCGAGCACGCGCATGCCGTCACGCACGCCAAGCAATTCCGCGGCGAGTTGTGCGCCGGCGTCCTGCACCGACACCACGCCGTCGTTGAAGCCGGGGATGCGGTCGACCGGCATCGGCGTGGCGAGCTTGACGGCGTACTCGCCGGCTCTGCTCGCGGGGATGTGATGGTTTTGCAGTACCTGCAGATAGGCATCGACCGTCGAGCGGCGTGCATTCACGCGCAACGTCAGCGGACCTTGCGTATTGCCGGAAGCGAGCACCGCTTGCCATGCGTCGGGCCAAGCGGCTTTCACCGCGTCGATCCACCACACCGGGTAGTTCCAGCGCGCAACTTCGTCGGCTTGCGCTGCGCTCAGCAGCGCCTCGCGCTCGCGTAGGAAATTGCGCAGCACGGCGTTGACGAGGCCCTTCGCGAACGCGAATTCACGACGCGCGGCGATGGCGCCCACCGCCTGGTCGACAACCGTGAACGGCGCGTAGGCGGCGTTCGCTTCGTCGTCGACGAGCAAGGCGAGCGCGCACGCGAGCACATGACCGACGTGCGGCGGCGGCGCCTTCTTCACCAGTTTCGCGATCAGCCACTCGGCGGTCGCCAGGCGCCGCATGGTGCGGTACGCGATGTCCTGCACGGCGCCGCGCGCAGCGGCGGCGCTGCCCTCAGGCGCGGAGACGAATACGGATTGCAGCGCGGCTGGCAAAGCCGCGCCGAGGCGCACGGCACCGACGGCCTGGCCCGCGCAGTCGAGCGCGAAACCGAGCGATTCGGGCGCGAGGTGCAGCATCGACAAACGGGATTCGCGCGGACGCGCCGATGAGGAAGCAGAACGCGAAGAAGGCTTTGGAGTCATGAAAGAGGCAAAGGCAGGCCGCGCGGTGCGCGCGACGCAAACAGCACCCATTGTAGCGTGGCGCGGGGCGGGGGCCGCCGAGGGCGGCCCGGCGGTGACGCTCGAACAAAAAAGGCGAGCCCGCAGACTCGCCTCTCATCACGCCGGGTTAGTGCGCCCGTTACTCGAAGCGCCCCGTACGCGCCATCTCCATCAAACGTGCGATGCGCTCCTCGGTGGCCGGGTGCGTGGAGAACAGATTCGCAATGCCCCCGCTCGCCAGCGGATTCATGATCATCATCTGCGCGGTGGCCGGATGCTGCTCGGCCGTGGGGAACGGAATCCCGCTCGCGTAGCGATGGATCTTGTCGAGCGCCGAGGCGAGCGCCTGCGGATCGCCGGAAATCTGCGCGCCGCCGCGGTCCGCTTCGAATTCACGCGCACGCGAGATCGCCATCTGAATCAGCGCACCGGCGATCGGCGCGAGCAACGCAACGGCAATGCCCGCGATCGGGTTCGTCGGACGGCCGTTTTCGTCGCGGCTGCCGAAGAACATCGCGAAGTTCGCCAGCGCGGAAATGGCGCCGGCCATGGTCGCCGACACCGTGGAGATCAGGATGTCGCGGTGCTTCACGTGCGCCAGTTCGTGCGCCATCACGCCGCGCATTTCGCGCTCGGACAGCACGCGCAAGATGCCGGTGGTGGCGGCAACCGCCGCATGCTCCGGATTGCGGCCGGTGGCGAAGGCGTTCGGCGCGTCTTCGTTGATCAGATAGACGCGCGGCATCGGCAGATTGGCGCGGGTGGCGAGCTCGCGCACCATGCGATAGAACTGCGGCGCGCTGTTTTCGTCGACTTCCTGCGCGTTGTACATGCGCAGGACCATCTTGTCCGAGAACCAGTACGAAAAGAAATTCATCCCAAGGGCGATCACGAGCGCGATCATCATGCCGCGCGACCCGCCGATCATCCCGCCGATCACGATGAAAAGGGCCGTGATCGCGGCCATCAACATCGCGGTTTTGACCCAATTGAACATGTCTGCAACTCCTTGCCCTGACGCGGGTTCATATCTGCGCCGCATGATCGCGGCGGCCGATTGTAAGCTAAATGTTAGATATGGGCGCGTGAGGAAAATTCAATCATCTTGATGCGGTGGCGAGCTTGATGCCCAAGCCGACGAATGCGCTGCCGACGCCGCGATCCAGCCACCGCTTGACCGACGGCTTGCCCGAGAAACGCCGGGTCACACTGCCGGCGATCCACGCGACAAAACTGTTCCAGATCATGCTCATCACGACGAATACCGCGCCGAGCGTGAGAAACGCCAACGCCTTATGGTCGCTGCCCGTTGTGACGAATTGCGGAAAGAACGACACGAAGAACAGCACGACCTTGGGGTTCAGCACATTGGTCCAGAAACCCTGCAGGAAAAGCTGACGCAGCGATTTCGGCGCGCCGGCCGCGCGCGCTTCGCCCACCGCCTGGTCTGCCTCCGGTTTCGCGAAAACCAGGCGCACGCCGAGATAGATCAGATAAATAGCGCCGACGAACTTGATGACGGTGAACGCGGTGGCCGAAGCGGCCAGCAGCGCCGTCAAGCCGAACGCACAAGCCAGTGAATGAACGCAGCAACCGGCAGAGATGCCGAGCGCGGACATCAGACCTGCGCCACGCCCCTGAGCGACGCTGCGCCCGACGATGTAAGCCGTATCGGGGCCGGGCGTCACGTTCAGCAGAAAGACCGCGACGACGAAAAACTCGAAATGGGTGATGCCGAACATGGGGATCCTCGGAATGCGGGGCGTTGCATAGAGGATTCTAACGCGCCGCGGGCTTGCGGCGAGGGTCTTGACCATCGGCCGAACGGACGATGGTCAAGGTCTGCGCAAGACGGTTATTTTGCTTCCGGAAGCTGGAAACGCTGACCCGGGGCCAGCGTTGCGCCGGCCAGGAATTCACGCACCGGCAAGCGCTTGCCGCCGGGTTTCTGCAGTTGCGTGAGACGCAGCGCGCCTTCGCCACAGGCAACCACCACGCCTTCGAGAGAGACGTCGGCGATCGTGCCGGGCGCTTTGTTGCCTTGCGCCTCGAGCGGGACCGCTGCCCAGATTTTGATCGACGTGCCATCTTCCAGCGTCCCCACGCCGCCGGGGAACGGGTCGAACGCGCGCACCTGACGCGCCAGGACTGCGGCCGGCTTACGCCAGTCGAGCGCGGCTTCGTGCTTGCCGATCTTTTCCGCGTAGGTCACACCGTCTGCAGGCTGCGGCGTTGCCGGCAGCTTGCCGCTGCGCTCGAGTTCGATCAGCGCTTCGACGATCAGTCTCGCGCCGTCTTGTGCGAGGCGGTCGTGGAGGGTGGCCGTGGTGTCGTCGTCCGAAATCTGCGTGCGTGCTTCAGAGATCATCGCGCCAGTGTCGAGACCGACGTCCATCTGCATCAACGTGATGCCGGTTTCAGCGTCGCCCGCCTCGATCGCGCGGTGGATCGGCGCGGCGCCGCGCCAGCGCGGCAACAACGACGCGTGAATGTTGATGCAACCCAGCAGCGGAATATCGAGCACTTCCTGCGGCAGGATCAGGCCATAGGCAGCCACCACCATCACGTCGTGGGGCGTAGCGTGCAACTGGTCAATCGCAGCGACGGCTTCAGCCGGATATTTGCCGGTGCGGCGCAGCGAAGGCGGCTGCGCCACGGTAAGCCCATGCTCCTGCGCGTAACGCTTGACCGGGCTCGCCTGCAATTTCATCCCGCGTCCGGCGGGCCGGTCGGGCTGGGTCAGCACCAGCGGCACCGGAAACCCGGCGCTGTGGATCGCGGCCAGCGCGGCCGCGGCGAACTCCGGCGTACCGGCAAAGATGACGCGCAACGAATGACTCATGAAGGGGTGCGGTAGGCGAGGTGGACGCGCATTACATCGCGTGGGCGAGCTTCTTCATCTTGCTCTTGATGCGCGTCTGCTTGAGCGACGACAGGTACTCGACGAACACGCGGCCCATCAGGTGATCCATTTCGTGCTGAATGCACACGGCCAGCAAGCCTTCGCAATCCAGCTCGAAGGTTTCGCCCTTCTCGTTCAGCGCCCGCACGCGCACTTTCTCAGCGCGCTCGACGTTGTCGTAAATGCCCGGCACCGAGAGGCAGCCCTCTTCCGAGAGCTTCTTCTCGTCGCTCGACCAGATGATTTCCGGGTTGATGAAAGCGAGCAGTTCGTCGTGCGTTTCCGACACGTCGATCACGACCACGCGTTCATGCACGTCCACCTGGGTCGCGGCGAGACCGACGCCGGGCGCCGAGTACATCGTTTCGGCCATGTCGGCGACGAGCCGGCGGATGCGGTCGTTGACCACGTCGACCGGCTTCGCAATCTTGTGCAGCCGCTTGTCCGGGTAATTGAGGATGTTCAGTAAAGCCATGATCTTGAGTGTGTTTTTTCGGCGCCGCTGACCAGTGGAAGGCTAGCGTTGGCCATTCGGCCAGGTTGTGGGCGCATCGCGTTACGCAGAGGATAGAGGCTGTCGAACCGGTTCGATTCAACGCGCCACGTGCGCTAAACGACGAGCCCGCGCGGGTGGGCGCGGCGCTGCAGTTATTTCGGATGATGAAAATTTTAGCATGGCGCCCGCCTGCCCGCTGGCCCTGTATGAGGATCGACTGTCAATGCGTACCTTGCCCGCAACCGATATTGAACTCGCCGCCTGGCTGCGGCTCTCGCTCGCGCCGGGGCTGAAACCCGCTACCCTGCGTTTACTGCTGGCCGCTTTGGGACTGCCGGAAGCGATTTTCAATCAATCGCCCGAGGCGCTTGCCGAGATCGCGGGCGAGGCTGCGGCGCGCGCGGTGCTGGCCCCGCACATTCCAGACTTCGACGCGCGACTCGACGCGGTCATTGCATGGCGCGAGCTACCCGGCAACCACCTGGTGACACTCGACGATCCTGCCTACCCGCCCACGCTGCTCACCATGCCCGATCCGCCGCCACTACTATATATAAAGGGTCGGCTGGATCTGTTGCACACGCGGGCGGTCGCCCTGGTGGGCAGCCGCAGCGCGACCCCGCAAGGCGTTGAAGACGCCGAGCGCTTCGCGCGTGAGCTTTCACAAGCCGCCGTCACGATCGTGTCGGGGCTGGCGCTGGGTATCGACGGTGCCGCGCATCGGGGCGGACTGGAAGGCGTCGGCGGCACGGTAGCCGTGATCGGCACCGGCGCGGACATCGTGTATCCGGCCGCGCATCACGCGCTGGCGCGGCAGATTGCAACGCAAGGCGCGATCCTTTCGGAATGGCCGCTCGGCACCCCGGCGCGCGCCGCCAATTTTCCGCAACGGAACCGTTTGATCGCCGGCCTCGTCAGCGGGGTTGTGATCGTCGAGGCCGCCATGCGCTCGGGCTCGCTGATCACGGCTCGGCTCGCCAATGAAATGGGGCGCGATATCTTCGCGTTGCCCGGCTCGATCCACGCGCCGCTGTCGCGCGGTTGTCATCGAATCATCAAGCAGGGCGCCAAGCTGGTGGAAACGCCCGATGAGGTGCTGGAGGAACTGGGCTTCGCCAAGCCCGTGGCAACGAACACCGCCAGCAAGCAGGCGGCTCTTTGGGACGGCGCGGGCGGGCGGGATGCCTCAATGGGGCTGGCGTCGGTGGCAGATCAATCGGATCCGGTAGCCACGCCAGCATCAGGTGCGATTCAGCCCGAATTGAGGGCGGCGCCGGCATCACCCACTGCCCCGCCGGCCATGAGCGCCGAAGCGCTGCAACTCCTCGACGCACTCGGCCATGCCCCCGCCACGCTTGAAATTCTTGCCACCCGCACCGAGATGGGGGACGCGGCATTACAAAACACGCTGCTGCAACTCGAACTCGCCGGCCAGGTGACCGCGCTGCCCGGCGGCCGCTTCACGCGAGCGACCCATGGCTGACCCCGCATTGACCAGGGTTGACCACGATTCGGGATCGGCCATGCTACATTCGCGCCAAAGCACCTGATAAAAGTACGCAAGGAACCACCATGCCCGCGCTGAATCTCGACACCGACCAAGACCGGATTGCCGAGCGCGTCAACGAACCCGACACGCTGTTCGTCGCCTGCCTGTGCGCGGAGTGGTGCGGGACCTGTCGTGACTACCGGGACGCCTTCAACCGGCTGGCGGATAAGCATCCGGAGATCTGTTTCGCATGGATTGACATCGAAACCCATGCGGACCGCTTCGACGATCTGGATGTCGAGAATTTCCCGACCATCCTGATCGAAGACTCGGTAACGACACGTTTCTTTGGCACGGTTTTGCCGCAAGCGGCGATTGTGGAACGGATGTTGTCTGATCTGACGGCCGTGCCCGGCGTCAGCGGCGCGCCCAAACTGCGGCCCGCGCTGGCCGTCGCGTGAATGTGGCCACCTGCCGCCGAACCTTGCGGCACGGGCGTTGCAAGCGGTACACGCCGCGTTTTCCGCAGCTTGCCCAGTTACTGAGTGCGCAATTATCATGGCGCGCTTTTTATGGCACTTGACACGCCGCTCTCGCGCCGTGTGCTATAAAGCGGTCGTTATTGGGTCGCAAAGGTCGCAAACGAGGGTCGCGCTAATTCAAGCGCACTCAAGGCCATCAACCCGGATCTACCAACCTCACATCGAGTCATGTCCAAAGCACTGATCATCGCCGAAAAGCCTTCCGTCGCGAACGACATCGCGCGCGCTTTGGGCGGTTTTACCAAGCATGACGAATACTACGAAAGCGACGACTACGTGCTTTCCTCGGCAGTCGGCCACTTGCTGGAAATCGCCGCGCCCGAAGACTATGAAGTCAAACGCGGCAAGTGGAGTTTCGCCAACTTGCCCGTCATTCCGCCGCATTTCGATCTGAATCCGATCGCCAAGAGCGAGTCGCGCCTGAAGGTGCTGACCAAGCTGCTCAAGCGTAAAGACATCGACCGTCTGATTAACGCATGTGACGCGGGGCGCGAGGGCGAGCTGATTTTCCGCCTGATCGCGCAGCACGCGAAAGCCAAGCAGCCGGTGCAGCGCCTGTGGCTTCAGTCGATGACAGCCGGTTCGATCCGCGACGGTTTTGCCCGTCTGCGTAGCGACGAAGAAATGCAGCCGCTCGCCGATGCGGCACGCTGCCGCTCGGAAGCGGACTGGCTGGTCGGCATCAACGGCACGCGGGCCATGACCGCGTTCAACAGCAAGGGCGGCGGCTTCTTCCTGACCACGGTCGGGCGGGTGCAGACGCCGACGCTGTCGATCGTCGTTGAGCGCGAAGAAAAGATTCGCCGCTTCGTGCCGCGCGATTATTGGGAAGTGAAGGCGGACTTCGTCTGTGCGGGCGGCTTCTACGAAGGCCGCTGGTTCGATCCGAAATTCAAGCGCGACGAGTTCGATCCGGAAAAACGCGATTCGCGTCTGTGGGCGCTGCCCGCGGCTGAGACGATCGTCGCGGCCTGCCGTGGCCAGATCGGCACGGTGACGGAAGAATCGAAACCGTCCACGCAACTGTCGCCGGCGCTGTTCGACCTGACCAGCTTGCAGCGTGAAGCCAACGGCCGCTTCGGCTTCTCGGCCAAGAACACGCTCGGCCTCGCCCAGGCGCTGTACGAAAAGCATAAGGTGCTGACCTATCCCCGGACCGACGCGCGCGCGTTGCCGGAAGACTATATGGATACGGTCAAGGAAACGCTGGTCATGCTCAAGGAGAGCAACAACTATCTCCCGCATGCCAAGCAGGTGTTGGACAAGGGCTGGGTGAAGCCGAACAAGCGCATCTTCGATAACTCGAAGATCAGCGACCACTTCGCAATCATCCCGACGGCGCAAGCGCCGAAGAATCTGTCCGAGCCGGAACAGAAGCTCTACGACCTGGTGGTGAAGCGATTCCTGTCAGTGTTCTTCCCGGCCGCCGAATACCGGGTGACGACGCGGATCACGGAAGTGGTCGGCCATCACTTCAAGACCGAAGGCAAGGTGCTGGTCGAACCGGGCTGGTTGCAGGTCTACGGCCGCGAAATCAGCGGCGAAGACGCGAACCTCGTGCCGGTGCAGAAGGACGAGAAGGTCAAGACGGACAAGATCGCCGCCCAGCAACTGGTGACGAAACCGCCCGCACGCTACAACGAAGCGACCTTGCTGTCGGCCATGGAAGGCGCGGGCAAGCTGGTCGAAGACGACGAATTGCGCGAAGCCATGGCGGCCAAGGGGCTCGGCACGCCGGCCACGCGCGCCGCCATCATCGAAGGGCTGTTGGGCGAAAAGTATCTGATCCGCGAAGGCCGCGATCTGATTCCGACCGCCAAGGCGTTCCAGTTGATGACACTGCTGCGCGGCCTCGGCGTCAAGGAATTGACCGCACCGGAATTGACGGGCGAGTGGGAATACAAGCTTTCGCAGATGGAGCGGGGCAACCTGCCGCGCGACGCGTTCATGCAGGAAATCGCCCGCATGACGCAGACCATCGTCAAGCGCGCGAAAGAGTACGATTCCGACACGATCCCGGGCGATTACGCGACGTTGCAGACGCCGTGTCCGAATTGCGGCGGTCAGGTGAAGGAAAACTACCGGCGTTTCGCGTGCTCGAAGTGCGAGTTCTCGATCTCGAAGATTCCGGGCGGACGTCAGTTCGAAATTCCGGAAGTTGAAGAGCTCCTGCAGAACAAGACGATCGGTCCGCTGTCGGGTTTCCGCAGCAAGATGGGCCGCCCGTTCTCCGCGATCCTCAAGCTCTCGCTCGATGACGAGATCAAGAACTACAAGCTCGAATTCGACTTCGGTCAGGACTCGGGCGGCGAAGACGGCGAACCGCCTGACTTCTCCGACCAGCAGGCGGTCGGCGCGTGCCCGAAGTGCAAGGGCCGCGTGTTCGAACACGGCATGAGCTATGTCTGCGAGAACTCGGTTGCGAATCCGAAGACTTGCGACTTCCGCTCGGGCAAGGTGATTCTGCAGCAGGAAATCGCGCGTGAGCAGATGGCGAAATTGCTTGAGGAAGGACGCACCGACCTGCTGACGAACTTCAAGTCGTCGCGTACCGGCCGCAACTTCAAGGCGTTCCTCGTCAAGCAAAACGACGGCAAGATCGGCTTCGAATTCGAGAAGAAGGAGCCGTCCGCCAAGACGGCGGCGAAGACTGCGGCGGCCAAGGCGGCAGCCAAGGCAGCGCCGGAGTCGGATGACGAAGATGCACCGGTCGCCGTGAAGGCGGTGCCCGCCAAGAAGGTCGCGGCCAAGAAAGCACCCGCTACGAAGACTGCGGCTGCGAAGAAGACCGCTGCTGCCAAGAAGGCGCCGGCCAAGAAAACGGTCGCGCGCAAGACGGGCTCGTAAATCGGGCGCATGGGCCGGAAGGTTATTCAGCTTCCGGCAAGCGTCGAACTTGCCTGAAAAAAGGCGCAGTCACTTTCGTGACTGCGCCTTTTTATTTGTCGGCCAGATAGCGCTCACCTCAAGCGCTGCCGGCACCCTCGCCCGAATCGTTACAGCGGCGACAGCGCGGTGGGCCGTGGACGATTCGTCGTCTTTGCCAACGTCTTCGGTATCGGCGATAACTCGCTATCCAGCAGCCGTGACAGCGGCTCAGCGCCATCGAATGCTTCCGGCGGCATGAGGTTCGCGGCATCGAGCGCGGCGGACGTAGCAGGCCTCTCAAGGCCGTCCTTGATCCACTGCTCACCGAGCAGACTGTTCGGCGTCTGGCTGAAATGCTCGACCAGATGATCGATGAACGTACGCACCTTTGCCGGCAAGTGGCGACGGCTCGGATACGCGATGTTGATCTCGACCTGCGGCAAACGGAAATCGCCGAGCAAACGCACGAGCCTGCCGCGCGTCATGTCACGGCCGATCAGATAGCTCGGCAAAATCGCGATGCCCATGCCAAGCAGCGCGAACTGTCGCAGCATTTCCGTGTTGTTGGCCACGATCACGTTGGACGGACGCACGCGCACTTCACCTTCTGAGCCCGTGAATACACGCTCGTCGCCCCAATACTCGGACGGCAAGCTCAGGCACGGATGCTCGAGCAGATGTTCGGGACGCGTCGGCGTGCCGTGCTTTTCCAGATACGCGGGCGTCGCGCACACCGTCATACAACCGGTGGTCAAACGCCGCGTGACAATGCTCGCGCTGCGCATCTGCCGTGTGACCACCACGCCCACGTCGAAGCCTTCTTCGACCAGATCGACCTGACGGTCGACCAGCGTGACATCGGGAATGACTTTCGGATAGCGCTCTGCATACGTCTGCAGCACGGGCGCAAGGTTATGCAACCCGAACACAACCGGTGCGACGATTCGCAATGTGCCGACGGGTTCGTGATTCCGCGCGACCACCATCTGCTCGACGTCTTCCAGTTCGTCGAGAATCTGGCGCGCGCGCTCAAGATAAACCTGGCCGGATTCGGTCAGGGACAAGCTGCGGGTTGTGCGATTGAGCAGCCGCGTACCAAGACGGCCTTCGAGATCGGCAACGTGACGGGTGGCAACTGCGTTGGAAATATCCATCGCGCTCGCAGCGCGGGCAAAACTGCCGAGATCCGCCACTTTGACGAAAACTCGCATCGACTGCAAATGATCCATGGGACAACTCCTGCCGTGTTACTGCTTCCTGACAATTAGTGAAAACCAGTGAAGCGAACTTGGAATTCTCCTACGACTCGCGAAATCGTGCAGAAGTTGCCCGCCAAAGCGGAAATATTGTCGATATTTGTGCGACTGTGTCCCTCAATGTAGGACATGAACCTCGATTGTTCCGACAAGAGCAACAATCTGCTGCACTGCAGCTTGCACTGTCTTTTTTGTTCGAACAGATGCAAAGGTCACCTCGCATTGCGGAATCGGAAAAAGTCGCGATGCGGGGTCGGACCGGAAATGAAAAGCCGCCCGAAGGCGGCTTTCGTACGAAGTGAATACTCACCTTATCAGGCAGCGAGTTTTCCTTCGAGCGTGAGTTTAGTCTGCGTCAAAGCCGGCGGCAGACCTTGCTGCAATGTGTCAAACAGTTTGGCATGTAGCGCGAGTTCATCGCGCCAGGCCGCGTCGTCGACGGAAATTACCTGTTGGAATTGCTCGCGGCTGAAATCCAGGCCGCGCCAGTCGATGTCTTCATAGTGCGGCGAAATGCCGAACGTGTGTTCTTCACCTTGCGCCTTGCCTTCGACGCGCCCGACCACCCAGCTCAACACGCGCATGTTCTCGCCGAAGCCCGGCCAGACGAACTTGCCGTCCGCGCCCTTGCGGAACCAGTTGACGCAGAAGATTTTCGGCAGCTTCGCGTTCAGTTTCTCGAGACGCTCGCCGGTTTTCAGCCAGTGCCCGAAGTAGTCGCTCATGTTGTAGCCGCAGAACGGCAGCATCGCGAACGGGTCACGGCGCACTACGCCCTGCTGCCCCGCCGCCGCCGCAGTTGTTTCCGAGCCCATGGTCGCCGCCATGTAGACGCCTTCGACCCAGTTGCGCGCTTCGGTGACGAGCGGCACGGTGGTCGAGCGGCGGCCGCCGAAAATGAACGCGTCGATTGCGACGCCCGCCGGGTCCTCCCAGTCGGCATCGATCGACGGACATTGCGAAGCCGGTGCCGTGAAGCGCGCGTTCGGGTGCGCGGCCTTGCGCCCGCTCTCCTTCGCGCTCGCCGGCGTCCAATCCTTGCCCTGCCAGTCGATCAGGTGCGCGGGCGGCTCGTCGGTCATGCCTTCCCACCAGACGTCACCGTCGTCCGTCAGCGCGACGTTCGTGAAGATGACGTTTTCCTTCAGCGTGGCCATCGCGTTGAAGTTGGTTTTTTCGCTCGTGCCCGGCGCGACGCCGAAATACCCTGCCTCAGGGTTGATCGCGTACAGACGGCCGTCCTTACCCGGTTTGATCCACGCAATATCGTCACCGATCGTGGAGATTTTCCAGCCGTTCAGGCCTGCCGGCGGAATCAGCATGGCGAAGTTGGTCTTGCCGCAAGCTGACGGAAACGCAGCTGCAACGTGATGTTTTTGCCCTTCCGGCGACGTCACGCCGAGAATCAGCATGTGTTCGGCGAGCCAGCCTTCGTCGCGGCCCATCGTGGAGGCGATGCGCAGCGCGAAACACTTCTTGCCCAGCAGCGCATTGCCGCCGTAGCCCGAACCATAGCTCCAGATTTCGCGCGATTCGGGGAAATGGACGATGTATTTGGTGTCGTTGCACGGCCACGACACGTCTTTCGCGCCCGCGGCGAGCGGCGCGCCGACCGAATGCACACACGGCACGAACTCGCCGTCTTCGCCCAGCACCTCGTACACCTTGCGGCCCATACGCGTCATGATGCGCATGTTGGTCACGACATATGGGCTATCGCTCAATTCGACGCCGATGTGCGCGATCGGCGAACCGAGCGGCCCCATCGAGAACGGCACCACGTACATGGTGCGGCCGCGCATGGCGCCATCGAACAGGCCGTCCAGCGTCGCGCGCATCTCAGCCGGTTCGATCCAGTTGTTGGTGGGCCCGGCATCTTCCCGGCGCTTCGAGCAGATGAATGTGCGGTCTTCGACACGCGCCACGTCTGATGGATCGGACCATGCCAGATAGGAATTGGGACGTTTGGCGGGATTGAGTTTCTTGAGGGTGCCGGCTTCGACCATCTGGGTGCAGAGGCGGTCGTACTCCTCCTGCGAACCGTCGCACCAGACGATTCGATCGGGCTTGGTCATGGCGGCAACGCGCTGGACCCAGTCGATCAGTTTTCGGTGTTTGACCCACGCGGGTGCACCTGCAGACGCCTCAATGGTGGGTTTTCCTTCGAATGAGGGATGATTCATCGACTTGTCTCCGTTTTGAAAGCAATAGAAAAACGGTACAAGCCCAGCGACGCTGCATGCGAGAGGCGTTCAATTCATTGCATCGACTTTCCTGCAAGCCGACGCGCAATTGTGCAGGTCATCGTGGGCTACATGGCCTGTTGCGCGGAGGCTTCCGAACGGCCTTGCCGACGGCCGTCTGCAACCGTCTGTAAAGCGACTTGCCTCAACACGCAACAAACTGTTAAAAACGATGTCAATCGGCCTTGCCGTGGCGCTGCCGTTCTACGCGGCAGCTTCTACGGTAAGGCATCCAGCCAGACCGGCATGTGACCTAGGTCACATGGTGGGACAGTCAGCATAACACTCCGTTCCGCACCGCTATTGTGCGTCGCAAGACACATACCATGAAGATTGCCATCCTCGACGATTACCAGGACGCCGTCCGCAAGCTCGACTGCTTTCAACTGCTGGCCGACCATGAGGTCAAGGTTTTCAACAACACCGTCCGCGGTCTCGGCCAACTGGCGAGCCGCCTTTCTGAGGTCGACGCCCTCGTCCTGATTCGCGAACGTACCCGCATCAACTCGCAACTGCTCGACAAGTTGCCGCGTTTGCGCATGATCAGCCAAACCGGCAAGGTTTCCAGCCATATCGATCTGGCAGCCTGTACCGAGCGCGGCATCGCCGTGCTGGAAGGCAGCGGCTCGCCAATCGCGCCGGCCGAACTGACTTGGGCCCTTATCATGGCGGCTCAGCGGCGGATTCCGCAATACGTAGCAAACCTTAAGCAAGGGGCCTGGCAACAGTCCGGTTTGAAGACATCGGCGCTGCCGCCGAACTTCGGCTTGGGCCAGGTGTTGCGCGGTCAGACATTGGGGATTTGGGGTTACGGCAAGATCGGGCGGCTGCTTGCCGGATACGGCAAGGCGTTCGGCATGAACGTGCTGATCTGGGGCCGCGAGCATTCGCGCGAAGCGGCGCTCGCGGATGGATATGGCGTGGCCGAGAGCCGCGAGGCGCTGTTCGAGCAGAGCGATGTGCTGTCGTTGCACCTGCGTCTGCATGACGACACGCGCGGCATCGTCAAGCAGGAAGACCTGATGCGGATGAAGCCGACTGCGTTGCTCGTGAACACGAGCCGAGCTGAACTGCTCGACGAAAACGCGCTGGTGAACGCGCTATCGCACAACCGTCCGGGGATGGTCGCGATCGATGTCTACGAAAGCGAGCCGATTCTGCAGGGCTACAGCCTGCTGCGCATGGAGAACGTGATCTGCACACCGCACATCGGCTACGTGGAGCGCGAGAGCTACGAGCTGTATTTCACCGCGGCATTCCAGAACATTCTGGCTTTCGACGCCGGCGATACGTCCAGCGTGGCGAATCCGGAGGCGTTGCAGGGCGGGCGGCGGCGGTAATCTTCGCGCGGTAGTTGTGCGGGCTTCAACCCTGCGCGCCAATCTCGTTGGCGCGCGGTCTACGGCTCACGCAGCGGTCCTGGAAACCGGACCCTCGTTACTCACCTCGCCTCAGCGCGCTTCGTGCGCACCGGCTTCCAGCAGATCGGGCATGCGTTCCAGAAAGGCCTCGCCGTCGGCGCGGCCGAGGTTGTACGCCTGCACCATCTGCGACGGGCTGGTGTAATCCCAACTCGAAATCGGCACCTTGCGCGACGGCTGCACGTAGAGCCGTTGCTGCACGCCGTGCGGTACGACGAACATCTGTGGCCGCGGATAAAGGCGCGTCACCATGACCAGTACGTTGCCGGGTGCCTCGGCATCGAGCGCCCCGACCGGCACGTTGTCGACCATCCCACCGTCGAGCACCGGCCGGCCATTGCGCCGTAAGACCGGCGTGAACGGCGGCGTACTCGAGGATTGCAGAATCAGATCGGCGAGGTCCTCGACCGTCGCACAATCCTGCGCGCGCACGAATTCCGGATGAAAACCGAGCGTCTGACCCAGTGTCGGATGCAGCGTTTTGCGCACGTATTTCTCGATGTTGTACGCAATCAGGCCCGCGGCGACCGCGCTGCGCGCGCCAAGCCAGCGCGGCAGATGCGACACGCCGATGCGGATTTCGGGCGCGTCCGCGAGCGTGGAGAACTTGTCACCATAGATGTCGAGCAGCGCCTGCCGGTAGATCCGGTAATGCGGAAACACCGATTCACCACGCAGCAGATTGCCCCAGTACGCGTTGCGGGTGTTGTGGCGCAGCGCGTCTTCGTAATAGCGCATGACCCAGTCGGAATCGCGCGTGTAAAGCATGCACGCGGTCGCCGCGCCGGCTGAAATGCTGGTGATGACGCGCGGACGGATATCCAACTCCGGCTGCACCACGTCCCAGAATCCCGCCTGCCACCAGCAGCGATTGCCGCCGCCGGCGAATACGACCTGATCGAACATCTTGGCTTTTTCCTCTAATACGGCTTGCGGGCCCGTTTTCAGGTTTCAGTCGAGCAGCGCATAGGTGGTGGTCGCATGGACGGCCATGTTGCCGGCTTCGTCGAATAACTCGACTTCGCCGAACACGAGATTGCGGCCCATGCGCAGCACGCGCGCAGTGATCAGCACGTCGCCGTTGCGGACCGCGCGCATGAAACTGATGTTGAGCGAGACGGTGCTCATCGGCTTGAAGCCGCCCAGCGCGGCCGAAATCGCGACGATCATTGCCGTGTCGGCGGCTGCCATGAAGACCTGGCCGCAGATCACGCCGCCCGAATGGCGCAGCCCACCGGAAAACGGCAGGCGCAAAGTCGCACTTTCTTCGTCGACCTTGACCGGGGTCAGCGTGAGCGCGCGGACCCACGGGGCGAGGATGCGGTCGAGCAACTCGTTAATCTCTTTGTCATCCATGGTGGTTCCCGGTCGAAAGCCGCGCGACGCTTCGAGCGGCAGGTGTCCGCGACATGATACCGGGACGGTGACCCGCGCGCCTCTCTGGTGCCTGACGGCAGGCAGCGCACGCGCCGGGCGTGCCAGCTCCAGATTTTTATAAGAAATCTGCTAAAGGGGCTTGGCAATCTCGGAAAGTTTCGGCATAATTTCGCTTCTGTTGGGGCGTTAGCTCAGCTGGTAGAGCAGCGGACTCTTAATCCGTAGGTCGACAGTTCGAATCTGTCACGCCCCACCAAAGTATTCAACAAAAAGCCCGGTCCTTGCGACTGGGCTTTTTGCTTTGCGGGGCCGGCACCGTGTGAAAATGCCGGCTCCGCATTCCCCTGACATGCCATCGGGACCCACGATCCGAAGCGCCGGAGCCGCACTATGTCCAAGTCAAAGTTACGCCCCGGCGATCTGGGTGCCCCGCTCTCCGAAAAAGAGTTCGAAGAACTCGATGACTTTCTGATTTCCGACCAGACGTCGGACGAGACCCTGACAATCGTGGGCCTGGACGGTTATCTGACCGCCTTGGCCATCGGCCCCACTACCGTACCCCCAAGTTACTGGCTGCCACGAGTCTGGGGCCCGAGCGAGGATGACGCTCCCAAATTCGAGACAACGGATCAGGCGCAGCATATTCTCGGGCTGATCTTGCGAGACATGAACGGCATCATCACCAGCCTCGAAAACGACCCGGACGATTTCGACCCAGTGCTTACCTTGAGACCGATAGGTGACCGCGAATACCTCGACGGCGAAGCGTGGGCTTTGGGCTTCATGGAGGGCCTCATGCTGGTTCGGGCAGATTGGCAAGCGCTGTTCGATAACGAGCAGGGCCGGGAATGGCTGAATCCGCTTTACCTGATGGGCTCAGATGAGATCCTGCCGGAAGAGCAGCAGTTGATCGCCACGCCAGAACAGCGCGAAGTCCTTACCAAAAAGATCCCCGCCAGCGTCGCTGCGATCTATCGTTTCTGGCTTCCTCACCGTCAGGCCGTCCATGAGCGGAATCTCGCCGCCGCGATGCAGCGCACCGAACCCAAGGTCGGCCGCAACAACCCCTGTCCTTGCGGCAGCGGCAAGAAATTCAAGAAATGCTGTGGCGCTGCGGCGGAACTTCACTGAAAGTCATTTCCTTCAATACACCCCGCCCCACTGCCCGATACCGTTGAGCGTCGCAAATCCTGCGCACTCACGTATCGAGGCATCAGATGACCGTCTTACTCTCCATGGCCGCCTTTGCGTTGGCCTCGTCGATTTCGCCCGGGCCGGTCAATGTCGTCGCACTCAGCGCCGGCGCGCAGCATGGATTCGCCGCGAGCATGCGGCATGTGACCGGCGCGACCGTCGGGTTCACGCTGCTGCTGTTGCTCATCGGCCTAGGCCTGCATGAGTTGCTCGCGCTTTTCCCCAATCTGATCGACATCGTCAAATGGGCCGGCGTCGGCTTTCTGCTTTACATGGCCTACAAACTCGCCATCGATGACGGCAAGCTCGGCGCGGACAAGCCCACTCGCGGGCCGTCCTTCGCCTACGGCGCGGCGATGCAATGGCTCAATCCGAAAGCATGGCTCGCTTCATTGGCCGGCATGGGCGCCTACGCAGCCGATGGCGACGGCCGGCTCGTCTGGCAATTCACCGTCGTGTACTTCGTGGTTTGCTATCTGTCGATTGCCAGCTGGGCGTATGCCGGCACGTTCCTGCGTCGATACTTGCAGGAGCCGAAGCGCGTGAGATTATTCAATCGTGCGATGGCAGCCTTGCTCGCGGCAAGCGCGTTGTATCTGCTTGTAGCGTGACGCGGACGGCAGGACGCACTCACAGGCGCAGCCGCTACTTCAACCACCGCCCTTGCACCCGCGCAATCGCAATCAGCCGCTTGAAGGTCTCTCGCCCGTGCGCCTGGTCGGCCGGCCACCTAGCGTCAACTTCGATACTGACCCGGCGTCGCCGCAACCAGCCGCTTGAAGGTCCGCTGCAAATGCGCCTGATCGGCAAAGCCCGCATCGAGCGCGACGTCCGCTATCGGGTAGCCGCGCCGGAGTTGTGCGCGGCTGTACTGGATGCGCCGATTGATCAGATACGCGTGCGGCGTCATGCCATAACGCTGCTTGAAAGCGCGGATCAAGTGCGAGGCGGAAAGCTCAGCCGCCTTGCAGACATCCTCCAGCTTCAGCGGACGAGTGCAGTTTTCGTCGATGAATTCCGCGGCTCGCGCGAGTTGACCGCTCGCGTCGTGATCCGGCAAGGGCGCCGGATTCAACTTCTGTTGTACGTCCGAGAAGAAAGTGACCACAGCGCTTTCCTTGCGCATGGGCTCGCTATCGGCGTCGACGAGGACCGCGTATAGACGGTTCAAACCCTCGAACAACGCCGGTTCCATCGTCATGGCCTGCGAGAAAGCGCGAAACGCGTGGTTGTCGCTGAACCCCAGGTCGTGTTGCAAACCCGTGAGCCAATCAACCTCGACATGCAGCATCCGATACGACCAGCGCTCGTCGGCAACCGGGTTGCACGCGTGCACGTCGTCCGGATTCATCATCACGACCGCACCGGCGCCGATCCATTCACTCTCGTGGCGATTCACATACACGCTGTGGCCGCCAGTGACGGCGCCGATCGAGAACGTCTCGTGTGAGTGTTTGGCATAGCAGACTTCTCGGCCGTCTTCGATAGAACGCGCCTCGATGAACGGCAAGGCTTCATCACGCCAGAACTTTGGCGCCGCAGCCGTCACCGCTGAATCACTCCCGTCATTCGTCCCGCTCATCGCGTGCTCCTCGGTCATGCGCTTGATCCCATCACTGCCTGATCCCACCGCTGCCTGATCCCACCGCTGCTTTACCGCCCGTACACGTCGGCCCGAACCACATCGTAACGGCGCAATCCGCCGCGGACCAGCGCCGGAACCATGGCGCCCGCGGAAAACTTCGAAATTCCGTACTTGCCAATCCCGAAAATATAGTTATATTATGACTAGCAAAACAAAGACTAGCTCGCCAACACCCTGACTATGGTCCGCCACTCTCCGCTCGCCCTCGCCGTCCTCGCCATGCTGACTGAAGCGCCGATGCATCCGTACCGGATGCAGCAGCTCATCAAGGCACGCGGCAAGGACGAAGTCATCAACGTCGGTCAGCGCAACAGCCTGTACCAAACGATCAATCGCCTGGTGCGCGGCGACCTGATCGCCATCCGCGAAACGGAACGCGACGGCGCGTTCCCCGAACGCACGGTCTATGAAATTACCGAAGCCGGCCGCGACACCGCCCGTCTGTGGTTGCGCGAACAGCTCGCGCAACCCGCCCGGGATTTCCCGGCCTTTCCGGCCGCGCTCTCCTTTCTGCCGCTGCTTTCGGCCGACGACGCCTGTCGTCAACTCGAGACCCGCATCGGCGCACTCGAACGGGAATTGATCCGATTCGACGAGGCCACCGCCCACGCCACCCAGCTGCAAGTGCCGCGGCTTTTCCTGCTCGAAGGCGAATTGGTGCGCGCGCAACTGGTTGTCGAGCTGGACTGGGTGCGCACCGTGGTGACCGATCTGAAGGCCGGCACGCTGACCTGGAGCCCGGAATGGCTCGAAGAAATTGCTCAACGTTTCACGCTGCCGGCCGGCGAATACAAGTACAGGCCGGCCCAACCCGCCACAAAAAAGGAGGCGAAGTCATGAACCGTGAACCCATGAATGTGATTGTGATTGGGGCCGGCACCGGCGGCCTCTGCCTTGCGCACGGATTGAAGCGCGCCGGCATCAATGTGAATGTGTATGAACGCGACCGCACGCGCGCGGACGGTTTGCAGGGCTACCGCGTCGGCATCAATCCGCACGGGCTCGCGTCGCTGAAAGCGTGCCTTCCGCCCGAACTCTATGCGACATTTCTCGCGACTTGCGCACGCACGCCCGGCCACTTCAACATCCTGACCGAGCGGATGACCGAATTACTCACGGTGCCGCTCGAAGACGAATCGATGAGCGGCGGCAAATCGGTCAGCCGGATGACGCTCAGGCAAGTGCTGCTGACGGGTCTCGAAGCGCAGGTGCATTTTGGCAAGACCTTCACGTCGTACGAACAGCATGCCGACGGTAGCGTCACCGCGCATTTCGAAGACGGCACCCACGCCACGGCGGATCTGCTGATCGGCGCGGACGGCGCGCGCTCGAAGGTGCGCCGCCAATTGCTGCCGCACGCGCGGCTGGAAAACACCGGCATCGTCAGCGTTGGCGCAAAGGTGCCCATGGACGAAACGTCACGTGCGCTGCTGCCGCCCAAGGTGCTCGACGGCATCACGCTGATCAACGCGCCGAAGGGCTTTGGCGGCATCGTGCATGTGATGGAATTTCCGTGGCGTGCGGACGGCGACGGCATGAAGGAAGGCATCGGCAGCAACGACGCCGAGTTGCTCTCGCGCTGGCCGGGATTGCTCTACGACAACACGCGCGACTATCTGATGTGGGGTGTGTGGGGCGCACTGCACAACTTGCCGGCCGATCCCAAACCGCTCGGGCAGGCCGCGTTACTCGCACTCGCCACGCAGATCACCGACGGCTGGCATCCCAATCTGCGCGCCCTGATTCGCGCTTCGGATCCTTCCACCGCCTTCAGCGTCGACGTGCGCACATCGGTTCCGGTCGACGCATGGCCGACCAGCAACGTCACGGTCCTGGGCGACGCGGTGCATCTGATGACGCCGGGCCGCGGCGTCGGTGCGAACACCGCGCTGCGCGATGCCGCGCTCCTTGCTGCGCGTCTGGCCGATGCGCAGCAGGGCAAGCTGTCGGGCCACGACGCCGTCGCAGGTTACGAGGAGGAGATGCGCCGCTACGGCTTTCACGCGGTCGCGGAATCGCGCAAGCAGTTCGATGCGCGCAGTGCGCTGCATCGGCCGGTGGTCGGAAGAATGGCGCTGAGTGCCATGCGCACCAGCCTGCGCGTGGTGAACAACGTGCCGATGCTCAAGCGCCGCATGATCGACGCCGAGAACGAATTTCGCGGCGTCGATCGCGACGCGGCACCCGCCGCGCACGGTCAGTAACGCGGCGGTCAATAAGTTACTTCGATGAGATGTCGATATTGCCGAGGTACTTCGCCGCCAGCGTCTTGATCGTACCGTCGGCCTGAACCTTGGCGATCGCCGCGTTCAACTGGTCGCGCAGCGCGGTGTCGCCTTTGCGAATCCCGTAGGCGATGCCGCTGCCGAGGATCTTGTCATCGCGCACCGGCTGCCCGACAAACGCATAGTCCTTGCCCTCAGGCTTCGACAGAAAACCCGTCTGGCCGGCCGGCGCGAGAACGAGCGTAGCGTCGAGACGACCCGCCGTGAGATCCGTATAAGCCTGGTTCTGATCCTGATACGGCACCACGGTGACGCCAGCCGATTCCCAATGCGCCTTCGCGAAGGTTTCCTGAATCGACGCCTGCAGCACGCCGACGCGTTTACCCTTCAACGATGCGATAGTCGGCAGCAAACCGCTGTCGCGCTTCGCGATCAACTGCGTCGGCACGCGATACACGACAGTCGTGAAATCGATCGCCTGACGGCGCTGCTCAGTGGCGTTCATCGCCGAATTGATCGCGTCGAACTTGCGGCCTTGCAGTGCGGGAATCAAGCCGTCGAACGACGTTTCGACCCATTTGCACGTCATATGCGCGGCGGCGCAGACGGCATTGCCGACGTCAATGTCGAGACCTTGCAACTCACCGCTCGGCCCTTTCGATTCGAACGGCGGATACTGCGCCTCGAGTCCGAAACGCAGCGTCGATGCATCGGCGGCGATCGCGGCAGACGATGCGGCGATTGCCGCGAATGCGCAGGCCAGCGCCAATAGAGGCTTGAGCAACTTCATAGTGGGTCCCTCCCCTTTACTTCGATAATCAGATTTCGCACAAACGCCGCGCACCTTCGATCAAGGTCGCGTCGTCCTTCGAAAAGCTCAAGCGGATCAAGCCGGAATCCGTGCCGTCGGTATAGAACGCCGACAACGGAATCGTCGCGACACGCGCATCGCGAATCAGGCGCAGCACGAAATCGCTATCGCTTTCCTCGGAGAAACCGCGGAAACGCGCGAGCATGAAGAAGCTGCCTTCGCTCGGCAACAACTCGAAGCGCGACTCGCGCAGCGCATGGGCGAGCAGATTGCGCTTCTTCTGATAGAACGCGGACAGACCGAGATAGCTCTCGCGATTGGCCAACGCATCGACAAACGCGTACTGCATCGGTGTATCGGCAGAAAACACCATGAACTGATGGACTTTGCGAATCTCGTCCATCAGTGCGGCGGGCGCAAGGCAATAACCGATGCGCCAACCCGTCACGTGATACGACTTGCCGAACGACGACACGATCACGCTGCGTTCCGCGAGTTCGGCGTCGCAGGCCATGCTCTGATGTTTGGCGCCGTCGAACACGACGTGTTCGTAGACTTCGTCGGCGAGAATCACGATGTCGGTGTTGCGCGTCACGGCCTTCAGACGCTCGATGTCGGCTTCGCTGAATACGGTCGCGGTCGGGTTGTGCGGCGTGTTGATGATGATCATGCGCGTCTTCGGCGTGATCGCAGCAGCGACCTCGTCCCAATCCACGCGGAAATCGGCGAGCGACAGTTTGATCGGGATCGGCGTCGCGCCTTGCAGCCGAACAATCGGGCCGTAACTATCGAATGACGGCTCGAAGTAAATCACTTCATCGCCGGGATGCACCAACGCGCTGATCGTCGAATACAGGCCTTCGCTGGCACTGGCGATCACGGTGACTTCGCTCGACGGGTCGTAGCGCACGCCGTACAGCGTCTCGACCTTGTCGGCGAGCGCTTCGCGCAAGGCGGCGATGCCGGCCATCGGCGCGTACTGGTTATGACCGGCGCGCATGGCTTGCGCGACACCGTCGATCAGTTTCGCGTCGGGCGCGAAATTCGGCGCACCTTGCGACAGGTTCAGCGCATCGTGTTGTGCGGCCAGTTGACCGATCACGGTAAAAATCGTCGTGCCTACGTCAGGCAGTTTCGAGCGTGCTTGCATGGCGCTCTGCATAAAGCTTTCTCCCTTTCTTCATCCGGCAGCGGATTCGCGGACTGCCCACTGCGCGGCGATCCCATCCGGTTCGATGATTAAGCATCAGCCAAATAACGCTCACAATCGAAACTTTGTCATGCAAGGTATGCGTTTACGTCATGGCTCGCGCAATCCTGCGCCGGGGCGGGCTGATGCAATGAAATCGGGGGTTTGGCGGGAGAAATACAGCCACGCGGGGAGCGTGCAGAACAGCCGAGGTATGACGTAATGTGATGCGCAGCGCTGATGCGGCGTTGTAATGCGTAGCGGTAATGCAGACTAACTTGGCTGCGACCAGGCGGTCGCAGCCGTCAAAAGCACACTAGTCGACGATCAGGCGTCGTCCATCATGCGGACTTTGACCTTCTTGCCCTTCACCTTGCCGCCGCTGAGCTTGCGCATTGCCTCGCGCGCGATGCTGCGCTCCACGGCCACATAGGTCGACATTTCCGTCACATTGATCTTGCCGATCTGCGAACCGGCGAAACCCGCGTCGCCGGTGAGCGCGCCGAGCACGTCGCCCGGACGGATCTTTTCCTTGCGGCCGCCGAGAATCTGTAGCGTTTCCATCGGCGGCAGCAAGCGCTCGTTGCTCGCCGGTTTGAGATCGGCCAGCTTGTGCCACTCGACTTCACGCTTCTGTGCCTGTTCGAGACTACCCACGCGACCCATCTCGTTCATGCTGGCGAGACTGAGCGCCCAGCCTTCCTGATCGGCGCGACCCGTGCGGCCGATGCGGTGCACGTGCACTTCCGGGTCCGGCGTCACGTCGACGTTGATCACCGCTTCGAGCTCCGCGATGTCCAGACCGCGCGAAGCAACGTCGGTGGCAACCAGCACCGAGCAACTGCGGTTCGCGAACTGGATCAGCACCTGATCGCGTTCACGCTGATCGAGTTCGCCGTGCAACGCGAGCGCATGAAAACCCTGCGCGCGCAGCACGTCGAGCAGATCGCGGCACTGCTGCTTGGTGTTGCAGAACGCCAGCGTGCTCACCGGACGATAGTGGTTCAGCAGCAGACCGACGGCATGCAGGCGCTGGTCTTCGGTCACTTCATAGAAGCGCTGACGAATCTTGGTGTTGTCGTGCCGCTCGGCGAGCTTCACTTCCTTCGGATTGCGCAGGAATTGCTGGCTGAGTTTGGCGATGCCTTCGGGGTACGTCGCGGAGAACAGCAGCGTTTGCCGCTCTTTCGGACATTGCTTCACAACCGTGGCGATGTCGTCGAAGAAACCCATGTCGAGCATGCGGTCGGCTTCGTCGAGCACCAGCGTGTTGAGCGCCTGCAACGGCAGGCTGCCGCGCTCGAGGTGATCCATGATCCGGCCCGGCGTGCCGACCACGATGTGCGCACCGTGTTCGAGGCTGGCCGTTTGCGGACGCATCGGCGTGCCGCCGCACAGTGTTAGCACCTTGATGTTTTCTTCGGCGCGCGCCAGGCGACGGATTTCCTGCGTGACCTGATCGGCGAGTTCGCGCGTCGGGCACAGCACCATCGCCTGCACGGCGAAGTTGCGCACGTCAAGGCGGTTAAGCAGCGCCAGCGAAAACGCCGCGGTCTTGCCGCTGCCGGTTTTCGCCTGAGCGATCAGATCGTTGCCGGCCAGGGCGATCGGGAGGCTCGCTGCCTGAATCGGCGTCATCTCGACATAGCCGAGCTGCGTCAGGTTGGCGAGCGTGGCGGGCGGTAGCGGTAGCTGGCTAAACGGCGCGCCGGCTTGAGTGGGACTGTTCATAGGGTGATGGCTCGCTATCGACTGAAGAGGCTGAAGGCTAGGGACTATTCGGCCATGGGGCCGGTGGCGGGGCGACCTTCGATCTGCTCGTACAGCACTGAGCCATCTTCCCCGTCGAAACGTTCGACGTAATTGCGCGCGCCGCACATCGGGCAACGGAACAGGAGTCCCTGCCCTTCATTCTTGATGACGACGTCCGACATCTCCCACTGCTCGCCGCAGGGTTGGTTTCTACAGGTAAACACGTTGATTCTCCAACTGGATTCGATTGTTGATTGGGTGGGCCGTCGACGCGGCCCAGCCGTAAATGCCGTCACTACCTTCACGATCGCCACTACGGCGATCGGCGCCACCGTCAATAGGGGCGGAACGCGTCAACCCAGATGCGTATGCCGCGCACGCGCTGCGCTCACGTCCATTTCGGTCAGACCTTGGACGATGCCGCAGTCTTCAACGGCCTGTTCGCCGTGACATTGCTCACGCAGCGTGGTCAGTTGCACCTTCAGTTGCTTCAATTCTTCGATGCGCGTGTCGACGTGCGCAATGTGCTCGTCGATCAGGTCATTGATGCCGCCGCAGCCGTCCGCCGGTGCGTCTGTCAGACGCAGCAACGCCCGGATTTCGTCGTGGGTCATATCGAGCGCGCGGCAATTGCGGATGAAGCGCAGACGTTCGACGTGCCTCGCCGTATAGCTGCGGTAATTGGCCTCGGTACGGTCCGCTTCGGGCAACAGGCCCTCTTTTTCGTAGAAACGGATGGTTTCGGTCGTGCAATGGGCGATTTTCGCCAGTTCGCCAATTTTCATGGACCCTCCAGATTGCGGCCTTGACCTTGTAGTGGCTTCAAGGTGTTTACTAGACCACAAATCGAACCAGGAAGCCACCCATGCCTCAAGCCAACCTCGCCGAAGCGGACCGCCCGGAACAGGCCAAAGCCTTAGCCCACGGGCACGAAGGGCATGTTCACGCGCATACCGATGATGACGCGCACACCCACGGGCATGGTGAAAGCTGCGGTCACGGCCACGAAGCGCGTGCTCGTGAAGACGCTCACGAGCACGGCGAAAACTGCAGCCATGGCGCCAAAGCACGCGCTCGCGAACCCGAGCACGCTCACGGCGACAGCTGCGGCCATGACCACAAAGCACGTGCTCGCGAACCCGAGCATGAACATGCTCACGCACACGGCGGAAGCTGCCGCCACGGCCACCAGGCGCATGTCACTCAACCGGAGCGCGCGCATTCGCACGCCCACGGCAAAAGCCGCGACCATGACCACGAAGGGCATGCTCATGAACGCCATGACGAACATGTTCACGGTGAAAGCTGCAGCCATGGGCGCGCAGCGCACGACCATGACCACGGTCACGCCCACAGCCGTGCCCACAGCCATGCCCCTGCCCACCGCCACGCCGAGGCAGGCTGTTGTGGTACGGCCCACGCTGCGGCCGTGCCGGTCAAGCTGCCGCAATCCGAAGCCGTCGGCGGCGACCTGCGCACCGCGATCCGCATCATGCAGATGGATTGCCCGACCGAAGAAGCGCTGATCCGCAAGAAATTCAGCCGCATGCCGGCCGTGCGCAGCATGGACTTCAACCTGATGCAGCGCGTGTTGACCGTCGTCCACGCGCCGGACGCGCTCGACTCGATCCTCGCCGCGATCCGTTCGCTCGATTTCACGCCTGAACTGGCAGACGCGAACCCGGGCGCGGCAGCCGCCCCCCAAGCGCCGGCCAAGCCGTGGTGGCCGCTGGCACTTGCAGGCGTGGCTGCGGTGGGCTCAGAGGCCGCTGGCTGGCTCGGCGCGCCTGTCTGGTTAGCTGCAGGTCTGGCGATCCTCGCGATCCCCGCCTGCGGCCTCACGACCTACAGGAAGGGCTGGCTCGCGATCCGCAACGGCAATCTCAACATCAACGCGCTGATGAGCATTGCAGTCACCGGTGCGCTGGTCCTGCAGCAGTGGCCGGAAGCCGCCATGGTGATGGTGCTCTTCACAATTGCCGAACTGATCGAAGCGAAGTCGCTCGACCGCGCCCGCAATGCCATCCAGGGCTTGATGCAGCTCACGCCCGAACAGGCGAGCGTGCAGCAAGCGGACGGCAGTTGGCAACTCATGGACCTCAAAGCGATCGTGCTCGGCGCGGTGGTGCGCGTGAAGCCAGGCGAGCGAATCGCGCTCGACGGCGAAATCGTCACGGGTCGCTCGAGCGTCGATCAGGCACCGATCACTGGCGAAAGCCTGCCGGTCGACAAGACCGTGGGCGATGCGGTGTTCGCCGGCACGATCAACCAGGCCGGGTCGTTCGACTATCGCGTCACGGCCGCAGCCAGCAACACAACGCTCGCGCGCATCATTCACGCGGTCGAAGAAGCGCAAGGCACCAAAGCACCGACGCAGCGTTTCGTCGATCAGTTCGCGCGGGTCTATACGCCAATCGTGTTCGCTGTCGCGCTGGCCGTGGCGGTGCTGCCGCCGCTGCTGTTCGGTGGCCTGTGGCACGAGTGGGTTTACAAGGCGCTGGTGATGCTGGTGATCGCCTGTCCGTGCGCGCTGGTGATCTCGACGCCGGTGACGATCGTCAGCGGTCTCGCGGCTGCCGCCCGCAAGGGCATCCTGATCAAAGGCGGTGCCTACCTTGAACAGGGCCGCAAGCTGAGCTGGCTCGCGCTCGACAAAACCGGCACGCTCACGCACGGCAAGCCGGTGCAAACCGAGTTCGAAATGCTTGCTGATGTCGACATGGTTCGTAGCAAGACACTCGCGGCGAGCCTTGCGGGTCGTTCGGATCATCCGGTGTCGATGGCGATTGCGGCGGCGGCGAAAAGCGACAGCATCGCCAGCGCCACGGTCGATGCCTTCGAAGCACTGCCAGGCCGCGGCGTGTACGGCGAAGTCGACGGCTTGCCGTATTGGCTCGGCAATCATCGGCTGGTCGAAGAGCTCGGACGCTGCTCGCCTTCGCTCGAAGCGCGGCTGGACGCGCTCGAGGGACAAGGCAAAACCGTCGTGATGCTGGTGGATGCCGAACGCGTACTCGCGCTGTTCGCCGTCGCCGATACGGTGAAGGACACGAGCCGCGCCGCCATCGCCGAGTTGCAGCGCCTCGGCGTGCGGGCCGCCATGCTCACCGGCGACAACCCGCACACGGCAGCCGCGATCGCGCAGCAAGTCGGCATCGGTGAAGCCCGCGGTAATCAGTTGCCTGAGGACAAGCTGAACGCGGTGGACGGCTGGTCGAAAGACGGCGCGACGGTCGGCATGGTCGGCGACGGCATCAACGACGCCCCCGCATTAGCGCGCGCCGATATCGGCTTTGCGATGGGCGCGATGGGCACTGACACCGCAATCGAAACCGCCGACGTCGCATTGATGGACGACGATCTGCGCAAGATTCCGCAGTTCATCCGCCTGTCGAAGGCGACGCATTCGGTGCTGGTGCAGAACATCACGCTGGCGCTGGGCATCAAGAGCGTCTTCCTCGTGCTGACGTTGATGGGTCTCGGCACGATGTGGATGGCCGTATTCGCCGATGTTGGCGCGAGCCTGCTGGTGGTGGCGAACGGCTTGCGGCTGTTGCGCAAGTAGCACGCATTCGCTGAACTACAACTGGCAAAAGACAGGGCGGCCCGCGGGCCGCCCTTTTTTATCGCTTCACGTCAGCGCATCAATGCCCCATGCATTCAATGCGCGAATGAATAGCCATCCGTTTGTGCGCGACCGTTGATCCCGGCCTTCAACGTATCGGAAGGCAGCATGCCGAACAGCTTCCGGTAATCCGTCGCAAACTGGCTCAAATGCCAGAAGCCCCACGCCGCGGCGACATCCTGAACCGAGCGTGATGCGGGCGCCGCATTGCACAGATCGCGCCGCGCACCGTTCAACCGGATCGTACGCAGATAAGTGGCGGGCGCCATCCCGAGCACGTCCTGAAAGCAGTATTGCAGCGTGCGCCGGCTCACATGCAGCCGCTCGCACAACTCCGGCACGTTGACCGCGCGCTCTCGATTAGTCAGGACGTACTCGCGAGCTTCAGCCACGATCGACTGACGGCGCCCGCGCGCAGGCATTGCAACCTGCTTCCCCGCAGACAACGCGCCAACGTCGAATAGCGACGCCAGCACCGACGCCTGCAAATTGTTGCGTGCGAAGGAGGACAGCGGCGTACTGCTCGCCGCGCGGTCATCGAGAAGCTGCCGCAGCGATGCGCACAAGCGCGCCTTGCGAGTCGTGCCGATCGACACGACTTCCGTGTTCGGCAGATGGTCGGCCAAACCGACCCGCTCCACTTCGGCCGCGTACCGGCGCAGCAGGTCCCCCTTCACCACCACACCGAAAATCTCGTAGCCCGCTGAGGTCAGCAACTCGAATTCGATCCCGCCCGGACGAAATGCGAGCGCATCGCCCGCGATCACCTGGGCGTCGATACGGCCGGAGCCCTCGGGGCAAGTCGGAATGCCGAACCAGTAAGCGTCCTCCTGCACCTCACAGGTCTGCCGCAGCGTGTGGCTGGTCGTTTCGACGAACACCTGCATGTGGTCGAGGCACAACTCCGTCAGGCCGCCGACGAAGCGGCCCGCGGTCAGTTGGTCGTAGGTCTGGTTCCAGCCATGAAGATTGCGCGCTTGCTCGTCGGCGTCGTAGGCGACGCAGGTCTGCACGCAAAAGCTCGGCTGTTGCGCGTGAGTCGGTGCGGTCAGGCTGTCGTTTCGGAATTCAATCGTCATACCGGATCTGCGAAAACAGGGTGTTGAGGAAACACGGAAGGCAATTCTCATGCCGAACCGATTCGCGGCTCATGTTGCTTTGATCGCGCCGGCACATGTTCAGGCCATGTTCAATTTGTGAACATGGCTGTGCACACTGGTCAGAAACGAGACGTTCATCCCTAGGCAAGTTGAACAGTGTCACACGCCCTGCTTGGCAGGCGTGCCTGCTGCACGTGCACAACTCACCACCGCGGTGCATTGGCACAGTTCTGGCTCTACCCTTTCGCGGCCAAGCGAAATATCGCGCCGAATATAGCCCATTCAAACATGTGAGGAGCACACAGATGAATCACGCAGAGATGCAGTTTCTGACTACCGAATTCCCGTACAAAAAACAGTATGGCAATTTTATCGGCGGCGAATGGGTCAAACCGGTGGGCGGTGAGTACTTCGACAACGTGTCGCCGATCACCGGTGAGCCGTTCACGTCGATCCCGCGTTCACGCGAAGCCGATATCGAACTCGCCCTCGACGCCGCACATCGTGCGAAGGCAGCATGGGGCAAGACGTCGACCACCGAACGCGCGAACATCCTGAACCGCATCGCCGACCGGATGGAAGCGAATCTGCAACGCATCGCCGTGGCTGAAACGATCGACAACGGCAAGCCGCTACGCGAAACGATGGCGGCCGATATCCCGCTAGCGATCGATCATTTCCGCTATTTCGCCGGCGCCGTGCGTGCGCAGGAAGGCTCGCTCTCCCAGATCGACGACGACACCGTCGCGTATCACTTCCATGAGCCGCTCGGCGTGGTCGGCCAGATCATTCCGTGGAACTTCCCGATCCTGATGGCCGTGTGGAAGCTCGCGCCTGCATTGGCGGCCGGCAATTGCGTCGTGCTGAAACCGGCCGAGCAAACGCCTGCGTCGATTCTCGTGCTGCTCGAACTGATCCACGATTTGCTGCCGCCGGGTGTGCTGAACGTGGTGAACGGTTTCGGCCTCGAAGCCGGCAAACCGCTCGCGTCGAGCAAACGCATCGCGAAGATCGCGTTCACGGGCGAGACGACGACCGGCCGCCTGATCATGCAGTACGCGAGCCAGAACATCATTCCGGTGACGCTCGAGCTCGGCGGCAAGAGCCCGAACATTTTCTTCGCCGACGTGATGAACGAGGACGACAGCTATTTCGACAAGGCGCTCGAAGGCTTCACGATGTTCGCGCTGAATCAAGGCGAAGTGTGCACGTGTCCGTCGCGTGTGCTGATCGACGAAAAGATTTACGACCGCTTCATGGAGCGCGCGTTGAAGCGCGTGGCTGCGATCACGCAAGGCCATCCGCTCGATACGAAGACGATGATCGGCGCGCAAGCCTCGCAGGAACAGCTGGAAAAAATTCTTTCGTATGTCGATCTCGGCAAGCAGGAAGGCGCTGAATGTCTCATCGGCGGTGAGCGCAACACGCTCGGCGGCGAACTGAGCAAGGGCTACTACGTGAAGCCGACCGTATTCCGCGGCCACAACAAGATGCGCATCTTCCAGGAAGAAATCTTCGGACCGGTTGTTTCCGTGACGACCTTCAAGAACGAAGACGAAGCGCTCGAGATCGCCAACGATACGCTCTACGGTCTGGGCGCTGGTGTCTGGACGCGCGACGGTACGCGCGCCTATCGCTTCGGCCGGCAAATCCAGGCGGGCCGCGTGTGGACCAACTGCTATCACGCGTATCCGGCACATGCTGCGTTCGGTGGCTACAAGCAATCGGGCATCGGTCGCGAAAATCATAAGATGATGCTCGACCACTATCAGCAGACCAAGAACCTGCTCGTCAGCTATAGCGATAAGCCGCTCGGTTTCTTCTGAGCGTAACGACCCTGTCCGAGCGGGCCGCATGACGCGGCTCGCTCTTTTTCAGCGAGGGCATGTGATGGCTGATGCGAAGGAAGTGGCCCGCGTGATCGCCACGCCTGCTGCGGTCGATTTGATCGATAAGTTGTGCGCTGAACACGGGGCTGTGCTGTTTCATCAATCCGGTGGATGCTGCGACGGCAGCGCGCCGATGATGTTTCCACAGAGCGAGTTCATGGTCGGCTCGTCCGATGTGAAACTCGGCACGATTGCCGGCGTGCCGTTCTACATGAGCGAATCGCAGTTCGAATACTGGCAGCACACGCAGTTGATCATCGATGTGGTGCCGGGCAATGGCGGGATGTTTTCTTTGGAACGACCGAGTGGGTTGCGGTTCTTGACGCGCTCGAGATTGTTCGAGGATGAGGAGAACGCGTGGCTGGAAACGCATCCGGTAGAACGGGCGGATGCTTAGCGTTTTTTTGTCGCGCTTGAGTTCGGATTGTCACTGACTGCGGGCGTGCTCGCTAACAACGCGTCGCTGTTTTGATTCGCTGTCGACCGCAGGCATTACCAGCGCGTTCTCGTCAGCGAGCGCGTGTCCAATTTGAATCATCACCGTCTGCGAGTGTTGCCGGCGCTTTCACCAGCCGCACGTGTCTAATTTGAATCGTCGCTGACCGCAGGCGTTACCGGCGCACTCGCAAGCAGTGCATCGCTGTCGTCTTTCAAGCCGACGCCGGTCAGTCCCAAGCGCCGTGCGTGCGTCAGCAGGTAGTGCAATTTGTGTGCGGCTGATTCGTAGTTGAGACCTTCTGGACGCACGTTCGAAATACAGTTGCGTTGCGCGTCGCTGCAGCCCACCTTCGGGGCGTACGTCAGGTAGATGCCAAGGCTATCGGGCGAACTCAAACCTGGACGCTCGCCAATCAGCATCACCACCAGTTTGGCATTGAGCAGTTCGCCGATCTCGTCACCGAGCGCGACGCGGGCCTGACGCGCGACGACGACGGGGCCAATCTTCCAATCCGCCAGGCGCGGTATGACAGCTTGCAGCAGCGGGATCGATTGCTTCGACGCAGCGAATGCAGAGAGGCCGTCGCCGATGACGAAAACCACCTCGGGTGAATCGACCGTGAGTTGCCCGAGCGCTGCGCGGCTCTCATCGCTTAAACGCCTACCGAGATCCGGGCGCCGCAAATAATGCTCGCGATCGGGCGCCGCACTATGCACATCCAGCGTGCTGAAACTTTGTGCGCGCAGTTGTTCGTGCAGTACGTCCGTATCGAGCGGATGATGTACGGCGTCGCGCGCCTGCGCATGCGACAGGTTGAACGCCAGCAACGGTGCCGTCGGCAAGCTGTTGCCCGCGCGGCCCAACGCGATGCGCGCATTGGTGAACTGCCGCAGCGCGTTCCATGGGTTCTTTTCAAGGAAGTCGCTCATGCGATCCCCATCCAGTCATTCGCACCTTCCAGCAGCGGTTGCTGTAGCGATGCACTGAGCAACGCGCCGCGTGCGTCGGTGATCTGCATCGACTCCAGCCATTCTTCGAATTCCGGTGCACGGCGCAGGCCGAGCACGTCGCGCACGTAAAGGGCGTCGTGGAAGGACGTGCTTTGATAGTTGAGCATCACATCGTCCGCGCCCGGAATGCCCATGATGAAGTTGATGCCGGCGACGCCCAATAGCGTGAGCAGGTTATCCATGTCGTCCTGATCGGCTTCAGCGTGATTCGTATAGCAGATGTCGCAGCCCATCGGTACGCCCAGCAGCTTGCCGCAGAAGTGATCTTCAAGACCTGCGCGCGTGATCTGCTTGCCGTCATACAGATATTCCGGTCCGATGAAGCCAACCACTGTGTTCACCAGAAACGGATTGAACTTGCGCGCAACTGCATAGGCGCGCACTTCGCACGTCTGCTGATCGACGCCGAAATGCGCATCGGCCGACAATGCGCTGCCCTGACCGGTTTCGAAATACATCAGGTTATTGCCGACGGTACCGCGCTTCAGCGATAGCCCAGCTTCATACGCTTCCTGCAACAACGCGAGCGAAATACCGAAACCCGCGTTCGCCTTCTCCGTACCCGCAACCGACTGAAACACCAGATCGACCGGCGCGCCTTTCTCAATCGCCGAGATCGTGTTGGTGACGTGGGTCAGCACGCACGATTGCGTCGGCACCTGATAGCGCTGGCGGAAGTCGTCGATCATCAGCAACAGCTTGGTGATCGCGGCGAGATTGTCGCTGGCCGGATTGATGCCGATCATCGCGTCGCCACAACCGTACATCAGACCGTCGAGCATCGATGCTGCGATACCTTTGACATCGTCGGTCGGATGATTCGGTTGCAGACGCACCGACATACGACCCGGCAGGCCGACCGTATTGCGAAACCGCGTAATTACCGGACGTTTGCGCGCCGCCGCGATCAGATCCTGATTGCGCATCAGCTTCGAAACCGCCGCCACCATCTCCGGCGTGAGGCCGGCGGTAATGCGCGTGAGCGCGTCGGTATCGGTCGTGCTGCTCAGCAGCCAGTTGCGGAAATCGCCGACCGTCAGATGCGAGATCTCAGCGAACGCTTGCGGCGAGTGATCGTCGATCACCAGACGCGTGACCTCATCGCTTTCATAAGGGATCAATGCTTCGTTGAGAAACGTGCGCAGCGGCACCTGCGCGAGCGCCATCTTGGCCGCGACGCGCTCTTCTTCACTCGCCGCCGCGACGCCCGCGAGCTGGTCGCCCGAACGTTGCGGACTGGCTTTCGCCATCAACGTTTTCAGGTCGGCGAAACGATAAGTGCGGCTGCCGATTGTCTCGGTGTAGCTCATCTCTAAGACTCCATCGCCGGTGCTTGCGCAGCGGCTCGATCCGTCACTCTTCGAGCAAAGCGTCCGACGGCGCTGCTTCGCGTTGATGGCGCGTCAACAGGAAGTAGACATAGCCGAGCGCGAGGAAGATCGCGAACACGATGGCCACCAGGAAATTGAAGTAGACCATCGTTGCCAGACAAATCACCGCGGCCACCAGCGCGAACGCCGGAAAGAACGGAAACAGCGGCGCGCGGAACGGGCGGTCCATGTTCGGGTCCGAGCGGCGCAGCTTGAACAGCGACAACATGCTGATGATATACATCACGATAGCGCCAAATACGGACATCGTCACGATGTTCGCTGTCAGCGTCTGACCGCCGAACTGAATCAGCTCGTCGCTGTAGATCGCAGCGATGCCGACCACGCCACCCGCGATGATCGCGCGATGCGGCGTCTTGAAGCGCGGATGCACCTTGGAGAGCCATTCCGGCAGATAACCCGCGCGAGCCAGCGCGAAAATCTGCCTTGAGTATCCGAGGATGATGCCGTGAAACGACGCGACGAGCCCGAACAGGCCGAGCCACACCAGCATATGCATCCAACCGCTATGTTCGCCGACGATATATTTCATCGCTTGTGGCAGCGGATCGTTGATGTTCGCCAGCTTGGTCCAGTCGCCGGCGGCCCCTGCGAACACCATCACGCCGATCGCGAGCACGACCAAGGTCAGAATACCGGTGATGTAGGCGATCGGAATCGAACGCTTCGGATTCTTGGCTTCTTCGGCGGCCATCGCGACGCCTTCGATCGCGAGGAAAAACCAGATGGCGAAGGGAATCGCCGCGAACATGCCGTGGAACGAGCCCATGCTGAAGGTGTCCGCGCCAGACCAGCCGCCTTTCGTGAAATTCGACCACTGGAAGCCGGGCGACACGACGCCCATGAACACCAGCAATTCGAAGATCGCGAGCAGCGTCACGCACAACTCGAACGCCGCGGCGATCTGCACGCCGACGATATTCAGCGCCATGAAGACGAGATACGCGCCCATCGCAGCGTGTTTCGGTTCGAGGCCGGGAAATTGCACGTGCAGATACGCACCGATTGCGAGTGCAATGGCGGGCGGCGCAAACACGAATTCGACTAGCGTCGCCGCGCCAGCCAGATAACCGCCCGTCGGACCGAAAGCGTGACGCGCATAGGCGAACGGGCCGCCCGCATGCGGAATCGATGTGGTGAGCTCGGTGAAACTGAAAATAAAGGTGGTGTACATCGCGGCAATGAACACCGCCGTGATGACGAAGCCGAGCGTGCCGGCGCTTGCCCAGCCGTAGCTCCAGCCGAAATACTCGCCGGAAATGACCAGACCGACCGCGATCCCCCACAGTTGCCACGTGCCGAGCGTCTGCTTCAACTCGTGATGCGTGACTTTACCGACGTGCTGATTTTTGGACTCTGATTTCATCGGGCGCTCCCTGATGTTGCCGCTTGCTCGACGCCGCAAGGCTTTGCGGTGCGTGGGCGGACAGGCTTCAGCCGATGGTAGTGAGCCATTATTCGAGGTGTTATCGAAATTCGGCAAAGTTCGAGGGCGGGTGTGTCAGTGAATGCTTAACTCCGTTCGCGCGCGTTTGGGTGAAGTTCGCAGGATTTGGTAAATGGGGACGTGGTACTTTGGTTCACGTCCATTCGGCAATCTTCTCCTGGTCGGCTACTTAATCATGAACCAATCGGACAATCGGGCTCGCTACGAAACTCGGCTGGGCCGCGTGCTGGACCATATTTACGATCATCTCGACGAACCGCTGGATATCGACCGTTTAGCGGACATTGCCTGCATGTCGCCGTATCACTGGCATCGCATCTTTCAGGCGATGTACGGCGAGACGGTGGCGACGACCGTGCGACGCTTGCGGCTGCATCGCGCGGCAGGATATCTGGCGAATGGCTCGATGCCGATCGCGGAGATTGCCGAGCGCTCGGGCTATAGCAGTTTGCAGTCTTTCTCTCGCACCTTTCGCGCGGTGTACGGCATTCCGCCGGCGCAGTACCGCAAACAGGGAACTCATAGCCGGTTTCGTCCGGCGCTTTCAGGAGACGATGAGATGACGATGCGTGAAGTGGTGATTCATCACGTTGAACCGATGGAGGTTTTGTCGGTGGATCACGTTGGGCCATATATGCAGATCGGCAAAGCTTTCGATGGGTTGTTCGGCTGGTTGGCGAAACACAATTTGCTGGCGGGGCAGATGCGCATGATCGGGATTTACTACGACGATCCCGGGGTTGTTGCAGAGAATGCGTTGCGGTCGAAGGCTGGGGTGTTGTTGCCGCATCCGGTTCAGGCTTCGGTGACGGTGAGTACGCCGGTTTCAGTGGCTCATGTGAAAGGCGGTGAGTACGCGGTGTTGCGGCACAAGGGGCCGTACAGCGACATGCGTGCGGCTTATGAGTGGTTGTATGGGACGTGGCTCGTACAGTCGGGGCGTGAAGCGGCGGATGCGCCGGTGTTCGAGGAGTATCTGAATAGCCCGAAGGAAACTGCGCCAGCGGAGTTGCTGACGGAGATTTGTTTGCCGTTGGTTTGATGGTTTTGGCGTGGTTCTGTTTGTTCTGCCTGCTTTGTGCATGTTTACGCAGCGTGCTTTCCGGATGCCCCTCTGGTTTTTATAGTCTTTGTATATGTATACGTAGTAATAGTTAACAAGCCTCGCACCTGGCTGTGGATAACTTGAATCTTCGTTTACGGATCAAGGGACTGCGGAATCCATAACCCTGCGGAGCGTGGGCGAACAGGAGCAAGGAGCCAGGGAAAACTTTTGAGCGGCTTGATGAGGTCGCCGTCTTATCAAAGTTTCGCCCACAACGTGTCAGGGGGGTTGTACAAAAGTTGTCCAGAGGGGGCTGTGGATAAGTCGGGCTATTTACGTAGCGATCAATCCGCTAACTCGTACGACGTGCTGCGGCCCCCTGCTGCTGACTTTTTCAAGACCCCGAATGCGACCAGTTCGCTGATGTCGCGCAACGCGGTATCAGGTGAACACTTTGCAATCGCTGCCCACTTGCTGCTGGTCAACTTGCCGTCAAAACCGCCAAGCAGACGGCTCAGCAGTTTGACTTGCCGCTCGTTGAACGGCGTGCTCGCCCAACGCTGCCAGAAGCGCGCCTTAGACAGCACAACGTTCAGCGTGAGCTGGGCGTGATCGATTGCTCGATGCAATGCATCGAGGAACCATGCCAGCCACTCGGTGATATCGAGTGTGCCCTTTTGTGTGCGCTCGAGAATGTCGTAATAGTCTTTCCGCTCACGCTGGATCTGTGCCGACAAACTGTAGAAGCGCTCTGCGCTGCCGTCAGCGCGCGCCAGAAGCAGATCACCAATGGCGCGTGCAATGCGCCCGTTACCATCGTCGAATGGATGCAGCGTAACGAACCAGAGGTGAGCGAGCCCCGCCTTGAGCACTGGTTGATCGGCCGTATCGGTATTCAGCCAGCCTAGAAACCGGTCCACCTCCATTTCCAGCCGTGCTGCGGGCGGCGCCTCGAAATGGACTTTCTGACGCCCGATCGGACCGGAAACAACTTGCATAGGCCCTTTGGAATCGTCGCGCCAGTTGGCAACGCTGATCCGGGACATACCGCTGAACCCGGTTGGAAAAAGCGCGGCGTGCCATCCAAACAGGCGCTCTTTCGACACCTCGGCCGAGCAATTCAGGGTGGCGTCGAGCACCATCTCTACGACACCTTCAACGTGGCGGTCGACCGGCGCGAGCGCGCCAATATCGACGCCGAGCTTGCGTGCTATCGACGAGCGCACCGATGCAACATTGAGCTGTTCGCCTTCTATCTCGCTGGTTTTGACGACGTCGTCGGTAAGCGCGACAAGACTGGCCTCGCTGCGTAGCGCCAGCCCCACATCGGCAAGCCGCCCGAACAAAAGCCCTTGTGCTCGGGACACCTCCGCGAGCGGGGCCGCAAGGCGTGACAAGTCATAGCGCCATGCGGGCCATTCGGGTGATTCCCAGATGTATAACCAATCTCCGCGATTCATGCGGAGATTATGGTCCATTTTCCCCGCAGATACAAATTATTTTCCGCAAAATATGCGGAGAATAATGGAGCTATTCGCCGCTCGGGGCCGTCGGATCTTCGCGGGCGACCGATTTTCCGCGCGGATCGGGCTGCATGAGGTGACGAAATTGAGGCGGACCGCTTCATATGCGGGAAGGTCTCGAGCGTAGCCGCACGTCGAGACTCACAAAGCATCGGGGGCGAAAAGGCTAGACTATCATCGCGTTTCGCGACACCGATCGTTGCCGTTTTTTCTCACCCTTGCACCATGAACTTCGACTATTCCACGCTCGACGCATTGCGCCAGAACCATCCCGCATGGCGGTTGCTGCGCTCGGATCACGCGCCGCTAGTCGCAAGCTTTTTGAATCGCACTTTCACGGCGCCCAATGTGCGCGTGATATCGCAAGCGGACCTGGCCGAAGCGCTGGAAGACGAGCTGTATGCATTGCGCGAGCAGCTCGGTCCCACCGCCTTTCCAAAAGCAGCGTCCGACTATCTAAACGACTGGGCCGCGAACGACAAAGGCTGGCTACGCAAGTTTTATCGTCAGGATTCGGACGAGCCCCATTTCGATCTCACCCCCGCTACGGAAAAGGCCATTGCGTGGCTTGGCACATTGACGGCACGTAGTTTCGTCGGTACTGAGTCGCGCTTGCTTACCTTGTTCGAATTGCTCAAACAGATGAGCGAAGGCAGCGACAGCGACCCCGAGACACGTCTTGCCGAACTCCATAAGCGCCGCGCTGAGATCGATGCTGAGATTGCGCGTGCGGAGGCCGGAGACATTTCGATTCTGGATGACACGGCGCTGAAAGACCGCTTCCAGCAGTTCACAGCGATCGCACGTGAACTGCTGACCGATTTCCGCGAAGTCGAACACAATTTTCGCGGTCTCGACCGTCGGGTGCGAGAGCGCATTGCCCTGTGGGACGGCGCAAAAGGCGAACTGCTAGAGGAAATCATGGGCGAGCGCGATGCGATCGCCGACTCGGATCAGGGGCGCAGCTTCAGGGCGTTCTGGGACTTTCTGATGTCGAGCAGTCGCCAGGAAGAGCTGACGGTGTTGCTCGACCGCGTGCTGGCGCTCCCGCCCGTGGCGGAACTCAAACCCGACGCGCGCACACGGCGGGTTCACTATGACTGGCTGGAAGCTGGCGAGCATACGCAGCGCACCGTCGCTTTTCTATCACAGCAGTTGCGGCGCTTCCTCGATGATCAGGCATGGCTCGAAAACCGCCGCATCATGGATATCCTACATGGCGTGGAAGCTAAAGCGCTGGCCTTGCGAGACACGCCACCAGCCGGTGAAGTCATGACGATCGCTGACACGGCAGCCGAGATCGAACTGCCGATGGAGCGGCCACTCTATGCACCGAGCCTCAAACCGCGAATTGCCGGCATCACCATCGAGGCCGGCGATGCCGACATCGACGCCGCGGCGTTGTACTCCCAGGTCGTAGTCGACAAAGCCAGACTGGTATGGCATATCCGTCATGTTCTGCAGGACCGTTCGCAAGTGACACTGCGCGAGCTTTGCGACACCCAGCCTCTGGAGCAAGGTTTAGCTGAACTGGTCGCTTACTTGCAACTTGCCGGCGACACGTTCAGCACGGTAGTGGACGAGCAGGTCAGCGAGACAATCGTCTGGCGTAGCCGGAAAGACAGCGGCGAACAACAGACCCGGCAGGCAAGCCTGCCACGCGTTATTTTCGTGAGATAAGGATATTGGAACAGGAACATGACGCAGCGGCCTCGACGCACGATCTGTCGAGCCTACTGATTCCGTTGCTTAAAGGCGTGATTTACCGGGACGCGGATGCGGTCCTATGGAGCGCCCTGCTCGACTTACAAGCGCGCGTAAGGGATTACGTCACGGTGTTGAATCTCGAGTTGGTGCTGGACGAAGCAGAGGGCTACGCGTTCCTGCGCTCCCGCCCCGATAACGACGATGACGATTCGCCTGCGTTGCCCCGTCTTGTCGCAAGACGCCCGTTGTCTTTTCCGGTGAGCCTGATGCTGGCATTGCTGCGCAAGAAGCTCGCCGAGTCCGACGCCGGCGGTGGAGACACTCGCCTCATTCTCACGCGCGAGCAGATGGTGGAAATGATTCGCGTGTTTCTACCGTCAGGCAGCAACGAAGCCAAACTGATTGACCAGATCGACACGCAAATAAACAAGATCGTCGAACTCGGTTTCTTGCGCAAGCTGAAGCCAGCCGCCGGCAAGCGCGAAGGCCAAGCCGCCGCATTCGAAGTACAGCGAATCCTCAAAGCGTTTGTCGACGCCCAGTGGCTCGCCGATTTCGACGCACGGCTCGCGGTCTATCAAGCGCAACTCGGCACAGCAGCATCAAGGAGCGCAGATGACTGACATGCAACTGCCCGGACTCGATTTCGTCGCCGACGACGCGTTATCCGGTTTTCGTCTGCATCAACTGGAGGTCTTCAATTGGGGGACCTTCGACCGCCGGGTGTGGACGCTGAACCCCGACGGCAAGAACACGCTGTTGACGGGCGACATCGGTTCCGGCAAATCGACACTCGTCGATGCCGTGACGACGTTGCTGGTTCCCGCGCATCGCATCGCCTACAACAAAGCAGCGGGCGCTGACAGCAAGGAGCGCACGCTGCGCTCGTACGTGCTCGGCCATTACAAGTCGGAACGCAACGAGACCAGCGGCACGGCTAAACCCGTGGCTTTGCGGGACCCCAACAGCTATTCCGTCATTCTGGGTCGCTTCCACAACGCAGGCTACGATCAAACCGTCACGCTTGCCCAAGTGTTCTGGATGAAAGACGCGCACGGCCAACCGGCGCGGCTATTCGTCGGTGCGGAGCGAGCGCTTTCGATCGCAGCGGACTTTGCCGACTTCGGACCGGACATCGCTGGTCTGCGCAAAAAGTTGCGTGCGCTCGGCGCGGAGCTGTTCGACAGTTTTCCGCCCTACGGTGCATGGTTCCGTCGGCGCTTCGGGATCGAGAACGAGCAGGCGCTGGAGTTGTTTCATCAAACGGTGTCGATGAAGTCGGTAGGCAATTTGACGGATTTTGTCCGTAGCCACATGCTCGAACCGTTCGATGTCGCGACGCGCATGACTGCGCTGATTGGCCACTTCGACGACCTGAATCGCGCTCATGAAGCGGTGTTAAAAGCCAAGAGGCAGATGGAACGGCTAGGCCCTCTCGTCGAGGATTGCGAGCGGCACGCGCTGCTTGTATCGCAAGTCGACGATCTGCGGGCCTGCCGGGAGGCGCTTAAATCATATGCAGCCGACCTCAAGGTCGGTTTGCTCGACCGGCGAATTGAGAATCTCACCGCGGAATGGGAGCGACAGGATGCGCATGTCAAGCGACTCGACGCAATGCGCTCCGCGCAGCGTATCGAGGAAGGCGAACTGCGGCGTAACATTGCCGAAAATGGTGGGGATCGGTTAGAGCGGCTTGAGGGTGAAATTCAATCGAAGGATGCAGAGTGTTCCCGGCGCAAACAGAAAGCCCAACGCTTCCACGACCTTGCACAGGTTGCCGGCGAGTCCGTTCCTGAAGATGAACCTGCCTTTCTTGCGCTGCGCCGGCGTCTCAGCGAGCGTGTGGAAACCGCGCAATTGGACGAAGCGCGCCTGCAAAACGATCTGACCGAACACGGTGTGAGTTTTCGCGCAGGAAAACAGGACCACGATGCGCTGTTGGCCGAGATCGACAGTCTGAAGAGCCGGCGCAGCAATATCCCGGCCGAACAGATCGCGATGCGTACGGCGTTGTGCAATGCCCTCGCGCTACCCGAAGCAGATCTATGCTTCGCCGGCGAATTGCTACAAGTGCGCGAAGACGAGCGCGATTGGGAGGGCGCCGCCGAGCGTTTGCTGCGTGGTTTCGGCCTGTCGCTTCTGGTATCCGACGAACACTACGCCGCTGTCACCGAATGGGTCGACAAGACCCATCTGAAGGGGCGGCTCGTTTATTTTCGGGTGCGACAATCTGCGAGACGTGAGCGCGCCGAACTGCATCGCGACTCGCTGGCCCGAAAGCTCTCCGTGAAACCCGACTCGCCGTTTTACGACTGGCTTGAATACGAAGTGGCGCAGCGCTTCAATGTTGTCTGTTGCGACACCCAGGAGCAATTCCGCCGCGAAACACGCGCCATTACACGCGCCGGTCAGATCAAGGCGCCGGGCGAACGGCATGAGAAAGACGATCGCCATCGACTGGACGACCGCCGACGCTACGTGCTGGGCTGGACCAATACGGAAAAAATTCAGGCGCTCGAAGCACAATCCGGCCAGTTGGCAGCACATCTGGGCGCATTGGGCGCGCTGATCGGCAAGATTCAGGCAGAGCAAAGTGAATTAAAGACACGCCTGAACGCATTGTCACTGCTCAACGAACACGCGGACTACCGCGAACTTGACTGGCATGCCGTCGCGGTAGAAATCGCCGCATTGCGCGACGAGAAAACACGGCTGGAATCGGCCTCAGACCTGTTGCAGGAACTGACGCAGCGTCTGAATCAAGTCAGCGTCGCACTCGCTGACATCGAGACGCAACTCGATGGGCACAAAGCGGAGCGCACGCGCACGGAAGAACGCCAGCGTATTGCGCATGATCTGCACACGCACACCCGGGCGATTCTCGACGACCCGGGTTACGCAGCTCATACGGCTTATTTCGCCCGGCTCGCCGAGCTATGGTCCGAGGTGCTCGGCAAACACCAGTTGACTGTCGAATCCTGTGACAATCGCGAGAGCGATATGCGCAAATGGCTGCAGGACAATATCGACGCCGAAGAAAAGAAGGTTTCGCGTCAGCGTGACAAGATCATCGACGCCATGCGAGCGTACTGCACTGCTTTCCCGCTCGAGACGCAGGAAGTAGATGTCGCCATTGAGGCGGCCGCGGAATATCGCGCCATGCTGGACACATTGAAGGCCGACGATCTGCCGCGCTTCGAAGCGCGCTTCAAGGATCTGCTCAACGAGAACACCATTCGTGAAGTGGCCAACTTCCAGTCACAATTGGCTCGCGAGCGCGAGACGATCAAAGAGCGGATCGCATTGATCAACGAGTCGCTGACGCAGATCGACTACAACGCCGGCCGCTATATCGTTCTGGAAGCGCAATTGAGCCAGGATGCGGAGATTCGTGACTTTCAGAGCGACTTGCGTTCGTGTACCGAAGGCACGCTCACAGGGTCGGAAGACGTGCAGTATTCCGAAGCCAAGTTTCTGCAGGTCAAACAGATCATCGAGCGATTCCGCGGACGCGAAGGGTTGACGGAGCAGGATCGTCGCTGGTCGGCGAAAGTCACTGACGTGCGCAACTGGTTCGTGTTCGCCGCCAGCGAACGTTGGCGCGAAGATGATAGCGAGCACGAGCATTATTCAGACTCGGGCGGCAAGTCAGGCGGGCAAAAAGAAAAACTCGCGTATACGATCCTGGCTGCGAGCCTTGCTTACCAGTTCGGTCTCGAATGGGGCGCTGTGCGCTCACGCTCGTTTCGCTTCGTTGTTATTGACGAAGCATTTGGCCGCGGATCCGACGAGTCCGCGCAATACGGTTTGCGGCTGTTTGCCCAATTGAATCTGCAGCTGCTGATCGTCACCCCGCTGCAAAAGATTTATATCATCGAACCGTTTGTTGCCAGCGTTGGATTTGTCGACAACAAAGAGGGACGCGAATCGAGGCTGCGTAACCTGTCGATCGAAGAATACCGCGAGGAAAAAGGCAGGAGCGAAACGTGAGTTGGACCACACCGGCCGATCTCCGCACGCAGGTCAGCAGGCTCTGGGAACGAGGTGAACTGCTCGCCGGCCTCGCAACGGGCGCGTCGTTATTTCCGAAACGTCTCGTGCTGAAAAGCCCTACATCCGCTGAGATCACGGAGCGCTTCGAGGACATTCGCCAATGGAGTAGTTCGCTCAGGGCGATTGCACATTGCCGCCTTGAGATGCGCGAGTTTCGGCATCGGGTTTTCGGCACCAATGCGCTGCCAGTTGAAGTGTGGATCGACTCATTCGAGGATGCGGTCGCTTTCATTGGAAAACAGCGCGAAGCGGCGCGGTTTCTTTCACTTCTGGATATGACACGGGCTCGCGAGCCTCGCCTCGTTCCGTGGCTTGCGAAAAGGCCGATAAGGGCTCTTGAACTTGCTGAAGTATGGGGTCGCCTGGTGGACGTGTGCGTTTGGCTGGAGGCGCATCCGCGGCCCGGGGTGTATCTGCGGCAGATCGATATCGCGGATGTACACACCAAATTCATTGAAGCACATCGTGGTGTGCTCGCCGAGTTGCTGGACTGTGTATTGCCGGCGGACTCGGTGGACCCCGCACGATCCGGACTTAGCCAGTTCGCAGCGCGCTATGGATTGAGAGAAAAACCATTGCGTATCCGCTTCCGCGTGCTGGATGCGAGGAAGGCTCTATTTCATCCCGCCAGCACCGAGCAGGACGTCACACTGGACGCCGCCAGTTTTGCGCGCCTTGACCTCGACGTTCGCCGGATTTTTATCACGGAGAACGAGGTTAATTTTCTGGCGTTTCCGCCGGTCGACGACAGCATGGCGGTCTTCGGCGCAGGATATGGTTTTGAAATGCTCGCAAACGCCAACTGGCTTTCGCGTCGACGCATTTGTTACTGGGGCGATATAGATACGCATGGGTTCGCGATTCTCGATCAGTTGCGCCATCAGTTTGATCACGTCGAATCGTTTTTGATGGACCGGGAAACGCTGTTGGCGTTCCAATCGCAATGGGATCGGGAGGACAAGCAAACGTTGCGGGATTTGCCACGTCTGACCCAGGACGAGCGGGCGCTATATGACGATCTGCGCGATAACCGCTTGCGCAAGAATCTGAGGCTGGAGCAGGAGAAGATCAGTTTCGGGTGGGTTGAGGCGGCGCTGCGAAAGATGTGATCGCTGTCGCAACGTCAAAGCAGGATTTGTTGTCTTGGTTATCGGATACCGTCTCAGAGATGGCGGGATAGCACCCTGTCCTATTGCTGATCTTTCTGCTTCACTTCGTCGACGGTGGACTGCAGTGTCTTCTGCGTCAATCGATGCTGCTTCCGCAGCACTTTGTTGTAAAAATCGATTCGCACTGCCGATGCGTTGACAACACTTAGGCGCGTCGCTTATCTTCGGCTCGCGGGTCGGCTGGTCAAGCTTGCCAAGGTTCGGGTCGTAATCGTTCCAGGCACTACGGGGCTACCCCGTGGATCAGAATGACCTCCGCAGTTCGTCGCATGAGCGTGCCTTGCGCGTTGCGCAAATGAGCTCACGCAGCACAAGACGTGTTGACTGGTCGCCCCGCCCCCTCTCTTTGCTCTATGCCGTCATCTTCTCTGCAATTTGTCACCTACGCGATCGCCGATGCCATGTTGGCCGGGCCGCCCGAGGCGGCCGGGATGGTCGAGCGGATGACGCTTGTGTTGGGTGAACCCGCGGATTGAATGAATCGATTGGCGCGCAGGGTTGCGAAGCGATTTGGTCCGCGGTGGGATAGCGTCGACAGTAAAGAATTGTCGAAGGTTGTTGCTGAGAACGCGGGTTTTGTCGCGGCTTGGAGGGGTGAGGACCGGCCGAGGGTTTTGCGTGTGTTGCCTCGCCCGCCTGTTCAGCGGGCAGCTCCCCCTTGGTTGCATGATGCGGTGCTGCCGCAGTTGCCGACGCTCGGCGATCTGGCCGCGTGGCTGGAAATCGAGCCCGAGGAACTGGACTGGTTTGCTGATCGCTGGCGTGTGCCTGCTCAAAATGCGGGGACGCCGGTTCATCACTATTCGTACAAAGTGGTCGAGAAACGCGACGGACGGTGCCGGATTATCGAAGTTCCTAAGTCGCGCTTGCGGGCTTTGCAGAGGAAAGTGCTTCATGGCTTACTCGATCGGGTTCCCGCTCACGATGCGGTGCATGGTTTTCGACGTGGGCGGAATACGGTTACGTTCGCGGCGCCACATGCGGGTAAAGCGGTTGTGATTCGGTTCGATTTGACGGATTTCTTTGCGTCTGTCCATGCGGGACGCGTTTACTCCTTGATACGTGCTTTGGGTTATCCGTTGGGGGTTGCGCGTGCGTTGACTGCGCTGTGTGCCAATCGGGTGCCGAGTGCTGGGCTGCTGGCGCCGGATGTGCGGGACAGGATCGATTGGCAGGAGCGGCAGCGGTATCGGAACCGACATTTGCCGCAAGGGGCGCCGACTTCGCCGGCGTTGGCGAATTTGTGTGCGTTTCGGCTGGATCTGAGGCTGGCTGGGTTGGCGCGGTCTCTCGGCGCGACTTATACGCGCTATGCCGATGATCTGGCGTTTTCCGGTGGGGACGATCTCGCGCGGATGGCGGAACGGCTTGAGCTTCGTGTGGCGGCGATTGCTATTGAGGAAGGATTTGCGGTCAATCTAAGGAAGACACGCGTGATGCGTCGTGGCGCGAGGCAGCATCTGGCTGGGGTTGTAGTGAACAGCCATCCGAATCTTGCGCGGCCGGAGTTTGATGCGTTGAAGGCGGTGCTGACGAATTGTGTGAGGCACGGTCCGGCCTCGCAGAATCGCGACGGTCACTCGAATTTTCGTGCACATCTCGCCGGTCGCGTCGCGCATGCTGCGATGCTGAATGCGGCAAGGGGCGCGAAGCTGAAGGGGATCTTCGATCAGATCGAGTGGAACCTTGGCCCTTAATCGGCCAACGAGGTACCGATAGTTGTCGGATTTGTTCCAACGTGTGCTCTCATTGGGATGTCCTCGACGACAGTTCCTCTGGCCATTGATTTGTTGCCGACAGGCAAGCCGATGAACGCATTGAGCGGCAAGTCCGTGCGCGTCGACAGACACGCCACGTGCCCAACAATGCCTGAGCACAGACCCTCGCTGATGTCGACGCGATGCGCGATCAGTACTGGATCAAGGCTCGACTGGGCCGAGCCCCAGTGTAGGCGGAAGGCGCGATTGGCGTGCGTCAGGGACGGAGAGACGAGTATGTCGTGAGGCGCGGGCTTTCGCTGTCAATGGTGTCCACCGTAAAACACCTACGCTACAACCGACCGGATGACGGCAGCGAAGAGATTAGTGTCGCGCCGCAAGATATTTTATGTCCGTCGAATGCTACCGCTTTGCCTCCGACGATAACGTTTGGATCGCCTTCAACAATCACGCAATCCCGGTGGCCCGCCATAGGGCAGGTGCATTTGTCGCCAACGCGGGCGATGCTGCGATCCATTACAAGCGAAGCGTCATAGCCAGTAACAACTTTCCCGCCATGACTCGTGCCATCGCCCACGCGTATCACGCCGCGCATAATCACCTCAGCTCGCTAGACTTTACAAATTCGAATACCTACCCGTTTGTGGCAATCCATCAGGCGAATCAGAGTATTCGGCAACTATCTTTGCCACCTGCTATCAATGTGGCAACGGCTAACAAAACGTAGATAGCGATTACAGCGATACCGAATCGACTCCATGTCAACCTGAACGGAACATATGTAAGCGCTGCCGCGGCCGAGATTGCCAAGAACGCCCACATCGCGAAATCCGTTGGCTCGTTAAACGCGGTGTAAAAAACTGGGCCAAAGGTAATAAGCGCACTCCATAGGAATGTCGACACCAATTCCTGGCAACGTGCCGTTGAGTAACCCAACACCCCCGCGGCAACTAGAGCAACGATCACCGCAAGCATCACAAAGGTGGACTGCCAAAGAGGTCGCTTGCTGACCACATCCGATGTGTGGTCGACTTTCTGCCCGCTTGTATCGCTCAAGTTAATTTACCGGTAATTGAATGGGTCATCGCCACGATGCAGCGCATTTTTTGCCTTCTCCGCTGCTGTGGGCGGCGTCACGATCGAGATTTCCGCAAACCCGTGGTCGCTGACACTCACGGCTGCGCTTGCTTTGCCGTCTCCATAACCCGCCATGAGCGCCAAACCAATCTCTACCAACGCAGAAGAAACGCCTGTATCCCCTATACGATAGCCGACGTCGTACCCGTCGTGAAGATCGGTGGGTGAAAGCGACTCAGGTCCGCTATTTAACGCCTGACTCAACGGGATTACCCATTCCCGGTTGGCACTGGTATCGAAGAAAATGCGTTCTGGCTTTGCGTGCTGAGTACCTTGCTGCTGCGCGGCCTCCCATCCTTCGCGGATCGATGTTGCCTGGTCAGCGTGTTTGAGCCATGCGTTGTCTTGGTCCTTCAAAGGTGCGCGTATTGGCCTGCCAAGATAACCAAGTACCGGCGACTCGTCGAACTCCTGTAATTGCCAGGTTGTCCACCTAACTGGCAACCAGGGGTTCTTCCTGAAATCCCCGGGTCCCTTGTTCTCTGTTTGAGCCCATAACCCAGGAAGTTTTGACTGCCACCAAGCCGTGGTCATGATGTGCGGTCCAACGGGAAATAGGCTGCCATGCTCCTTGAGCTTCTTCGCGTAGTCCGTGTCGAAAGCCTCGGTCTCGTCCCAGTAGAGATTCCACATCTTAACGATGTCGAATTGGGTTTCGCGCATATCGACACTTTGAGGCTCTTTAACAACGAAAGGACGAATCAGACGATCGACTCGATCTGGACGCGCCACTAGCAGTGCAACGGCACTGTCCAATACCTTGGGCACAGCCGGTCCGTCGGGCGTCAATCCCGAGCCGGGCTTTCCAAGGTAGTTCCGGACCACCATCCCGTCCGACGAAAAGATCACGGCGGCCGGCACATCGGGATGCTCGTCGAAGAAACGGAATAGATCTTCAAGCGGCGTGGCCGAACCGGTGTCGTTGACTGACTCCTGCGAAAGAAAGAGTTGAAACGCTAAGCTGGCTTTTTGCCGTGCGGACGCTATTGAGAACGCTGCTGTTGAATCATTGGTGGGATCCTTTCGGGGTCCTACAGCTACTACCGGAATTGGCCAGTACTCTACAGCCTCGCCGGCGCCAGACTTGAATGCCGACCCGATACGTAGTGCGGAAAGACTTTCTCGCGTGTCGTGGTCAGAAGGATAATCCGCCGCGGCATTTGAAAATATCGACGCATGGGTGTCGCCTTTGCGCTGAATGTGCTGCCATATTTCACTCTGCCCGAGATGGTCAATGGTTATCCCAAGTCCCCTTACCTGTAGCGCAGTGATCTTGTCCACGCTCGAGGATTCACCATCGACGGAGCTGCCAACAACCGAAGAAGCCGACAGCTGAGTCTTCGTCGATTGCGCAGCGTTTGCCGCGGTAACCCCTAGGTGGGCAATGAACACTGTGAGCGTCATGACGGCGGCGGAAAGAATGCCGTTGCGCACAAAGTGAAGTGTGCTCATGCCAGCGGTCGCGTCGATGTTGTCTGGCGCTCGACCAAAGAGGGCATATGCGACAATTGACAATGTAGCAATGAAAAAAACGAGCGCATAGCGCCTCACATGGGGTAGTTTGCTTGTATTCATCTCAGCCCGCTAAAGTTCCAGTCGATGGGCGGCGTTTGGGGGCGCTCCGGATTTTTGCGCTGATCCATGGTTTGCGATTCAACCAAACTGGGGAGAGTCTTCGAGACGTATTTGGTCGGAAATTTCCCGGACGCGTAGTATTCGCAATTTGCGAGAACTAGTTCTTGCCCGCCTGAGGTCAACGAGGAGAATTTTGACAGTGCTTTGATCTTATCCAGCGGCGTCTTCCAGTCAGCAATGGCAACCCAGAGGGCCTGCCAATCCAGATTATCCAGGCTTTTGGCTTGTCCGACTGCGACGTCCATCGCAGTCACCCAACGGTGATTTTGCGGGTCACGCAAAATTGCTGAGTGGTACGAGTTCTCGGTAAGGACGCCAGTGGGATCTTTGTCCGCAAGAGCAGCGGGATTTTGCGACATTCGTTGACGCGCTTCAGCAGGAGTTTCCTCGCGTAAAACGTACGGTGTCGCACCTATGCCACCAGTGAACTCGACGCGCACGGCATTGGTCTGGTCGTCGGTTCCTTTGCCGACATTAAACTGCTGTTTGAGCGCATCGGGAGTCGTATTCCAACTGGGCGGATCCGGCATGCGGACCCACTGAAGGTTTGCGTACGAATTGCCCAAGGCGAGGTTTTGGGAGACAGCATCAGGCGCTTCCAGACCTGCCTTGTCGGGAGTTCCGCGCTTCGCTTCCCCCCCATACAAACTTGGCTCAACCGTTGGTTTTAGCTGATCACCATTGATGAAAAGACGGCCCGACTTATAGACGTCGACGTATTGCGGTGCCGTGCCGACGAGCAGAGGCTTGTTTCCAGAAAGGTGTTTTGTCCAGACTCTTTGGCGAAAATTGAGCTCCTTGAGCTTGTTCATTGCTGCAAGTGCCTCAGTCTCGCTCTGAGGCCTAGTGTGATTTCCGTCCCAATAATAATCGTCAGCAGTCACTGTATCCGGGACGCCGTGAGTGCCTATTCCTTTGACGATCGGCAAATCGACGGTGCTGTCCTCGGGACAGAAATACAAGTAAACGCGCCCACGGTTATCACGTTCCGGAAACACACACAACTGGCGCTGTTGGTCTTCGCGCGTACCGCTTTGGGGTGTCCATTTATAGCCTGCTCGCCCCCCCGATTGAACGTTATCCAAGCATAGCTGGTCTAGCGGGGGCTGTCGGTGCGGCGCTTCTGTTACCGCAGTGACAATATTGATCAAGGTATTTAGCTTCGCTTGCGAAGTCTGCTGAGTTGCGTTCGGCTGAGTCGCCCAAGTCATCAGTCCGTGCTCGCCTAGCGAATAAGGACTATCGACCATGATTACGCAATCTGCGCAGCGTAGGCCCTTGTCGTGTAGTAGAGCCTGGGCCAATAGGGTAATTATCGTTCCTTGGCTGTGCCCCATGATGTTTACCGTTTCATCTGGCGCCACAGCACGTATTTCAGAAACCAACATCGCGAGACGCTCAGCCGCAAGAACAAAGTAATGTCGTTCCGGACTAGTGCCCGAGAACTGATAGTTAGACATCGCAGTTTTGAGAACGGTGCGGGAGACGTAACTTGATGCAAAGCCCGGACCATACATATCTGGAATGTTTGTCGTTGCGTTGTTGAACATCCCGCCGGCTTTGGCGAAGTTAGCGTCCAGACGGTTGCCTCGAACGTCCTGATATTGGCTGCGGAGCTGGGTAGGTTTGCCAGCCTTGTCCTTCAGGATTTCTTTGGGATCTGCCCGATAGCCCCAATAGAACGGAATGAAAACGCTATGAGCGCCCTTACCCGTTCTCTGATAAAGATAGGTGTCAGGATCGGCCAAGACGACTTCAGTCTCACGATCCGATTGCCCCTTAGCCTTCTGCTTCGCCTTGTCCTTATATGCGGCACCATAGGCACCCGCAACAAAATCGGGGCGATTCAATCGTTCACCCAAACCCTTGCAAAGCCCCTGCTCGACCGTTTCGTAGTTCGCACCGGGGTCATTCACTCCGTGCAAAAAAATAACGATGCCCGGCAGATCGCGCGGTCTTGCTACGTTCCGGTCATTCGCGCGGTTCGACTCTGTTATACCCGCGCCCGAGCCGATGACTTTTTGGCTATTTGCAGTATCTGTCATGTTCGTCCGACTCCCGGCTCAAAGATCGGGCTTCAAAATATCAATCTTCAGGATTTTCATCGCATCGTCCTTTACCAATTCCGTCAGGCCATTGGCATCGCTTGTCCCTTCGATGACTCGCCCATCGTCCGTGGTGATGCGATACGGCTGGTGCGCTGCGGGCGCTGGTGCGTCCGGCGAATCACCGGGGTAATGCAATCGGAAGCGCTGATCCGTGGGCGCGTTATTGAATGAGCTTTTCACTGCTTGATCAGTGGATGGACCACCCCATTGGTGCGACGCAGACAGAATCTTCACGTCGGCGTTAGTACCGAGAGTTACTCCTCCACCGATCTTCAGATAGCTGCCGTCTTCGGCCACCAGTCGTATAGTTGGCGCGGTGATCAGCACTTCGTTTTCGTTCGTACTGATTTTGACGCCCTTCTGTGCGTTTGCGGTTAGCGCGTCGGCCTGCGCCTGGATAACAACTGGACCTTCACCAGCGATTGCCTTGATGCCAGCTCCTCGCGCAAACATTTGCACACCCTGGCCTGCGGTTGCGTTTAAGCGCTGACCGCTCATGAGTTGCAGGTGCTGCTGTGCCACTTGGTCGATGTTCTCCCCGGCGTAAGTCAGGTGAGTTTTTGGTGTAAGTTGAACAGAGCCTTCTGCGGCTCCGAGCGCGAAAATGGCATGAGGGTCGGTCGACGCAGACGCGGATGGCGCCGTGGTCTCGCCGACACTAGAGTTCCAGTTTTTGAACGCACTGGCCAGCGCACTTTGTGAGGTGGTGTCGGCAGCTTGCCCGCCGTGCTGCCCAGCATAGTCTCCAAGCGACTTGAACAAATCGGTGCATTCGCCAAGCAGTTGCGTCAACTCGTCCCTGTCAAGATGGTTTCCGACTGCTTTGTTGCGAGCATACGTCGTTAGCAGAATGCCTTTGGCAGCACGCAGAGCCGCTGCGGCATCTGTGCGCACCTCGGCCCCCTCTCCGCGCGCCTCCCCGGCGCCGTCCGTACGCGGCTGCGTCAGATACCCAAGATTGAGTTGGCTATCCGCATGCTGACTCGCGAGCTGGCTACTGATCTGCCCAGCGGTGTCGTCGAAGCGCAACTGGTTATACCGATTCCCCTTAATCTCCTTCGTCTTCACCCCCGACAAAAACCGATTCCCCGGCAGCGCCCCGGTATGACTAAAGGTGGCGGGCATATTCGGCCCGTTGTGCAGCACACCGGTCACGAACATCTTGTCCGGATCCCCATTCAGGAAATCCAGCGCGACCTCCATCCCGATGCGCGGCAACGTATCGTGCCCGTAGTTCGTCCCTGCCCAGCTACTGCTCACCCGTACAAACGCGCTGTCCTTATCCGTCCCGCTCGTACCCGCCCCTTGTGCGTGCGCATGATCATCCGGATCCAGGCCCTGAAGCTGCACCTTGATCCGCCCAAGCGAATCGCAATACACCTCCTCGCCCTGCGGCCCGACCACCAGCGCGGTAATCGGATAAACCCGTGGCAGATCAATTCGCGGATCGTAGGCTGGCGTCAGCGGCACGCCGCGTCGCACGCAACTGAAGGTGTTTTCATAGCGGCTCTCTTCCTCATCCGCACTACTCGCCGCCCTTCCCTGCCCAGCCGACGGTGAAGACGAAGCACCCGTCGAAGGCCCCTCCACCCTCCACCGATTCGCCTCAAACAACGCCTGCGCGCGCTCATTCAACGTCTTCGGCAGACTATTCTCCCCACGATGATGCAGCGTGGTGACAATAAACTGCCGCTCCTCCTGCGGATGCGTGTCCACCTCCGGATGCCCGGTCAACTCGAACCATCGGCCGACAGCCAGATCCCGCACCCCGCTCACGCCATCGACATTCGCCGAGCGCAACTCATGGGCGAGCATGCGCGCCTTGCTGACGCGCTCATAGTCCGACCACGAATCGCCCGCGTGCGGCACGTCGATGACCGCATCGCGCAGCAGCTGCGCGAGGTCGTTGCCGGCTTCGCCCTGATCGACGATGCTCGTCTCCGACGCCTGCGCCACCGTCGCGCTCTTGTAGTCCCAGCTCGCGCGCTGCACGTTGCCCGGCACGAGCTGACGCGAGGCCGACCACAGCGTGATCGAGTCGCGCGCTTCGGTGGCCGCGTCGCGGTGATAGCGCACCGTGCCGGCCGACGACTTCGGCAGTTTCATCGGGTCGTCCAGCAGCACCAGCGTGTGCACCGGCGACTCACCGGCGCCATCGGACGACGGGTCCGCGCCACGCTTGCCCGCCGCCGTGAACCACGCAATGCCCTCGCGACGGCACAGCCGCCGGATGAAATCCGCGTCCGACTCGTGAAACTGCAACAGCGTCTCGCGCACCGGATACTTCGCGCGATCCAGCGACGACAGATCGAAATCGAACGCGCGCGCGAGCGCCGGACTCTTTTTCTGCCATTCGCCCAGCAGCTTCTCAATCACATCGGGCACACTCAGCGTGCGGAAGATGCGCGTATTGGTTCGCCCCTCCAGCACCGATAACGCATCGCGCATGGTCAACTGGTAGGTCGCCAGCGACCCGTCCGACTGGCCCGCGCGCGCGTCGGTGACAATCGCGCAGATCGGGTGCAAGGCGCCACGGTCGGTGACCATCTGCACCGACAGCGGCAAGCCGATGAACGCATTGAGCGGCAAGTCCGCGCGCGTCGACAGACACGTCACGTGACCCACAATGCCTGAGCACAGGCCCTCGCTGATGTCGATGCGATGCGCGATCAGCACTTGCTCAAGGCTCGACTGGGCTGAGCCCCAGTGCAGGCGGAAGGCGCGATTGGCTTGCGTCAGGGACGGGGAGGCAAAGGCACGCAACAGGTCGGCGGAATTCACGGTGGTCTCTTTTGATGTCGCTGGGTCGCTATGGTTTGTTCGGCTCGCGGGTTCTTCTGGCGGTTTGTTTTTTGGTTTGCTTTTGCGTTATTGATCGGTTTTATTTTCCGATTCAAACGGAAAAATTTTCCGGTTAATGCATTTAGCTTGAAGCCCTTGAGATTGACAATTAATGACGGCAATGAGTGGATCGAGCATGCGGGCTTCGCCGATAGCGCGGCTTCCGATTAGCCAATTGCTCAATGGGCTCAGCGGCCCACGGCCCTGCTGACGCCGCGCGCCAAGGTGTGACAGACGCTCTCCCCGCGCGGGTCCGCCATTAACGCTGCCGATTATGTGATGCATTCCCATACCGCCTCTTTTAGTTTTCGTTGCTTTCACGCGCCCCCGCGTAATCGCGCGATTCTACAAAACATTTACGGGATAAGGCAAATCGATTTATTGGAGAATGTTAAATGCCTCTTATATTGGTCATCTAGTATGCATTGGGCATTGTTGGCGGGTTTTATTGAGGCGTTGCTGGGGCGGCTTTGTGTGGAAAGTTGGGCGATGCGGGGCGTCGGTCGGGCTTCGACATGCTCGATCTCATGCGACGTCTGCGGACAAATAAGCGAGACGCGTGGCTTCGATGGCAATAGGTGGCCAACTCTTATTTGGTCACTACAACGGCGATAGACCAACTGCGCTATTAGCGCAAAATTGCTAGTTTCTTGCGCGGCAGGTTGTTTCCCTAGCCCGTTTTGGAGCGTTAGACGCATTGAGGTATCCGGCGCCCCCTGTGCAACAACAACCTCTGCCCACGTCCTTGAGCCAATACAGCTTGCTCGCGCATTGCGTCATCTGCGACGCGAAGACTCGCGCCAGCGTAGCCAGCTAAATAACGCACGCATCAAACCCCTCTCTTATATCATCACCTCTTATTGAGATAAGGACGACGCGGCCCACTCGAGCAGGGACGCCTCTAGTGCCCTATTTCACCCAGCAAGACCGATCCGATTAGTTATCCCCAGCCGTCTGGGGGAGCCATCACACGAAGAGATTTTGAGATGCAAAGTGACCTTGCTAGCTTACGTGACCTCGTTCGTCAGTTTGCGGATGAGCGCGACTGGGACAAATTTCACACGCCAAAGAATCTGGCGACGGCATTGAGCGTCGAGGCAAGTGAGCTACTGGAGCCATTTCAGTGGCTGACTTCCGGAGACAAGAGCGAACTGGATGAAGGCAAACAAGCTGCCATTCGTCACGAAATGGCGGACGTATTGCTTTACCTCGTCCGCCTGGCAGACAAGCTTGATGTCGACCTCTATCAAGCCTGCTTGGAAAAAATGGATGTCAATCGGACGAAGTATCCCGCCGAAAAAGTCCGGGGAGATTCGCGTAAGTACTCCGATTACCAGGACTAAGAATCAAACCAAAACTACAACGAAAATCGAAGACCAATACGACTGCACGCCCTGCTTCGCGGACGATGAAACCGAGGCCTACTTTAGAAGTCACGCTGCGGAGCATTGCAGTATGTAGCGTCTTGAGGGGGCGCACTGGATCGCTCCTTCTCCCTAGCGCCGATAACGCATGGCGCACCCTTACCGAGCAGTTCGCAGACGCCCCTCCCGACTGGCTCGCGCGACCGTCGGTCAGGCCTCGACATGCTCGATCTCATGCGACGTCTGTCAGGGCGCCTGAGTTCGACAGTTAATCGCGCAAGCACCTGATTTTATTGATGTCGATTTTAAAAATTGCCACTACAACAGCGCGAGCTGCTGCGGGGCGACCGGTTTTTTCACGTTCAGTGCATTGAGTACCTC
>NZ_WOEY01000041.1 GCF_013177695.1 Paraburkholderia solitsugae | reverse complement strand
GGCGTCCCACGCGGTCCGCGTAAGCGCCGATGATCATCGCGCCAACAGGTCGCATGAAAAAGCCGACGCCGAATGTACCGACGGCCCACAGCAATGAAGTCATCGGATCGTTCGCTGGGAAGAACCGCTCTCCGATCATCACCGCGAAGAATCCGAAAACGGTGAAATCGAACATTTCGAGGCCAGTCACAAGCGATGCTGCGACAACGGTTTTGAGAAGCTCGCGGGGATTTGCTTGATTGCCGGACGGCGGCTCGCACGTCGCGAAGGGAGGCGTGAACATTCTTTTGTAAGGTCGTCAATAATGGCGCATTGGTTTTACGTTGAAAACGCATTCTGACTGCGCGACGCGTCGCACGATACCACGTGCGCTCGTTCGCTGATCGACTGCGCACGCATGGCTCTCGCTGCGGGAGTCCAGCCCGTTACATGCGACAGTCGCTGCGTTGCAAGATGAGGATATTCGCTAACGTTTACGCCTTGACAAAGCAAATGGCGAAAGAGGGTGCAAAGCCCTGGTCCGCACTACACCGAAGTCGACGGGGAAAGATCGGTAACTGGGTAAAGGTGCGGCAGATTTGCCAGACGGCCATTCGAAACCTCATTGGCGATTGACTGGTGGCCTTGGAATGGACTGTTGTAAATCTCGTCCGATCGGCGGCTTCGGGTCCGACTACCGCCGATAGCTCCCGGGCGAACGCTGGCGCGGGAGGCCTGCCTTGTTACTTGTCGTTCGAGTGAGTACCGCAGCTGATCACCTGCCGCGACCAGGTTGATTGAAACGATGCTGGCTCAGAGAGAGTTAGCCCATTGGTCTCCCGAAATGGCTCACCTTTTGGTGCCCGGATCAAAACAGGTGGATGCAACTAACCGTCGCGCGTTTTCTGCGGCACGAACACACCAAACCGCGGTCCACAAGGAAGCGAGGGGGCTCATGAACAAGAGGCCCGTACCCTGCAACCTGGGCGGGCATCCGATACTGGCGATGGTTCTTTCTGTTGAATGGGAACGTGAGCGAAGAGGAACTTGCGGATGCTGATTGCGGACACGGCGCGTAGCGGCTATTGGCAGCAGAAAATCCCCGCGAATAGTCCAGCTATAATCCGCCCGTGTTAAAAACGTTCCCTGCGACTTCGAATCCGTGTCTTCCAGACGAAACAGGCCCCGCAGTGCGCGGGGCCACATACCGCTCACCAGAGCGCTTCTGTTGCCGATGGATCGCGCGTCGGCAAACAAACAATCCCTCGCGAATCACCTTGCACTGGTCGCGTGCCGTAGCGGTCACGGCAACGGACACCTCATCAATGAATTGATGCGCGCGGTGTACCTGGGCTGGTTCCTGCAGCGGGCCGGATATGGCATCTGCCCGGTCGAAGAGTTCAGGCTCGTCGAATACGCCGTCGAGGCGACATTGGCGCGTGCTCACGCGTGTGGCGAATGGCGGCTTCCGGAAGAGGCGATCGCCGCCTTCGAGGTGCTTCTTGCTCTCTACGACTCGCAGCTCGCGAGTGCTCCGCTGCACGAAGTACTCGCGGCGGAGCAGAAGCTCCGGGTGTTCCTGGCCGGGACGTCCCGTTCTCCCATTCCCGTGAGTACCTGATTCCTGGCTGGACAGGTCGCGGCCGTTCGCGCGCCAGGCGGCCGTCGGCCTGTGGGTCAACGCGATCGCCTGGGCCGTCCGTCCGGGTTCGGGTTCATGGGTCGTGCTTCGCCGGACCGGGCTCTGCAGCCGGCGGCGTCTCCCAGTTCATGCGGTGGCGTTTCACCGTTTCGCGATGGCGTTTGTCCTCTTCCTCGTGCAGATAAAGGCTCGTGGTGTTCAGCGACACATGGCCGAGATTGTCGCGCACCGTGCGCAGGTCGACACCGCCGTCGGCCTGGTGTGAGCCCGAAGTGTGTCGCAGCCAGTGCGCCGAGGCGCGGTCCAGTTCATTTGCGCGATCCTTGAATTCAGGTCCGCGGGCGCGCAGCCACGCGGCGGCGCAGCCGAATACGCTTTTGATCGCATCGTGCACGGCTGAGCGCGACATGCAGCGGCTTTTTCCCCGGAACGGGATGACCAGCGGCGCGTCGTCGGTGCGACCCGGAAGCGGCGGGAGACCGTTCGCCTGCCGGTAGCGGGCCAGTTCGGCGATCAGTTCGGGCGACGCGGGGACGATCCGTTCCCGGTCACCCTTGCCGAGGATTTGGAGCCACCACTGCTCGCGTCCGTCGGCGCCGAGCCGGCGCGAGAAGTCGCCCATCGTTCCGGTGGCGACCTCGGAAACGCGCATGCCCTGCAGGTAGAAGAGGGTAGTGAGCCACCGGCAGCGCGCGGAGTACGCCTTCTGCAGCCCGGTGTCCTGCGGTAACTGCCCGACAAAGCCTTTGACCTCATCCCACAGTGAAATCGACAGGTAACGCGTGACCCGCGGCGCCGCGCGTTTTCCACGCTGGCGCAGCAACGCCATCGGGTTGCCGCGCAGGTAGCCAGCATCGACCAGCCAGGTGAACATGCCGTTCAGGATGATCAGTGCCTGCCGCTGGCTGGCCGGTGACAGCGGTCCGTTGAATGGGCGCCAGCGTGCGTCGCCGCGCGCGTATTTGCCGCCGCTGGCCGACACCCAGCGGTTTTCGGGCTGCGGGTTGACGAGAAACACCCTGAACAGCAGCAGATCCTCGTGCGTGAGCGACGACAGCGGCTTGCCGAGTTGCACGACGGCCCACAGCAGCAGCCGCTCGGCCTCCTTGCGGTAGTTATCGAAGGTGGTCTTCGTGTCGGCGTAGTTGGCCAGCCACGCGCGCACCGCATCGAGGTCATTGCGGGCCGACAGTTGCGAATGCCCGGCGTCGCCCCGGTTGGTGCCGTCGCGACCGTCCAGACGTTCCGGAATGACGAGGGTCTCGACAGGCTGCACGGACGCGATCTGGGTGGCTGACACGGTTCGGGCGGCTCCGGCGGGTGTGACACGGTGACGGCCGGCACTCCCGGCCACATACACGACATTATGGGCCTAATGTCGTGTAAAGCACCATGTTCGTTGTATATATAACGTTTTACGTTGTATTATTCATGCCACCTAGTTCGGTCTTCTGTCCATGTCTGACGCCCAGCCCGCTGTCCCGCCTGACGAGACGCGCCTCGCCGCCGAAATCGACCGGCTGAAAGCCGCGCATCCGAAAACCCGCGAGCTGTACCGCGAGGTGTGCGCGCTGCTGTTCTTCCGTTACGGCATCACGCCGACCGCCAACCGGCTGTACCAGCTGGTCCGCCGTGGCAGCATGGGCACGCCCGCTGCCGTGCTCGGCGAGTTCTGGACGGAGTTGCGCGAGAAAAGCCGGGTGCGCATCGAGCATCCCGACCTGCCCGCCGATCTTGGTGCGGCCGCGGGCGAGCTGGTGGCCACCCTGTGGACGCGCGCGACCGCCTCAGCGGAGGCCGCGCTCGACGCGCTGCGCGACGAGGTCGAGGCGCAGCGCGTCGAGGCGCAGCAGGCGGTCATCGCCGCGCGGGACGAGCTGGGTCGCACCGAGACCGCGCTCGAGCAGCGCACCGCGGCACTGCTGGCCGCGCAGGTCGAGGTCCGCGAACTGGAACGGGCGCAGGCTGAAGGCCACGCGCAGCGCCAGGCGCTGGCAGCAGACCTTGGGCGGATCCGCGCGGCGCTGGCGGCGCGTGAGCGCGAGCTGGTGGAGGAGAGGGAAGGGTTCTCGCGCGATCTTGCCAGCCAGCGGGAAGCGGCCGAGCGCGCAGAGGAGCGGCTCAGGGCGTCCGAAAAGCGCGCGCTGCTGGAGATCGACCGCGAGCGTAGTAGCGCGACGAAGGTGCAGAAGGAGCTGGACGAGGCCACGAAGCGGGCAGAAAAACGCGAGGCGGATCATCGCCGCGTGGCCGAAGCGCTGCAGGCGCAGCTCGGTGACGCACGCCATCAGGCTGGCGTGCTGGAGGGGCGGCTGGATGCGGTGCAGGCCACGAACGTGACGCTGCAGGAGCAGCTCGCGGTATTGCGTCAGGCGGAAGCCCGGCCGGTCCGCGAGAAGGCCGCCCGTGCACGCCCAACCGCAGCACGCCCGGCGGCGACGCGTCCCTTGCGGACGCCGGGCACGTCGCTTAAGGCACCAGCGGCACCAGCGGCACCGGCGGCACCGGCGGTGGCCAGCAAGACCGCGGGGCGCCGCAAGCGCGGGTAGGCCTGATGGAACGAAAAAAACGCCAGCGGAAAGGGCGCAAAGCCCGGACCTGTCCGCCGATCGGCGCACTGATGCACTATAACGAGCGGACCGTGCGGGTGTTCGCCGAAGCGAGCGGCCAGCGCGTGATCATCGAGTCGGTGGACGAGGACGGCCGCACCTTCCGCAGCACGGTGAAATGGGCTAGTCTGACCGCTCTTCACGATCAGCTCTTCTGAATGAGATGACCATGCAGCAGCTCGACATCTTCGCCGACAGCCGTGACCTGATGTTGCGCAACGACGTGCTGGAGCCGCTGCAGCGGCGCGATGCGGCGGCCGCGCAAACAGCACTGGAACTGCTGGCCGGCGAATACCCGGACGACGGTGCGCTGTCCGCAATGACCGTGCTGGTTTGCGAACTCGGGCGCGGATCGACAGCGTCCTTTGCTGATCACGCGGCGCTGGCCATCGCGCGCCGCTACCTCGAGGTCGAGGTCATGCCCGCCGCCCGGCGGGTGTTACCCGTGCATGCGATCCAGCCGTGGCTCGCACCGTGCTGGCGATCACTCGCCCGGCGGGCCGGAACCCTCGCCTTTCGCGGCGCCGAAGCCGACAGCCATGCCGCGCCCCTGTGGCTTCTGGCCCACGACTGGACGGCCGCGCGCGAATCCGTCGAGGGCATTGAATCCTGGTGGCGCATCCCGGTGCCGCTCATGTGGATGGCCGAGGCGCGCTACCGGGCGGATGGGCTGGATGCCGCATGGCCACTGCTCGCTGAACTGGCGTGGCTGGCACCCGCCCGATTCCTGGCGTTGCTGCCCGGACTGGGCGACGCGTCGCTTGACGCGCTACACCAGCGCTTCGATGCGGAGTTCTTCGGCTCGGGCGAGCCCGACGATTACGCCTGGTTCCCGGCCTGGCTGCTGGTGGTCAAGCCGGCGCTCGCGGGCCGGCTGGAGGAGGCGCGCGTGCAGCGTGACCAGGCGGCCTCGCGGGCCATGGTCCTGCTGGGTGAGGTCCTGCGCCGGGAGCACGAAGGCGACCAGCACGCACTCATCGCGCTGCGCCAGGAACTCAGGCGCCTGCATGCGGGCCTGTTCGACGCGTATATGGCGACACGGAAAGTGCAGCACCGGTGAGGGGCGCAAAGGCGGTGTCCTGTCGCACGTCGCTGTGCCACCGCCTTTGTGCCCCTGGCTACCGGATTGTCGACCGGGAAGGACCTCACACGTTGCCCGAGGCTAACCGCTAGCCATGGAGCAGGGGGCGGGCGCACGTCGTGCTTCCTGAGGTGCGCAGGAAGAGGTTCCCTCCGTCGTTACCCTCGCGCGTATGCCCTGGCAGGTCGTCGATTCGTCATCCGCGCGTACCCGGGATCAGCGGGAGAGCCGTACTCTTCGTTTACTGCGGGCTTGTCGTCGAAACCAGGAACTGCGACGGCCGTGCGTTTCTAAGCGTGTCGTCGCAGAACCCGACGATGCCGGGGAACACTGCCTGGACCAGATCGCCAGGTCGCGCCCGAGGGGTAGCCGGTAAATTCGACGGTTGAAGACCGCACCTTTGGCATCGCGCCCAGTTTCGACATTACGGTCATCGTTCTTCCTTCAGGTGTGGCAGTGCAGGCAGCCGGATACAGGAGCCCCGTCCTCGAAATGGCGTTGCGAAGCGCGATTCACCATGGTAGAAGCACCGCACGAACGCGCCCGTTTGCGGCACGAAGAACACGACAGGAGTATGCGGTGAAACGGACCGCCGAAAACAAGCTGAAGGTGGTCGCGGTACGCGTCAACCCACAGATCGAGCACAGGTTGCGACTATTGGCAGAATTAACGGGACGGAGGCAGTCGTTTTTCCTGCAGCAGATGATCGAGGGCGGCATTGGCGCGATGGAGGATGCCTGGCTGCCACCGGATGTTCTCTCGCGGGTCCGCAGCGGCACGATGCCGTCGCGGCAACAGGCGAGCGACGCGATTTCAGACCTCTTTGGCAGCGCATTGCCCGATGAGGCGAGCTAATAAAGGCTAGCGTTTTGCGCAGAAGATGGCGGTAATAAGGCTGCCAGGACGCGCAACTGTTCTGAGCACACTGCGAGCGACGCCCCGGGCTCCATGCCGTCATGTGCATGAGGGCCTGGCCGACCGACATCCCGTGCGGGAAAGCGGATGCGCATCGGTCGACAGTAAAATAGTCGCCTCGCCGGACCGGGAACAGGATCCCGGCGGTACGTGCCAAAACACCACCGATAGTTGCCGCGGTCGCGTGGAGAATCCGGCGAACGGCGCGATGACGACCAAGGGAGCGAAACCAACGCATGAGCAACGATCCAACGCCGATGCCGCAGCAATTTTCGCTGTTTAACGATGAGCCGCAACATGACGCGGACGATGACGCTGGCGAGACGTCGGTGCCGGGCAAATACAGCAATTTCGTCGTCTACGTGGATGAGAGTGGTGATCACGGCATGCAGACACTGGATGCCAACTATCCGGTGTTCGTGCTGGCTTTCTGTGTGTTCTACAAGCGGAATTACAGCGAAAAGGTCGTGCCGGCGCTGCACAAGTTCAAGTTCAACCACTTCGGTCACGACCTGGTGGTACTCCACGAACATGAGATCCGGAAGGAGAAAGGAGATTTTCGTTTCTTCGTCAATCGCGAGCACAAGCAGCAGTTCATCTCCGAGCTGACCGGCATCATTGAGCTCAGCAACTTCATCCTGATCAGTTGTGTCATTGACAAGATCCGGCTTCGTGAGCGCGGCGACGCGGACAACAACCCCTACCATCTTGCACTCGGGTTCTGTCTCGAAACGCTCTACGAATTCCTTCAGGAAAAGAATCAGGATGGCGCGCTGACGCACGTGGTCGTCGAATGCCGCGGCAAGAAGGAAGATAACGAGCTCGAGCTTGAGTTTCGTCGCATCTGTGACGGCGCCAACCGGCTGGGCATCTCCTTGCCGTTCGACGTCATCTTTGCCGACAAGAAGGTCGATTCACCGGGGCTGCAGCTAGCCGACCTCGTGGCTCGGCCGGTCGGGATGAGCGTTATTCGCGCGGGGCAGGAGAACCGCGCATTCGAGGTGCTGAAACGAAAATTCTATTGCAGCGGCGGGCGCGAACGTCTGGGGGAGGGCTACGAGGACTGGGGACTGAAGATTTTCCCGTCGCGAGAAAGCGAAAAGCCCCGGTGAGACTCACCGAGGCTTTGACGCCGACCGGGAACTCCCAGTCCACTTGGTCGCTATTATGGGGGCAACGGACACCGCTGACAAGACTTTTGGACGCCAGCCGAAGCGCGGCACCCCGCATTTTTAATGCGTATTCTTAACAGTCCGCGCTGATTGATTGAGCGACACGCCCTATCGTGAGGCGGCGCGTGCCTGTCAGGTCGCCAGACTTGAGCCTACGGTGCTGCCAATTTCACTTCTGAAACGAAGCTATCTTTGTTTCGCTGCCCGACGGGCGTGCGGTACGTCTGGTGGCCCATCTGCGCCGCGTCGAGAAACGCCGGCGCCCGGCGCGGCCGGCGAAGGCGGGTCGTCGCCGGAGACCCGGAATCTTGTGGGCAACGGCAGGACACGGCGCCAGCGATGTGCGGACGCCGGCCGGCCTTGGGTGTTCGTTCCTTTCGTGCTTTTCTGACGGTTAGTCTCTAGAAATGCTTATTTATCAATGGCTTGGTGAATTCGTGTTTCGAGGAAATGTTGTCGGACGTCAAATCCTTGCTGGACGGGGCTCTGCGGGCGACGACTGCCAGAAATTGCACGAACGGTACGCATACCGCTGATTGCACTGATGGTGTTTTCGTTCGCACAGGTGGGCGCGGCGCTCGCGATGCGGGTGGGCGACGTCTGCGTGTAGGACCGGCGCATCTGGGTGCGACTGCGTGGCGGCAAACTGCCCGAGATGCCGTGCCATCACACGCTTGAAACGTATCTGCACGAGTAGCTCGACGACGTCGGCATCGCTGACGACAGCAAGGGGCCGCTTTTCCGTACGATCGCGCGCGGGCGCCGGGCAGCTAAGCATACGGACGCTGCCGCAGGCGAACGCGTATGCGATGGTGCGGCGCCGCGCGCTGGCCGCCGGCATCGCCACGGCGATCGGCACCACACATTCCGCGCGACCGGCATCACCGCTCATCTGAAAAACGGTGGCACGCTCGAGAATGCGGCTGCGATGGCGAATCACGCATCGACGCGGACCACGCAACTGTACGAGCGGCGCCGCGATGACATCAGTCCCGACGAGGTCGAGTGCACCCACGTGTAGGGCACTGTAGCTGATGTTCCCGGACCTTTTTGCAAGCGGTGGCGAAGCCGGGGAGGGGGCGACCTGTTGGAGAAGTACCGTCAGTTGCACGCAGGGAAACTGGTTGCGTCGGTCAGCATCGGCGCGTGGGGTGCGTTCCCGTCCGGTCCGATCTTTCGACATGAGCAGGGGCATCCAGTACCATGCTGCCCTCAGAAGTGAGGATTCAGCCAGGATGCAACGTTTTTTCTTGACGCGCGCGAGCGCCGTCGCCTATCTGCTTGGGATGCGTCGCGCGACACCAGGTGGGATTGACAACCTGCGGGTTGGCGAGGCTGACGTGAGGCTACAGGAACTGGAGACGCTAGACCGCCTGCTACTCGATGTCCGCGCGGGCCGGATTCACGAATTCCGGCTGGACAAGCCCCAGGCAATGGAGATAGTGGTCACAGATTGAACAACCGCACGCGCGGAACTGTATCCGGACTATCAGCCGTCGCGGTAAGCCTCCGTTAGGGCCGCCTAGCGAAAGCCGTATCGGCGACAATCGAGCCGCTGCCGGGATACTCTTCGAACGAACTCCAGAGAAGCTTGTCGACCACCGCATCGTCGAGATCGTCTGGCTCCATCCCGCGAATCCTGCAGAGGAGTTTCAGGGTTTGTACCGCGGCATGGATGATCGCAGCGTCGGAGGGTTTCGGTGTGTTCATGATGACGTTTTCGGCAGAACGCGCGCTGACTTTAGCAAAATCGCGTCTTTGCAATCCGTCACCGGTGTGACAGGCTTTCGCGCTCTACCTGCCCGCGTCGAAGTAACGCGCGGGCGCTTTGAAGAAGCTCGCTCATGTTTTCGCCTGTGTGATTACCGGGATGGACCCGGAATATGCAGGATTGCCCTGATTTTCTCCGGGCACCTCTTTGCCGTGCGAGCGAATCAGGGCGATCAGTTCGCCCGTAGTGATCTCGAACCGGTATTCGCGCTGGGTTCCAGCCTTTCGCTCGTCGCATTCCACCAGCTGCACGCTCCTGCCGTCCTCGCTGGCGCGCAGTGTCAATGAACGACAGAGTCTTCCCGTCTCCACTTCATGTTGCATCAGCAAGCTCATTTCGCCTGCAGCCCCTTTGATCGACAGTTGTGCCACTTGTTGTTCCCGAATCCACTCACCGATAGGGTCGAGACACTACTATTGGTAACCGTTTTTATCAATATCTAATGCACTGTTCAGGAGTAGTGCAACCACATGCCAGTCAGGTCCCGACCGGTTCGTGGCCACTACCCTTCGACGAACAGCGGCAGGCAGACTCCAGTTCCCTCAGGCGGCCGCTGCCAGGCCGTTATCCTGCGCGGCAAACCGGCAACACGGTCAGGAAACAGGCATCATCTTGGGGCCGCCGAAATTTGCCGAGAAAATCCCATGCACTGCCCGTTCTGCCGACAGACAATTGATATCGAATTCCGCCCCGGCGGGTGGATCGCGGTGCGTGACGGTGCTGACCATGCGTGCAGCGGGCTCGCGCAGGCGCTGTCTGCGGCGTCGGATAGCCGGCCGTCGAACGGTTCAGGCGCCGCACCGCGTCAGATATCAGAGACTGATCGCCCGATCGCTACTGCACCACCCTTAGCGGCCGGGAACACGGCGGTGAAGACCACAACGACGCCGACGGGTGCGCGGCGCAAGACCGGGACGCGCAGCGGGCTACGCAGGCTGCCGGTGCAGCTCGAATTGCAGGCCATCGAATAAGGGTACCCGCCCGGTCGCGCCCCACGGGGCTTCGAATACAAGCAGGTCGTGCGCTCAATCCTGCCGCTGCGCCTTGACGGCGTCCGCCGCTTCGACGAAGGCACGGCGCAGGCCGGCGGCCATTTTGCCGTACAGGAAGACGGCAAAGCGCTCTGGCGCGCCGCAGGAGGATTGAGAGCCGGCCGGCGAACACGCCGACGGCGTGACCGCTGGGCACCGCAGGGGCGAATCAGGCATGAAGCGAAATAGCGTTTTACGAAGTTGAAGCCCTTCGTGGCGGATGGAGCCTGCGCAAGCTGGATCGACAGATCACCCGTCCGTTTTACACTCGTGCGCGCCGCCTTCGCATTGGTGAAAGCTGGCTCCGCGTAGATCTTCTGTTTTTTCATCGACGACTGCGATGCCTCGTTATCATCGATCTCAAGCTCACCGAGCTTAATGATACCGGCGTACGCGAGATGCACATGCAGTTGCGCGACTCTGGGGTTTAGCATTCGAAATGGAATGCATATATATGGGCTATGTGCATCGGATGAGCGCAAAAAAACGGGTCGCGCGCCGCGGACCCGCTCTGGCGGAGCAAAGACGGGCGGCCAGTCTTGCCGCCAGCCCCGCCTTTGCCCCGTTTGTAGTCACGTGTCGCTAGCACGGACCACGTCTACATAATAGTCACTGCGCGGCCGCGTGGCCCTGCATTGAAGAAAGTTGCAGCCGGCACCGCCCGGAGCTCGCGGACCAGACACGGTTGCAGGGCACCGATGTTGAAAGTTTCACTTCGTATCCGGCGAAAGCGAAAGATCGCCGTCACGTCGAACCTGCCGCGTGTCTGGCCAACATGCTGCTGCTACTTTCACTTTTAGAACGCTTCTATTTTGCTTCGTCGCAAGACCGCGAATGTGTTGGCGGGCTGCAAATGCCTCGGCTATCGAAGCGTGGTGTCATCCTGGTCAGGGCGCAAAGGCCGTCGACGGCGCAAGGACGCCGGCGTTCGGTTCAAGGAGCAAAAGTGACAGGGGGACTCTTGATGTTACAAACTGCCCGCAAGCCCAAATGAAGGGGCGCTTAATCAGAGCTATCGACCCCTTCGTTTGCGGACACAGGCCCGGATACGCACCGGACGCTCACGCAACTAAAGTTGTTAATAGATTTCAACTAAAGTTGTTAATACTCGTCACCGTACCGTCGATGGTCTGTTTGCTCCGGCGCGTTGCGGCAAAAACGCAAGTGCTTCGATATTTGCGGGCTGCTTCAGCAAGTATTCGCGCGTCTCGCCAGAATCCGTCCTGGCACCGAGCAGCACCCACGGAAAATCGGTAGTGCAGCGCCGGACGGGTCTCGATCGGCGCGGGTGCTACGGTCGAAAACGAAGGCGCGAACGGTAAAACGACCTTGCAGATCCTCTGATATTCCAACGCACAGCGCCGTAGAGCGGCAAGCGCGTCGCCGGGCGTCGCTGCCAGCACCTGTAACGGCGCGTGATCCCATCTGGCAACGAAATGGCCATCCGCCGTTCGATAGAGCCAGCACCACGGACGCCCGTCTTGCCATCCCAGCAACCGGCGGTGGCGCACATCGAAGTCAAGGGGCGGGATTGCATCAATCACGTGCCAGCTGTTTGCGTCGGACCAGGACAGGCACGAGCCTTGACTGGTGGCCCACATCGCGTTGCGGCGCGCCAGTTCATGTGCGGAGTGTGCCGCCTGCCGCCGTGTTTTGCTGGCGTGCGGGGCCGTCGGCAAGATTGTTGAGGTTTCAGCCACGAATCGCACGCCGTGAGGGGTGGCGAGTGCGAGCCATGCGCTGTCACGCCACGACGTCCCGGGTAACGCGCTGTACCAGGTAGCAAGCCTGAGTCGGGCAGCGCCCGAAGCGCATGCCTGGGCGTCGCGCCATAGCGCGCCGAGACTCACGCGGGCTGCATGGCATGTCAGCCAGTGCCGCGTCCTGGTGTCGGCGTTATCCGCGCCGCAGAGCTGACAATCGTCTGCCACGATCTCAGCAAGCGCGTTATTGAATCCGGTTGTGGGGAGTCGGTACGGCCAGCGACGTCGTTCAACGCCCGGTTCAACCGATCGCGCCCAAAGCATGGCGACGAATGCCCTCTGTGCTCTACTGTTACAGCAAATGCGCTCGGCGATCTCGAGGGGGTCGCACGAGTCCATGAACCGGGATACCCATCGATCTCCGTCGGGCGCGACATGCCGGCGGACATGGCGCGTTAGCGCGCGGTACACATCGAGCGCAGACGTCGTCTGCCGAAGTGACGTTCTTTTATTGTCTTGAACATCACTCGGCGGCGGACGACCCTGGCTCTGCACAAGCGTGGACGGGGCGCCGTACTCAACGATCTCAACGGGAGCCGGCGCGGACGTATTCGGTCTAAGGCACACGGGATAAGCAATCCCAAGCGATTGCGCGGTGGTGATCAGCCACTCGAGACTGCCAGGCGCGTGTTGGGAAAGGGCCTGGTCCAATCGCGACGGTCGGATGAGTTGCGATAACGAGTGCAGCCATGCCACGACGGAGGTGAGCGCGTGCGTCATATCTGGCGTCATCGTCGGTCGACGACAGGTTTCGTGCGTAAAAAAGTGCAGCCGCCCACACGGACAGCTCCCTGCCCTTCGGGAGTCGGCAAGAGACCGTAGCGCGGCGTCAAACGGTGCGCCGCAGTGGCAGCGACCGACAAGCGGGGTGTGATGAATCGGGCACGCATCGAGCAATGCGACGGAAAACAGCGCCGAATGGTAGCCCGACGCCAGACATGCAAGGCAGACGCGTGGCTGGGGCACGGCGAGCGCGACACGCAGCGGATTTGGCACGGCCTCAAGAGTTGACCAGTCGAAGATGGCTGGCGGCTCGCCGAGTGCGTGCGCGAGCGCCGCAACATCGATCTTGCCAGCCTGGTTATCGAGCAGATCCAACGATTGGGCTGGACGCGCCCCGGTGGTCGGCAGGTCAGCGGGGTGGAGCGCGTTGAGCGCACACGCGCGCAGAACTGTGTGCCACAACGATGCATACGGCAAGACGCTGCCACGATGCCAAGTAAGATGGCGTTCAGGCATGACTTGACTCCCGGCGACTCGCGCCGCGAAGAGCCGCAGTCGCTGACACCAGCGCCATCAGTGTCCGGTGCCCGCAATTCTCCACAGCCAGACACCACGCTTCGGGCGAGGTCCCTGCCTCGACGTTCCCGCCACTGGCGATGCGAAGAAGAACATGGCGACATGCTTGCGTCACGGTCTTCATTGGAAAATCCATCGGTCCGGCATAGTGCGACGGTAATGTCTCGTTCATCGCCTGCATGAGCCTGTCGGCCTGATGCTCCATCCGAAATCCACCGGCCCACGGGCGCGGCGCCAAGCCTGCCGTGAATGAGCAGCCCGAGCCCGGTGGCCATTCGCTACCGTCGTCATAGCCACGCATCACGTAGGCGAGCTCATCAATACTTCGCACACCGTGAAAGGGCTCCGATGCGAGCATGAAGCGGGCGGCCACGTGGGCGCCCCCCGCGAGTGCCATGCCGAGTGGTTCATCGAAGAACTGCAGCGAAGCAATCGAAAATACACACAAACGGACTCGCTGTTTCTCAAGAAGACTGTGCAGCTCGACAAGCCATAGCCACTCGCGCTGACTCATACCCTGCGCTTCGTCAATTGACGTTGAACATAACGTCAATCGACTAATGTGAAGCACTCCGATATGTGGAGTCTCCTGCTGTGGTCCAGCACTCGTGATGGATTGCACGATCAACACTCAACATAACTTAGAACGGCGTATGGTGGGATGTCCAGTTGGACGTTGATGGAGGCCCATCATGCTTGAACAAATCTTTCCCAAAGGTCATCAGTCTTACCTGCAGTCGCCCGCCGGCAGTCTGCTTGAGGACTTCGCCAGATGGCTTGTCGACGAGGGCTATATGGGCAGGACGCTTCGCGGCCATCTTTTTCATTTGAAACGGACACTTGAGTGCGCTGGCAACGCAACCGCCGAATCGAAGTTTTCGGCTGCGGACCTCGCGGCGCTGTTTGCAGTACCATCCGTAGAACCGCAGGCGGTGAAGCCATACCGTCACACGCAGCACCGCTTCGAGACCTTTCTTTTGACGCGAGGTCAGTTGCTGCCCACGAGCCGCAACGAGCGCTTCGCGATGTTACTGGATGCATACCGCGACTTGCTGGTCGATCAACGCGGCATGTCGGCATCGACTGTCAGCAACCACATGCGTACGGTCACGGCCTTTTTGAACAACGCCGTATACCCGGGAACTCCCCTTGCGGAACTGTCGATGCCAACTGTGGATCGCTTTGTCGCGGATTCGGGTGAGCGGATGAGCCGGCAGAGCCTGCAACAAGTGGTCGCGCATCTGCGGTCGTTCCTTTTATTCTTGTACAACCATGGCTATATCCACGAGCGCATCGGAACGATCGACACCCCGCGCACGTATCGCGACGAACTGCCACCGCGCGCACTCCCGTGGCGCGACGTGCTCGCGCTACTGCATTCCATCGATCAGTCAAGCATGGTTGGCTGCCGCGACCATACGATTCTCTATCTGATGGCGCACTATGGCTTACGGCCTGCTGAGATTGCCGCATTGCAGCTGGATTCGATCGACTGGGCGCAAAGGACCTTGCGCGTGCTGCAACGCAAGACCAGTTCGGAGCTTCTCCTTCCGTTGTCCGTTCACACTACCCGCGTACTCAAACATTATCTGAACTTCGGCAGGCCAGTTACCTGCGGTAGAACGGACTTGTTTCTGCGGTCGCATAGGCCCGCAACTGCATTGTGCCCCACCGCGATCAACGAAATCTATAAGAAGTGCATGCGCGCCAGCGGACTGGCTCTACAAGGAAGTACTGCATACAGCCTGCGGCACGCCTTCGCAATGCGGCTATTGAACCGCGGCGTTGGCCTCAAGGTAATTGGCGACCTGATGGGCCATAGATCGCTGGAAAGCACATGCGTTTATCTTCGGCTGCAAACGGAGGTGTTAAGAGAGGTCGGCCTTCCGCTACGGCCAGCAATCGTGAACAGTCCGACGCGGAGGTTGTCATGAACCAACCTCTGACCCCGCTCGATCTCGCCATTGA
>NZ_WOEY01000040.1 GCF_013177695.1 Paraburkholderia solitsugae | reverse complement strand
CTTGACGGCGCCGGCGACGTCTTCGATCGGCACGTTCGGGTCGACGCGATGTTGGTAGAGCAGATCGATGCGATCGGTTTTCAGGCGCGTAAGCGATGCCTCGACGACGGCACGAATGCGCTCGGGCCGGCTGTCCAGGCCCTGGCTCACGTCGCCGTCCTTGAAACCGAACTTGGTGGCGATCACCACCTGATCGCGAAACGGCGCCAGCGCCTCGCCGACGAGTTCTTCGTTAAAAAATGGCCCATAGGCTTCGGCGGTATCGAAGAACGTCACGCCCTGTTCGAAAGCGGCGCAGATCAGTTTGATGCCTGCGGATTTTTCAGTCGCGGGGCCATAGCCATAGCTCAAACCCATGCAGCCGAGGCCGATCTCCGAGGCCTCGAGACCGCTGCTTCCAAGTTTGCGATGTTGCATGTTCCTGCTCCTTTCGTCGGTTGTCGATTGATGTCAACGATCTTATGCTGTTGTGAATGGCTCAACAATCTGGCTAGAATTGCACAGGGTAGTGAGGGAAATTCATCTATGGCGCGCGCTGGTCTGTCCGAATTAACCGCTTTCGTTGCCATCGCCGACCAGCGAAGCTTTCGCGCGGCGGCGCGTATGCTGGGCGTTTCGCCGTCGGCGCTGAGTCATTCAATGCGGGGTCTGGCGGCTCGGCTGGCCGTGCGGCTGCTTAACCGCACGACGCGATCCGTCGCGCTCACGGAGGCGGGTGAGCAACTCCTGAGGCGGGTGCGGCCCGCCATCGCGGATCTGGAAGAGGCGGTGAATCAGGTCGCGTCGGAGCATGACCGGCCGTCGGGCTCGATCCGGATCAGTGCGTCGGAGGCGTCAGTGAGACCCCTGATCCGCCATGTTCTTCCCGGCTTCCTGGCCACGTATCCCGACATCCACGTCGAGTTCGTCGTGGACACGCGGCCGGTGGATATCGTGGCCGATGGTTTCGACGCGGGCATCCGCGTCTATAACGACGTGCCGCGCGATATGATCGCCGTCCGGTTCGGGGCCGACATGCGTTTCGCCGCGGTGGCATCGCCGGACTATCTTGCGCATCATGCGCCACCGAAAGCGCCACACGATCTGATGCAGCACCGCTGCATCCGCTTCCGCTTCGATAGCGGTGCGCTTTACCGGTGGGATCTCGAACATCGTGGCAAGAGCGCCAATGTTGATGTTGCTGGGCCGATGACGCTCGGCAATCTCAATCTGATGATCGAGGCGGCTCTGGCCGGTATCGGCATTGCCTGGGTTCCGGAAGATCACGTGGTGGAGCATCTGGCGGCGGGCCGGCTGGTCCATGTGCTGCCTGAATGGAGTCCGACCTTTCCTGGCCTGTGCCTCTATTACCCCGCGAACCGCCATCCGCCGACCGCGCTGCGATTGTTCGCGCAAGCGGTGCGCGACTGGGCAAACACGCGGTAAGCGCACCGGGATCCAGCAGGTTGATCGCCTGGGATCCCTGATTTCTATTTCGTCACAACGGCCCGCTTCGCTTACTTGCTCGCAGACTCGACGGGAAGCTCCGCGTCTCGCGCGCGTCGGCGTACGGTTCGCACCTTCCCGCTGCCTCCGCCGCCGCAGAAGAACTGATCGCCACCATCGGATTCAAGCCCCGACACGAATACACCAGGCGGCATCTCGAGACTCTCCAGGACTTCTCCCGTTTGTGGATCGACTCGCCGCAACTCGCTCGCGTCGTCTTCCCAGGTGCCGTGCCAGAGTTCCCCGTCGTTCCAGGTGACTCCGGTGACGAAGCGGTTGGATTCGATCGTGCGAAGAATCGCCCCTGTTTCGGGATCGACCTGAAGGATCTGCCGGTCGCGATGCCGTCCCACCCAGAGCGTCCCTTCAGCCCACGCGAGCCCTGAGTTACCGCCACCGCCGGGCGACGGGATCGTGGCGAGCACACGGCCGGTATCCGGATCGATCTTCTGGATGCGATCGTCGGCGATCTGAAACAGATACCGGCCGTCGAAGGCCGTCCCTGCCCGCGCGGCGACGTCGATCGAGCGCAGCATTTCTCCGCTCGCCGGATCGAAGGCGTTCAGCTTGTCTCCGGTAGCAATCCAGACGTGCTGGCCGTCATACGTGACCCCAGCCACCTGGTCGACGCCCGGAAAGGGTCCATATTCACGCACGATGTTGGCGGTTGATTTGTTCATCTTTCCATCCTAATCACTCGGGTAGGGGAGCGGGGAGTAACAAAGTCGTCGTGAATCCGGGCATGGGCGGCGTCATCCAACGTCGCGCCCGCCCGCGACCGAAGGACTGCACCTTGCCGGCTTCCGCCAGCGAGTCGAGTGCTCGTTGCATGGTGCGCTGGCTGGCATCCAGCGCAATCGCGAGCGCCGAGCTCGACCACGACTCACCGTCGGCGAGGAAGGCGAGCACCATCGCATGCGGCTCTTCGACCGGCCGCGCGAGCACGACGACCTCGCGCGCGCCGTGCGGCACCAGCTTGAAGCCTGGCTTCGTCGCGCTCACGCCGGCCAGTGGCCCAAGCAACGCGCGAAGCCGCCCGACTTCGACGCGTAGCCGCGCGCGATGCGATTCATCAGCGTGCTTCGTCCGAAATGTCCGCGCGATGAGTGCGTCCCTCGACACGTCTTCGGGCCACGCTTCGGCCAGTGCGCGTGCAAGCGCGAACAACACCGGACGCCTCGCGAGCGGGACCACGATGTTTGCTTCACGTACGACATAACGGCACGCGTCCACGACGAGCGCCTTCGATGCCAGTAACGCCTCAACCTCCTCAAGCAGAAGCGGCCGTTCTTCGCCATGCGTAATCAGACGCGCCGCGCAAGCGCAGTGTGCGCGGTTTTCGTCTGGAGGCGGCGCATCGCGATCCCGGCGACGACCAGTTCGTGGGCGGCTCTCTGCGCGGGTGGGAAGGGCGCGGGATCGAGTTGGGCGAGCAAACGCTCGGCTTCGTCGAGGCGCCCGATCAGGAGGAGGCGCCGGACTTCGAGATACCGCGCATGCGCGGCGTTGAGCCGGTCGCCGTGCGCTTCGAGCGTTGCCCGCGCGGCGTCGAGCGCCTTCGCGGGCCAGCCCAGATCGCGCGAGGCGAGCGCGATTTCGGCCTCGGCGACGATGCACCTCGCGCGGGCCACCGGCTGTTTCGGCCCGAAGGCGCGCGCCGCACTTCGCACGAGCGCTTTGGCACGAACGAGATCGCCGAGTTGCGCCATCGCGATGCCCCGCAGGGCGAGCGCAGGCGCGTCGTCACGCAAAGCGACCCGGTTCAGTGCGCCGAGCGGATCCCCCGCCGCGAGCGCCCGCGCTGCGGCCGTCACTAGCGAGTCCATGGTCGATTCGAATCCCGCCACACTTGTCACTCCCACCGTTCGGGTGCCCGTGACTAATCTAGCACGACCACCAACCCATTCGTCGCATCGACAACTGAACGAACGACGAAGGACCCCCCAAGGAGGGAAACATGACTACGACACATTCGACCGGGACACGTGAAGAGTGGCTAGCCGCGCGGCTCGAGCTGCTCAAGGCGGAGAAGGCGCTCACGCGGCAGAGCGACGCGCTGGTGCAGCAGCGGCAGGCGCTGCCCTGGGTGCGAATCGACAAGACGTACCGATTCGAAACCGATGCGGGCAGTGCCTCGCTGGCAGACCTCTTCAAAGGACGCTCACAGCTTCTCGTGTACCACTTCATGTTCGGGCCCGACTACAAGGCGGGGTGCCCGTCGTGCTCAGCGATCGCGGATGGGTTCGACGGCCTCGTCGTTCATCTGGCGAATCACGACGTCACACTTTCGGCTGTGTCGCGAGCGCCGCTCGACATGCTGCAGACGTACCAGCGCCGGATGGGGTGGACGTTCCCCTGGGCGTCCTCGTACGGAAGCGACTTCAACTTCGACTTCAACATCGCGTTTACCGAGGCGCAACAGCGTGAAGGGAGCATCGAATACAACTACGAGCGCGGCGGCCACGCGATGGACGAGGCGCAGGTCCCGGAGCCCGTCGTCCAGTTCGCGGCCACATGCGGAACCGACCCGGCGACGTACACGCGCGACCGGCCAGGCCTGAGCGCGTTCGTCCTCGAAGACGGCGTCGTCTATCACACCTATTCCACCTATGCGCGCGGCGTGGACGGCATCTGGGGCATGTATCAGTGGCTGGATCGCGCGCCGAAGGGACGCAACGAGACGGGCGTCTGGTGGAAGCGCCACGACGAGTACGAGACACGCTGAGTCAGGTCGTGGGTGACGTTAGCGCAACCGGGGGCCGGGAAATGTCAGGACGCTCGATCGACGCGCGAGTTTCCCAGCGGGCCTTCTTCGGCGTCTCGGCACTGCTCTTCACCGTCAGCGCGGCGGTGACGATCGCCGGCGCCGCATCCATGTCGGCAATGGGCGCAATGCCGATGCCCGGTGGCTGGACGATGTCGATGACGTGGATGCGGATGTGCGGGCAGACGTGGCCTGGCGTCGCGGCGTCGTTCCTCGGCATGTGGGTCGTGATGATGGTCGCGATGATGCTGCCCTCTCTCGTCCCCATGCTGTGGCGCTATCGCGATACGGTCGGCGGGATGGGCGAGACGCGCCTGGGCTGGCTGACGGTGATGGTGGGCGCGGCGTATTTCTTCGTGTGGACCGCGTTCGGCATGGCCGTATTTCCGCTGGGCGTTGCGTTGGCGGCGCTCGCGATGGAACTGCCGGCGTTGGCGCGCGCGGTTCCGCTCGCGATCGGTGTGATTGTGTTGATCGCCGGGGCGCTGCAGTTCACTGCGTGGAAGGCACGGCACCTTGCTTGCTGCCGCGAGGCGCCGGGGCGTTGCCTTACGTTGTGCGAGTTGCCTGCATTAGCGGCGTTGCCTGCGGACGCCGCCACGGCATGGCGGCATGGCTTGCGTCTCGGCCTCCACTGCAGCTACTGCTGTGCTGGGCTGACGACGATCCTTCTCGTTGCCGGTGTCATGGATTTACGCGTGATGGCGGTCGTGACGGCGGCTATCACCGTCGAACGTCTGGTCCCGCGCGGTGAGCGGGCGGCGCGCGTGATTGGCGCCGGTATCGTGGGCGCAGGGGTGTTGCTGATCGCGCGAGCAGTGGGCTTGGGTTGAGGCACTCTCCGCCAGAACACGGTCCACGCGATTCCACCAGGTTCCATCTGACGCCCCAAAGCCTTGGAGGCCTTGTCAAGTTGGCGAGCGTAGGCTACCTGTGTAGCGCAAGCATAGTTATCCTTAACAGATGACTTTCTCGACTGTGCCAGTAACAGTCCAACCACGCGATGTGGCGAGGCGGTCTCTGAGTATGGCGCGATGACATGCCGCGTTTACTTGAGCGAGCTCGGGAATATCAGTCTTCGCCGCCGCGACCTTTCCCCGTTTCTCTCTAGCGCGCTAGCTCAGCCCGATCACCGGCAAGGCCACGCCATGAATCGCGCGCGCCGCGTCGGAGGCCAGGAAGGCGATCACGCTGGCCAGGTCCTGCGGCTTCACCCATTTCTCCGGATCAGCCCCCGGCATCGCTGCGCGGTTTTCCGGCGTGTCGATGATGCTGGGCAGTACGCAGTTGACATTGATATGGCGCTCGCGCAGTTCGGCAGACAGGGTCTCCGTCAGCCGGATCACGCTGCTCTTGGCGGCAACGTAAGGCCCCATGTGCGCCACGCCTTTCAGCGCCGAATTGGCACCCACCGTGACGATGCGGCCGCTGCCGTGCGCCAGCATATGCGGCACCACGGCACTGACGATATGCAGCAGCGTGCGCACGTTGAGGTCGAACATCGCCTCCCAGTCTGCATCGGGCGTTTCATGCACGGATTTGCCCATGTCGAAGCCGCCCGCCAGGTGACACAGCACGTCGACGGGCCCCAGCGTGGACTGGGCGTGGTCGACCACCACCCGCGTGGCGTCACGGTCCAGAAGATTGACCGCGACCGGGAGTCGCTGCTCAGTCTGCGGGCCAAAAGCCGCATCCAGGCGATCCTGATGCCGGTCTAGCAGCAACAGCTTGTCGCCGGCATCGGCAAAGGCGCGCGCGACGGCGCGCCCCAGGTTGCCGGCCGCGCCGGTAATCAGCACGGTACGAGAAGACGAATTGGTCATATGCGTGGGAAAGGGGTAGGGCGGTGTTACTAGAATGGGCGAGGCACGGTGGGATTGCCACCCTCCAGGTTGAATTTCAGCGGCCAGGCCGGTGGACGCCGGCCATACGGCGGATAAATCAGGCGGCGTCCCGCTCCGCGAGGGCTTGCGCGTCCGCTTCGGTAAAACCGTAGCCGCCCGGGCGCAGCGCTGAATGGTCGCGCCTGGAATGGACCAGCGGGTAGAACATCTGCGCCGTCCAACGCTCAGACCCGAACAGCACGTCGTCCGGCAGGCCGATCTGCGCCGGATACTTGCGCGTAATGTGCGCCGTGCCGAACAGCACGTCCCAGAAGAACAGCAGGTTGCCGAAGTTGCCCTTGTAGTGGCCGATGCCATCTGCGTTTGTCATCGCGTGGTGGGCCCAGTGCGTGGCGGGTGTGGAGATGGTGCGCTCAAGGATCCACATCAGCGGGCGCAGCGCACGGATGCGATACAGCGGCGCGTCCCACGGCCACGCGCAATGCGAGCCGATGATCACGGTTACCTTGACCACCATGTACACGGCATAGACCTTGCCGAAGCCCAGGAACAGCAGCACGCCCGCGATCCAGAGGCCCGGCATCATCAGGTAGTAGAACAAGTTGTTGCGGTAGGTCATGCGTACGCTCATGTACGACGCGCTGTGGTGCGCCCGGTGCAGCGGCCACAGCAGCGCCCCGTGCGAGGCACGGTGCCACAAGTACTGCGTCAGATCATCGCCGACCAGCAGGATGGCCGTCATGGCCCACCACGGCAAGTTGGCCCATGCGTTGTGCTGGGTCGGCATCAGCCAGTGACACAACGCGTTGCCGCCCAATAGCCCCAGCGGCTGGGCAATCGCAATCAAATTGACGAACATCAGCACTTCCAGCACCGTGTCATTGGTGGTGGCGCGCACGCTGGCCTGGTAGCGTCGGCTGACGAACTCCATGCAGGCAAAGCCCAGAATGCAGGCGGTGATCAAAAGGTATTCCAACTGCGAGCTCATCTGCGGTGTCTCCTATCTGCTCTTTTGTGTGAGCGATCCTAGGAGTGCCGAAGCAATGCGTCCAATGCATAATGGACAATGTCTCAATGCTTATCGCGCAATGTCATGGACCTCCGCCGCCTCAGCCACGTCGTGGCACTCGCCGACACGCTCCACTTCGCCCTTGCTGCCGAAGCGGCACACCTGAGTCAGCCCGCGTTCAGCCGCAGTATTCAGGCCATTGAAAGCGAACTGGGCATCCGCCTGTTCGATCGTGGGGGCGGCGAGGTCCGCGCCACGCCGGCCGGCGAATTCGTCATCGAGCGGGCGCGCAAGCTGCTTTTTGAGGCGCGCTGTCTGCAGCGCGAGGTGGACCTGTACCGCGACAGCCAGCTGGGCGACACCGCGTTTGGCGTCGGGCCGCTGCTCTCGGCCTCGTTGATGCCGCGGGCCTTGGTCGAATTGCGGCAGCGCTATCCGAAAATCGCGCTGCGCATGGAGGGTGGCAACTCGATCCAGTTGCTGCAGCGCCTGCGCGCTGAAAACATCGAGTTTTTTGCCGCCGACGTACGCGACATGCCTAATGATGCGTCGCTGGACATCCAGTTGATCGGCGGGCAGCTTGGCCACCTGTACGCGCGCGCCGGGCATCCGCTGGTGGGGCACGCATGCACGCTGCGTGCGGCGTGGAACTACGGCATCGCCGCGCCGAAACTGCTCACTCCGACGAACGAGGAACTGGCCGCGTTGCTCGACCTACCGGCCGGCCAGGTGCCCGAGCTTGCGCTTGAATGCGACGACTACAGCGTGCTCAAGACCGTGGTGCTAGCCACCGATACCCTCCTGGCGGCAACCGATGCGGCGCTGGAAAGCGAGCTGGCATCCGGTGCGCTGGTGCGCCTGCAGGTGAAAAACTGGACGTCCGTGCCGTCCATTGCGGGCATCGTGCGCCTGCACGGCAGAACGCAATCGCCGATGGCGCGAGAGGTCATCGCCTGTATTGCGCGGGTGGCCAGCGAAATCAACGAATCGCCGATCGACGGGCTGACCGCGTCATAGATCCCGCTCTGCTAGATCCTCTCTGTTGCAGGAGACCCAGCGAACCGGGCCGTAGAAACAGCACGTCGCGACCGGCGCATTCAGCGTCTTATTTCAAAAGTGAAATTCGTATTTCGTTTTTGAGTCTTGCGTCGCGTCGTCTGGAAATAATTGTTCCGTTAAATCAATGATCTAGGCGTCATGCGCTGTCTTGGCCCGTTCCTTGCGATTCGCTGATCAGATAGCGGCAGCTTTGCTGCAGTCAGCTTTTTCAATCAGGAAATCCAGCGATGACTAATGACGGACAAAACGGAACGGAGGCGCGATACGTCGCGTCCCCGGGAGAGAGGAGCGGGGTGGAAGCCAACTCGGCGATAGACGATCGTCCCGAAAGTATGGCAAACATTGACCGGACCAACTGGGCCTGGGCAAACGGCAGATCGGGCTACGACTGGATGGATTCGCACTACCTCTTTACTGACGTAGCATAGACCTGCGATCGTCAGCAGTGCACATCCCATTCGCGCCCGACGGTCTCGCTCGTCTACATCACCCCTGATGACCTCGCGACCTGCCGGCGCATCGGGTCATTCGCAGCCATGCTGTGCAAGATGCGCACGGCATGGCTGCGCTCCCAGACCGCTTCGCCCTACCGACAATGAATAATCCTCCGATCAAATCCCTGCTGATAGCCAACCGCTCGGAGATCTCCATCCGCGTCATGCGTGCCGCCGCGGAGATGAACATCCGCACGATCGCCATCTATTCGAAGGAGGATCGCCTGGCGCTCCATCGCTTCAAGGCCGACGAGAGCTATCTGGTCGGCGAAGGAAAAAAGCCGCTTGCCGCCTATCTCGACATCGACGACATCCTGCGTATCGCGAGGCAGGCAAAGGTCGATGCGATTCACCCCGGCTATGGCTTTCTTTCCGAGAATCCCGACTTCGCGCAGGCGGTCATCGATGCCGGAATCCGCTGGATTGGCCCGTCGCCCGAGGTCATGCGCATGCTTGGCAACAAGGTGGCGGCACGCAATGCGGCTGTCGCGGCTGGTGTGCCAGTCATGCCGGCAAGCCCGCCATTGCTTCACGATCTGCAGGAGTGCATGCGCCTCGCCGCCGGAATCGGCTACCCGCTGATGCTCAAGGCGAGTTGGGGCGGGGGTGGAAGAGGGATGCGGGTTCTGGAGAGCGAGGGCGATCTCGAAGCCGCGCTCGCCGCAGCCCGGCGCGAAGCGCTGGCGGCATTCGGCAACGACGAGGTGTATGTGGAGAAGCTGGTGCGCAATGCGCGCCACGTCGAGGTGCAGGTTCTCGGTGATAGGCACGGCAATCTCGTGCATCTCCATGAGCGCGACTGCACGGTGCAGCGGCGCAACCAGAAAGTGGTGGAGCGCGCCCCCGCACCCTACCTCGATGACGCCGGCCGTGCGTCGCTCTGCGATTCGGCGCTGCGGTTGATGCGTGCAGTGGGGTACACCCATGCCGGCACGGTCGAGTTCCTGATGGATGCCGACTCCGGCCAGTTCTACTTCATCGAGGTGAACCCGCGCATCCAGGTCGAGCACACGGTCACCGAGATGATCACCGGGGTCGATATCGTCAAGGCGCAGATCCGTATCACGGATGGCGGCAGGATCGGCATGATCGAGGACACGCTCGACGAGAGCGGTGTCGTCAGCGTGCGCGCGGCGGGCGTGCCGGCGCAGCCGGACATTCCGCTCAACGGCCACGCGCTGCAATGCCGGATCACGACGGAGGATCCCGAGAACGGCTTCTTGCCGGACTACGGCAGGCTCACCGCTTACCGCAGCGCGGCGGGATTCGGCGTTCGCCTCGACGCCGGTACCGCCTATGGCGGCGCGGTGATCACGCCGTACTACGACTCGCTGCTGGTCAAGGTGACGACGTGGGCGCCGACCGCAGCCGAGTCGATCAGACGGATGGACCGGGCGCTGCGCGAGTTCCGGATTCGCGGTGTCGCGTCGAACCTGCAATTCCTCGAAAACCTCGTCAATCATCCCGCCTTCGGGCGAGGTGATGTCACGACGCGCTTCATCGACCTGACGCCGGAACTGCTCGCATTCACGAAGCGGCGTGACCGTGCGACCAAGCTGTTGCGCTATCTTGGCGAGGTCAGCGTCAACGGGCATACGGAGATGAGTGGCCGTTCGTTGCCTTCGTTGCCGATGTCGAGGCCGCTACTGCCGGCGCTCGACACCACGCTTGCGCTGCCACCGGGTACGCGCGACCGGTTGCGCGAGCTCGGACCAGAGAAGTTCGCGCGCTGGATGCTGGACCAGAAGCAGGTTCTGCTGACCGATACGACGATGCGCGACGCGCACCAGTCGTTATTTGCGACGCGCATGCGCACGGCCGACATGCTGCCGATCGCGCCGTTCTACGCTCGCGAACTCCCGCAGCTCTTTTCGATGGAATGCTGGGGCGGCGCGACTTTCGACGTGGCACTGCGCTTCCTCAAGGAGGACCCGTGGCAACGCCTTGCGCAGCTACGCGAGCGGGTGCCCAACATCCTGTTCCAGATGTTGCTGCGCGGCTCGAATGCAGTGGGCTATACGAACTACGCGGATAACGTCGTACGGTTCTTCGTCAGCCAGGCCGCGAGTGCCGGAGTCGACCTCTTCCGCGTCTTCGATTCGCTGAACTGGGTGCGCAACATGCGCGTGGCGATCGACGCAGTGCGCGAAAGCGGTGCGCTATGCGAAGGGGCGATCTGCTATACGGGCGATCTGTTCGACGGCTCGCGCTCGAAGTACAACCTCAACTATTACGTGGGCATTGCGCGCGAACTGCAAAATGCCGGCGTGCATATCCTGGGCATCAAGGACATGGCGGGTATCTGCCGTCCGCAGGCCGCCGCGGCGCTCGTGAAAGCGCTCAAGGAAGAAACCGGCTTGCCCGTGCACTTCCATACGCACGACACCAGCGGCATCTCGGCGGCTTCGGCGCTGGCCGCGATCGACGCCGGCTGCGATGCGGTGGACGGCGCGCTCGACGCGATGAGCGGCCTGACGTCGCAACCGAACCTGTCGAGCATCGCTGCAGCGCTCGCGGGCAGCGAGCGCGATCCGGGATTGAGCCTCGAGCGGTTGCACGAAGCGTCGATGTACTGGGAGGGCGTGCGTCGCTACTACGCGCCGTTCGAATCGGAGATACGGGCGGGCACCGCCGATGTCTATCGGCATGAGATGCCAGGCGGCCAGTACACGAACCTGCGTGAGCAGGCGCGCTCGCTCGGTATCGAACATCGCTGGACCGAGGTGTCGCGTGCGTACGCCGACGTCAACCGGATGTTCGGCGACATCGTCAAGGTGACGCCGACCTCCAAGGTGGTCGGTGACATGGCACTGATGATGGTGGCCAACGACCTGAGCGCCGCCGACGTGTGTGATCCCGCCAAGGAAGTCGCGTTTCCCGAGTCCGTTGTCTCGCTGTTCAAGGGGGAGCTCGGTTTCCCGCCCGACGGCTTTCCGGTGGAACTGTCACGCAAGGTGCTGAGGGGCGAGCCGCCTGCGCCTTACCGGCCAGGCGACGCGCTTGCGGCGGTCGATCTGGAAGCGGCGCGTTCGCAGGGCAAGGCTCTATGCGAACAGGCACTGGACGACCAGCAACTGGCTTCCTACCTCATGTACCCGAAGCAGACAGGCGATTACTTCGCGCACCTGCGCGCCTATAGCGACACGTCGGTGCTGCCGACGCCGGCTTTCCTCTATGGATTGCAGCCGCAGGAGGAAGTGGCGATCGACATTGCGCCGGGCAAAACCTTGCTCGTCGCCCTGCAAGGGAAGCACGCCGACACTGAGTCCGGCATGATCAAGGTTCAGTTCGAGTTGAACGGACAATCGCGCACGGCCTTGATCGAGCAGCGCACTACTGCACAGGCGGGGACGGCGCGGCACAGCCGCCCGGTGGCCGATCCCTCGAATCCGCTGCATGTCGCGGCTCCCACGCCGGGTTCGATCGTGACCGTTGCGGTACAGCCGGGACAGCGGGTCGCAGCCGGTACTACGCTCGTCGCATTGGAAGCAATGAAAATGGAAACCCACATTGCGGCGGAGCGCGACTGTGAGATTGCCGCCGTGCATGTCCGGGCGGGTGACCGTGTGGGCGCAAAGGATCTCCTGATCGAGTTGAAGGGCGAGGGCTGATCAACGAGGAGGGACAGGTGCGCACCGCATTCATGCGGTGCGCAGTTGAAAAATCAGCGAGGCTGGACGGCGACAATGATCTCGTCCAGTCGCCGCTCGCCTCAACCTCAGTTAGCAGAGCGGGGGCGTTTGCGCTGGCAACGATGTCACTGAAGACCCGGTTCGCCAGCGTCACGATAGCGGCTGGGCATGTGCGACGTGTCAGTCTGGAGAGGTCGCAATGCATGCAAACGGAACCTGCGTTGCACGCGGCGAATACGCAATGCACCGATTGCGTGCGCGAACCTGCCGTAACTCCAAGCTATATCATAAGGATAGCTGACTATGCTAATGGTCAGATGAATAGCCTGTACCCTCGACACTGACTACCAGTGATCTCCTTTCGGCATCGCGCGGTGTGACGAAATCCGCTTCGAAGGCTGCGCATACAACATTCGCGTTCACGCGGTGGCTGCTACAGGGCGCCATGACCTCCTGCGGTTTGAGTGCGGTTTCTATGTTCAAGTTTTGACATGCCTCTGCCGTAAACCGGTTTGGATTCCTTTCGATGAGCATGTAAAAATGAAAATTAAGCTGAAGCTTCAGATGTTGATGGGGGTAACCCTTATTGCAATCGGGGGGAGCATCGCCGTGACCGTGATTGGATTCAACTCGATCCACAGTGGGGCGGCCGCATGGCAAGCGGGAGAGAGTGAAATTCGCGGTCTAACCGAGATCAAGGCCAGCGCGATGTCGACGATCGAGCTCGACCCGACCGCAGGCGATACGAAGAAAGTGTTCGCAGACGCGGAGCAGAACATCAGTCATTGGTCGGCCATCGTGGGGCCACAATTCTCGGCGCCGGAGACACGGCAGAAGCTCCAGGCAATCGAGTCTGCGTGGAACACCTATGACCAGAAGTCTCATCAGGCAATTGATCTCGCTGTTCACGACGCAAAGGCGGCGAATGATCAGGTTACGTCAATCTATCATTCGGATTTTCAACCATTTCAGACTTCGCTCGAGCAGTTCGTGGCGCAGACCGACGCGCAGGCGGCGGTCGCAGGCGCAGCGGCCAAACAAGCCAGTGCCAGTGTATTCAGGACTGTCATCGCCGTGATGGTGGCAACGCTGGTGCTCGTGTTCGGATGGATTCTTGCGCTCTCCCGTTCGATCCAACAGGCGTTGGGGCGTATTCAGGCTACGCTGCAAGAGGCAAGTCATTCGCTTGACCTGAGCAAACGGGTTCCGGTTCAGAACATGGACGAAGTCGGCATTGCCGCGACTGCCTTCAATCACCTCATGGATCGGGTTGTCGAGGTGATGACTACCGTACGAGAGTCGACGGAATCGGTCGGCGTCGCTTCGAAGCAGATTGCCGCTGGCAACATCGATCTCTCGTCGCGCACAGAGGAGCAGGCGGCCTCGCTGGAACAAACTGCGGCGAGTATGGAGGAGTTGACGGGAACGGTGCGTCAGAATGCCGAGAACGCACGTCAGGCGAGCGGGTTAGCCAGGAGCGCGTCTGAGATCGCGGGGCGGGGCAATCAGGTGGTGTCGAACGTGGTCAGCACAATGGGCGAGATCAAGGAGAGTTCGTCGAAGATTGCTGAAATCATCAGCCTGATCGAGGGAATCGCCTTCCAGACCAATATTCTCGCGTTGAATGCTGCGGTTGAAGCTGCGCGGGCCGGCGAGCAGGGGCGCGGTTTTGCGGTCGTCGCGGGTGAGGTGCGCGCGTTGGCGCAGCGTGCGTCGGCCGCAGCGAAGGAAATCAAGGTTTTGATCGACACCTCAGTTGCTCGGGTTGGCGTAGGCACGCAGCTTGTCGACCAGGCGGGCGTAACAATGGGCGAGATTATCTCAGCGGTATCGCGTGTCACGGACATCATGGGTGAGATAGCTGCGGCATCGGACGAGCAAAGCAAGGGTATCGACCAGGTCGGCCAGGCGGTCACGCAGATGGACGAGGTGACGCAACAAAACGCCGCGCTGGTGGAGCAGGCTGCTGCGGCAGCCCAGTCGCTGGATGATCAGGCAGCGAAATTGAAGGCAGCTGTCGGTACGTTCAAGATGCAGGCTCGCCACGGCGCGGTCGAGGCGCGGCCGCCGCTCCTGCATGCGGGTGGTGCTCAGGTGGAGCCTGCTATCAAGCGGGTGCGTAGTCAGACACCTGCCTTAAGGCCAGTTGCTCCTGACACTGAAGCCGCAACGACCCACGGTGCAAACGGCGGTGGGGACTGGACGCAGTTCTAGAAGGGGCGGTACGTCCGATTCACGGTCCTTTCGCAATTGCTAACTATTCAGGAGGCGGGGGAATGTCAGTCGCCCGCAGTCTGCGAGGCGCAACTGACAGCGAAAGGACTTGTATTGCAGTCTGAAGTCGATACCGGTGCGACCGCAGTCTGGAGTACTGCCCTGTCCGCTTGATCAAGCATCCCGTCTATGGCCGAACATCTACTTCGGACTCCCTATTTGCGCCACCGCCCGCGCCCGCACCTACGTACAACGTGAACATTTGCGCCAACGCATCGGTCATTGCCGGCGCGTCGAGTTTCAGCGGACCCGGGTCGTTCAACGCCGCGTTGACCATTGTGCCGATCACAATCTGAAACGCTATCTGCAGACGCGGCAGTGCATCACTCCGTCCGCACAGTTCTGGGAAGCGCGCCACGCGAGGTGCGAAGTCTTCCACAAAGCCCCGCCCAAATTCTCTGAAAGGCTCCCAGCTGCCGGGCGTATGGTCGCGCCGCTGAATCGACGCACGTATCACGCCACGATGAGACAGATGCCAGGCGCGTATGGCCTCCACGACCACCCACGCGCACTCCATCAGCGCAACCGGCGCATCGGCTTTGGAGTCCAGGCGCGAGTCTAGCGTTTGCTTGACGCGCGCCGCGTCGTCAAGGGCGAGACGCTGAAGTGCCAGAAAAAACGCGTCCTTGCTTTCGAAACGCCGATAGAACGCGCCCGTAGTCAGGTTGGCTTCCTTGCACAACTCGCTGACGCTCAACCCCTCGTAGCTGATCCGTTGGAGCAGCGTTCGCCCCGATTCCAGCAGTGCGTCGGCGGAACGCTGCCCGCTCCGGTAGCGCGGCGCATCTACAGCGTCGGTCCGGCCGGGGCCATACGCGCGAATGGCGCGCCGCGCTTTATGCCCCCGGCAACGGAGGTTCCCTCGAAATCCCGGCTTCCATGAGGTCGTGTGTGGACTCGGATACGCCCCCCGCTTGTGAGGGTGTTGTTCGAGGCATCACGCTGTATCTCAAGGGTCGGCACCCTTCGGAGTACAGGACGTTGACGCAGGTGGAGAAATAAATGGGTAGCCGGGAAAGGTCGTTGCGCATACTGGCTGAGAAGTGGTTCGGGCCTGATTCGGCGAAGCATGCTCGCGTGACATTCGACCGGCTCTCTTCAGTGTTCATCTCGAACACCAACCATGAAGAGAATCAGCCGGCTCACCTGACGCTGAAAGATCCTTCGGTGCCGGTGAACGTGAACTGGCAGACCTATGCGGGTCCGGAATCGCGCTACTGCCCGGCTGCGGTGTATGAGTTCGTGAAGAACGATGATGGCAGCGAGCGGCTGGTGATCAACGCGCAAAACTGCGTGCACTGCAAGACCTGCGATATCAAGGACCCGACGCAGAATATCGTCTGGGTGACGCCCGAAGGCGGCGGCGGTCCTAACTATCCGAATATGTAGCGGTGGTCGACCACATCGACTGCCTGATAGAGGCTACAGCGCGTTGCGCGGACTCTGCGTGAGATCGGCGTTCGACGCGAGCACCAGCCTGGCATTCGCGGTGGCGGCCCGGGCTTCAGTCGCGATCTGCGAACTGACGAGCGGGCGGCGGTGAGCGCCGCGCCCGCTTCGTGGCGATGACAATCAGTCTGTCACACCGCCATAATTGCGTTGTCCCCGCAGACGCATGGCGATACGGCCGAACGCGCGCCATTGCTGGGCGATCAACCCGTCGCCATAGGAACGCCCTGCGCCGTGCGGCGGGGGCAACTGGTCACGAATGCCGGTCGGCTCGACGGTAGGGTTCCACGACGCGGTCCTGAACATCATGTCCCACCACGGAAACAGCACGCCGAAGTTACAGCCGTAGCGCGTGCCTTCATGGCCGTAGCCGACTGCATGATGACGCCGATGAAAAATCGGGCTCACGATAACGCGTTCGAGCAACCATCCATACGGCAGCCGCGCGTTCACGTGCTGCACGCTTTGCATGAAGTTGCCGACCGCTACCAGCACGACGAACTGCGTCGGCTGCACGCCGATGAACAGCGAAATCGCGGCGAAGAACGCGGCCTGAATGATGTCGTCGAGAAAGTGATTGCGGTCGTCGTTCCACAACGACATCTGCTGCTGGCTGTGGTGCACGGCGTGCAGTTCCCACCACACCCCGAAGCGGTGCTGCCAGCGGTGATACCAGTACCCGAAGAAATCGAGCACGATCAGATAGATGAGGAACGACACAACCGGCTGATCGGTGACCCCCGGCCACAGCCCGTCGATGTCGATGTTCGGCACGTCGTAGATCGCCATCAGGCTCTGCCAGTGATCGAACAGCGGCTGCAGCATGAAGAAGAACGCGATATTGATAATGCCGAGCTTGGCGATCCACGTGTAGATCACATCGGCTCGCAGCGCCTTGCGATCGGACCACGCCTCGATAGGCCGCAGCGCTTCCAGCGGTCGCAAGGCGATATACGTGATCAATATTTCCAGTACGCCGATGATCACCCAATAGAGTGCGTCGTAGGTGTCCTCGTCGTAGCCCATCAGGCCGAAGCGATAGAACAACGGCTGTACCACGTCGACGTACAGGAGTGTCTGTAACGCCGAGATGCCATTGTCGAGTTGCGCGACGATTTCGTGGATCATCGAAAGCCTCTTGAAATTGCGGGTGCTGTCATCGAAACGAAAGCCTGTTCAGTCCGGATTGGGTGCATACACGGGCGCACGGTTGGCAAAATACAAACCGTGCGGTGAGCGTCCGACCGCGATTGTGTCGATAAGTTTGTGCGTCGTCAGATCAATGATGCCGACATGCTTTGAGAAACGGAATGTGACCCACAGATAGCGACGATCCGCGGACAGTTCCATGTCGTCAGGGCCAGGCAGAAGTCCGGTGATGTCGGCGGTCTTCGTCAGCGTGTTGTAATCGAGAATGCTGATCGTGCTTTCCACGCGGTTCGTGAGCGCCACGTGCTGGCCGTCGTCGAGGTTGCGGAAGTTGTGCGCGCCGCGCCCGGTCTGGATTTTTTTCACGACTTGTTGCTTGTGCCAATCGACCACGGCGACGTCGTCTTCGCCCGTCATGCCGATCAACAGATAGCGGTCGCCCGGCGTCATCCAGAGACCGGCAGGCGTATTGCCGACATGCAGTTTCCACAGCACCGCCTGCGTCGCCAGATCGATCGCGGCCACTTCGCCCGTGTCTTGCAGCGTGACGAATACGGTCTTGCGATCTGACGAGAACGTCATGTGACTCGGCGTCTTCGAGAGCGGGACACGTTTGGCGAGCGTCATGTTCTGGCCGTCGTAGTGATACACGTCGACGCGATCCAACCGCAGGCCTGCCGTCACGAACCATTTGTGATCGGGCGAGAAGCCGAGCTGATAGGGGTCTTCAATATCCTCGACCTTGCGTTGCACCTTCCCGGTGTGCGGATCGAGAAACATCAGATCGTTCGAGATCGAATCCGCCACGATGAGCGAGTGACCGTCGGGCGTAATCATCAGGTGATGCGGTTCCTTACCGGTCGGCTCCGTGCCGATGACCTTATGGGTAGCGGGATCGATCAGCGTCAGTTGGGCTTCGCCGGAATCGAGCACGATCACGTTGTCGGCGGCTTGCGCCGGCATCGCGATGGTGAGCGCGCAATAAGTAAGCGCAGCAAGCGCGCCGGTTTTTTTAATCGAAACGAGTGAAATTGGCATCTGAACGATAGACGGGCAGGGAAAACAATTTGGGGAAGCATCAAGGCGGCGTGCGCAAGGAGATTCAGCGCACGTAGGCCGCGCTCAAACCGTTAATGCTGTATGACTGCTGCTGTATCGGTGCGTTAACGCGCCAGATTGCTTTGTCGATGACACGCGACGCTTTGTTATTTATATGAAGGGTTCGGCGATGCTGAGGCCTTGTCAGCGGGAAAGAGCGAAAGGGCGCGGCTGACAGCAGCGCGCGCCCTTGAATTGATGCTAACCGCCTGATTCCTGTACTCGCGTAAACGTTCAGTCGAAATCGAACATGTCGAACAGCGAGCGCTTTTTCTTGTGTCCCCGATAATCGGTTCGGTGATTGTCATGCGTGCGGTTGTTGTCATAAGCATGATCGCGATGCCGGTCCCTATCCGGGTGGTCGTTCCGGCTCATGCGTGCGCTAGCGTTCGCCGGTGTGACTTCGTGCAAGCCTGTCGAACCGCGCTTTTATGCGCGGCCGTCACACCGGCGCTTTTTGGCTCGCGCCAACCATCTGCTTCGATTTCGCCCGGCGCACGAGCATGTTCAGTGCCTCGACAAACGCGGAGAACGCCATGGCCGTGTAGATGTAACCCTTCGGCACGTGCGATCCGAAGCCTTCTGCGATGAGCGTCATGCCGATCACGAGCAGGAAGCCGAGCGCCAGCATGACGATGGTCGGGTTGCGATCAATGAAGCGCGACAGCGGGTGAGCGGCAAACAGCATCACCGTGACCGCAGCAATCACTGCAACGAACATGATCGGCATGTGCTCGGTCATCCCGACCGCGGTGATGATGCTGTCGACCGAGAACACGATATCGAGCACCAGGATTTGTCCAATCGCCGCCATTGCGGTCAACTGCACGGTCGTGTTCGCCTTGTCGCGCACTTCTTCCGAATGGACCACGTGGTGGTGAATTTCACTGGTCGCCTTCCAGACGAGGAACAGGCCGCCACCGAGCAGGATCAGGTCACGCCATGAAAACGCGTGGCCAAGGAGCGTCACAGCGGGCGCGGTCAATTGCGCGATCCACGCGACGGTGCCGAGCAGGGCTAGCCGCAGCACGAGCGCGAGCATGATGCCGATGCGCTGCACGCGAGCGCGCTGGGCTTGCGGCAGCTTGTTGCTGACGATCGAGATGAAGATCAGGTTGTCGATGCCGAGAACGATTTCCATCACGACCAGCGTGAGCAGCGCAGCCCATGCGGCGGGGTCGGCAACGAGTACGAGTAGAGCGTCCATGGGTTCCGTAAGCGAATGAAGATGGGTAACGTTGGTCTGCCGCTATCATCGCCGTCTTCATGGTTCGGATAAATCAGTGATAGTCTGAGCGACATATCGTTTTTTTCGAAGTATCGCCAGATGCTCAACTACCGCCATCTCTACTATTTCTGGATCGTCGTGAAGGAGGGCGGCTTCGCGCGCGCGGCTGAGCGCCTCGACATGGCCGTTCAGACGATCAGCGCGCAGGTGCGCGAGCTGGAAAAATCGATCGGGCGTCAGTTGCTGAAGCCGGCAGGGCGCGGCGTCACGATGACTGAAGCCGGCGAGACGGCATTCAATCGCGCGGAACAGATTTTTCAGATCGGCGAGGCGCTGCTCGACGAGATGCGCGAGGCGGGCAGCGAACGTGTTGCGCGGCTTGCCGTGGGTCTCTCCGACGGCATCTCAAAGCTCGCCGCGCATGCGCTGCTGGCGCCGGTCCTCGATACGCCGTCGCTCAGGCTCCTATGTCATGAGGGTGAGCATGCGCAGTTGTTGTCCGAACTCGCGCTCCATCGGCTCGATCTCGTCCTGGCGTGCCAGCCGGCGCCGCACAACGCGGACCTGCGTGTCGTGAGCCAGCGCCTCATCGGTTCGCCCGTCGACTGGTATGGCCCCGCGGAGATCATTAGCAAGTCCGCCCGTGCGGGCTTTCCGCAGTGCCTGGCCGATCTGCCCGTCCTCCTGCCCACCGGGCACGGCGCGTTGCGCGCGCGCCTCGACCGGTGGTTCGAAGCCCTGGGACTCCGGCCGCGGATCGTCGGGGAATTCGAAGACAGCGCGCTGATGGCGGTGTTCGCCGCGCACGGTCTCGGCGTGTTTCCGCTCGCGGAACTGGGCGCGGAGGACGTGGCGCTGCTGCGAGGACTGCGCTGGCTCGGCCGGGCGGAAGGCGTGGTTGAAGAGATTCACGCGATCCGCTCGCGGCGCGGGCAACATCATGCGCTCGCGTCTCAGGTGGTCGCTGCCGTTCGTGCGTGAGTAAGCGGTGCGCCCGGCAGCGGGATGGTCCGGCTTGCGCTCTGGTCCGGCTTCGGTCCCCACGCGTTGAACACGGCAGCGAGCAAGGCAATTTCGCCTTCCGCCAGATAGTCGTCCGCGATCGTGACGGCGATGCACAGGCGAATCACCTTGCGGCGTAACGCGGGGTCGTCGATCTCGGCGATCAACGCGTCGAGCAGGGCCGCATCGAGTTGGCCGACCGGTGGCGCGAACGGCGTGTGCGCGACCGATTGATTCTCACACAGCGTTCGGCGCGATGCAAAATACCCTATCGGATAAGATACGGCTCGCCGCAATTTTCCGAATAAAAGGAGTGTTTTCAGTGATTCAACCGAGCAACGTGTTCAAGGACAACCTCGCCCAACTGCCCGCCATTGACGGTATCGAACGTATCGACCTGGTCGACGGCAAGGGCGCCGTGGTGGCCAGCATCGAGAACAAGCTGGGCAAGCAGGGCTCGCTGGCGGTGTACCACTATCTGCAGCAGACCTTCGGCACGCTGGACGTCAAGGCGGCCGAACACGGCCTCGCGGTGTTCGCCGAGCATACGGCCGACGCGCGCAACCGTCCGGGTGCGCACCCGAACGTCGACCATTTGCTCGCGATTGTGGCCGGTGGGGAAGCGTTGCGCATCGACGTCATCGCGGCGGGCTGAAGCGCGCCGTCGTTGCGCTGGGCGGCGTGGACCGCTTGATGCCGGTCCGCGCCGAAACCCGTACCGGTTCACCTTCGCGTCCCTGCCTACGAATGACTACCTGAATCGTCAGCGGCAAGAATAAAGTCAACGAACGTCCGGAGCGGAGCCGGCATATGGGTTCGGCTCGGGTAGTACAGAAACGGTCCAGTGAAGGATTGCCACCACCCCTCCAGCACCGGTACGAGCGCGCCTCGCTCGATTGCCGGCCGCAGAAACTCATCGAACGTATAGACAATCCCCAGTCCTTCAATGGCCGCGCCTCTTTGCAGTTCGATCACGGAGGCGATCATCGGTCCGTTTGGCTCGACTCGCACGATCTCGTCGCCCCGTTCGAATTCCCACGTCGCGAGCACGCCGCTGTCGAAGCGTTGTCCGATACACGCGTGGTTCAGCAGTTCGCCCGGATGTTGCGGTACGCCACGGGCCGCGAGGTAGGACGGCGAGGCCGCGGCGACGAAATGTTGAACGCGCGGGCCGATTGGCACCGCGATCATGTCGCGCTCGAGGCGTTCGTCGTAGCGGATGCCGGCATCGAAGCCCGCCGCGAGGATATCGATGAACGTGTCGTTGGTCCCGACGTCCACGGTGATACCCGGGTGAGCGGCAAGGAAGCGGGAGAGGAGAGCGGGCAGGATTTCTCTTGCCGCGATCGACGGAACGTTCAATCTGAGCGTCCCAGTGGGGCTCTCACGAAAGAGGTTCACCGCATCCAGCGCGATGGTGATTTCCCCGAATGCCGGCGCGAGCCGCTCGAAAAGACGCTGCCCCGCTTCCGTTGGCGTGACGCTGCGCGTTGTGCGGTTGAGCAGTCTGACGCCGAGCTGCTGTTCGAGTCGTCGAACCGCTTCACTCAGCGATGAAGCCGACACGCCGCCGGTTAGCGCAGCATGGCGGAATCCGCGTGCCCGCGTGACAGCGACAAATGCTTTCAAATCGGAAAGGTCGGGTTCCTGCATTGTTCGCTTTCCCGCACGGGTCATCCAGATTGAGAGGGATTATCGCACGCTGGAAATCGGCCGATACTTCAGGTCAAGCGCCTTTCTTGCGGCGCACCTACCGAGGAACATGATGAAGCAACTTCAACTGGGTAAGACGGGTCCGCTAAGCTCCGCCATCGGTCTTGGCTGCATGGGGATGTCAGGCATGTACGGTCCGTCCGACCGCGCCGAAAGCATTGCCACGATCCACGCCGCGCTCGAAGCCGGCATTACGTTGCTCGATACCGGCGATTTCTACGGCTCCGGCCACAACGAAATCCTGATCGGCGAGGCCCTGAGAAGCGCGCCGCCGTCACGCCGCGACGCGGCGATCATCAGCGTGAAATTCGGGGCCATGCGCGACCCCGCAGGCGGCTGGTCGCTCAACGATGCACGTCCCGCGGCGGTCAAAAATTTCCTCGCGTATTCGCTGCAGCGCCTGGGCGTCGATCATATCGACATCTACCGTCCTGCGCGGCTCGATTCCACTGTGCCGATCGAAGACACGGTCGGGGCGATTGCCGACATGATCAAAGCCGGCTATGTGCGGTCCGTCGGCTTGTCCGAAGTGGGCGCGACGACCCTCCGTCGTGCGGCGGCGGTGCATCCGGTGAGTGATTTGCAGATCGAGTACTCGCTGATTTCGCGCGGCCTTGAAGACGAGATATTGCCGACGTGCCGCGAGCTCGGGATTGGCGTGACCGCGTACGGCGTGCTATCCCGCGGTTTGATCAGCGGCCACTGGAGCAAGGAGTCAGCGGGGAAAGGCGATTTTCGCGCCATGAGTCCGCGCTTTCAGGGGGACAACGTCGATCACAATCTCGCGCTCGTGGATGCGTTGCGCAAGGTGGCCGATGCAAAAGGCGTCTCGGTTGCGCAGATCGCGATTGCCTGGGTTGCGGCCCAAGGCAGCGATATCGTGCCGCTCGTTGGCGCGCGCCGGCGCGATCGTCTTGCCGAAGCTCTCGGTGCGGTTGATGTGACGCTCAGCGCGGAGGATCTGGCCGCGATCGCGCAAGCAGTGCCGCATGGGGCCGCCGCAGGTGAACGTTACGCAGCGGCGCAGATGGCGCATCTCGACAGCGAACACGGAAGTCAAGGCCACGCTGCCTGATGCCTTGACGGGGTCGTGCAAACCGGGTGAGCCACGCACTGTTGAATGCGCTGTGGCGTGGCTTCACCCCGTTTTCACCTTGTTGTCAGCGCGTCAGAAACGGTGGTCCTGTTCAGTACCCGGCGTGAACGAGACGCCACGCAAGACCTCACCAAATCCCGCGCTTCGCAACGTGACGAATTTCTCGCGGGCGGCACCGGTCGCACTCGTATTCGCGCGCAGGTCGCGAATGGCAACCAGCTGGTTCGGATCCGCGCCAACATCACCGTTGCCGCTGACGGTCGAGGTCATGGCCCAGAGCGTGACTGTGCCGTCATGTTCGACGCGGCCGGTCAGGTTGCGCAGCCCATCGGTCGCCGGTGCCCATGGCAGTCCAGTTGCCGTATTGGAGCCGGTCGGGTACCCGGGCACCGTGTATTGCTGGCCCAGGTTCAGACCAGCCTGCAAGGTGTAGGCGAGCGTCCACTTCTTCGCACCGGCGTTGTACACCCACTTTTGCAGACCCGCGCCAGTCTGCGCGGCTGCGTGCGTGTAAAGATCGGCGCCACCCGTGTAGCCATCGCCCTCGTCCGCCACATAAAGCGTCGTAGCATTGGCGAACCAGAGGCCAAACGGATAGGAGAGCGCAGTCGCGGTCTTGTTGGGCGTCGACGGAAAGCCGGCCAGCACGCACATATTGCTGGGTAGTCCGTTGGTTTGGACTGTGGCCGGGTCGTAAGAAAGCGGCTTGCTGGGCAGCGCCGCATTGGCGGCAGGCACGCCCACGCCTGACGGGCAGGCATTGCCAGTGGTATCCACGAAGTACACCGTGTTCACGCCATTGCTGCCACTGCCCTTCGTAAAGTAGAGGACGTTGTTGAAGATTGTCATGCCCCGGAAGTTATCGTCCTTGCCGATCTTGTCCGCTGACCCGCCAAGTTCAGAGACCGAAAAGCTGGCGAGCGGCGTCGGCGTTCCGGGGTCCTGCTGTGCTTCATGCTGTTTCGCCGGGTCGATGAATTGTGCGCCGGCACCGAGGATCACCCCAGCCGGTTGGGGGTTGGCACCGTTACCCGCGTTGCCGGACGTGTAGAAAAAATCTTCGCCATTGCGGTTGTTCAGAATCGCCGAACGTCCGTTGTTTCCGCTATACGCGTTCGTCTCGGTGACGCGCAAGTGGCCATCGCGGTCGACGCGAGCGACTGCCCGATAGTAGCTCTCCCCCACCGGATTAGTGAGGTCGACGGCGCCTGGCGTGTTCGAATTGGAGACGTCCAACGCATTGACCGGCGCCACATAGCCCATGAAAGTCAGATACTGGCCGTCGAGCGAAAGGTGCAGGCCGAGCTCCGATTTGGAGCTGAAGCTGGTCACGAGCTGGTCATGTCGCGACGTCTTCTGCAAACTGTTGGGCACTTCGAGCGAGCTTACCCACTGGCCTGACGGCGTAATCTGATCGAGAAAGATCCGCGAAGTGATGCCGAAGCTGCCGTCATAGCCGTCGTTGTTCCATACGTACGGATAGGTGCCATCGTTCGGCGCGCCAGTGGCCGCTCCACAGGTCCCCTTCGTGCTCCCGCAATTCGGCGGTAAGACCGCGCCAACCTGTACGTTGCTCGACTGGTTGTCATACACGCTTCGACTTACAACGAGTAAGCCTGGCTCAAAGCGGCTGTCACCGCGGAAATCGGGCTGCTCGGCATGTGCGTTGAGGGCGGCGGCGCAGAGCACCAGTGCTACCGTGGAAGCCGGTCGGGGGCATGACGGGCGGCGTGTTGCTTTGCGGACGGGAGTCGTTTTCATCTGTCGTTTCCGGGTATGGAGGTGGAAGTTCTTTCAGACGGACTAGCACGTACAACCCGGTTACCGTAACAACGCTTGATGAAGGATTAGTGGCGGCGACTTCGGTGCAAACCCCCATTGCGGATCCGCGCATTCGCTTCCCATTCCCGAGAGCAGTTGAGAAGCGAAGACCCGTATGCGTTTGCCGTCCTGGCATGGACGGTTGTTGCAGGTTTTTAGTTTTTGTCGGCCAGCGGAAACGCAGTGTCCCGGACTGCATGTTCCGACGACATTGCGTGCTTCAGCTTGACGACGAATGGCGCATCCGGGTTCATGATGAACGTCATCAGTACGCCGCAGGCCATCACGCCGATGGAGAGCAGGAAGGTGACATTCCAGTTCCCCAGGCGGTCGATCAGATAACCGGCCACAACCGGACTGACGATCGCGGCGGTAAAGCCGGTGCCGCTCATGATGCCGCTCGCTGTGCCCGAGCGGTCATAAGCAATGTCCATCGGAATCGCCCACATAGGTCCGATATTCATTTCGTTGAAGAACATCGCCGCCGCGAGGAAGATCAGCGAATACATCGGATCGTGTATCAGCACCACCGGGATCAGTGACAGCCCGGTCATGGTCATGCAGAACGCGACCAGGTAGCTGCGCGCGAGCTTCAGATTGCCGGTACGTCGAAGCAGTCGATCACTGATCAGGCCGCCGGCCAGATCGCCGAACACCCCCGCGACGAACACCCCTGAGGTGAAAATGACCGCCTTCTTGATGTTCAGATGGAAGCTATGCATGAAGTAAAGCGGCATCCAGTCCAGCATCAGCCAGAGGATCCAGTTGTAGCAGAAGTAGACGCCGGAGACCGGCAGCAAGCGGCGATAAAGACGTGCCCATGTCCCCGGTATTTCCACCGGACGTACCGTCGGCGGCGGCAGGCTGCTGATCTCTTCAGGCGTGATGCGCGGATGATCCGCCGGCTTCTCGGTGTACGTCACGTACCACAGCACCAGCCAGCCGAAACTCAGCGCGCCGAGCAGGTAAAACGAGAATCGCCAGTTGAACGCCGTCATCAGCGCCAACACCAGCATCGGCGCCACAGCGTTGCCGAGCCGCGCCGAGGAGTGCGTGATGCCCTGGGCCATGCCGCGCTTGTCCTTTCTCACCCACGACGCCATCGCGCTCGTGGAGGCGGGGAAGGTGGCGCCTTCGCCCAAACCCAGCAGCAGTCGCGCCGCGACAAGTGTCGCGAAGCCGCCTGCGAGACCCGTCAGCGTGGTCGCCACCGCCCAGATAAGGGCACAGAAAATCAACGTGCGCTTGGCCCCGAAGCGGTCACTGACCCAGCCGCCGATGAACTGGAACAGCACGTACGGATACGCGAAAGCCGAGAAGATGAAGCCGAGTTGCGTGTTGCTGAGTCCGAGCTCGGACTTGAATTGCCCAGCGGCGGTGCTGATGTTGACGCGGTCGACGTACGTGATGAAGTACATCAGGCACAACATCAGCAGGACTAGCGTGGTCGCCTTAGGCTGTAATCGTTTCATGTCTCACTCCACTGTGTTCGTTGTTATTTTTTCGACGCGCCCGAGGTAAAGGAGGCCACGGCGTTCTTGAAGTTGTCGCTGCCGTACACCGCTTCGATCAGATCTTCGTCATCGAGCCGCTGTTCAACCACGATGCGGCGCAGGCTTTCCTTCACGGCCTGCTGCGTGACCAGCGAAAGTGCAACGAGCCGTTGCGCGAGCGAGTGCGCGGCTTCTTCCAACGCACTCTGCGAGCACACCTCATAGACATAGCCGCACGCCAGTGCCTCTTGCGCCGTGACGTATTCGGCGAGCAGCAACATCCTCTTGACCCGTGGTACGCCGAGCGCGGCTTGCAAGCGCGCGAGGTTGCGCGACGACAGCGTGTTGGAGAGCGTCTTCGCGATCGGCGCGCCAAAGCGCGAGCCGTCGCTGCAGACTCGGAAATCGCACGCCGTTGTCAGCGCGAGGCCGCCGCCCACGGCCCACCCGTCGATTACCGCGACCGTGGGGACCGCAATGCGTTCGATCGTGTCGATGACGCGCTCGACGAAGGCCTCGTAGGTCACGCCATCGCGGCCATCGCGAAAGTCCTTGAAATACGCGATATCGGTGCCGGAAATGAAAGACTTGCCGCCCGCGCCTCTAAAAAGAATGCAGCGCACGCTGGTGTTCTGTTCACACTCGGCGACGAGTGCAAGCAGCGACTCGTACATGTTCAGCGTCATCGCGTTATGCCGCTCAGGGCGGTTGATCACGATCTCCGCCACGCCGGATGGATGGAGCGTGAGTCTGACGAGATCGCTCATGGCGCCGTCCCGTTGATCTCGGCAAAGATCTCCTCGTTATGCTCGCCCAGCAGCGGCGGATGACGACGCACCGTCTGCGGCGTGCCCAACATCTTCACGGGGAAACCGATGTTTTTGACCTTGCCTTCGTTCGGGTGGTCGATCTCCATGCACATGCGGCGGTGCGTGGCGTGCTCGCTTTCGAACGCTTCGGGATAGGACAGGATCGGGCCGGCCGGAATGCCGGCGGCGAGCATTGCGTCGACCCAGTCGTCGCTATCGCGCCTCGCGAACTCCTGCTCCAGGGCTTCGATCAGCGCCTCGCGATTCTTCAGGCGCAGCGATACGCTGGCATAGTCAGCGTGCGTGACAAGGTCCGGGCGCCCCAGCAGTTCGCACAGTTTCGTCCATAGTTTCTGGTTGGTCGCCCCCATCACGAAGTAGCCGTCACGCGCTTTCACAGCCTGGTAGGGCGCACTCATCTTGTTGCTGGTGCCGAGCGGTGTCGGCGGCACGCCCGTGCCCCAGTATTCCGACATGTCCCAGATCGAGAAGGCCATGACTGAATCGAATAGCGATGCGTCGATGTGTTGACCCTCGCCGGTCTTCTGCGCGCCGATGTAGGCCGACAGCAGACCGTAAACCGCGAACAGCGCGCAGCCGATATCCGCCACCGGCACCCCGGCCTTGACGGGCTTTCCCCCCTTGTAGCCGGTCACGCTCATCACGCCGGACATGGCCTGGGCCATGAGGTCGAAGCCTGGACGCGACGCCCATGGTCCGCTTTGTCCGAAACCCGAGATGCTGACGTAGACAATCTTCGGATTGATTGCCTTGATCGACTCATAGTCGATGCGCAGTCGTTGCACCACGCCCGGACGGTAGTTTTCGACGATCACGTCGGCGGTCTTGGCGAGCTCGTAGAAGAACTCGCGACCTTCCTCGCTCTTGAGGTCCAGCGTCAGTGAGCGCTTGTTGCGGTTCATGTTCAGGAAGCCCATGCTGTCGGGCCCTTTCATCTTGAAGCCCATCGCACCACGGGTCTGATCGCCTTCGGGCGGCTCGACCTTGATCACGTCGGCGCCCATGTCGGCCATCAGCATGCAGGCGAATGGGCCGGCCATGACCTGGCTGACGTCCAGCACGCGGATGCCTTGCAGCGGCAGATGCTTCGATTCCGTCATCTCGAGTTTTCTCTGTAGAAGGTGTGAGTCGAACCGCTCAGCCATGTTGTGCATGGCCGGCAGGTTTTCTGTCCTCACTGTCCGCTACAGACCAGGCCGCCGCAAGAATGCCTGGAGCATGTCTGGTTTCGCGCGTTGCGAAACCGGCCCGCGCTTACCGGCCCGACACTAGGCCGGTCCGCCGAGAAGCTCGGCCACCACGTTGTGCAGGGTCTGCGCCTGGGCGTGGCCTTCGACGCAGGATAAAACGTAGTTGCGCTGATGCCAGTCGCCGATGAGCGCTGCCGACGCCAGCGATGCCTCGGGATGAAAACTGCGCAGAACCTCGGGCGGCATCAGGCCCACGCCGAGGCCATGACGCACCATCGCCAGCATCGTGTCGAAGCCGCTGACGGTGAAATTGTTGGCGAATTGCCGCCCGCGGCTGCGGTACGCGCGTTGAACGGCCGACAGGACCGCGGAGCCCTTGCCGAGGCTCACGATGGGGAGATCGAGAATATCGTCGATGCCGACCGGGCCGTCCGGAAACTGAAAATGCGGGCGGCTATACACCAGCACCAGTTCGTCCTCCTTGTACGGAGACTTGGCGAGGTTCAGGAAGCCGCTTTTCTTTTCATAGATACCCACGTCGATCACTTTGTCGCGCAGCAGTTGCTGCACGATTTTGCTGTTCTCCTCGACGATCTTCAGGGAGATCCTGGGATACTTGCGCTGAATGGTGGCAATCTCGCGCGCCAGGAACTGGATGACGACGGCCTTGGGCGCGCCGATGATAATGCGGCCATCGAGCCCCTGGTTGAGCGCCTGCGCGTCGCCTTGGAGGCGGTCGATGAGGTTGTCGATCTGCCGGACGTATTCCAGCAGCTTGGCGCCCGATTCGGTGATCTCGACGCCGTGCGGTACGCGCTGGAACAGCTTGGCGCCGAGTTGCGCTTCGAGGTCCGACACGCGCCGTGACGCGGCCGCCACCGCCAGGCTGAGTTTGTCGGCGGCGCGGGAGATGCTGCCTTCTTCAGCAATGGCGAGGATCAGACGGACGGTGGTTGTGTCGAACTTCACGCGGGTCTCCAGTCTTTATCGATCTGCATGGTGGCGCGGGACAGTGCGCTGGACGGGGAGGATCGTCTGGCGCTGCCGCGATTTCACTCATGATAAAGGCTGCGATGAAATGCCTTGCCTGCAGCGTGGGTGCCATCCATCTGTAATGCGGGATGGCCGAAAATCGAATCGTCACGCTAAAACGGCCGCAGGTCGGCTCGGTATGAAGAGGCGCAACGGGGCGACCTTGGCCATTTCACGCGTCAATGTCGCCCCGCCTGCAAATGAGTGTGGGACCGAATCATGGCGTCTTTCGGAGGCGTCGGATCTGTCGGCGCCTCGTCGGGGGACTCCAACGCATCGATGCTCGTGTCGGTACGGTTGAGCATCGCGTGGGCCTTGTTCATATCGAGCGCCCCCTCCCATCGAGCCACCACAATGGTCGCCACCCCGTTACCGATCAGGTTCGTGACTGCACGAACCTCGTTGAGGAAGCGATCAACGCCAAGCAGTAGCACCAGCCCAGACACAGGGATTTTGTGCATCGAGGCCAGCGTGGCAGCCAGCGCAACGAATCCGGCTCCGGCCACACCCGCGGACCCTTTGGATGTCAGCAGCAGCACGCCGAGGAGCAGCAACTGGTCCCAGATCGTCAAGTGGATATTCATCGCTTGCGCAACGAACATCGAGGCCATGGTCAGGTAGATTGCCGTGCCATCGGCATTAAAGGTATAGCCCGTAGGCAACACCATCCCGACTACGGGCCGCGAACACCCTAGCTTCTCCATTTTGAAAAGCATCTGCGGGAGCACCGCTTCAGTCGAAGCAGTACCGAGGGTAATGAAGATTTCGTCCTTGATGTAGCGGAGATACTTCCACAGCGACAGCCCGGTCATCCGCATCACCAGACCAAGCACAACGACCACGAAGAAAATCGAGGTCAGGTAAAGGCACAGCATCAACTGGCCGAACGATGCCAGCGTGCCAATTCCGTACTTCGCGATGGTAAATGCCATGCCGCCAAAGGCCCCGACGGGCGCGACAACCATCACGATTCGCACTACACCAAACATGCCCTGAAGGAACATGTCGAGCATGTCGACGAACGGCGCAGTGCGAGGACCCAGCCTGGCAAGCGCGATTGCGAACAGAAGCGAAAAGAAGATGATTGGCAGGATGTCTCCATTCGCAAATGCTCCGACAATGCTGTTCGGCACGATGCTCATGAAGAACTCAAGCATCCCGTGCTGTTGTGCCGCATGGGCGTAGGTGGAAATGGCCGAACCGTCGATATGCGCGGGGTCGATGTTCATCCCACTGCCCGGCTTGATAACGTTCACGACTACAAGGCCAATAGCGAGCGCGATCGTTGATGCGATTTCGAAGTAAACGACCGCCTTGACGCCAACGCGACCCGCCTCATGAAGGTCGTTCATGCGGGCGATACCGACCACAACGGATGCGAAAATGATCGGGGCAAGCAGCATCCGGATCAGTTTGATAAACAGGTCGCCGAGTGGTTTGAGTTGAGAGCCGATGTCAGGGTAGAAATGGCCGACGAGGACACCGGCAACAATGCCAATCAGAACCTGTACGTAGAGCCTGGAAAGAGCTTTTCCGATCTTTGAAACCCGCATGAATGTCTCCTATGCGTGGCATCTTTTAATGAAAGTCAGGGCGAGCACCCGCAGCGGGATCTATCGCTGCGGTGAGCACGGACCGATTTCGCCTGCGTTCCCGTTATCTATTTTTGTGAACGCTACGCCGACGCTTTTGTCGGCGCGTTTTGCCGGTTGGTGGCTTATGCGGCCAGCTTTTGCATCTCGGCAAAGAGATCGGCTTTTCCTTCGAAGCCGATGCCGGGCAGATCGGGCATCGTGATGAAGCCGTTTTCCACCTTCACGCCATCGGGGAAGCCGCCATAAGGCTGGAACAGGTCCGGATACGATTCGTTGCCACCCAGGCCAAGGCCCGCCGCGATGTTCAACGACATCTGGTGTCCGCCGTGCGGAATGCAGCGGCTCGGCGACCAGCCGTGCTGACGCAGCATGTCGAGCGTGCGCAGGTACTCGACAAGGCCATAGCTCAACGCGCAATCGAATTGCAACCAGTCGCGATCCGGGCGCATGCCGCCGTAGCGAATCAGGTTGCGGGCGTCCTGCATCGAGAACAGGTCTTCGCCGGTCGCCATCGGCTTGTCGTAGTAGTTGCGAAGCGTTGCCTGCAATTCGTAGTCGAGCGGGTCGCCCGGTTCTTCGTACCAGAACAGGTCATATTGCGAGAGTGCCTTCGCGTACTGGATCGCCGTGTCGAGGTCGAAGCGGCCATTAGCATCGACGGCAAGTTTCTGTCCGTCACCGAGCACGCTCAGGATCGAGTCGATGCGGCGCAGATCTTCGTCGAGCGAAGCGCCGCCGATCTTCTTCTTCACGACTGTGTAGCCACGATCGATATAGCTGCGCATTTCGTCTTTCAGCTTCTCGTGATCCTGGCCGGGGTAGTAGTAGCCACCCGCCGCGTACACGAAGATCTTGCGGTCGTGCTGCCCGTTACCGTAACGGTCGGCCAGCAACTGGAACAGCGGCTTGCCTTCGATCTTCGCCACGGCATCCCAGATCGCCATGTCGATCGTGCCGATCGCGACCGAGCGCTCGCCGTGGCCGCCCGGCTTTTCGTTCGTAAACATGGTCGCCCAGATCTTGTGCGGATCGAGGTTGTCGCCGGCATCGCTAGCGAGCGTGGCGGGATCGGCTTCGAGGATCCGCGGAATGAAGCGCTCGCGCATCAGCTTGCCCTGGCCGTAGCGGCCATTGGAATTGAAGCCGTAACCCACAACCGGCTTTCCATCCCGGATGACATCCGTCACCACGGCGACGAGACTCAGCGTCATCTTGCTGAAGTCGATGTAGGCATTCCGGATCGAAGCGTTGATTGGAACGGTCTTTTCGCGGATTTCAACGATTCTCATGGCTGCGTCTCCTGAATTTTGGGCACATATTGCATGTGTCTGGCTGCAATGGAAACTAGCTTATCCGCGAAAGGAGGCGTTAGAATTCACTTGGATTCATTTCATTTTTTACTTTAAGAGAACAACTGAGGTGAACAACTGAGGTGACAACTGACTCAGCGTCCGATTTCGAATTTTTCATCCTCCTCGCCAGGCTCAAAAGCTTGTCGGGAGCAGCGCGGGCGCTCGATCTCACGCCACCGGCAGCGACCAAACGCCTGGGGCTAATGGAACAAAGGCTAGGGGCGCGGTTAGTCAACAGGACAACACGGAGTGTCAGCCTGACGCCGGAAGGCGAGACTTATCTGCGCTACGCGACGCTGATCGTTGGACAAGTCCGGCAGATGGAAGACGAGATATCCGGAGCTCGATCCGATCCCCACGTGTGAACGGCTGTGAGAAACCGACACTAAACGGCGGCGTCAGTCAGAGATACGGAATGGTCCAGCTCTGCTGAGCGGTTTGGGAATGGTTGGCGCGAAGAGCAGGAAGCGGTACCGGGTGCGTCGGAAGGAGCCCGTAGGGCGAGTGCAGACGCACCCGACGCGGCTCGTTTCAGGAAGTGGTGACGCTCAGGTCGAGATGCGGTAGAAGAAGGGATACCGCCGAAGAAACAGGCCCGACACCGGCTCAAACCGCCAAGTTCACTCCGATGTCGAGCCCCACACGCGCATGGGGCACGGGTGCCGGTCCAGTATGGCACGGTCCATTAGTCCCGTCGATAGCGTTTCGGCATTGACGGGGATTGCCGATGCCGGCCACCGGCCGCCTGTTTGTGTGCGCCCGCTGCCGGGCGCAGGTCATCGTTTGCCGCCGTTGCGACCGCGGTCAGATCTACTGCGACGGCGACTGCTCTGAGGTCGCGCGTCAAGCCAGCATGCGCGAAGCTGGCCAGCGCTATCAGCGCAGTCGTCACGGCCGCTTTGCGCATGCCGAACGGATGCGCCGCTATCGCAGCCGCCAGAATAAAGTGACGCATCACGGTTCCGCTGTGCCTGCCACCGATGTTCTACTGGCACCGACTTCGACGACGTCGGCGGCAAGAGCAGCGGTCCCCGCCACCGCTCCATCTGTGCCTGAGCATTGTCATTTCTGTCACTGCGTCTGTCCGGCCTTCGTGCGCATCGGGCCACTACGCCGTCGGGTCTTCCGTGATGTTCGTACTGCTACTGACTGCACAGGAAGTGACCCATGACCATCGAAGTTGAACTGGAGGCGCAGATCCTGCGCTATTATTTAACCCTCCGGATTATGTCAGGTTACGCGGTTGATCTCCGCCAATTGACCATCCTTAGGGGTAAAGACAAGTGATTGCCCGACATAATTTGAAGCTGCTAAAGACTGTTCAGAAAG
>NZ_WOEY01000004.1 GCF_013177695.1 Paraburkholderia solitsugae | reverse complement strand
CAAGCTCGGCGACGTCAGGTAGTACGACAGTGCCTGGCGCGGTCTCGGCGGCGCCCGAAGCGGGTTCGCAGGCTGCGGGTGCGTTGCCGGCCAGCGGCGCGCATGTCTGGTCGGGAGCGATCCAGTCCCCGGCTAGCGAGGCTGCAGAGGGTGCGTCGGCGGCTATGACCGCACAGCCGGCATCGCAACCGCGTGCGCAGGTGTCCAGCTTGCAGCAATTGCTTGCGCTGAAAAACCGCGTGCTGATGGAGTTGCAGAAGCACGGCATCGGCGGTTCGCCGGCTGCGACGGTCACGCCTGCTACAAACGGTGCGCAGCCTTCGGTGGGCGCTTCGTCCGCGGTGGCCGTTGCCGGCCATGGTGGCGCTGCGACTTCCACGTCGAACGACGTCGGCATCTCGCAGACGAATTTGAGCATAGCGGCGGCGATTGGCGCGGCATTGGTCGCGCTGCTGGCGGCTTTGCGTCTGCGTCGGCGTAAGCGCGCGCGTGTTGCCGCGGCTGGAGGCTCGCTGGCGGCTGACGCAGCGGCGGCTGCCGCGCGAGCGGCTGGGTCGCAGGATGTCGTGTCGCCGCGCGAAGCGTCGGATTCGAACCACGAAGTGGCAGCGGCGCATGCGGCGGCACTGGCGGCGGCTGACCGTGAGGGCGCAGAACGTGATGCGGCAGCACGGGACATGGCGGAACGCGTCGCAGCGGAGCGCGAAGCGGAAATTCGCGAGGCGGCGGCGCGCGAGGCAGCAGAGACAGAACGTGCAGAGCGCGCAGCAACCGAACGCGCGGAGGCGGACCAAGCGGCGGTTGAACGTGCGGCAGAAAATCACGACGCGGCACAACGCGCCGCAGCCGAACACGAAGCCGCTGCCCACCAACCGCACACAGATTTGCCCGCACAAGACACCAATGTGTCCCAGCACGCGTGGCAGGAAAGCCACCCGGCGGCTCCCTTCGTCGAACCTGCGGAACCGATCTCGGAAATTGAACCGACCACCCAAAGCGGTTTCACATCCGAACCGCTTCCCGCAGCCCATCACGAAGACCTCGACGGGGCGACCACGGCCGCGAGCCTTGCAGCCGCCGCGGAGCTCGGTGCTGAAGCCTTGCCGCTGGCATCGCTTGAACCGGTCAGCGAGACCTTCCAGCAAGAGGTGCCTCCGCACCGCCTGCAATGGGACGACGAACCGGTATCGAGCGCGCCACAGCATATGGATGAACCGCTTGCTGAGCCGCAGAACCATCTCGAGACCCCGTCGCCGGTCATCGATTTCACGCCGCAGCAGGCCGAGCCGCACACGACTTCGCCGTTCGGTCAGCCGCACAGCGACACGTCGGCACATCCGGTGCCCGACACATCTGTGCCGGCCGTGCCCGCGGCCCAACAGGATGCGGCTCACGTCGAACCGACGTATCAGCCGTCTGATGAGCTGCAATCGCAGTCGCATCAGCAAGTCGAAACCGGCACGCCCGATGGCGCACCGAATGTCGAGCCGGCATCGGCCGCGCCAATTCAGCCCGTGCTGGCCGCCCCGACCGAGTTTCCACGCGACGCCGTCGATGCATTCAGCAGTCTGGACATGCCCTTGCCGCCGCGCCTCGAATTGACCGACACGGCCGTGAGCGCGCCCGCATCGCTGTCGACACAGCCGGTTGCCTCCCCGGAAACCACGGCGCAACAAGCCATTGCGCCGCACGATCCGGATGACGCGCCGCACATCGCCGATGAAATCTCCGCCGGCACCGCAGGCCATGCGGCCGTCGCGGGCTTGGGCGCGGTCGGCTTCGGCGCGCTGAAGCTCGATTTCGACCTCGAGTTGCCACCGAGTCCGGCTCAGCCGTTGCCCGCTTTCACGCCGGCGGATCTCAGCCGCATCGCTCGCAACAAGCTTGATCTGGCCGCCGAATATATCGACCTCGGCGATCTGTCCGGCGCGCGCGCGCTCATCAACGAAGTGATCGAAGCGAACGATCCGGCCACGCGCACCGACGCCCGCGCGCTGCTCTCGACGCTCGCACCGTTGTCGTGAAGCGTATTGCGCTAGGCGTCCAGTACGACGGCTCGGCATTCTGCGGCTGGCAGTCGCAGCCGCACGGCAAGACCGTGCAGGACGAGCTCGAACGGGCGTTGCGCGAGTTCGCGCAAACGCCCGTGCAAACCGTTGTGGCGGGCCGCACGGATACGGGTGTGCATGGCCTCGGCCAGGTCGTGCACTTCGACACTGAACTCGATCGCACGGATTTCTCTTGGATTCGCGGCACCAACGCCTTCCTGCCGAAGACGATCGCCGTGCAATGGGCCAAGCCGATGCCCGACGAATTCCACGCGCGTTTTTCTGCGTTCGAACGGACCTATTACTACGTCCTGTACGTCCATCCGTTCCGCTCGCCGATGCAGGATACGCGCGCCGGCTGGGTGCACACGCCGCTCGATGTCGACGCCATGCGGGCCGCCGCCGCCCATCTGATCGGCGAACACGATTTTTCGGCGTTCCGTTCGTCGCAATGCCAGGCGAAAACGCCGGTCAAACATCTGTATCAAATCGACATGCGGCAACAGGGCGACTTCGTTCATTTCCGCTTTCGGGCGAACGCGTTCTTGCACCATATGGTGCGCAACCTGATGGGCTGTCTTGTCGATATTGGCCGGGGACGCCATCCGGCCGACTGGATGGCCGAGGTGCTCGCCAGCCGCGATCGCGACTGCGCCGCGCCAACCTTCATGCCTGACGGCCTGTACCTGGCGCAGGTGGGCTATCCTGAGCAATTCGCCGTGCCCGCGCCGCAAACAGGCAGCGTGCCGTGGAGCAATGTATGGACCGAGCAAGAGCAAACATGAAGTCAACTGATAATCTGGCGGCCGAAGCAAACGCCCGCGCGCAACAGCATGCCGCGCCGCATCGCACGCGTATCAAGCTGTGCGGCCTGTCAAAGCCGGAAGACGTGTCGCTGGCGATCGACCTCGGCGCCGACGCGATCGGCCTCGTGTTCTATCCGCCGAGCCCGCGTTCGGTGAGCGTTGCGCAGGCGGTCGAATTAGTGCACGACGTGCCGCCGTTCGTGTCGGTAGTCGGCTTGTTCGTGAACGCAACGCCGGACTGGATTCGCGAAGTCGTCTGCAATGTTGGGCTCACGCTGCTGCAATTCCACGGCGACGAAACCGCGGAGCAGTGTGAATCGCTCGCCGGCGTTGCGGGTTTGCCTTGGTTGCGCGCCTTGCGAGTCGCGGCGGATACTCAACCGGCAGATTTGGTAAAATCAGCGCTTAACTATTCAGCAGCCAGCGGCCTTCTGTTCGACACCCATGTCGAAGGCTATGGCGGCGGCGGGAAGGTTTTCGATTGGTCACTTATTCCAGCAGAGCTCGCGCGTCGGGCCGTTTTGAGTGGTGGGTTGAACGCGCAAAACGTCAGTGATGCGATCCATCGCGTGCGCCCGTACGCGGTCGATGTCTCGAGCGGCATCGAAGTGCCGGGCGCCAGGGGCGTGAAAGATCACGCCCGGATGGCGGCGTTCGTACGCGCAGTGCGCGCAGCGGACGCTGAATGATTCAGGCGGCGCGGTTTTCTCATAGGAAAGCCGTGCGCCACACTGAGAAGAGTGATCACCATGTATAACTTGCCTGACGAAAGAGGCCATTTCGGCCAGTATGGCGGCGTGTTCGTCGCCGAAACGCTGGTTCACGCGCTCGATGAGCTGCGTGCCGCGTACGAGAAATTTCAAAAAGACCCGGAATTCGTCGCCGAATACGAGCGCGAACTGAAGTATTTCGTGGGTCGTCCGTCCCCCATTTATCACGCACAACGCTGGAGCGACATGCTCGGCGGCGCGCAGGTTTTCCTCAAACGTGAAGACCTGAATCACACCGGCGCTCACAAGATCAATAACGTGATCGGCCAGGCGCTGCTCGCGAAGCGCATGGGCAAGCCGCGCGTGATCGCGGAAACTGGCGCCGGCCAGCACGGCGTGGCGACCGCGACCATCGCGGCGCGCTTCGGCATGGAATGTATCGTCTACATGGGCGAAGAAGACGTGCGCCGCCAGGCGGCCAACGTCTACCGGATGAAGCTGCTCGGTGCGACCGTCGTGCCAGTGACGTCCGGCTCGCGCACGTTGAAGGACGCGCTCAACGAAGCGATGCGCGACTGGGTGACCAACGTCGAAAACACCTTCTACATCATCGGCACGGTGGCGGGACCGCATCCGTATCCGATGATGGTGCGCGATTTCCAGCGCGTGATCGGCGACGAGTGCAAGGTGCAGATGCCTGAACTGGTCGGTCGCCAGCCGGACGCCGTGATTGCGTGCGTTGGCGGCGGTTCGAACGCAATGGGTATCTTTTACCCGTACATTGACGACGCTTCGGTGCAACTGATCGGCGTGGAAGCCGCGGGCGACGGGATCGAATCCGGCCGTCATGCGGCCTCGCTGATCGGCGGCAGTCCGGGCGTGCTGCATGGCAATCGCACCTATCTCCTGCAAGACGAGAATGGTCAGATTATCGAGACGCATTCGATCTCGGCCGGTCTGGACTACCCGGGCGTCGGCCCTGAGCATGCGTGGCTAAAAGACATCAACCGCGCGCAATATGTCGGCATCACCGACGAAGAGGCGCTCAAGGCGTTCCACGATTGCTGCCGCATCGAAGGCATTATTCCGGCGCTCGAGTCCAGCCACGCGCTGGCCTACGCCGCGAAGCTCGCGCCGACGCTGCCGAAGGACAAGGTCCTTCTGGTCAATCTGTCGGGCCGCGGCGACAAGGACATGCATACGGTCGCTGAGCGATCGGGCATTCAGTTCTGAGCGCCGCGACGATGCGCGACGAGTTCGACGAGCCGCAACCGGCGCTTGAAACCACCCCGGCCGCCGAGGTAGTGGCGGCCGAGGCGCCTGCACCCTTGTTAGCGCAGGTGCCCGCCGGCATCAGGCTGTTGAACCGCGATTTTCTGACCGATGTAGCGAACATTCCTGACGGGTCGATCGACCTGATCCTTTGCGATCCGCCTTATGGGCTCGGCAAGGATTATGGCAACGACTCCGACATGCGCTCCGGCGAGGATTTCCTCGCCTGGACGCGTGGCTGGCTCGAGCTGGCTATTCCGAAGCTCAAGCCGTCGGGTTCGCTGTATATCTTCTGCACCTGGCAGTACGCGCCGGAAATCTTCAGCTTCCTGAAGACACAACTCACGATGGTCAACGAGATCATCTGGGACCGGCGCGTGCCGAGCATGGGCGGAACGGTGCGCCGTTTCACCTCGGTGCACGACAACATCGGCTTTTTCGCGGTGTCGAAAGATTATTTTTTCGATCTCGATCCCGTTCGCATCCCGTACGATGCCGTCACGAAGAAGGCGCGTTCGCGGAAATTGTTCGAAGGCAGTAAGTGGCTGGAGCTTGGCTATAATCCCAAGGACGTCTGGTCGGTATCCCGGCTGCATCGGCAACATGCCGAACGCGTCGATCATCCGACCCAGAAGCCTCTGGAAATCGTCGAGCGGATGGTGCTAGCAAGTTGTCCCAAGGGCGGGCGCGTACTCGACCCGTTCATGGGCAGCGGCACCACCGCAGTCGCTTGCGCTCGGCAGCAGCGCGAATTCGTCGGCTATGAGATCAATGAAAGTTACTGCGCGATAGCGCGCGAACGCGTTAGCGCGGCCGCGTCGGCGCCCACTGCCGCTCGCAAAACCCGCAAAAATGCGGCCAAAGCTGAGCAGCAAACCGAGGCGCAATAAGCGCGCAGTAGCTTAAAAATCCGAGAATATTCCATGTCCCGTATCAAGAACACGTTTGCCGCGTTGTCCGCCCAGGGTAAGAAAGGCCTGATTCCGTTCATGACGGCTGGCGACCCGGATCCGGCGCGCACGGTCGAATTCATGCACGCGCTCGCCGCCGGCGGCGCCGATGTGATCGAACTTGGCGTGCCGTTTTCCGATCCGATGGCCGACGGCCCGGTGATCCAGCAGTCGTCCGAACGCGCGTTGGCGCATGGCGTGTCGCTCCGTCACGTGCTGGCCGATGTGAAGCGCTTCCGCGAAACCGACGACAAGACGCCGGTGGTGCTGATGGGCTACGCCAATCCGATCGAGCGCATGGGCACCGAAGCGTTCGCCAAGGCGGCGAAAGAAGCTGGGGTGGATGGCGTGCTGGTTGTCGACTACCCGCCTGAAGAGTGCGTTAACTTCGCTGAACAGATGCGATCTGCTGGCATCGATCCGATCTTTTTGCTTGCACCCACCTCCACGGATGAGCGCATTGCGGAAGTCGGCAAAATCGCCAGTGGCTACGTCTATTATGTGTCGTTGAAAGGTGTGACCGGCGCGGCAAATCTGGACGTTTCCAGCATCGCGAGTAAAATCCCCGCCATCAAGTCGCGCGTACCCCTGCCGGTGGGCGTCGGTTTTGGCATTCGTGACGCGCAAACGGCGCGTTCGGTGGCCGAAGTGTCCGATGCCGTCGTGATCGGCAGCCGTATCGTGCAATTGCTCGAACAAGCGGCCCCCGAAACCGCCGCCGAGACGCTCACGCGCTTCATCGCTGAAGTGCGCGAGGCGCTCGATAGCGTCGCGACTGCCCGATAACAGTTATTTTTGTCGGCTGTAGTGTGAACGGCGGGTTCGTCCCGCCGTTTGCGCAACCGCTGACCCCAGAAGGATTCAATATGAGCTGGCTCGATAAGCTGCTGCCGCCGAAAATCAAACAAACCGACCCGAAGAACCGCAAGGGGATTCCGGAAGGGCTGTGGATCAAGTGCCCGTCGTGCGAAGCCGTGCTGTACCGCAATGACGTCGAGGCCAATCTGCACGTTTGCCCGAAGTGCGACCATCACATGCGTATCGGCGCGCGTGAGCGGCTCGACGGCCTGCTCGACCCGGAAGGCCGCTACGAAATCGGCCAGGAAATCGTCCCGGTCGACGCGCTCAAGTTCAAAGACAGTCGCAAGTACCCGGATCGTCTGAAAGAGGCGATGGACGACACCGACGAAACCGACGCGATGGTCGTGATGGGAGGTGCCATCCACACGCTGCCGGTGGTGGTCGCGTGCTTCGAGTTCTCGTTCATGGGTGGCTCGATGGGTTCGGTGGTCGGCGAGCGTTTCGCGCGCGGCGCACAGAACGCGCTCGAACAGAAAGTGCCGTTTATCTGCTTCACCGCTTCGGGCGGCGCGCGGATGCAGGAAAGCTTGCTCTCGCTGATGCAGATGGCGAAGACCACGGCCATGCTGACCAAGCTCGCCGAAGCCAAGCTGCCGTTCATTTCCGTGCTGACCGACCCGACCATGGGCGGCGTGTCGGCGAGTTTCGCGTTCCTGGGCGACGTGGTGATCGCCGAGCCGAAGGCGCTGATCGGCTTTGCCGGCCCGCGCGTGATCGAACAGACCGTGCGCGAAAAGCTGCCGGAAGGCTTCCAGCGCGCCGAGTTCCTGCTGACAAAGGGCGCGGTCGACATGATCGTCGACCGTCGCAAGCTGCGTGAAGAAATCGCGCAATTGATGGCGCTGTTGAGCCATCAGCCGGCGGACGCAGTGGCGTAAGCCTTCGCATCCATGCCATGGCACGCGCTGTCAGGCGTGGCCATCGTCAGAAAAACAGTCAAAAAATAGCGCGCCGCGAGAGTCATCAAGCGGCGCGCTGTCATTTCCGGGATAATCACGATCTCGCAACGCAGCACAGCTCAGATTCACTCGATGACCACATTCCCCACCCTCGACGCGTGGCTCACGCACCTTGAATCCGCGCATCCTGTCGGCATCGACATGGGTTTGGGCCGTATCTCCCAGGTACGTGACGCGATGCAGTTGTCGTTCGCGTGCCCGATCATCACGGTCGGCGGCACGAACGGCAAGGGATCGACCTGCGCAATCCTCGAATCGATTTTGCTGCGCGCGGGCTTCACGGTGGGCTGCCACACGTCGCCGCACCTGCTGTCGTTCAACGAGCGGGCACGCGTGAACGGCGAAATGGCGAGCGACTCGGACCTGCTGCCGCACTTCGAAGCGGTGGAAGCGGCGCGCCTCAGCCTCGCCGAACCGGTCACGCTGACCTATTTCGAATTCACGACGCTGGCGATCATGAGCCTGTTCGCCTCGCGCGGATTGGACGCGGTGATCTTCGAAGTCGGCTTGGGCGGCCGCCTCGACGCGGTCAACATCCTTGACGCGGACTGCGCGATCATCACCAGCATCGATATCGATCACACCGAGTATCTCGGCGACACGCGCGAGAAAATCGCCTTCGAAAAAGCCGGCATTTTCCGACCGGGTAAGCCAGCGATCTGCGCCGATCCGGTGCCGCCGCAAACGCTGATCGACTACGCCGAAAAGATCGGCGCAGAATTGTGGCTGTTCGGCCGCGATTTCCGTTACGAAGGACAGGCGGGCAGCGAGCGCCAGCAATGGAGCTATGTGGGCCCGACGATGCGCCGTTCCTCGCTCGCCTATCCGGCGTTGCGCGGGGCGAATCAGTTGATCAACACGTCGGCGGCACTTGCGGGTCTTGAAGCGCTGCGCGACCGATTGCCGGTGTCGGCGCAGGACATCCGCCTTGGTCTCGCTAACGTCGAACTGCCGGGGCGCTTCCAGGTGCTGCCCGGCAAGCCGGCCATCGTGCTCGACGTCGGCCACAATCCGCACGCAGCCGCGGTGCTGACGCAAAACCTCGGCAACATGGGCTATTTCCCCTACACCTATGCCGTGTTCGGCGCGATGCGCGACAAGGACATTGCCGGCGTACTGGCACACCTGAAGGGCGAAATCGACCACTGGTGCGTGACCGATCTGCCGACTCCGCGTGCGGGTTCGGCGGAAGAACTCGAGGCGGCCTTGCGCGAGCAGGGCGTGAGTGACGGCCACGATAGCAGCGTGACGCGCTACGCATCGCCGGCAGAGGCATTCCAAGACGCGCTAAAACGAGCGTCAGAGAATGATAGAATTGTCGTTTTCGGCAGTTTCTATACGGTAGCAGGCGTGATGGCCTACCGTAAATCGCAGCAACACTGAACGGGCGCCAGGCTCGAACCAAGCGATTCATGGGAATTTTCTCGTTCGGCAAGAAAGACGACGCACCTACTCGGCGCGGCGCAAACACCAGTTCCACTCGGGCCGCCCGTGGCGAGCGCGTGGAGCGGCGAACCCGCCGCACGGAGCGCACCGTGGATGCAGATGCGATGCTGCTCGACCCTACGCTGCCTGAAAAGCAGCGTGCGCGGCGCAGACTCGTCGGCGCGATCGCGCTGGTCGTCGCAGCGGTGGTGATCCTGCCCATGGTGCTGGATTCGCATCCGAAGCCCGTTACTGACGACATTTCCATCGATATTCCAAGTCGCCCCGCGCCGAAGGTCGCCAAGACCGACGAAGACACGCAGGCCGGCGTAGCACCGGATAACCCAGTGCCTGACGCGGCACTTGCCGCTTCCGGCCTTGCGCCGACAACGGCAGCCACGCAAGGCCAATCCGGCGCTGTCAAGCAGCAGAGCGCGGTGACCAGCGCAGCACCCGCGGCCAAACCGGCTGTGAAGCCGCAAGCGCCCGCCGCCGTCGCCGCCAATACGGCACCGGCAGCACCCGTCGCGCAAGCACCTGCCAAACCGGTCAAAGCACCCGCCACGCAAAGCGCGGCGAATGTTCCGGCGCCGAGCGAAGACAGCGCGAATACTGCCGCTGCAGGCGCGGACGCCAATTCCGGCACGCCGGCATCGCCGCCGGGCAGCCGGTTTGCCGTCCAGTTGGGCGCATTTGCGAACGATGCCAACGCGCGTAATTGGGCTGCCAAGTTGAAAGCGGCCGGTGTGCCCGCATATACCGAACATCGGAAACAGGCCGACGGCTCGACGCTTACGCTATTGCGCGCCGGTCCGTTCGCTGACCGTGCAGCGGCTACCGCCGCCATTGCGAAGGTTCGTGAGGCCGGCTTGACGTCGGGCGCGAACAGCGGCGCTGCACAGTAAGCGAGCGATGTTCACTGCCTTCGACTACGCTGTAATAGCGGTGATCGGTTTGTCGGCCTTGCGCGGCACATGGCGCGGCTTTTTGTCTGAGATATTCGGGCTGATCGGCTGGATCGCGGCGTTTTTCATTGCTTGCCGCTTTGTCGGTTATGTCGTGCCGTTTATCCCTGCCACGTGGCCGGGCGGCGCGCTAACCCAGTGGCTTCTGGCGTTCGCGCTGGTGGCGATCGGCGTGGTGCTGGTAGCAAGCGTGCTGAACGCGTTGCTGAGCCGCATTGTGCAGGCAACCGGCTTGAGCGGCGTGGACCGCTCGCTCGGTTTGATGTTCGGCCTCGTGCGCGGGGTCGTTCTGGTGCTGGTTCTGGTCGCCCTTGCTGGCTTGACCGAACTGCCCCAACAGGAATTCTGGCGCAACGCCTTGCTTCGGCCCTATGCGGTCGAGGGCGTGCACGTAATGAAACCGCTGCTTCCCGAGACGCTCGCTGCCTACGTCCGCGTATGACGATCAGGCGGGTGGCCACGGGAAGTTCGCAGGACTCCGGCGCAATCCGGTTGCCTCTATGCAACGTCGCGTACCGTCACGTACCCTCGCGCAGCATCGCAGGCACCGGCCGCCGTTACGAATTTCGTACCTTTGAAGGACATGCCATGTGCGGCATCGTAGGCGTAGTTTCCCACTCTCCGGTCAATCAGCTGATCTATGACAGCCTGCTGCTTCTGCAGCACCGCGGTCAGGACGCCGCCGGCATCGCGACAGCGAACGGCAGCAACTTCCACATGCACAAGGCCAACGGCATGGTGCGCGACGTGTTCCGCACGCGCAACATGCGCAGCCTGCCCGGCACCACCGGTATCGGCCAGGTCCGTTACCCGACCGCCGGTTCTGCATCGAGCGAAGAAGAAGCCCAGCCGTTCTACGTGAACGCGCCGTTCGGCATCATCCTCGCGCACAACGGCAATCTGACCAACTGGCAGCAGCTGAAAGATGAGATGTTCCGCATCGATCGCCGCCACATCAATACCAATTCCGACACCGAAGTGATGCTCAACGTGCTCGCGCACGAATTGCAGCTGTCCAGTTCGAGCCTGCAACTCGATCCGGCCGCGCTGTTCAATGCCGTGTCGGGTGTGCATCGCCGGGTGCGGGGTTCGTACGCGATCGTTTCGTTGATCGCCGGCTACGGTCTGCTTGCTTTCCGCGACCCGTTCGGCATTCGCCCGTTGTGCCTCGGCAAGCAGGAAACGGCGGAAGGCGTCGAGTGGATCCTGGCATCGGAATCGGTCGCGATCGAAGGTATCGGTTTCGAGTTCGTGCGTGACGTGGCGCCGGGCGAAGCGATTTTCATCGACCTCGAAGGCAATTTGCACGCGCAGCAATGTGCGACGAATCCGAGCCTGAACCCGTGCATTTTCGAACTCGTGTATCTCGCGCGTCCGGACTCGGTGCTCGACGGCGTGCCGGTCTACAACGTGCGTCTGCGCATGGGTGATTACCTCGCTGAGAAGATCAAGCGCGAATTGCCCGACGTTCCGATCGACGTTGTGATGCCGATTCCCGATTCGTCCCGTCCGGCCGCGATGCAGGTCGCGAAGAAGCTGGGCGTTGAGTATCGCGAAGGCTTCTTCAAGAACCGTTACGTAGGCCGCACCTTCATCATGCCGGGCCAGGCGATGCGCAAGAAGTCGGTGCGCCAGAAGCTGAACGCCATGGGCATCGAGTTCAAGGGCAAGAACGTGCTGATCGTCGACGATTCGATCGTGCGCGGCACCACCTCGCACGAAATCGTGCAGATGGCACGCGATGCCGGCGCGAACAAGGTGATCTTCGCTTCGGCGGCGCCGCCGGTGAAGTACCCGAACGTCTACGGTATCGATATGCCCACGCGCGGTGAACTCGTCGCACATGGCCGCACGGACGATGAAGTCGCGCGCATGATCGGCGCGGATTATCTCGTTTATCAGGACGTCGACGCCCTGAAGCAGGCAGTGCGCGATATCAACCCGGCGCTGAAGGAATTCGAAGCCTCGTGCTTCGATGGCAACTACGTCACCGGCGATGTCACCACCGAATACCTCGACCGCATCGAAACCGCGCGTCTCGCACCGTCCTCGCAATCGGACCGCGACGCCGCGAGCGACGCGGCCGAGGGTGGTCCGGCGCGTTCGCAACTGCATCTGCAATTGTCGGTCGGTTGAACGATCCCGCGTGCGGTGTGCCATGTCAGTGGTCCGCTGCACGCCACGCCGCGAGCGTGTTAGCATGATGGCTTGCGTCGATTTGATCTCAGCTTGCGGACGCGGGGCAACCCAAAACAGCTAAAGCGAATGGTGGAAAAGCCGCAGTCATCCGCCTCCGCTCCAGCTTTCCCCGCACATGAAGCCCGCTTATGCCGACGCAAAAGCGGGCTTTTTTGTTACTGCCGTTTGGCCTTATGCGCGCTTTTCACGTGAGCGGTAGATGCCAAACCCAGTCACGGAACATTGGAAACCAGAACTAACATGGACGACTCCCTGAACTTCGATACGCTGGCAGTCCGCTCGGGCACGGTGCGCAGCGACTTCAACGAACATTCGGAAGCGATTTTCCTGACCTCGAGCTTCGTCTTCGCGAGTGCCGCGGACGCCGCCGAAAAATTCAAGAATTCCGAAGACAACTACACTTATTCGCGCTTCACGAACCCGACCGTCTCGATGTTCCAGGACCGTCTGGCCGCGCTCGAAGGCGGCGAAGCGTGCATGGCCACGGCTTCGGGGATGGCCGCGATCATGTCGGTGGTGATGTCCGTGCTGCAGGCCGGCGACCATCTGGTCAGCTCGCAAGCGCTGTTCGGTTCGACGCTCGGCATGTTCTCGCAGATCTTCAGCAAGTTCGGCATCACGACGACCTTCGTCGATCCGACCGACCTGGACGCGTGGAAAAACGCCGTGCGTCCAGAGACGAAGATGTTTTTCCTCGAAACGCCTTCGAACCCGCTGACCGAAGTCGCCGATATCGAAGCGATCAGCAAGATCGCCAAGGCGGCCAATGCGATATTCGTGGTCGACAACTGCTTCTGTAGCCCGGCCCTGCAACAGCCGCTGAAGCTCGGTGCGGACGTCGTGATGCATTCGGCTACCAAGTTCCTCGACGGCCAAGGCCGTGTGCTCGGCGGCGCGCTGGTCGGCTCGAAGAAGTTCATCATGGAAAAGGTGTTCCCGTTCGTGCGTAGCGCCGGGCCGACCTTGTCCGCGTTCAACGCGTGGGTGCTGCTCAAGGGTATGGAAACGCTGTCACTGCGCGTTGAAAAGCAGTCGGCGAACGCACTCGAAATCGCGCGCTGGCTCGAAACGCATCCGGCCGTGAACCGCGTGTTCTACCCGGGGCTCGAATCGCATCCGCAGCACGCGCTGGCCATGCGTCAGCAGAAGGCGGGCGGCGCGATCCTGTCGTTCGAACTGAAGGGCGAAACGCCTGAGCAGATGCGCGCGAACGCCTGGCGTGTGATCGACAGCACGAAGATCTGCTCGATCACCGGTAACCTCGGCGATACGCGTACCACCATCACGCATCCGGCTACGACTACGCATGGTCGCGTGACGCCGGAGGCGCGTGCGGCGGCGGGCATTACGGAAGGGCTGATCCGTCTCGCAGTGGGTCTGGAAAACGCCGGCGATATTCGCGGCGATCTGGAGCGCGGTTTGGCGGGTTAATAACGCCACGCTGTGCACTCGCTGCAGGAAACGCGGGCTGCCTTTTCAGGTGGCTCGCGGATTGCACGAACTCAATGGCGCAACGCGCGCCATTGACCGGGCGCCAGCCCGAAACGCCGCGTGAATGCGTGGGTGTAAGCGCTTTGATCGCCGAAGCCGATTTCCAGAGCGATATCGCTCAGCGACAGGCGCGGATCAGACAATAAGCCAAGAGACGTATCGAGCCGCAGACGCTGTAGATAGCGATGGGGCGTTTCGCCGAAGGCGTCGATAAAAAGCTGATGAAAGCGCCGCATGCCGAAGCCGCAGTGCGTGGCCAAGTCGGTGATGCGCAGTGGCTCAGACAGATGCGCACGCAGCCAACGGTCGATGCGCGCGAAGTCGAGGCCAAGCGCGTGTGCCCCGATCGTTGTGCCGGCGTCCGCCACTAACGCAGCGCCCAATCGTGCGGCTGCGTCCCATTGAAAACGCCGGGTATCCAACTCGTCGGCTTGTGCGCCGCCTGTAGCGTGCGCCGCAATCCGATGCACGAGTTGCGTGAGCGAGGCATCCACCGTCACGGCCCGCGCGCGGTCGAACAGACGTTCCGGCACGGCCAGCGAGGCGGCCGGCAGATCCAGCACCAACTGCCGGTTCTCGCCGATGCCCGCGTAATCGTGCCGCGCTCCGGCTGGAATGAGCCAGGCAGAACCGGCGTCGATCTGTTGGGCGACGCCGTCTACCGCCATCACCATCGCGCCGTCGAACCCGAGCACGACTTGGTGAAAGTCATGCACGTCCGACGCTTCGACCGCGCCGTAACGGCGCAGCGAAACGCTAGGTGCGGTGACGGCGGCGTGACTCATTGGCGAAGCCCGATTACAAAATACGAAACAGCGCAGCGAAAAACTTAGACGCCGAGCAGTTCGACTTCGAACACGAGCGTTGCATTCGGCGGAATCACGCCGCCTGCGCCACGCACGCCGTAGCCGAGTTGCGGCGGAATCGTCAGCTTGCGGGTGCCGCCGACCTTCATGCCTTGCACGCCCTCATCCCAGCCCTTGATGACCATGCCGCCGCCCAGCACGAACGCGAACGGGTCGTTGCGGTCCTTGCTCGAGTCGAACTTCTGGCCGTCGGTCAGCCAGCCCGTGTAGTGCACGCTGACGGTCTTGCCGGCAACCGCTTCGGCGCCGGTGCCTTCAACGATGTCTTCATATTTCAGGCCGGATTCGGTAGTCACAGTCGACATGTGTCGCTCCTTAGTCAAATCGTAAAAACCGACATTGTAGGCGTGTTGGCGTCGCATCGCCGAGGATTGCGGCGTGGCATGCGGTTTGCGTCCACGTTGGCCGTCCGGCCACGCTGGTTGCGCGCGGCGGCATGCCTATAATGGGACTTCTTTTAACATTTCATGTACCGCCTGAGAGGGCTCAATCGTGACAACGTCATCCACCGAGGCCGCCGGTGCCAAGCCGGTTCTGTCCGGCTTCGCCGTCTCCGAACGCACCGCACACCTGCGCGCGGAGACCGCGCTGTTCATGCGCGATCACGTGCTGTCGCTGGTGTCGCACGACTTGCGTGGTCCGCTGAACGCCATCCATAGCTGGGCGTACGTGCTCGAGCGCAAGCTCGATGCGAACGACCCCAACTCGCAGCGCGCCGTCACAGGGATTCGTAGCGGCGTGGACCAGCAGGTGAAGTTGCTGGAGACGATCATCGACGCCACGCGCGCCGGCACCAAATCGCTGGCGCTAGCGTATACGACGTTTCCGCTGCATCCGTTACTCGATGAAACCGTTGCAGAAGTTCGCTCTGGATTGGCGCGCGCGCGTGGCGTCGAGGTTGCTGTCGAGTCGCAACTCACTACCGAGCAGGCCAGCGGCGACCGAGAGCGCCTCGCCGCCGCGCTGTGGGTGATGCTCATGTTTGGCGTCGAGGCGAGCACGGAGGGCGCGGCGGTCACGCTGGCCGCACGCGCGGACGCCACCCGGTGGTACGCCACCGTCACCTTCAAGCCGAGCGCCGCTGCACTGGACGATCCCGTGCTGCCTCATTTGCTGGAAACCTTTGCCCGCAAGCAGGCGCGCGAACCGCGCGAAGCCAAACGCATCGCGTGGGTGTTCGCGCTGTGCAAGCGCGTCGCGGAAGCGCATGGCGGCAGTTTCGAGCAAAGCGACATGCAAGAGAGCGAAACTGCTACGCTCGCGCTGCATGTGCCGCTGAGTGCGACGACCGCAGCGTGAGTGCCGGTTGTCGCCGTGCATTCCTCTGCGTGATTGACTTTCATCCAGCTTTCGCCCTCTATACTGACAACTTTTGTTGCCGGAGCCCTTCGCTTTGATCCAGGTTGTCGCCCTTATCGGTGCTTTGTTTCTCGTTGCCCTTAACGGTTTTTTCGTCGCCGCCGAATTCGGTCTGGTGAAGCTGCGGCAGACCCGTGTGCAGAGCCTTGCCGCCAAACACGGCATGCGTGGGCGTTTGCTGGCGAAGGTGCACGGGCGGCTCGACGCCTATCTGTCCGCCTGTCAGCTCGGCATCACGCTGGCGTCGCTCGGACTCGGCTGGATCGGGGAGCCGGCGTTCGCGCAACTGCTCACGCCTGTCCTCAGTCTGCTTGGTGTGGAATCGGAGAAGCTGATCCACGGCATCTCGCTGTTCTTCGCGTTCTCGTGTATTTCGTTCCTGCACATCGTGGTGGGCGAGCTGGCCCCGAAATCCCTGGCGATTCGCGAGTCGGAGAAGGTTTCGCTGTGGGCCGCCACGCCGCTCTACGGCTTTTACTGGGCGATGTATCCGGCGATCTGGGTGCTCAATTCCAGCGCCAACGCGGTGTTGAAACTCGCGGGCCTGGCTGCGGACCACGGCCACGATTCGCATTACTCGACCGACGAACTCAAGCTGATCCTGCGTGGCCGCCACGCCAACGTCGCGACTGAGCTCGGCTCGCCGGATGGCGCCTATAGCCAGGACGAATGGAACACGATTGCGCATTCGCTGGATTTTTCGCGCATGACCGTTTCGGATCTGATGCGCCCGTCTCATGAAATGGTCGGCCTGCGGCGCGATGTGCCGTTGCGCGACAACATGCAGGTGGTGGCGCGGCACCGCTTCAGCCGCTATCCGCTGTTCGAAGACGCGTTCGGCGAGCGCGTGGCCGGCATGATCCACTTGAAGGATCTGCTGCTCGCACGGCACGCGGGCAGCACGCTCGACGACCTCTCCCAATATGCGCGGCCCGTGCAGTATGTGAAGCCGGACATGCCGGCGCTCGAACTGTTTCGCCGCTTCCGCAAGGGCGCGCCGCACTTCGCGCTGGTTGGCCACAAGAACGCGAAGCCGATCGGTTTTCTGACGCTGGACAATCTGCTCGGCGCACTGGTTGGGCAGATCCACGACGAATTCCGCCAGGGCGACGCCGATTGGACGCGCATGGACGACGGCACGTTGATGGGCAAGGGGAGTTTGCCGGTGGTGTCGCTGGAACGCGCGCTCGGGATCGACATTGACGAGGGCAAGGCCGAATCGGTCGGCGGCCTCGTGATTCAGGCGCTCAACGATCTGCCTACTGAAGGGCAGCGCATTGAGTTCGACCGCTTCGACGTGGTGGTCAAGAAGATGAAGGGGCCGCGGATTGTGCTCGTGCGCGTGTATCCGAAGACCTTCGACGATGAAGGTGGCTAAAGGGCTTTAATCGGCTTCTGTGCTGAGCCCGTCCGAGGTCCACTGAAACATGGCTCGAGTAAAATCGTCGCCCATACCACTGGGGGCGACATGGGATATTTGCTGGTGCTGTGCGTCGGTTTGCTGGCTGGCACGTTGAGTGGCGTGATCGGCACGGGCTCGTCGATGATGCTGATGCCCGTTCTCGTGATGCTGTTCGGTCCGCAGCAGGCCGTGCCGATCATGGCGATCGCCGCGATCATGGGCAACTTCGGCAAGATCCTGGCGTGGTGGCGCGAGATCGACTGGCGGGCCTGCGGTGCCTATTGCGTGACTGCGGTTCCAGGCGCGGCGTTGGGTGTGCGGACGCTTCTTGCGTTGCCACCCCATGCGGTTGAACTCGCACTGGGGCTGTTTTTTGTCGCGATGGTGCCGACGCGGCGCTGGCTGGCGCGGCGAGCGATCAAGTTCTCTTTGTGGCAGCTTTCGCTGATCGGCGGCGTGGTGGGTTTTCTCACCGGCATCGTCGTTTCTACCGGGCCGATCACGGTGCCCGTGTTTATGTCGTATGGCCTTGTTAAAGGCGCTTTTCTTGCGACCGAAGCGGCCGGATCACTGGCTGTCTACGGCACCAAAGTCGCGGTTTTCAAGCATTTCGGCGCATTGCCATTGTATGTGGTGATCGATGGTTTGATTACCGGCACGGCACTCATGATTGGGTCCTTTTCCGCGCGGCTGATTGTGGTCCGAATGAGTCCTGCGGTTTTCAAACTTGTCGTCGATGGGTTGATGTTGTCTTCGGGGGTTTCGTTGCTGTGGGCGGCAGGGCGGTAGGGCCTTTTTGCGAAAAGGCATGGAACATCACCCCACCGACGCCTGAAACACCCTCAGGTAGTTTCCCCCAAGAATCGCCCCGACTTCCGCTTGCGAGAATCCCGCCAGTAACAGCGCACTGGCCAGATCGGGTAACTGCTTGTAGCTCGTGAACACGGGGGGTGAAATAAACCCGAGCATGTCTGTCCCGAGGCCGACATGGTCCACCCCGACGACATCCGCCATGCGCTTGACGCCCTCGGCCATCGCATGCAAATCGCGAAACGTTCCTGAGCTCGGCCAAACGCCAATCACGCCACCCGTACCCGCGATCACTCGCGCATGGTCAGGCGTGATGAGCCGGCTTCGCGCACTCGGATGCGTGGCCAATGCCGAATGCGAGAGCACCAGCGGCTTGGTCGACGTATCGGCCGCGCGCTTCACCAGATCATAGGTGCCGTGTGCAACGTCCACGACGATTCCCAATGCATTGCAGCGCTGCACCACCTGTACGCCGACGTCCGTGAGGCCGCCATGCACCGGCGGCTCGGTCTGAATATCGCCCAGTTCATTCACGCGATAGTGCGTCAGTTGCAGATGCCGCAATTGATGCTTCGTGTACGCCTCATCGACACGATCCACCTGGCCTTCGAGAAAATCCGACCCTTCAGCGGCGATGATTGCGCACTGACCCTGCGGACCAAATTCCATCAGCGAAGCAGTGTTCGTCACCACGCGAATCTGCTCACGTTCGACCAATTGATGTGCGCGCTGGAATTCGGTCTGGCCGAGCGCATACAGTTCGCCCGACTGTGGCTCGCGCCATGCTTCAAACCGCTTGCGGTTATCCGCCACGCGCGTGACGGTCGTATCGGTGACGATCGCAAGGCAGATGACATTCATGCCGCCGGCGCGCATCGGCGCGGCCAGCGGGATAAACGGACGGTTTGCGCCGATCACCGGATTGCGTGACACAATCACGCGACCGCCGTGGCTGTGCATATCGATAGTGAGCGTACCGGGAGGCGCTTGCCAAACCGGTGCGGTTTCGGACTGCGCGGATTGTGCCGGTTGCGCTGCCTGTGTCGTCTGTGTCGTTTCGGCGTGGGCCTCGGTATAACCGGCAAAGCGCCCGGGCGCACAAGCTGTCAACCCAAGCGCGGCGCCCGATGCCAGAAACGCGCGCCGGCTAAATCGACGCTGTGGCGCGCGCGGAGGATCGATCGGTACCGCATCGACTAACCGATACCGCCAGCCCGCGGGATCGTCGATCAGACGAACCAGCCGGCCGCGCAAAGCCAGCACCTCGGCCTGTGGCTCGAGCGGCGCGGCCGCGTGTACCTCGATCGATGTCAGCGGATTGCGCGGCACGCAGCCCCCGCAGCACGGCTCGTCGGCGCTCAGCAGGAAGTAATCGACCGTGTCGGCTTGCGGGTCCAGCGGAATCATCCAGCCGGATATGTCGATGGTCATGCCGTGCAGCCTGTCGGCATCTCCACTTCTGATAGTCGGCCAGTCAATTTGCATCGCTGCTCCTCTCGGGTGCGTTTATTTGCGCGTCGATGTTACCCGGCTTTTATCTGGCGTCAGCGCGCCAACCATGCTTTCAACGAGCTTCAACGCTTCGGCTTTCAGGGCGACGGGGTCGTCTGCTCCATCGAGCAATTGCGCCGCTTCGCACACCATGCTGCCGATCATGCGGGCGGCGAGGTACGCCTTTGCTTTTTCCTTGCCGGTGGTCTGGTTCGTCAGCGCGCCGATGAGCAGACCGTAGACGTGCGCTTCTTCGATCTCGCGGCATCGCGCCGGGCCGAGCACGGCGGGCGCGGTTTCAATGACGAGTTGCCGGTAGGCAGGTTCGGTGCAGACCTCGAGGAATTCGCGAATGCCCGCGCTCATTCGCTTGGCTGCCGGCGCGGCCGCGGCGGCGGAGCTGACTTTAGATGCAGCGTCCGTCTGGAGAGACTCGACCAGGGCGTCGAACAGTTCGGCCTTGTCAGCGAAGTGATGATAGAAGGCGCCGCGGGTCACGCGTGCGTTGCGTGCGATGGCTTCTATCCCGACTTGCTGGTAGCCCTCCGAGGTGAATAACTCTCCCGCCGCGGTGATGAGCGCCTGACGGGTGGCGTCGGCGTATTCCTCGCGACGGGATTTGGGGGTTGGACCTGCGGTCGGCATAGGGTGCGTTTTTATCCCTTGATTTTTCACATTCTGATTGTAGTATACATACACGTTGTATGTGAAAATCGTGTTGTATGTTTAGATTGCCCTTGGCAAGGGGTTGGACGTAGGGGCAAACAACACCGTAGGTAAGCAACCCATTCAGGAGCAAACCCACATGACGTCAGCAGAAAAATACCTTCCCCCGACCGCGGAGCAGTTAGCCAATGCCCGGATAGCCGTGCAACGCTTCGCCTCGGAGTGGCAAAACCCCGTGGCCGATAACCTCGAAGATCTCATGCATGAAGACACACAAAACCTGATCCCACCCATGACGGAACCGGCCAACAGGGCTGGCGTAATCGAACACTTCCGTCAGGTCCTAACCCAACTCCCGGACTTGAAGGTAGATGTCCTTCAATGGGCGCCTACTGGCGACGCCGTCATGATCGAATGGCAGGCATCAGCCACCGTAGCCGGGCAGGCGTTGACGTGGCAGGGTGTCGACCGCTTCAACCTGCGCGGTGACCGGATGTACAAAGGGCAGGTGTATTGGGACACGCGGCGAGTGGCGGAGCAGGTGGCCGAGGCCGTCAAGGGCGCACAGCAAGGCGGTTCAGCGGGATGACGCATCGCCTTGAATGAGCCGACAAAAAAGGCGGCTAAAGCGTGTGTGCTTGAGCCGCCTTCAACCTTCGACAAATCGCCGATCAACTGCGTGGCACACCATCCTCCACCAACACCGCAATGGGCATTGCTCCCAACGCATCGCGCAGATAAAGCAAACCGTTTTCGTCGACCTTAGGCGCCGCCGGACTCAACCAGTCGAACAGCGCCCGCGCCGCCAGATCCGCAGGCATTTCGATCGCCGTATCGCCCCATTTGGCCGGATCGACCATCGGCAAATCGCCGTCTTCGCCGAGCAACCCGGCAGCAAGCCGGCTTGCCACCACCACAGCCCATGCATTCCCATGCCGCCGTGCAAACGCGATGACATTCGACGCATGCGCACCGCGCACTGCAAGCGGCAGATACGCACTTTGACTCAACAACTCCGGCAAGTGCGCGCGCAACGCCAGCACGCGCTGCACGACCGCGAGCTTTACCCGGCCATCGTGCCAGGTCGCCAAAAACTCAGAAGGCGGTGTTTGTGCGAGCCATGCCTCGCGCCTGGCAAAATCGACTGGCCGGCGATTGTCAGGATCGACCAGACTGAAGTCCCACAACTCAGTGCCCTGATAAAGATCGGGAATCCCAGGCGATGTCAGCCGCAACACCGTCTGCTGCAAACTATTGAGCGCACCAGCGCGCCCAATCCGCGCGACGAACGCGGACAACTCGCGCAGGAATCCATCGCGCCGTTGCGGCGCCAGAATATCGAACAGGAAGTCGCGGCAGCCGGCTTCGTACGCTTCGTCGGGTGCGAGCCAGTTGGTCTGCAGCTTCGCTTCCCGCAGCGCCTTCAACTGCCATTGCGCGACGCGCTCGGCCAGTTCCTTGACGCCCGCTTCATCGTCCGGTTTCAAATCAGGTGGCCAGCAGCCCACCAGGGTCTGATACAGCATCGCTTCGGCGGCGGGACCCGGCGCCCAATCGTAGCTTGTGTCGTCGCCGACGCTGCTGATCGCCGCACCGTCGACGCCGCGGCGAAGCGGTGCGTTCAATGTTGACCACGCGTGCAACGTGGCGCTCCATTCATCCGGGATTTCGCTCAACACCGCAAGCCGCGCGCGCACGTCTTCGCCACGCTTGTGGTCGTGCGTCGCCGTGGCGAGCATCGCGTGAGGAAAGCGCTGCGAACGCCCGAGATTTGCCGCATGAAATTGCTCGACCGACACAGCAAACTCGCCGGGATCCGAGCCGACTTCGTTGCGCGACAGCAAACGGCCATAGCGATAGCACGCGGTATCTTCAATCGCCTTCGCGGCGACCGGCGCGGTCAATTGCGAAAACAACGTCTGCGCGGTGCGGCGCGCAGAACCTGCATGACTCGGCGGTGCGCCGTTCGGACCCTGCTGCTGCGATTGCGCATTGCCGCGTGCATTCGGTACTTCTTCGGCGCTGCCGCCGAGCCACGCATTCACGCGGTCGAGCACTCCATAGTCCGCGCGCGAAAGCGTCTGTCTCGCGCCTGCCAGCGCCTGCTCGAAATACACGTTATCGGCGGCGCTGCGCAGTCCGTTCTGTGGAGAGATCCGATACACCGGAAAATGCACGACCAGTTCGGCCAGCACGCGCCGTAACGCCGTGAAGGTGAAATCGCGCGTCGCCAGCGAATCGCGGGCAATGCGATGCAACGCACGCGCAGCGCGATCCAGTTCCGCCGAGAGGTTCTCCGTGAGAATCTTGCGGCGCGCGGCCAAGGCTTCGTCGGCGAATCGCGGGCTACGGCCGGTGAGTTCGGTCCACGTGTGCGCAAGCGGCTCGGCGCCAGCTGGATCGTGCAGTAGCGCGCCCACGTCGTTCATGAAGTCGTAGCCGGTCGTGCCGTCCACGGGCCAATCGTCGCGCAGCGGCTCGCCGCGGCCGAGAATTTTTTCCACGATCACATACGGCGCGGTGTCGCGCAATTCGGTGAGGCGTTGCCGCAGACGCTGACAGTACTCACGCGGTTCAGCAAGACCGTCCACGTGGTCGATCCGCAAACCCTCCACCACGCCTTCCTGATACAGACGGAAAATCAGCGCATGCACGGCCTCGAACACCTCGGGCCGCTCCACGCGCACGCCGGCCAGCGTCGAGATGTCGAAGAAACGCCGCCAGTTCAGGTCGTCCGACGCGGTGCGCCACCACGCGAGGCGGAAGTGCTGCCGTTCGATCAATCGATGCAAACGGTCACGCGTCACCGGATCCGCGGGCGCATACGCTTCCAGCACCAACTCGATCGCCGAGGTGCCGGTTTGCGCGACGAACTCGCGCAGCATGTCACGCCCTTCGGCGGCGCGCGGTTGATCGGCCGGCTGCGTCGTCAGCCCTTGGAAACGTTCGGCGAGTGCGCTGAGATCGGCCCGGTCGGCGCTTTGCAGAATCGTCGCGTAGTCGGCCGGACACACCGGAAACACGTGCGGCCCGTAGCCGATATAAAAGCGCCCACTGTCGGCCGCAAAACGCAGTTCAATCCGGCCAGCCGCGAGTTCCTCGCCGTACGGTGCGCCGAGGGTCGGCGCCAGTACTTTGCCGCGCAAGGCCGGGTCGGGCGAATGCCAGTCGACATCGAAATGGCGTGCGTACGCGCTGTGCCGGCCCCATTCGAGGATGTCGAGCCACCACGCATTGCTCGAACCGCCGACACCCATGTGGTTCGGCACCATGTCGACGATCAGCCCCATGTTGTGCGCGCGCAGCTTGTCGACGAGGCGTTTCAAGCCCGCCTCGCCGCCGCATTCGGCGCTGACCTGGGTGTAGTCGACGGTATCGTAGCCGTGCATCGAGCCCGGCTCGGCGGTGGTGATGGGCGACGCGTACAGGTGGCTGATGCCGAGCGCGGCGAAGTAGTCGACATGCTTCGCGGCATCGTCGAAGGTAAAGCCTCGATGGAACTGGAGGCGAAGCGTGGAGCGCGGGACGGTCATGGCGTATCAGGCTCCGAAGAAGCATTGGAAGAAGCAGGAACCGTTGCGCCGCGGCGCGCGCGGTCGACGGCCAGCAGACGATCGCTGAAGGTGTCGTCCTCGAACAATTCGTCGATGGGCAACGCCACGCGGCGGCGCCAGTTCGGATGCTCGTCGATCGAGCCGGGCAGATTCGGCTGCTCGACCAGTGCGAGCAAATCTTCGAGCGGGAAAGTGACGAGCGGCCCGGGCGTCGCGGCGACGAAGGCGAGCGCTTCATCCACGGGCGCCTTGTCGCGCGGCGGCGCTTGCACGTCCGGGGCGGCGACACCGGCTTGCTGGAACGCGCGCCATAACAGAGCGCGGTCGGCGGCGCGTTCTGCCTGTGCCACTTCTTCCGCGTCGCGCCCATCGGCGCGCGCCATCGTCTGGCCGATCCGGTTGCGCCATGTGATGTCGCTGCCGCGCCACCAGCCCGCCACGGTCGGCAGATCGTGGGTGGTCGTGGTGCCGACAGCGTTGCGGTCCCACGCGTGCGGTGGCTTGAAACCCTTGCCGCCTTCCGCGTTTTCAAACCACAGTACGCGAATGCCGGCGAGACCGTGCTCGTCGAGCCGCTCGCGAAAACCGGGCGGTACGGTGCCGAGATCTTCGCCGATCACGATCGCGCGATGCCGCCACGATTCGAGCGCGATCAGCCGCAGCAGGTCTTCGAGCGGATAGCGCAGATAGGCGCCGTTACGCGCGCTCTCGCCTTCGGGCACGAGCCACAGGCGCCGCAAACCGAGAATGTGGTCGATGCGGATGCCGCCCGCATGCGCGAACGCCGCGCGCAGCATGTCGATGAACGCGGAGAAGCCCTGCGTGCGCATCGCGCGTGGCGAGAAGGTGGTAAGACCCCATGCCTGTCCAGCCTGGTTAAACAGATCGGGCGGCGCGCCCACTGAAATACCTTGCAGCATGTCGTCACGGTACGACCATGCATGGCTGCCGGCACTATCGCATCCTACGGCCAGGTCGGCGATCAGGCCGACGGCCATCCCGGCATCGGTCGCGGCATGCTGCGCGTGCGACAAACCCTTGGCGGCGAGCCATTGCAGAAACAGATGAAAATCGACTTCATGCCGATGCGCTTCGGCAAAGGCCTCAACTTCCGGGCTGCGCGGATCGCGCATTGCCTCAGGCCAGTTGCGCCAGTGACCATCGCCGCCCGCTTGAGCCAACTGCACCGCCTGTAGCGCTTCGAAACGCGCGTGATCTTCCAGCGCGCGGCCGGCACGTTCGCAGAAGCCATGAAATTCGAGCGCGCGCGGCGTGTCGCGCGCGCATTCCTCTTTGCAGAAGTTCTCGTACAGCACGCGTAAAACCTTTAGCTTCAGCACGACCGCGTTGGGCCAATCGATCAGCGGCAAGTCTTCGAGCGCCGACCATGCGCCGGTGCCCTGCGCGGTATCGAGCGCGGCGCGCGCGGCGTCCGCGCCGAACACCGCGGCGGGATCGATATGCGTGACGTTCAGCCACAAACGCGACGACGGCGAATACGGACTGAAGCGATTCGGCTCGGCGCTGAACATCGCATGCGTTGGACTGACGGCGAGCGCATGCGCGCCGCGCTTCGCGCTTTCAATCGCCATTTGCGCGAGAGCCGTATAGTCGCCGATGCCGCCATCGCCCTTGCGGCGCAAACCGTACAACTGCGCGGCAATGCCCCACAGCGGCGGCGTTTGCGCCGTGGCGCCATCGTGCAGCGTGCGCCATGCGTCGGCGACGGTATAGCAGCGTGACGGCGCCACGGCCAATGTCACGTGTTGCTCGTTGATTACCAGCGTGTGATAGCCGGGTTCGTCGATCGGTGCGAGCAGCGCTTCCTCGCCTTTGGGCGCCGTGAAGCGGCCGTCGATGATCGAGCCGCTTTCGAGTTCGATCCGGTAGTGACTGCCGGATTTGATCGCCGCGGCAGGCAGCGCGATGCCGCGGTCGACCTCGGCGGTCATCAACGGCGGCAGTTTGCGGCCGGACAGTTCGCCTTCGAGCGCAGCGGCGCTGTGCCGGATTTGCGTGGCATTGCCGCATGGCAAGCCCATCCGTTCAAGCAGCACGGCGAGCGTGCTCTCGGGCACGTGCTGCGTCGTATGGTGCGCATCCCGCCACTCGACCTCGAAGCCGGCGCGTTTGGCAAGGGTCACGATCGTATCGTTTGGACGTCGGGTAGCACTCACGCGTGGCGCTCCTGTTGGCCCACGATGCGAGCATCGTGGCCGATGGCATAGTCGCTGACGTCACCGGTCATCCACGCGACAAACGCGGACGACGGCAACGCCTTGGCGTCGACTTGCTCGCGCACGCGCGGCGGCGTTTCGAAAATCACTTTGCCGGCAGGCAGATCGGGGAACGCAACGTTCTCCTCCGAGAGATTCAACGCGATCGACAAGGTCTCGCCGTCGCCGAGTTTCCAGCGGGCGATCAGCGCATTGGCGTCGCCGCCGTTTGCGGCGGTGAGCACGGTCGAGCCGAGCGCTTTGGCATGTTTCAGGCGCGGCGTAATCAACTTCGCCCGCACGGCGAGCGCGGATTTGTAAAAGTGCATCCAGTCGAGGCGGTCTTTCGCGTCGTCATCCGCAGCGGGGCCTTGAACCGGCTCAGGCGGTGACGATGCGGCAAAGGTCTTCACGTCGTTCGGATCGGGAATCTGCGCGCGACGCTTTTCGTCGCTGAACGCTGAAAAGCGTGCGAATTCACGACGCCGTCCTTCGCGCACGGCGTCGGCGAGCTCGCCGGTGTAGTCGGTGAAAAACAGGAACGGCTGGGTTGAACCGTATTCCTCGTCCATGAACAACAAGGGGATTTGCGGCGACAGCAACAGCAAACCGGTGGCGGCGCGCAAGGCATCGTCCGACGTCAGCTTGCGCAGGCGCTCGCCCAATGCGCGATTGCCGATCTGATCGTGATTCTGCAAGAACATCACGAACGAGGTGGGCGGCAGATGTCCGCTCGATTCGCCACGTGGCGCGCCGTCGTGAATTGGCGATGGGTCGCCCTGATACGCGAAGCCTTCCGACAACACGCGCGCGAGCCGGCGGATCGGCTGCTCTTCGTATGCGTGGTAATAGCCTTCGGTTTCGCCCGTCAGCAGGACGTGCAGCGTGTTGTGCGCGTCGTCGTTCCACTGCGCGTCGAAATGCGTTTCGAGCAGGTTCGCGCTGTTGTGTTCGTTTTCCAGCACCAGATGCACGTGCCGCCCGTGCTGCACTTTCGCGCGGATATGGTCGGACAATTCGCGCAGCCACGCATGATTGCCGATGGCATGCACCGCATCGAAACGCAGGCCGTCTAGGCGATATTCGTTGATCCAGTACACGGCGTTGTCGATGAAAAAGTCGCTCACTTCACTGCGGTCGAAATCGATCGCGGGGCCCCACGGCGTGTGCGTGTCCTCGTGAAAAAACGAGCGGGCGTATTCGTGCAGATAATTGCCGTCCGGGCCGAAGTGGTTGTAGACCACGTCGAGAAACACCATCAGGCCGAGGCCGTGCGCGGTGTCGATCAGCGCTTTCAGTTCTTCGGGGCGGCCGTACGCGGAATCGGGCGCATACGGCAGCACGCCGTCGTAGCCCCAATTGTGCTTGCCGGGAAAGTCATTTACCGGCATCAATTCGATGGCCGTCACGCCGAGCGCGGCAAGTACGGGCAACCGTTTCTGCACCCCCGCATAGCCGCCCATTGCGCCGACGTGCAACTCGTACAACACCGTTTCTTCCCACGGGCGGCCGTGCCAGTTGGTGTGTTCCCAGCGATACGCGCGCGGGTCGATCACTTCGCTCGGGCCGTGCACGTCCTGCGGCTGGAAGCGCGACGCAGGGTCGGGTACCGCATGCTCGCCATCGAGCCGGAAGCGATACAGCGTGCCCGCGCCGCCGTCGACGGTCGCTTCGAACCAGCCGTTGCCGGCGGGTGTCATGTCATGCGCGCCTTGCGCGGGTCCGTTTTCGATTTCCACCTGGGCGGTTTTGCACGAAGGCGCCCAGAAACGAAACCGCGTGCGCGGGTTCGCGCCCGTAGCGCCAAGCAACTGTGCGCTGAACGGCAGGCAATGCGCATGATGATGCGCGTGAGGATCAATCGGACTTTCGGACATGATTCATCACCATTCGGTTCTGCTTCTCACCTACGTGGTCGGCGACGTATCGCTGCTCGGCGGGTGCGCACCTGGGTCGGGCGGCAGGGCGGTCAACAGCCGCGGCCCGTGCTGCGCACCGGCCTTCCAGCCCGCCTGCCAATCCGTTTCGCCGACGGGTTGCGCCGCCAGCATCACGAGGCTATGCGCGGCCACTTCGACCTCTGGCACCGCCAACCGGTGCGGCGCGCTTTCCGGCTCCGCCGTATCTAGCAGCACTTGCCATTCCAGGTGTGGCGCGGGTGGCGTAAAACGCAGCGTTTCCTCCGCCGCGTTGAGCATCATCAACAATACTTCCGTTTCGCCATTCAAACTTGGACCCGCGCGCCGAAGCGTGAACGCGCGGCCCTCGGGGTCCTGCCAGGCTTCGATGGTGAGTGGGTCGCCGTGTTCATCGAACCAGCCGACATCGAACAAACCCGGCAACACTTCGCGGTCGCCGAACAGAAAGCGCGTTTCGCGAAGCAGCGGATGCTGTTTGCGCAGTGCGATCACGCGCGCGACGAACGCGGTCATCTCGCGTCCGTCGGGCGACTCCGCGCGCTCCCAGTCAAGCCATGATAGTTCGTTATCCTGGCAGTACGCATTGTTGTTGCCGTTCTGCGTACGCAGCGATTCATCGCCTGCCAGCATCATGGGCGTGCCGAGCGCCATCAGCAGCGTGGCGATCAGCGAGCGGGCCACGCGCTTGCGGGTTTCGAGAATGGCCGGATCGTCGGTCGGGCCTTCTACGCCCCAATTTCGACTGCAGTTTTCATTGTGGCCGTCGTTGTTGTCTTCGCCATTCGCCTCGTTGTGTTTGTGCTCGTACGCGGTGACATCGGCGAGCGTAAAACCGTCATGCGACGTGACGAAGTTGACTGACGCCCACGGTTTCCGGAAACGCCGGTTGAACAGATCGGCGGAACCGGTTAGACGCGCGGCGAGATCGGGGCGCAGGCCCGCGTCACCGCGCCAGAAGCGGCGCACCGTGTCGCGGAAACGGTCGTTCCATTCGGCGAACCCCGGTGGGTGATTGCCGAGTTGATAACCGCCTGGGCCGATGTCCCATGGCTCGGAAATCAGTTTGCGTTGCGACAGGATCGGGTCTTGGCGCAATGCGTCGAAGAAGCCGGAGCCGGGATCGAAGCCATGCTGTTCGCGGCCGAGCGTCACGCCGAGATCGAAACGGAAGCCGTCGATATTGAACTTGGTCGACCAGTAGCGCAGCGAATCCATCACCATCTGCAGTACACGCGGATGCGGGAGGTTCACGGTATTGCCGCAGCCGGTGTCGTTGATATTGTGGCGTTCGTCGCCGGGAATCAGGCGGTAGTAGCTGGCGTTGTCGAGACCGCGCCATGAGACGGTCGGCCCCATCTCGTTGCCTTCGCAGGTGTGGTTGTAGACCACGTCGAGAATCACTTCGATGCCGGCCGCATGCAACTGACGCACGGCGATGCGCATTTCATCGAGACGGTGCGTACTCAGATACGACGGCTCCGGTGCAAAAAACGCCGCGGTGTTGTAACCCCAGTAGTTGCGCAGGCCGCGCTCCACCAGAAAGCGGTCGTTCAGGAACGCATGCACGGGCAGCAATTCGACGGCGGTCACGCCGAGCTTCAGCAAATGCTCGATGAACTCCGGCGAAGCCAGCGCGGCGAATGTGCCGCGTTCGTGCTGCCGCAAATCGGGCCGCAACATCGACACGCCGCGCACGTGCGCCTCGTAGACGATGGTTTCACCCCACGGCACATTCGGACGCTTGTCGTGCGACCAGTCGAAGGCTTCGTCGATGACGACGCACTTCGGCATGGCCGGCGCCGAATCGCGCCGGTCGATGGAAAGATCGGCGCGATTCGAATGCACGCGATACCCGAACAGCGCATCGGACCAGCGAAACTGCCCGACCAGTTTGCGCGCATACGGATCGAGCAATAGCTTGTGCGGATTGAAGCGATGCCCATGCTGCGGCTGATACGGCCCGTGCGCGCGAAAGCCGTACGCCGTGCCGGGGTGCGCGTTGGGCAAATAGCCGTGCCAGACTTCGTCGGTGCATTCGGGCAGCGTGAAGCGCCTCATTTCCTTGCGACCGGTGGGATCGAACAGGCAAAGCTCGATTTTCTGCGCATTCGCCGAGAACACCGCAAAGTTGACGCCGAGGCCATCCCAGCTAGCGCCGAGCGGATAGGGCGAGCCGGGCAGAAGCCGGTCGGGCAGTGCATGCGACATGATTCCCCTTCCTTGTTCTGTTTTATGAACGCTATCGTGGGACTTCATGCAACGAGCGCGCGGCCTGGCCGCCGCGCGCTCGCCTTACAACCTATCCATCAATCCGCGCGCAAAACGATCGTCGCCAAAGGCGGCAGCGTCAGCGCAGCGGAATGCGGCCAGCCGTGGCTCGAGAGGTTGTCGGTATGGATCAGCCCACCGTTGCCCATGTTCGAGCCACCGTACACGCTGGCATCCGTATTCAGCACTTCCACCCAGCGGCCGCCGCGCGGCATGCCGATCCGGTATCCGACCCGCGGCACCGGCGTCATATTGCACACGACGACGAGTTCGCGCCCCTCGCCATCGGTGCGGCGGTAGGCGTACACGCTGTTGCCGCTGTCGTCGCCGACCAGCCATTGGAAGCCGCCCGGCTCGCTGTCGAGCCGGTGTAGCGCAGGTTCCTCGCTGTACAGATGGTTCAGGTCGCGCACGAGCTTCTGCACGCCGTGATGGTTCGGATCGTCAAGCAGATGCCAGTGTGGCGACGTGTCGTGGTCGAATTCCGCCATCTGGCCGAATTCGCCGCCCATGAACAGCAGCTTCTTGCCTGGATGCGTCCACATGAAGCCGAAGTACGCGCGCAGGTTGGCGAACTTCTGCCATCTGTCGCCGGGCATCTTGCCGAGCAGCGAGCCTTTGCCGTGCACCACTTCGTCGTGCGAAAGCGGCAGCACGAAACGCTCGGAATACGCGTACACCATGCCGAACGTCATCATGTGGTGATGGTATTGGCGGTAGACCGGATCTTCTTCCATGTAGTGCAACGTGTCGTGCATCCAGCCCATATTCCACTTGAACTGGAAGCCGAGGCCGCCGTCTTCGACGCGCGCCGTGACGCCTGGCCACGCGGTCGATTCTTCGGCGATCGTGATCGCGCCCGGCACACCCGGCACATAGCCGACTTCATGATTCAGCCGCTTCAGAAACGCGATCGATTCGAGGTTTTCGCGTCCGCCGTAGATATTCGGCACCCACTCACCGGGCTCGCGCGAATAGTCGCGATACAGCATCGAGGCGACCGCGTCCACGCGCAGGGCATCGACGTGATAGCGCTTCAACCACGCGAGGCCCGATGCCACCAGGAACGCGCTCACCTCGTTGCGGCCGAGGTTGTAGATCATCGTATTCCAGTCCTGGTGAAAGCCTTCGCGCGGATCGGCGTGCTCGTAGAGCGGCGTGCCGTCGAAGTCGAGCAGGCCATGCGCGTCGTTCGGAAAGTGCGCCGGCACCCAGTCGAGAATCACGCCGAGACCGGCCTCGTGCGCCTTGTCGACGAACCGGGCGAACTGCTCGGGTTTGCCGAAGCGCGCCGACGGCGCGAACTGTCCGAGCGGCTGATAGCCCCACGACCCGCCGAACGGATGCTCGGCAATCGGCATGAATTCAACGTGCGTGAAGCCCATGCTTTTCACGTAAGGAATCAGCCGCTCGGCGAGTTCTTCCCAGGTGAGGCCACGCTGACCTTCTTCGGCGACGCGCAGCCACGATTCGGCATGCACTTCGTAGATCGAGATCGGCGCGCGCGGGGTTTGTTTGGCGGCGCGCGACTGAATCCAGTCGTGATCGGTCCATTCAAACTGTTCGATCTCGTCGACATGCGCGACCACCGACGCGGTGCCCGGCGGCTTTTCCGTTTGCATCGCGCATGGATCGGCCTTCAGCGGCAGCGGATGACCGTCGCGCGATAGCAGCTCGTATTTGTAGCGCGTGCCCGGGCCGACGCGCGGCACGAACAATTCCCATACACCGGCCTGATGACGCAACCGCATCGGATGACGGCGGCCATCCCACGAATTGAAATCGCCAACCACCGACACGCGCCGCGCGTTCGGCGCCCATACGGCAAAGCGCACGCCTGGCACGCCGTCGACCTCCATCGGGCGCGCGCCGAGGCATTCGAGCACCGCGTACGGGTCGCCGCCGGCAAGACGGCCCAGCGGCTCGTCGCCGAGAACGGGGCCAAACGAATACGTATCCTCGATGTCCTGCACGGTGCCGTGCCAGTCGATGCGCAAGCGGTACGGCGCGGCAGAGGTGACCCGACCTGCGAACAGCCCCGGTCTGAGTGGCTCCAGCTCGCCGAGCGTTGCTCCATCGGCGCGCGAAATCACGGTGACGTGCGTGGCGTTCGGCAACAGCGCGCGCACCACCGGACCCACGTCGGTCTGATGCATGCCGAGCTGCGAGAATGGATCAGGATGACGCGCTTCAACGAGCGCGTCGATATCGAGCGGTTGCAGGCCTGCGGCCGGATCATGCTCACTCATAGTCGCCCTCGGCCGGATTAGGCGGTGTGGCGGCGCCTGGCGCCTGGGTTGATGGATCGTGCGGGTGGCCGGTGTCGCCGAGCAACCGGCTGGTCAGCGCGGCAAGGCCGCGTACCGGCAAACTGAGCCACGTCGGACGGTTGGCCGCTTCGTAACGGATTTCGTACGCGGCTTTTTCGATCAGGAATAGATCGAGCAACGCCTGTTCGGCTTCGGGCGCCACCAGCGGCGTCGGCGAATCTGCGACGGCAGCGCGGTATGCCTTCAGGAACGCTTCGGTAGCGTGCGCGCGGAAACGCTCGAAGAGCGTGCGCTTGCGATCGGCGGTTTGCGGCGGCGCGCTTTCCATCGTGGACTGCGCCGCGGCGCTCGCATAGGACAGTGAGCGCATCAAACCGGCCACGTCGCGCAGCGGGCTCGACTTCTGGCGCCGTTCCTCTAACGTACGTGCGGGCTCGCCTTCGAAGTCGATCAGATACGCGTCGCCCTGCGCGACCAGCACTTGACCCAGATGGAAGTCACCGTGAATGCGCGTGCGCAATGCACCCGCATTGCCTGAGACTAATTTGTTGACGGCGTCGACCAGCGCGGCGCGGCGGTCGATCAGGCTTTGCGCCAATGCCTGGGTGTCGGGATCGCTCATCTGTCCGATGCGTGGCGCGAGCAGATCGAGCGCGCTGGCGAGCATGGACTGCGTGCCGTCGACCCACGCCTTCACCTGTTCGGCGCTGGCGTGCTCCGGCGCGAACGCCGGGTCGTCGGAAGGCGACGCGAGCGCGACGTGCAATTCGCCCAGCCGCTTGCCGATGATGCCGGCGAGCTGGCTGTAGCCTTCCATGAGAATCGCTTCGTTGTCGCGGTCCGGCGATTGCCCGTCCGTATCGACGGCGATGGCGAGTTCGTCCACCGAGCGGCGCAGGTAGTCGAGCGACCAGTTCCAGGCGTCGCCCTGATTGTCGATATAGCCTTGCACGATAGCGAGTGTATGCGGCACGCCTTCGGGATCGACGCGCACGACTTCACCATACAGCGGCGCGGTGTTCGCGTAGCCGAGCTGGGTCAAATAGCGGCTGATTTCCGCTTCCGGATGAATGCCGCTCACCAGACGCCGCACCAGTTTCAACACCGCGGCATCGGCGATGATCAGCGAGCTGTTGCTTTGCTCGGCCGCCAGCCAGCGGATCTCGGGCCGTTCACCGAGATCATCGAGTTCGGCGAAACGCTCGGTTGGAATGAACTTGATCTCGCTCTTCTGTACGGTCGGCACGACCGCGTGTTCGCGCAGCTTGCGCATCACGCCATGAGCGAAGATGGGCAGCGCGAACGCGTCTGTCAGATGGCCGACGTTACGGCCGCGGCGCACGCGCGCGAGTGCCAGTTGCATGAACAGCGGCGTGGTGGTTTCACCGCCCCACGTGATGGCGATCGGCACGACGTAGCGCTCAGTGTGATTGCCCACGTCCGCTTCGATTTCGGTGAAGGCGAAGCCGCCGTTGGGGATCGTCGTCAGCGCGGCGAGGTGCACGGCATGCATCTTCTGATCCTTCGAGGCAAACCAGCGGCGCCGGCTCAGCCACGACGGCAGCACTTCGGATTCGAGCAGGCGCACGTTTTCCGGCGTCGGGCCGACCTGGCCCTCGCGGATCACGATGGTGACGAATTCCGGCAGCGGCTCCGAATGCGCCTGCGCCCACGTCGGACGCTGGCTACCCGAGCACAGCATGAACCACAGGAAGCCGTACGGCGGGAAGGTCAGCAGATAGGTGAGCTGGCCGATGGCCGGAAACACGGAATCAGCGGTCATTTCTATCGGTACCGAGCCGTTGAATTCGGACAGATCGAGTTCGACAGCTTGCGGTGCGCGCGACAGATTCGCCACGCACAGGATCGGCGGTTCGCCCGGCAACTCGCGCAGATACGCGAGAATCTTGCGGTTTTCCGGCTTCAGGAAGCGGATCGTGCCGCGTCCGAAGGTCTGTTTCGCGCGGCGCGTGGCGAGCATGCGCCGGGTCCAGTTCAGCAGCGAATGCGGATCGCGGCTTTGCGCTTCGACATTGACGGCGTCGAAGCCGTACAACGCACCCATCACCGGCGGCAGGACCAGTTGTTCAGGATCGGCGCGCGAGAAGCCACCGTTGCGATCCGACGACCATTGCATCGGTGTGCGCACGCCGTCACGGTCGCCGAGGTGAATGTTGTCGCCCATGCCGAGCTCGTCGCCGTAATAGATCACGGGCGTGCCGGGCATCGACAGCAGCAGCGAATTGATCAGCTCGATGCGGCGGCGGTCGCGCTCCATGAGCGGCGCGAGGCGGCGCCGAATGCCGAGGTTCAGGCGCGCGCGGCGATCGCTCGCGTAGGTGTTCCACAGGTAATCGCGCTCGGAATCCGTCACCATTTCGAGCGTCAGTTCATCGTGATTGCGCAGGAAAATCGCCCACTGGTTCGTTTCCGCGAGATCCGGCGTCTGCCGCATGATGTCGGTGATCGGGAAGCGGTCTTCGCTCGCAATCGACATATAGATGCGCGGCATCAGCGGAAAGTGGAACGCCATGTGGCATTCGTCTTCGTCGCCGAAATATTCCTTCACGTCTTCCGGCCACTGGTTCGCTTCGGCGAGCAGCATGCGGTTCGGATACTCGGCGTCGATGGTCGCACGGATCTTCTTCAGCACCGCGTGCGTTTCCGGCAGGTTCTCGTTGTTGGTGCCTTCGCGTTCGACCAGATACGGCACCGCGTCGAGCCGCAGCCCGTCGATGCCCATGTCGAGCCAGAAGCGCATGACCTGCAGCACTTCCTTCAGCACGGCCGGATTGTCGAAGTTCAGATCGGGCTGGTGCGAATAGAAACGGTGCCAGAAGTAAGCGCCTGCGACCGGATCATGCGTCCAGTTCGACGGCTCCGAATCGATGAAGATGATCCGCGTTTCCTGATACTTCTGATCGGTATCGGACCACACATAGTAGTTGCGATGATTCGACCCCGGCTTCGCGCGCCGGGCGCGCTGAAACCATGGGTGCTGATCGGATGTGTGGTTGATCACCAGCTCCGTAATCACGCGGATGCCGCGTGCGTGCGCTTCCTGAATGAAGCGCTTCACGTCCGATAGCTGGCCGTAATCGGGATGCACGTTGCGGTAATCGGCGATGTCGTAGCCGTCGTCGCGGCGCGGCGACGGATAGAACGGCAGCAACCAGATCGCATTCACACCAAGCTCGGCAATGTAATCGAGCTTCGCGATCAGGCCCGGAAAATCGCCGACGCCGTCGTTGTTCGCGTCGAAAAACGACTTGATGTGCACCTGATAGATGATCGCGTCTTTGTACCAGAGCGGATCGTCGCTGAGCGCGGCGGGTTTGCCGCGCCGCGCCGTCCGCGCTTTCGCCGCGCCCCCGGCGTCTGTGCTCGCATGGTCCTGCGACGTGCTTTGGGCTGGATCGTCACGCTTCATGTCGCACCTTCCGTAAAGGTTGGGTTGCCAGCGTCGTCTGCGTGATAGTCGCTGTCGGCGCCATCTGGGCGTTCAGCGGGCAAGCCGCCGAGCGGCGCGATGCGCCAGATCGAAAATGGCTGGCTCGAACCGAGCCGGATATGCTGCCAGCGGCCGTGCCATTCGAAACGCGCACCGGTCATCTGATCAGTCACTTCCAGCGCGCCATGGTCGTGCAGATTCCAGTGCTGGAAAGTGTCCCACGACAATTCGATATCCGCGCCCTGTTCGTTGAACGGGTCGAGATTGATCGCCACGAGGATGACGTTGTCGCGTGCTTCGGTCGCTTTTTCGAAGAACAGCACGCGGTCATTGTGCGCCGGCAGGAACGTTAAGCCGAGATGTGTTTGCAATGCCGGGTTCGCACGGCGAATCCGGTTCAACGCACTGATCTCGCCGACGATGTTGCCGGGCCGGTTCCAGTCCCACGCGCGCAGTTGATATTTCTCGGAGTCGAGATATTCCTCGCTGTTCGGCAGCGCGGCGGCCTCGCACAATTCGAAACCACTGTATACGCCCCACAAGCCGGCGAGTGTGGAGGCCAACGCGGCCCGAATCAGGAAACCCGAACGTCCGGACGACTGCAAATGCCGCGGGTTGATATCCGGCGTATTGACGAAGAAATTCGGCCGGTAGAAATCACGCGCGCTGGTTTGCGTGAGTTCGGTCAGGTACTCGATGAAGTCGCGCTTCGACTCACGCCACGTGAAATACGTGTACGACTGCGAGAAGCCGATCTTGCCGAGGCGGTTCATCATGCGCGGCCGCGTGAAGGCTTCGGCGAGGAAGATCGTGTCGGGATAGCGCGAGCGCACATCGTCGATCACCCATTCCCAGAACGGCAGCGGCTTGGTGTGCGGATTGTCGACGCGGAAAATATACACACCCGCTTCGATCCAGAAAAGGAATACGTCGCGTAGCGCAAGCCACAAATCAGGCTTGGCGTCGTGCGCATAGAAGTCGGGATTGACGATGTCCTGATACTTCTTTGGCGGATTCTCCGCGTATCGCAGCGTGCCGTCGGGGCGCCAGGCGAACCACGTCGGATGCGCCTTCAGCCACGGATGATCCGGCGAGCACTGGATCGCGAAGTCGAGCGCGATTTCGAGGCCGTGCGTGTGGGCAGCGGCCAGCATCTGCTTGAAGTCGTCGAGCGTGCCGAGTTCGGGATGCACGGCGGTGTGGCCGCCTTCGGCCGCGCCGATCGCATACGGGCTGCCGACATCCCCCGGTTGCGCGCTGAGCGTGTTGTTGCGGCCTTTGCGGTTGGCGATACCGATTGGGTGGATCGGCGGGAAGTACAGCACGTCGAAACCCATGTCGCGGATGCGCGGCAGTTTCGTGACGACGTCAGCGAAGGTGCCGTGACGTGATTCGTCGTCGCTCATCGAGCGCGGGAAGATCTCGTACCAACTTGCGAAACGCGCGGCGGTCCGCTCGGCATCGATCTTGTAGACGATCGGATCGCGGCTCAGGAACGGGCGGTGGCGCGCGGCGGTCATCGCTTCCGCAGTGGCCGGCGCGAGGATCAACGCAAGCTTCGCTTCGGCGTCGGCCTTGGCGAAGACCTTGACGATATGGTCGAGCGGCTCGGTCACCGCACCTTCCGCCGTTTCCACTTCGGCGAGCACCAGCGCGAACAGATGCGTGGCTTCTTCGAGTTCCAGCTCGACAGTTTGGCCTGCCTTCAGCTTCTTCTGGATATGCTCGACTAGCGACGCAAAGTCGTCGCGCCATGCGATGACCGTGAATTCGTGCCGGCCGAGGCGCTCCAGCGGGATGCGTGCTTGCCAGATATCGAGGCCGGCCGGTGGTGCCGGACGCATCGGTACCTCGTGCCAGGCGGTTTCGTCGGCGGCGCGCCAGACGACGGCGGCGGCGATCTTGTCGTGACCTTCGGCGAAGATCGCGGCGGTGATTTCGGCGCGCTCGCCCACGGTGCGTTTGGCCGGAAAGCGTCCGTTATCGACCGAGGGTGTCACGCTTTCAATCGCCACGCGCGGCGCGCTGATCGCTTCGAGCACGGTCTTGTGGCCGCTGCGCTTACTGGTCGCCTTGTCGATCGGCGGCGCGAGACGGATCGGTTCATCGGCGACCCCGCGGAACAGGTGGACTGCGCCGGGCGCGAGCGTGAACGGCGCCAATGTGGCGGGCGGGGCATGCCCGGGTGCGTCGAGCGGGACGAAGCGCGTGAAGTTGCCCGGTACGCCCGCGAGGAAGCGGGCCGGATCGACGCGCACAGGCGCACTGAGTTCAGGATTGATGGCGATCAGGATCGCTTCTCCGGCGTCACGCAGATCGGGTGTGTCGCCGCGCAGCAACACCGCCGCGGGCGCGGCGGGCCCGCTTAGCGGGCGCAATTCGCCGTTGGTGTGCAGCGTCTTCGTCGTGCGCACCACCTCGTTCGCATGGCTGATTCGCTCCGAGAGATCGAATGGCCTTGACCGGCAGGCGAGGGCGAACTGCGCAGCGTCGCCGCGTGTCTGCGACATCGGCTCGTTGATGCCGTATTCGAAGCCCATCGGCATCATCCAGCCGGTGCCGGTCGAAGCCGACGCGAACAGCGCGCGCCGGTAGGCCCGCTCGACGATGGCGGCGTCGTGCGCATCGCTGAGATCGGCGGCGAGGCGGGTGCCGTAAGGCGCTTCGGGAAAGGCGATGGGGGCGGCGATGCGGGCGAGCGCGGCATGCTCTTCCACCATCCAGCTGGCGCGGAAGTCCCACCAGCGCACCGACGAGAACACGCTGTCGAAGCCTGCGCCTTCGAGGCCGAGCAGATCGCTGCGAGCAAGACCCGGCGTCGCGGCGAGGAAACGCACCTCGGGATGCTTCGCGCGCACCGCGTCGCCGAGTTGCCGCCAAACCGCGGCCGGCACGCGATGCGGCGAATCGAACCGGAAGCCGCCGACCCCGGCATCGGCCAGTGCCAGCAATTGCTGCGTCCACCAGCCGACTAGCGCGGCACGGCTGGCGGCGTCGTTGAAGTTGGCATACGCGACGTTGTCTTCGTGATGCACGTGGCGCGGATCGAGCCGCGCCTCGTCAGACTCGAATGAGTGGAACCAGCCGGCATGTTCGGCGTACAGCGCACCATCAGCGGCCATCCGATCGATCACCAGATCGATCTGCAAAGCCAAACCGTCCTGGCGGGCGGCGTGCGCGAGCGTGCGGATCGCCTCCGTGGCCGGTTGCTGAGTCTCGAACACCGGATGCAGGCGGCCGTGGTTGCCCACCACCTGTCCGTGGCCCGCCCGGCCCGGCTCGAAGAGGCCGCCGATCAGCGCGTGATCGAAGCCCAGTCCGGCTGCGTGAGCGAACTGCGCAGGCCATGCATCGAGCGGCCCGACGAGAAGTGAATGGAAAAAGTAGATCCGTGGCGCGTACCCGTTTGGAGATTCCATCGGTCGTTTCCAGATTCGTCCTGCTGCGGTGTGGATGCAATTGGCATGCGATCACAACGCTCATTGGGCTTCCAGAGCCGGATGCCGCGCGATGCGTGAAGCGAGGGCGCGTACTGGTCAATGTAGTGCAAAGATCGTCACGCCGCTGGCCAGTAGCGGGTGCTTTGACGCCAGGCGTCGGTGGCACGGGGCCGGCCAGCATTATTCGTAAGACGCAGCAAACGGTGTGCCAGTGCGTTCTGAACGGAAGCGAAGGGGTGGGCAAGCGCGCGCCCTAAGGGAAGGCGCGACGGGCGGCCAGAAGAGGCGGGGGTGCGCCGGTGGACGCCCCGCGTGTAAAAGGGACGGGCGTCGCCCGCGTTTTACACGGGTGGAGCAAGGTGAGTGCCGGGGTCGCAAAAAGCGATGTGGCGCCCGGCGGGGGCAAGCGTTGTGAGGGCAAAAAGCGTTCAGAGAAGCTCGGCGGGTCAAGAACCGACCAGGCCTGCGGCAATGTTCACGCACAAGCCGAGCACGGCGACGTTGAAGTAGAACGACAGGATCGATTGCGCGAGCGTGGCGCGGCGAATCGAACGCGATCTCAGCACCACGTCCGAGGTTTGCGAGGCCACGGCAATGGTGAACGAGAAATACATGAAGTCCCAGTAGTCCGGCTGTAGCTTGTGGTCGGGAAACAGCAGCGGGGTCTCGGTTGCATCGGTGTCGTAGTAAAGCCGCGCGTAGTGCATGGTGAAAATGGTCGGGATCAGGAACCATGCGCCGATCATCGTCAAGCCGGTCAACAGGTAGTGCCACGCGGTCGAGGCGCCGCCCGTGCCCTTCGCCGAGGCCAGTTCGAGCACGATCGCGGCAATGCTGGCGATCGTCGCGACGCAGATCACTAGCAGCACGATGCCCGCGTTTTCATCATCGCGTCTCGCGAATTCCCGGACGCGGCCTTCGTCGGCGGCAGCCATATGCACCCAGATCAGCAGGAGATAGCTCCATATTGCGGCGTCCCAACCCGCCAGCATGCGCATCAATGGACGCGTGTGCTCAGGCACGGCCAGCGCAGCCACGACGCCGAGGGCAAGACCGATCAGCATGCGCGGTCGATTGCGAAGAACCTGCGGATAATATTTTGTGAGCATGGGGGGCAAGAGTGGAGGGTCGTCTGTGTCGCGGATTCTACCCGTGCCTCGGGCACCATTTGTCGAATCGGTGAATCACAGGCTATAGTCTTTTGCAGCGGCCCTGCGCGCCGCCTTCAGTTGAAAGGCGATTGGCAGGCGGCACGCTTTCGCCGTGCGTGCCGCGCCGTGAAGCTGTTTCACAAGGCTGTCATCGGCACGACGCAATGCGGCTCGCATCCGCATTGTGCGGCCACACAAGATCGCTTAAGCTGCGCTGGACCAGGTTTGGGGTAGAGAAATCGACGCAACGTGCGAGCGGCATCACGCGATCGCCGCGTTGCCGGTTGAGAATGACTCACGATCGACTCACCATCTGGAGTCCCCATGACAGATGTTCCTGAGAACAACGATGCGCACCACCAAGTGACGCGGTCGGCCAGGTTTTCGTCGTCAACTCCGTCTTCGCTGAGATCTTTGCAGTCGCCCTCGCTTCAAGCCTCGCGTTCGTTTTCGTTTTCGGCCTCGCGCAGAGCATGGGTGCTGGGCGCATGCGCCACGGCTGTCGCGCTTACGTTTGCCGGCGCGGGCCGCTCGCTCTCGTGGATCGCTCCGGCGTTCGCCGATGCGCCCGCCGGCGGCGGACTCGATGCCTTCCTTGCGCTCTCGCAACGTCTCACTGGCCACACGGGTTTCGACGCCGTGCTCGGCAAACGTGTCTACGACGCCCTCGCCAAATCCGACAGCCAATTCTCCCAGAACGTCGCCGCGCTCAACACGTGGCTGCAAGGCCATGGCGGCGTGCCGTCCGATACCGTCACGCAGGCATTGGAGGCCGATCAGCCGGCGCTAGCGAAATCCGTGAGCGCGATCATGCGCGCGTGGTATCTCGGTCTCGTGGGCGACATGCCGCATGTGGACGTGGTCGCTTACGAAAAAGCGCTGATGTTCGAGCCGGTCAATGACGTGCTGACGATTCCGTCTTATTGCCGCGACGTGCCGTTCTACTGGACGCAGAAGCCGGTGAGCGCCTGAACGACGTTCCTCTCGCGCGTGCCGTCGCGTCGTATCGCCTGATTGAGTCGTTCGATGAAACGCCGGCGCGCGAAACCAGCAAGCAACGATAAGCCGGCACAACGTGCATGGGACCAGAGTAAGTGCTTTGCATGGGACCAGAGTAAGCGCTAAAGCGCCAACTCTGGTCGACATCGAAGAGGGTAACAATGGCAATCTCAAATTCAGCCGACATCGTCGTGGTCGGGTCGGGCGTGGCAGGTGGGCTGGTTGCGCATCAGATGGCGTTGGCCGGTGCATCGGTGATTCTGCTCGAAGCCGGGCCGCGCATTCCGCGCTGGCAGATCGTCGAGAACTTCCGCAATTCGCCGGTCAAGTCCGACTTCGCGACGCCGTATCCCTCCACGCCATACGCGCCGCATCCCGAGTACGCGCCCGCCAACAATTATCTGATCCAGAAGGGCGACTATCCGTACAACTCACAATATGTGCGGCTGGTCGGCGGCACGACGTGGCACTGGGCGGCCGCTGCGTGGCGGCTATTGCCGTCGGACTTCCAGTTGCACAAGCTGTATGGCGTGGGACGTGATTGGCCCTATCCGTACGAAACACTGGAGCCGTGGTATCTGGCGGCTGAAGTGCAATTGGGCGTTTCCGGGCCGGACAGCACGATCGATCTCGGTTCACCGCGCTCGAAGCCGTATCCAATGAGCGCGTTGCCACTGTCGTACATGGATCAGCGCTTTAGCGACGTGCTCAACGCGCAGGGCTTCAAGGTGGTGCCCGAGCCGGTCGCGCGTAACAGCCGTCCGTACGATGCGCGGCCCACCTGCTGCGGCAACAACAACTGCATGCCGATCTGCCCGATCGCAGCAATGTACAACGGCGTGGTGCATGCGGAGAAGGCCGAGCAGGCCGGCGCGAAGCTGATCCCCCAGGCGGTCGTGTACCGCGTCGAAGCGGACAACAAAGGGCACATCACAGCAGTCCACTACAAGGACCCGAACGGCAACAGTACTCGCGTGACCGGCAAGCTGTTCGTGCTCGCCGCGAACGGCATTGAAACGCCGAAGCTGATGCTGATGTCGACCACCGACAAATTCCCGCACGGTATCGGCAACAGCTCCGACCAGGTGGGCCGTAACCTGATGGACCATCCGGGCACGGGTGTCACCTTCCTCGCCAACGAACCGTTGTGGCCCGGACGCGGGCCGATGGAGATGACCTCGATCGTCAACTTCCGCGACGGCGCGTTCCGCTCCGACTACGCGGCGAAAAAGCTGCATCTGTCGAACGGCGTGCCGACCATGAGCGTGACCGCCGATCTGCTGAAAAAAGGCCTCACCGGCGCCGAACTCGACCGGCAGATCCGCGACCGTACGGGACGCACGCTGAACATCAACAGCTTTCACGAGCACCTCCCGGAGCCGCAGAACCGCGTGGTGCCTTCGGCGGATCACAAGGACGCGCTCGGCATTCCGCAGCCCGAGATTTACTACTCGATCAACGACTACGTGAAGAAGAGCGCGGCGAACACGCATGAACTGTATGCGCAGATCGCCTCGCTCTTCGGCGGCGCCGAGGTCTCGTTCGACGATACGTTCGCGCCGAACAATCACATCATGGGTACCACCATCATGGGCAGCGATCCTGGGGATTCGGTCGTCGACGTGGACTGCCGCACGCACGATCACTCGAATCTGTTCATCGCCAGCAGCGGCGTGATGCCGACTGCTGCCTCCGTGAATTGCACGCTGACGATCGCGGCCTTGTCGCTGAAACTGGCCGACAAGCTCAAGCGTGAAATCTGAGCCCTGAACGGAGAGCCACAATGACGAACAACACCTCTCGCGTTCAGCCGGCCGATGCGCTGGTCCAGAGCATGCGTCGCCGCCGCTTCCGGGTGGCAACGCTGGCGGCGGCCTTTTCGCTGTTTGCGCTGTATGTCGCCTGGCACGAAGCGCATGGACCTGGCATGCGACATAGCGACGAACTGCCGATCACGCAAGCCCGCGCGGACGACGCTGCGCAACCCGCTATCGCGGGAGCCACGCCGACGGTGGCCAGCAGCGATCTCGTAAAACGCGGTGAATATCTCGCACGCGCCGGCGACTGCGTTGCTTGCCACACGGCTGACAAAGCACGCCCGTTCGCGGGCGGCCTGCCGATCAACACGCCGTTCGGCACGATCGTGACGCCCAACATCACGCCCGACCCGGACACCGGCATCGGCCAATGGAGCGACGCCGATTTTCTACGCGCGATGCATGAAGGCGTCGGCAAGAGCGGCGAGCGGCTTTATCCGGCCTTCCCCTACGCGGAGTACACCAAGGTCACCGATCAGGATGTGCTGGCCATTCGCGCGTACCTGAACACGCTCACGCCGATCCACTACGCGCCGCCGAGCAATAGCCTGAAGTTTCCGTTCAACCAGCGCTGGCTGATGGTGTTCTGGAATCTGTTCAATTTCGACGAAGGCCGCTTCGTCCCCGATCCGAAGCAAAGCCCCGAGCTGAACCGCGGCGCGTATCTGGTCCAAGGCCTCGCGCATTGCGAGGAATGCCATACGCCGCGCAATTTCATGCAGGGGTTGAAGACGAGTTCGCGCTTCTCCGGCGCGGTGCAGGCCGGCTGGCATGCGTACAACATCACGCCTGACAAAAACAGCGGCGTGGGCAACTGGAGCGATGACGAACTGGCGGCGTATCTGTCGACCGGCGCGGCGCCGGGCCGCGCCAATGCAGCGGGCCCCATGGCCGAAGTGGTGACCGACAGCACGCAATATCTGACGCGGGAGGACGTTGGCTCGATCGTCACGTATCTGCGCTCGGTGCCGCCGATCAACGGCGGAGAATCGCGCCCGCGCGATCAGTGGGGCAATCCCGCCGTCGATGACGTCACCGCGTTGCGCGGTACCACGATCAACACGGTGAACGGTGCGCAACTGTTCATCGCCAATTGTGCGACGTGCCATAACTGGACCGGTCAGGGTGTCGGTGCAAGCGCGCCGGGCGCGTATCCGTCGCTGATCCACAACTCGGCGGTTGGCGCGAGCGACGCCAACAATCTGGCGATGGTGATCCTGCACGGCGTCAGTCGTACGACGAAACAGGCTGATGTGTTGATGCCCGCGTTCGCCACCCAACTCACCGACGATCAGGTGGCCGCCATCACCAACTATGTGACCAAACAGTTCGGTAATCCGCAGTCCACTGTGACGGTAGATCAGGTCGCTACGCTGCGCACGCAGCAATAACGACTGCGCCGACGGCGCGTTTTCCGGTAAGTCCTGCCGGAGACGCGCCGTTTTCGCGTCATTTCTACATCATTCCTTCGATACGGGACGCCAGGAAAAGAGAGGCAACGCGCATACGCACTTGCGGCTGCCGCACTATCATGAGCGAATGGCTTCCGTACTTTTCGACCCCGTCCAGCATCATTCGGCCAATCGGAGCGGCCGCGACTTTGTCGTAGGCGATTTGCATGGCTGTGTCGATGCACTGCGCTATCTGCTGCGCGACATCGCGTTCGACCCGGCGCGCGACCGGCTCTTTTCGGTCGGCGATCTGGTAGACCGCGGTGAACATTCAGAGCAGGCTCTGGCCCTGCTCGACAAACCGTGGTTTCACGCCGTGCTCGGCAATCACGAAGACACCCTGTGCGCCGTCGCCGATGGGCGCATGCGGCGCCAGTGGTGGTATGGAATCGGCGGAACATGGGCGCAGAATGTGTCCGACGAACGCCTGCGGCACTACGCCGAACGTCTGCGGACGCTGCCACTCGTGCGTGTGGTCGGCAGCGGCAAGGAGCGCTTCAATATTCTGCACGCCGAATTTTTCGGCACGGACGCCGAGCTTGACGCCGGGAATTTTTCCGCCGAAACGCGCCAGCAATTGCTGTGGGGGCGCGATCTGGCCTTGGGCAACGGTGATCCGCTGCGGCAGCGCGGCCTTTCGCTGACCTATTGCGGCCATACGCCGATGCGCGACATCCAGCAGATCGGCTCGCAGATTTTCATCGACACCGGCGCATTCGGGCCCGGCGGCAAGTTGACGATCGTCGAGCCTCAGGCGTTGCGGCGCTGGTCGATCTCGGTTGAGGCGGCGCGGGAGAGCGGGGCGGCGGCGTTGGCCTTACCTTGATTGTTTCGAGTCTCTTAGCCCACCTGATTGAGCTCGAACACGATATCGATGCTCGTGCCATTCCAGTTGTATTCCAGATACGCCGCGTGATGGCAGTCGCGCAGCAGCGTGGTGCTGAACGCGGCGAGGCACTCGCCTTCGTCATCCCGCACGGACGGATACACGATGCCCGGCGCGCCGGCCTCGCGCAGGGCACGGCCGAGCGATTGTCCGGCGACATAGTCGTTGGGCGACAGCACCGCGAGATCGAGCGATACGTCGCCGCGGATATCGACCACGTTGCCTTGCGCCACCACGGTGTAGAGCCGCATCTGCTGCCGCATGGGCGGCTCCGCGGTCGCCTCCAGAAATTTCCCGGCGTGGTAGCGCGTCTCCGCGATCGCCGTGGCACGCGAGCGGGCGCAATAGAACACGCCATATGTGCCGTCTGAGAAGCGGCTGCCGAGTGGATTCAGGTGCGTCAACGCGGCCATGATCGGTCCGTATCCCGGGCCGAAACGGCGCTCATCGCGTGGCACGAGATCGAGCTCGCCGACTTCGGTTCGCAAGCGGTCGTTGGTCATTGCTTCGAGTGCGTAGAGGGCGTCGAAATCTTCCGGCGATGCGACCCGGTCGAACAGATTGACGGCCGGAAACCGCGTTGGAATCACGCGATACGCGGGCGACCAGTCGAGCGGCGCGGTGCGCCAGCGGTCCTGCCAATGCGGTTCTGTCACGCCCAGCCGCCTCGCATCGCGTCGAGATACTGGCGCACGGCCACGAGATCGCTGATATTGCCGGCCAGCATGCGGTCCAGCGCGCGGCGGCCGCCGAACGGCGGCGCGCTGTTGGGGCGCTTGATCCAGGTGTCGGCGGCGCTGGGCTGCGGCAGCAGGATTTGCAGCGCCTTATAGATGCCGAGCAGCAGCGAGAGGCGTTCCAGCGTGTCGCGCGCCAGACGTGCTGTCTGCGGTGCGGATTTCCATTTGAAGTAGGTGGAGCGGCCCGGCGAGCCGAGCAACATGATCTGCTCTTCGGTGCTCAAGTCCCAGTCTCGCGCAATGTTGAAGAACGCGCGCAGACCCGCCGCCGACATTTCCGTGAGCGAGGGTTCCGAAACCGGCCGGCGGATCGGCGGTTCGGGCTGGGTGGCACGGGCAGCGTGAGCCATGATTGGGTGAGTCCTTATCTGTACTTTAGATTGATATTAGTCTAAAAATGGATTTTTGCAAGGGAATATAATCCCGGCTCGTTATGAAGCCGAAGATCAGGAGAAGCAGGAGATGTGGGTTCGAGCAGTAGCAACAGCAGTTGCAGTGTGGTGTGTATCCGGTGCGGCAATGGCAGCAGGTTATGCGGAAGTGTGGAACCCGCCCGAGTCGACCGGGCATACGGTGAAGCACGCAAAGAAAACGAAGGGCGCGGGCAAGATCAAGTCTACCGCCGGCGCGAAGGGGCCGTCGAAGCACGCGGCGAAGGGACAACATGGCGCGCAGCGGGTCGCGTCGGCGTCGAAGAGCGGCGCCAAGCCGGCGGCGCATGGCAGCGTGAAGAAGGTCGCAGCTAAGAATGTTAGCCACAGCGGTGTGGTCAAGGGCGCGGGTAAGCCTAAGTCGAAGGCAGCCCTGGTGGTGCAGGGCAAAAAGCCCCACGCACAAATTGCTCAGGCGAAACGGGGTCAAGGCGGGATCATGCGCGCCAACCTGGTTCAAGGCCATACAGCGCCTGCCCACGTGGTCAAGGTGGCGGCGAAAACCGGCCCGGCCAAACCGGCTGTGGTCCACACGAACGCGCCTGCCAAGGCCGCAAACGTAACGGCGAGTCCTGCTGCGGACAGAACCGTTAATCCTGCAACCGCCAGCAGCGGCTCGATGCCGCCGATCCTCCACTGACCTCCGGTTCAGGCGGCGCGTTTGCGTTTGACCTTTGCACCCGGCGGACCCAAGGCAGTGCGGCCGAGTTCGACGATGCGCGCCGAGAGCTTTTCGAGGCGTGGCGACTGGACCTTCCAGGCATGCCAGTACAGTTCGACATCGGTGGGCTGCTTCGGCGCGAGGTCGACCAGTTCGCCGCGCTCGACGGCATCGCCGAATTCCAGTTCGGGCACCATGCCATAAGCTAGGCCCCGCTGGATCGCCATGTAACGTGGCACCGGCGCGGGCACGTAATGGCATGGATAAGCTTCCGGCGGCAGACCGAAGCGCGTATCGAGAAAGCGCGCCTGCAACGCGTCCTTGCGTGAGGAGAGGATCACTGGCGCGCGCCGCGCGCTTTCACGCGTCAATCCGTTCGGAAACCTTCGTTCGACGAACGCGGCCGACGCCACCAGCCGGTAGCGCATTGCGCCCAGCCGTTCGGCGAAACAGCCGCGCATCGGTGCGGGTTCGGTAGTGATGCAGCCGATTGCGAGGCCTGAGGCGAGCAGCGCGTGAGTGTGGTCCTGGTCGTCGACGGTTAGATCGAGCAGCACGTTTTCTTGCAGAAGGATCTCGGAGAGCGCAGGGAAAAACCAGGTGGATAACGTGTCCGCATTCACGGCGGCGGCGACGTTTAGCAACGCTTCATTGGCGCCCGCGAGATCGCTGGCGAAGTCGTCTTCGAGCAGGGCGGCGCGCCGCAGATATTGCAATAGACGCTGGCCCATCTGCGTCGCGCGGCACGGGCGCGTGCGCACGATCAGCGGATTGCCCAGGCGCGTTTCGAGCGCCCGCACTCGCTGCGATACCGCCGACGAGGTGATGTTCAGGCGCACGGCGGCCTGCTCGAAGCTGCCGGTTTCGATGACCGCGCGGACGGCGGCGGTTTGTCGGGGGTCGAGGTCCACTGATCTACTTTTAAATGAAATGGTTAGCTTTCCAGCTTAAGCGAAAGTCGGCGAACTTTATTCATGGTTTAGAGCGAGAAGTCGTTTCGTTATTGCGTTGCCAACCCACTCGTCATCAACCGCAACGTCTCAATCGACCGCTTATCCCTCACCCGCGAGTGCAAGGTCACACGCGATTCCGGCAGCGGCGGCAAACCTAAACGCGCGCCGACATCGACCAATCCACGCGGCGCCACTCTGCGCGCTAGCGGCGACACCGCCAGACCGGCTGCAACCGCGGCGCCGACCGCGGCCACACCGCCGCCAATGAACACTTCCTGCCATGCAACCCCCGCTTCGTTCAGCGTGTGCAGCGCAATCTCGCGCACATTGCACGGCGGACTCAGCAGCGCGAGCGCCAATGGCTCGCTGACGCGCGGCAGCCATTGCGGTGTAGCGAGCCAGCCAAGCGGCTCGCTGAACAGCACCTGCGCGTCGTCACGTGGTGGCTCGTCGGCACCATGGCGAATGATCACCGCGTCGAGGCGCCGTTCGTCGAATTGCGCGAGCAGCGCTGCGGACCTACCCAGATGCAACTCGACCACCAGACCCGGATCGTGTGCGTTAAGCCGCGCGAGTAGCTGCGGCAAGTTCGTTCCCGCAACATGCTCGCTCAACCCCAACGTGAGCCGCCGGCGCTCCAGCGACAGCGAACCCAGCGCCCGCTCATGCGCGCTCAGCAGATCGCGCGCCGCGCCAAGGAACGCGTTGCCGTCCGCTGAAAGACGCACGACGCGCGGCGTGCGCTCCACTAACTGCTTGCCGAGGTGCGCCTCCAGCCGCTTGAGCTTCAGGCTGACGGCCGATTGCGTGGTGTCGAGCGCGTCGGCAGCCCGCGTGAAGCTGTGCAGATCGGCGACCAGCACGAAGGCGCGCACCGCATCGAGATCGAGGACTTTCATTTTGGTTGAATATGGATGAAATAGCCGATGATGGCTGTTCATTATGACTGGGCGCGCCTAAGCTGTGTTTACCCAATCACTGCGACGAAGGAGTTTCACCATGCCGCTCACACGAATTGCATTGCGCGCCGGCAAGCCGGCGGAATACCGGAAGGCGCTGACGGACAGCATTCAGCGTTCGCTGGTTGATACGTGCAACGTGCCGAAAGACGACATCTTCATGCTGATCACCGAGCACGAAGCCGGCAATTTTGTGTATGACAAGCAGTATCTGAACATCGAACGCAGCGACGATCTCGTGGTGATTCAGATCACATTTAACAACACGCGCACGCTCGAGCAAAAGAAGGCGCTGTACAAGCGCATGGCGGATGAACTGGCAGAGTCGCCGGGACTGCGACGAGAGGATGTGTTCATCAATCTCGTCGAGGTGCTGAAGGAGAACTGGTCGTTCGGCAATGGGATCGCGCAGTACGCGGTTTGAGTGACGACGGAACGCGACAGCCCGCGCGCATTCGAGGCCGGCGGGCAAGCGCAGCGCCGCTCGGGCGGTCGCCGAAGCCCACGCCGCGCCACGTGCGCGGCAGTTAAGGGACGCCTGCGTCGCTATAATGGTTCGCTGTCCTTTTCTAACTCACCGACCCTTCTGCCGCCATGACATCCGACCGCACCGATCCGCCCCACGAGGCCCTCGAACTTGGCGGCTCCGTCTGGTTTCAGGCCGGTGCGCAAACGCTCGGCGGCGCGTCGCGAATCGCGCTGCTCGCGGCGATCGGCGAGACCGGCTCGATTACCAGCGCGGCGAAAGCCGTCGGCATGAGCTACAAAGGCGCGTGGGACGCTGTCGACACGATGAACAACCTCGCCGGCGAGCCGCTCGTCGTGCGCTCGACCGGTGGCAAAGGCGGTGGCGGCACGACACTCACGCCGCGGGCGGTGAAGCTGATCGATACGTTTCGGGCGGTCGAGCGCGAGCATCGGCGTTTCCTCGAACGCGCGGGCGCGGCGATCGAAGGCTTTGCGACGGATTGGGATCTGATCGGCCGCATCGGCGTGAAAACGAGCGCGCGCAATCAGCTTTATGGAACGGTGTCGGCGCTCACGCGCGGGACGGTCAACGATGAAGTGTCGCTGGCGCTGGCAGGCGGCCATACGATCGTCGCGGTCGTCACGCATGAAAGTACCGAAACCTTGGGGCTTGCAGTGGGGGCGGCGGCGTTCGCGTTGATCAAGGCGTCGTGGGTGGTGCTGCTCGTCGAGGACGAAAGTGGCGCGCCGCTGAAGCTCTCGGCGCGCAATCAGTTGCGCGGTACGGTGCAGAGCGTCAAGCGCGGGGCGGTCAACGCGGAGGTGTCGTTGGCGCTGGAAGGTGGCGCGGTGATTACCGCGGTCGTCACGAATCAAAGCGTCGATACACTCGGCCTTGTGGAAGGCGGGACCGCGGTCGCGGTATTCAAGGCGTCCAGCGTGATTCTTGGGGTGAAGGACTGAACACTTTACGGCTATCAGGCTGCGAGAGCTGGGGCTGTGAAGGTTCTGGAGGTTCTATGGGTTCTGAGATTCTGACGCTCTGAGAACCCTGAAGGCTCCGAAAGCGCGCGCTGACGTTATGGCACGCTGCGCTCGTACCCAGCAAACGGATGATTCTCGCGCACACACCCATCGCTGACCTGCACGACCTGATCGCCGAAGGCGGCAACATCGTCGGGATCGTGCGTGATCAACACCATCGGAATATCGAGCCGCGTTTGCAGGTCCGACAGCTCGCGCCGCAAGCGCTGACGCAGCGCGCTATCGAGTGCGGAAAACGGCTCGTCCAGCAACAGCAAGCGGGGTTGCGCGACCAGCGCCCGCGCCAGTGCCACGCGCTGCTTCTGTCCACCCGAAAGCTGCGCCGGATGATTACCTGCCACGCCTTTCAACTCGAGCGCATCGAGCCAGTAATCGACTTCCGGGTGCGAGATCCGCGCGCGCGGATTGAGCCAACCTTGCTGCAACCCGAAGCCGATGTTTTGCCGCACGTTCAGATGGGGAAACAGCGCGTAGTCCTGAAACAGATAGGCAATCTTGCGCGCTTGGGGTTTCTGATCGATGCAGCGCGCGCTATCGAATAAAGCATCGCCGTGCAGCGTAATCGCCCCTTCGTCGGGGCGTAGCAAGCCGGCGATGGCCAGTAGCGTCAAACTCTTGCCCGCTCCGGACGGCCCGAACAGCACGACGCGCTGCGTGATCGCCTTGAACGAAACGTCGAGCGTGAAACGGCGCTCAGCGCTCTCGAAGGTCTTGCGGATGTCAACGGCGAGCGGCATATCAGCGGGGCGTCAAAAGCGTGTGCTGCGGCACGAGACGGCCCGCGAGCAACAGGATCACGACACACGTCACCGAGGTCACGAGCACGAGGAAGTTGGCCGTGCTGTCGTCGCCGGCCTGCACGGCTGAATAGACCGCAACCGAAAGTGTCTGCGTGCGTCCCGGCAAGTTGCCCGCGATCATCAGCGTCGCGCCGAACTCACCGAGCGCTCGCGCAAACGCCAGTAATCCGCCGGCGAGAATGCCGCGGGAGGCGAGCGGCAGCGTCACGCGAAAGAAGAGGGCTGTCTCGCTGACGCCCAGCGTGCGTGCGGCCCGTTCGAGCTGCGGATCGACCGCTTCGAAAGCGGCGCGCGCCGACTTCAGCACGAGCGGAAACGCTACCACCGTCGAGGCGATCACCGCGCCCTGCCAAGTGAACACCAACTGGATATCGAAGCGGTCGAGCCACCCGCCGATCACGCCGCGTCGGCCGAGCAGCACGAGCAGGTAGTAGCCGAGCACGGTGGGCGGCATCACGAGGGGCAATGTGAGCAGCGAATCGATCAGATCGCGCGCGCCCGAGCGCCAGCGCGACAAACCGAAACCGGCCGCGACGCCGAACACCAGATTGAGCGCGGTGGCCCAGCCCGCCACCTTCAGTGACAGCAGGAGCGGAATCCAGGCCTGTCGCATGAGCGTGCCGTACCTAAGTTAATGCGCAGGCTTGAAACCGTACTTCGCGAGTACGGCCTGGCCGGCGGGCGAGAGCACGAAGTTCATGAAGGCCTGCGCGTCGGCCGCGTGACGGCTGCCTTCGACCTGCGCGATCGGGTAGGTGATCGGCGTTTGCGTCGGCACGTTCATCGCGACCTTGACCTTGTCCGGCATGACCGCGGCGTCGGTGCTGAACACGAAGCCGGCGTCGACTTCGCCACGCGACACGTAGTCCAGGCTCTGGCGTACGTTCGATGCCAGCACGGCCTTAGCGTTGACTGCGTCCCACACGCCCGCGGCTTGCAGCGCGCCTTGCGCATAGCGGCCAATCGGCACCGAGGCCGGATCACCGTAAGCCACTCGCTTCACATTCGCCGACGTCAGATCGTTCAGCGAGGTCGGCGCGAAATGGCTGTCAGCCGGCACAATCAGCACCAGCGAATTGGCGGCGAAGTCGCGGCGCGTGGCCGGAACGATCACTTTCTCCGCGGCCGCCTTGTCCATTGCTTTCTGATCGGCGGAGGCGAACACGTCGGCCGGCGCGCCTTTGGCGATTTGCTGCATCAGCACGTCGGACGCGCCGAAGTTCAGCAGGACCTTGGTGCCGGGATGCTGCTGTTCGAAGACCTCGCTCACCGCTTTGAACGCGTTGGTCAGGCTGGCGGCGGCGGAAACCACCAGTTCGTCGGCGTGTGCGTTGGCGCTGATGGCAACGGAGACGGCGCTGGCGACGAACAGCGCATGCTTCACAAGGCGGCGGGACAGTGTCATGAAGGTTTGGATGTCCAGCGTGGGCCGGAACAGGCGGGTTAAAACGCTATCGTAATATATGAAAGGTTATAACGGTACCCATGACGATTATTCAGTTGCGCGCATAGAGCGGCGCGCGGCTCGACGGGCTTCGCTTGCCGGATTGGCAACCGGTCGAGTGCGCTTCAGACGTCCGGGGAGTGCGGCGGCGTAAGCGTGTTGAGCGTCTGCGACAGCGGCGCCGTGGCGGGGCGGACGTCACGCACGGCCCTCCACTTGGCGCGGATGAACGGCCGCTCGTGACCGGACACCTTCAGCGCGATATGTGTGACCCAGCGTTGCGTCGGCACGTGCACGCCGTGCATCAGTACCGCGAGGACCATCAGACTCGCAGTGACGGGCCACGCCGACAACCGGCCCGGTTCGAGATTCCACGCCATGCGCACGAAGACCAGCGCCGCCAGCGCGCCGACCAGGCAGCCAGTGACGGCTTCAGACGGCGAATGAGCGCTCAGCACGACGCGCGACAAGCCGACCGCGATGCCCGCGGCCAAGCCCAGCACGACGCCAAGCAGACGAATTGCCGGACGCGCTGGCAGCAACATCAGGAACAGCGCGACCGGATAGACGGCGCTAGACAGCATGGCATGGCCGCTGACGCCGGTGAAATCCAGTTCGCGTATGCCGACGCCCCAGCCAAGGAAGGCCAGCTTGGTGACGGTCACAACGCCGATGGCCGCGCCAAGTAGCAACAACCAGCCCGCTGCCATGCGCCACGTGTAGCCGACCGCCAGCCAAAGCGCGATGGCGAACGCAAGCGGCAGCGTCATGCCGGCGCCGCCGAGGCTGGTGATCGAGTACCACAGATGGACAGGTAAATCGGGCATGGCAAAAACGCGACCCAGGCCGCGTAGAATCGGATTGGTAATGGTTTAACGCGCGAACGGCGTAAATCGCCGACGCCACAAAGGCGGTACCGAAATTATTTACCCGCCAGTATAGACGGGTGCTTCGGACCAGGCTTGCCAGGCGCCAGGCTTTTTGTGACGGGGCGTTGGCTGGCGAACAAGCTTTGCCATAGTTTGACGTTGGTGCTGCTGTAAGGTTCGCCGGGCGGAAAATTCGGTGCTCGACAGGGATTCCGGCCTCCAGCATCGCATGAGGATTGGTGTTATTGTGCATTGCACAACAAAGCGTCGTTCTATCGAGCGGCACCTGTCCCTTTTTGCGAGGTTACCCGCCGATGGCAAAAAGTCTATCGAAAATCTGGCTACGCGGTCTCAAGCGGCTGCTCGCCATTCAAACCGAGCACGCCCACACAACCACCAAGCGCGCCCCCACGCGGCCGGCACGCGTTGCGACCAGCAAGCCTTCGGCCAAGGCTCGTCCTATCAAGCCCGTGGCCGCGCTGCGCGTGCCCGTGAAACGCGAGGCGCCGCGCGCTGCCCCAAGGGAATCGCGGGTTCGTCCGCGTGCCTCGGCATGGGCGAGCGGTTCATGGACGCGCTCGTTCCATTCAGCGCCTGCTTCGCCTGGGCGGCTCGTCAACCACCTTCAGTACGGTTTGTACATCCCGTCCGGCCATGCAGGCGAGCCGATGCCGCTGGTGGTGATGCTGCACGGCTGCACTCAGTCGATTGACGAATTCGCGGAAGGCACGCGGATGAACGTGCTCGCGGACCGGTTCGGCTTCGCCGTGGTTTATCCGGAACAGTCGAAGCACGTGCATTCGCATCGCTGCTGGCATTGGTATGACGCTAGCGACAGCGCCGGTGGCGCTGAGGCGCGTGCGGTCGTCTCGCTGGTGGATTCGCTGGTTGCACAGCACGGCTTCGACAGCGAGCGCGTGTATGTCGCCGGAATCTCCGCGGGGGCCGGCCTGACGGCGCTTCTGGCCGCCAACTATCCGGAACATTTCGCGGCGGTCGCGCTGCACTCCGGCCCCGCTTTCGGCGAGGCCCGTTCCGGCATTACGGCGATGGACGTGATGCGGCGCGGCGCGCGCCGCGAGCCGGCCGAGCTCGTCGACGAGCTCGTCAATGTGGCTGAATACCCCGGCATGCCGGCCATGATCCTCCATGGTGACGCTGACCACGTGGTCGCGCCGGTCAACGCGGACCAGTTGGCGGAGCAGTTTCTCCGTCTGAACCGAATCGTCGACGAGAAAGGCGTGCGCAAATCCGGTGAAGTCAAGGAAGAGCGCAAGGGTGGCGTGGTGATGCGCGACTATTTGCGCGGCGGTCGGCGCGTGGTGCGGCTGTGCCGTGTGCAGGGGCTCGCGCACGCCTGGAGCGGCGGCGACGACGCTGTGCCGTTCCATTCCGCCAAAGGTCCGGACGCAAGCGCCATGGTGTGGGAATTCTTCAAACACCAGCGCCGCACGGGTGTCGGCCGTATCGCTGAAAGCACCGTGGCAGAAGCCTCGGCGGGCGCGCGGTGATTGTGGAGCAACACTTCGAAATGAGTAATGGCGTAATCCTAGGGTTTTCCCTATAATACGGGTTGTCCCTTAGGCATTAACGCCTGAACTCATTGTCGAGGTTGACCATGTATCTGCTTAGCCGCCTGTTTCTGTTCCTGACCAAATCGCCCGATCAACTCGCGAAAGAACGCGCTGACGCCTTCCTCGCAGAAGCAACCGATCTGTACGATCTGGAGTTCCGTATGCGCAAGCTGGACCGTGAGGCGACTACCCGCCAACCGTCGTGGATGAGCCAGCACTAAGCTGCGCGAGTTTGAAGCATCGGCGCGTAGTGAAGAACGCCGGTGTTTTGGGGGGCAGGCGCCCAAGTTGTGCAGGCCGAAAAGCAGCGACATCCAGGCTGCGTTGAACCCCAGTTGAACTGCCCATCAGATGATCGAGGCACTCAGACCGTCGCGTTCCCATACGTGACATGCGGCAATCGCCATCAATACATAAAGCACCGACCACGCCGGCGGAAGCACTCAGTTCGGTGAATTGAACGCGGGCCTTTGCAGCGCCACGTACCGGGCATCGGGCAGAAACCGGCCAGTCAGCGTTAAAGAAAGAAACACGAGCAGCGACGGCAAACGGCGCATCATTCAGTCTCCTCCAGACGTTCCTGATCAACATAACGTGAGTGGGCGCTTACTTGTCGAAACGCACAAGCGTACGCTGCCGCGCTTCGCGTATGGTCGACGGTCGGTGCGGGATAATCCTTGTCCAACTTCAAGCCGAATTCCGCGAGCCGTTCCGCATCCCGTCGATGCCACCTATCGCGTGCCGCGTCCGCAAAACAACACAGCACCCGCCCCTGTTTTGCAGGGTGCGGGCAGTGCTTGATGGCGCGGTTTTGCCGCGCGGCGCCAACTATTTATCAGCCAGCCGTTGAGATCGCGACTTACGCGACTTGCAAACGCACCGCGACGTTGTTGCGCGTGGCGTTCGAGTACGGGCAGACCTGGTGCGCTGCGTCGACCAGTTCCTTGGCGGCGTCTGCAGCGAGACCCGGCAACGAGACGCGCAGATCGATGTCCAGCGCGAAGCCACCGTTGTCGTTCGGGCCAATCCCCACTTCTGCCGTGACTTGCGTGTCAGCCGGCAAAGTCTGCTTGCTCTGGCCGGCGACGAACTTCATCGCGCTCAGGAAACACGCCGAGTAGCCGGCTGCAAACAGTTGCTCCGGGTTGGTGCCCGCTGCGCCGTTGCCGCCCAGTTCACGCGGTGCTGCCAGCTTCACGTCCAACGCATTGTCCGACGATACTGCACGGCCGTCACGGCCGCCGGTGCTGGTTGCGCTTGCCTTGTAGAGGATGTTCATTGTGCTGCTCCTATATCTGGGTTATCAGGATTTGCCTGCTTGCCGCTGCTTGCCCGCCTTTCTGGCGGAGCCCTATCGAAGCGGCATGTGACAAAGATAGTGTACAAATCATTTGTGTGCAAATGAAATTTTGTATCGTATCGATAGCGTGCTTTTTGAAGCAGGCCGGCTAGTGGTCCATGTAATCGTTGAGCGTGGTCCGCAGGCGCGTCAGATCGTCGCGCAGACGGAGCAGGAATTCCGGCGACTGCTGGGTCGCGCAGAAGATCTCTGCCGGCACTTCGCGTGCCTGGCGCTTCAGTGCGGTGCCCGCTTTGGTCAGCCGGATATAGACGAGCCGCTCATCTTCGACGCCGCGTACCCGTTCCAGGTAGCCCTGCGCTTCGAGACGTTTGAGCAGCGGCGTGACCGTTGCCGAGTCGAGATTCAGGCGCGCCGCCATATCTTTCACCGTGACGTCGTCGGCCTCCCAGAGCACCAGCATTGCCAGATATTGCGGATACGTGAGGCCGAGCTTGTCGAGCAAAGGCTTGTACGCTTTCGTCATCGCAAGCGAGGTCGAATAGAGTGCAAAGCAGAGTTGCTCGTCGAGCGTGAAGGGCAAAGTGGGGCGCTGGGTCATGATGCATCTCGTCTAAAAGGAGCGTGCAAATCGATTGCGCGCAAACCATTGTGCCCCAAGTCGACGCACATTGACGAGTGTGACGGAGGATTCGACGACGCGGTGAAGGCGGGCGGTGCGCTGAGGCGGGAGTGCGGAGGGCACTGAGGCGGGGAGGCGGAGGCCACCGGGGGGAACCGCGCGAGCGTCTAAAAAGCGCCCGCGCGTGAGCAGTAGTCTAGCCGGTGCTCAAGCCGCCGGCGTGGTCGGCAAATCCGGCGTTTCGGGCGTTTGCACGCCGAAGCAGCCGCGATAGGTCGCGTAGAACGAGCAATACAGCATGGTCGTGACGATCATCGTGGCGGGCATCAGGACCGCGAACGCAAAGTCGCCCGCGCCCAGCGCCTGCATCAGCGCGGTCAGGCCGAACGAGACCGTCGTCGCCACCGCGAACCACAAAGCGCCGAACACGATGAACGCACCGCGGTTGCGCCAGCAACTGACGACGCTGAAGAACATCGCCTTGACGGGCGGCACGTCGTGCCACGCGGTAAGAATCGGCGAGAACCAGAAAATCATCGCAACCGGAATGTAGAACGCGAACGCGGCGATCACCGCCAGCGGGATATTGCTGTTGGCGATCGCGTCCTGGTCCATCGTGGCCATGCCGAGCATGACCTTCAGCAGCATGCCGCCGTCGGCGAGTGCCGAGCCGGCCAGCACGAGCGCCATCGCGACCACGTACAGCACGCCCAGCACCAGCAGACGTTTGGCGACCCCGCGGCCGTACGAGTGAAAGCCGTCCACCAGAATGGTCGGGAACACCGGCTTGCCCGCGATCGTGTTGCGGCACGCCGCCATGAAACCCACCGCGACCCCCGGAATGAAGATCAGCGGCAGCACGCCGCCGATGACCGGAATCTGCGACGCCAGCGTCATGACCAGCAGATAGGTGAAGAACAGCGTCAGAAACGCGAGCGGGTTCTTGCGGAACAGCCAGATACCCTGCCGGAACCAGACATAGCCGGTTTTCGCGGGGACTTCGATCAGTTGCATGAGATATGAATGCCTGGAAGTGCAACGCCGGACAGGCGTTCGCGCAGAATGCGCTCGAAATGCCCGGGGTCGTGCGGTTTGAGCAGCTCGGCCGCGCGCGGCAAATGAAAATCATACAGGCGCGAGACCCAGAAGCGGTAAGCGCCCGCGCGCAGCATATCGCCCCAGTGGCGGTTTTTTTCTTCGGGGGACGGGCGCACGGGCTGGGAGGCGCGCAGCATGGCTTCGGTGCGCGCGTCGTCGAGCTTGCCGGTGGCGAGGTCGACGCACCAGTCGTTGACCGTGACCGCGACGTCGAACAGCCACTTGTCGCAGCCGGCGAAGTAGAAGTCGAAGAAACCACCCAGGCGCACCTCGTGGCCGGTTTCCGGCGCGGCATGCGCAAACAGCGCATTGTCGCGGAACAGGTCGGCGTGGCAGGGGCCCGCGGGCAGCGCGGCGTAATCCGCCGAAGCGAAGAAAGCCTCTTGATGCGCCAGTTCGGACGACAGCAAGTCGCGCTGCGCACCCGTGAGGAATGGCAGGATGGTCGGCACGGTTTCCTGCCACCACGGCAGGCTGCGCAGATTCGGCTGATAGCGCGGGTAATCGCGCCCCGCCAGATGCATGCGCGCGAGCATGTGCCCGACTTCGGCGCAATGTTCGACTTGCGGCGCTAGCTCCGGCGCGCCTTCGAGCTTGGTCACGATGGCGGTGGGCTTGCCATGCAGCGTGCCAAACAGCGCGCCGTCTTCGCGCGGCATGGGATCCGGCACCGGCACGCGGTGCGCGGCCAGATGCTGCATCAGATCGAGATAGAACGGCAGTTGTTCGGCCGTCAGCTTTTCGAAAATCGTGAGGACGTATTCGCCGCGCGTCGTCGTCAGAAAGAAGTTGCTGTTCTCAATACCGGACGGGATGCCGCGAAACTCGACGACTTCGCCGAGATCGTAATGACGCATCCATTCTGCTAGTTGGGGTTCGGTGACAGCGGTGAAGACAGCCATGCGGGAAACGTCGGATCAGGTTAGTCGGGCTGGGCGCGATGCGGCCAGTGCGAGGTATGGCAAATGCGTTGCAGAAAGCGCGATCAAGGTCAATCAGGGCAGCAAATCCGGGCCGCCAGTCCTGGCCACCCGTCAGGGCCGCAAAACGCTGCGACAATTCAACGCGGGATCGCCATGTTGCAGGCGGTGCTTAAAACGACCACGCAGGCTGAAAGCCCGAGGCGACGTCCGCGGGCCGCGTAGATCCAGGGGAGCGGCTCACGCCGCCCCGGTATGCATCAATAAGTCAGATTCACCGACGGCAAACGCGTGCTTGCGCGGCCGTTGTCGCGCACGGTGGGCGACGTGTCGAGCGGCGCGCTCATCTGATAGCGCGTGCCGAGATTCGAATGCACGTTGATTTCAACGGGCTTGCCTTTATCGCGATATTCGGTGATTTCGGTGCCGTTAGCGCTGCGTTCGTAGAAGCTTGGCGTGCGCGGGACGTTGATTTCGACCTTCGAGCTGACCTCGGCGGCCGGACGATTGATCTTCGCCAGGTCAGGCAGGCCGGCCCGTTCATTGGCAGACTGGGGCGCGTCGGCTGGCGGAGTCTCATCGACAGGCTGGGCAGCCAGCGCGGCGTTGCCAAAGGCGAGGGCCAGTGCAACGGCGACGGGAAGGAGCTGCTTCATGGTGATTCTCCAATATGGTGCCCCGATTCTAGCAAATCCAGCCTTGCCTACGGGCGCAGTCGCCTTATTTTGCGCCGCTTTCGCGCGACGTGCGCGCAATCTTGCGACCGCAATTGCGGCGGTTGTGGTAGGCGCCGCGCGGTCATTTGGCGATCACGGGTTCCGTGGTAATGTCATCTCATCAATCGAGGTGAATGAAGATGAACAACGATACCAATCAACGCGCGGTGCAGACTCCCGCCAACAGCTTCCCAACCGAATCCTTCGACGACGCGACCGAGGCCGTCACGCGTTTGTCGGCGATCTACGAAGCGAACACCTCGTTCCTGCGCGACGCCTTCGCGCGCTACCGCCGCAACGAATTGTTCGAGCGCCGGGTGCGCGCCTGTTACCCGTTCGTCCGGGTGCGCACCGAAGTCAACACGCATATCGATTCGCGCCGCTCGTACGGCTTTGTCGCGGGTCCGGGCGTGTTCGAAACCACGGTCACGCGGCCGGATCTGTTTGGCGACTACTATCGCGAGCAGTTGCGCCTGCTGGCCAAGAACCATCACGTGCAGATCGAAGTCGGGGTGTCCGATCAGCCGATTCCGATTCACTTCGCATTTGCTGAGGGCATTCACCTCGAGGGCGATCTGGATCGCGAGCGCCTGTTTCTGATGCGCGACGTGTTCGACACGCCGGACCTCGCGTTGCTCGACGACCGCATCGTCAACGGCACGTATGAACCGCCGCCGGGCGAGCCGCATCCGTTGGCGCTGTTCACGGCGGCGCGGGTGGATTTTTCGCTGCATCGGCTGAAGCACTACACGGCGACCTCGCCCACGCATTGCCAGAACTACGTCCTGTACACGAACTACCAGTTCTATATCGACGAGTTCGTCAAACTCGGCCGCACGATGATGGCCCGTACCGACGACGAAGAACTGCGCGCCTATCGCAGCGAATACACGTCGTTCGTCGAACCGGGCGACGTGATCACGTACAACGAAAATCTCGGTGAGCAGGCGCAGGAAGGCACGGCGCCGCCGCGTCTGCCGCAGATGCCTGCGTATCACCTGAAGCGGGCCGACGGCAGCGGCATCACGATGGTCAACATCGGTGTCGGGCCGTCGAACGCGAAGACGATTACCGATCACATCGCCGTGCTGCGTCCGCATGCGTGGATCATGCTGGGCCACTGCGCGGGGCTGCGTAACACGCAGCGCCTGGGCGATTACGTGCTGGCGCACGGCTATGTGCGCGAAGATCACGTGCTCGACGACGACTTGCCGCTGTGGGTGCCGATTCCAGCACTTGCCGAAGTACAGGTGGCGTTGGAACGCGCGGTCGCGCAGGTCACGCAACTGGATGGCGTCGAGTTGAAGCGCGTGATGCGCACGGGCACGGTGGCGAGTGTGGATAACCGCAACTGGGAGCTGCGCGATCATCGTGAGCCGGTGCAGCGGTTGTCGCAAAGCCGCGCGGTCGCGCTCGACATGGAAAGCGCGACGATCGCTGCTAACGGGTTCCGCTTCCGTGTGCCTTACGGTACCTTGCTATGCGTGTCGGACAAGCCCTTGCATGGCGAATTGAAACTGCCTGGCATGGCGGATCAGTTCTATCGCGCGCAAGTCGATCAGCATCTGCAGATCGGCGTGAAGGCGATGGAGTTGTTGCGGATGAACGGGCTGCATCGTTTGCATAGCCGCAAGTTGCGCAGCTTTGCGGAAGTGGCGTTTCAGTAAGCGCTTATGGTTGCGGGCGAGCGTTGTTTGCGCTCGCCCGCAAGCCTGACCTCTGGTTTAGAACTGCCCAAACCCCGTCAGCCCGATCAAGCTTCCAGCCGCGAGTAGCCACAGCGGATGAATTCTTGTCTTCAACGCCAGCACGGCGGTAAAGGCGCAGATTGCCCATGCAATCGCGGTCGGGTTCGACGCTTCGGCGATCAGGGCCGCGCTTGCCGCGACGATGCCGGCGGTCACCGGCACCAACCCCATTTGCGCGTAACGCCGCCACGGACGGTCCTTGAACCGGTCCCACGCATGCAGCGCAAGAATCGTCACGAGCGAAGACGGTCCGAACTTCGCAACTGAAGTCACCAGCATCCCCGCCCAACCCGCCACGTGCCAGCCGACCAGCGTCACGATCATCAGGTTCGGCCCCGGCGCCGCTTGCGCGAGCGCGAACAGCGCGCTGAATTCGCTGGCCGGCATCCAGTGGTGCACATCCACCACCTGACGCTGCATCTCGGGAAGAATCGTATTGCCGCCACCGAACGCCAGCAGCGAAAGCTGACTGAAAATAATGGCAAGAGAAATGAGCGTGTCGTTCATCGTGTGGCCCTCGACGCGATGTAGATACTGAGCGGCGTGAGCACCAGCATCGTAGGCAGAAGCGGCAGGCGCATGATCGCGATCGCGATGAAGCCGAGCGCCGCGATGAGTGCAGCCATGGGTTTATTCCGCAATGGCAGCAGGATTTTCACGGCCATCGAGATCAGCAGGCCGGACGCCGCGGCCGCGAGACCGGCAAACAGATGGCGAACGTGCGGGTTGTTTTGCGTGTGTTCGTACAGCACGCCAAGGCCGATCACGACCAGCGAAGGCCCCGCGATCAGCCCGAGCAAACCGGCTAGCGCACCCGGCACGCCGCGAAAGCGCATCCCGATCGCCACCGAAAGATTGATCACGTTGCCGCCCGGCAAGAATTGGCACAAGCCCAGCAAGTCGGTGAATTCCGCGCCGGTCAGCCAGCGCCTTTGGTCGACCACGGCGCGCCGCGCCAGCGGCAGTGCGCCGCCGAACGAGATCAGCCCGAGGCCGAGAAAGCCGCCAAAAATTTCCCGCAATGTGGGTACGGGCGTCAGTGCGGCGTCGGTTGAGGTGAGATTGTGATCCATATCGCCAAGCTTCCAGTTCAAGCTCTGGAGGTTAGCGCCGATCCGGCTCTGGGCAAAACGATTTTTGAGCGCGCCTTTGTGATCTAGAATCACAAGCATGGCTCGTAATCTTCCTCCTTTTCCGGCGCTGCGTGCCTTCGAAGCCGCCGCACGGCATGAAAGCTTCACCGCCGCGGCGAACGAATTGCATGTGACGCACGGTGCAATTAGCCGGCAAGTCGCGGCTTTTGAGACGTGGCTCGGCGTGCAGGTGTTCCATCGCCGCGGCAAGCGCGTGCGTCTGACCGACGACGGGCGCCGCTATCTGGCCACCGTGCAGGCCGCGTTCGACAGCATCGCGCTGGCCACGGACCAACTGCGCGATACCGGCGTCGTTCATGTGCTGCGGGTGAATGCGCTGCCGACCTTTGCGATGAAATGGCTGCTGCCGCGGCTTCATCAGTTCCAGCGCAAGGTGCCGAATGTGGAGCTGCGCTTATCGACTTCAAACGCACCGGTCGAAACACTGGACAGCTTCGACGTCGCGGTGCGGCGCGGGCCGGCGCATTGGCCGAACTGCGTGAGCGGCCATTTTCTTGGCGAAAGCGAGATTCCGGTCTGCAGTCCCGCGCTCCTGCAACGCTCGCCGATCAAGGTGGCCGACGATCTCTCCAAGCACGTGCTGCTGCATTCGGACACGCGGCCCGATGCGTGGGGCAACTGGTTATCGGCCGCAGGCGTCACGGCGAAATGCCGGAAGAAGCAGTCGTTCGATCACTTCTATCTGGCCTTGCAGGCTGCGGTGGATGGCCTCGGCGTCGCGCTCGGTCCGTTGCCCTTGCTGGCGGACGAGCTGGCATCGGGACGGCTCATCGTGCCGTTGGCCGGCCCGCGCATTGATGCGCGCGGCTATTGGTGGGTAGCGAGGCGGGAGGTCGCGCAGGCGCCGCTCGTGGCGCAATTCTGCGAATGGCTGCAAGCGCAGGGTGATCAGACTGATGTTGTGGAAGCGAGCGACCTGGAGGCCGCCCGCTAGAACTCGCGCGCGTTGCTCAATGCATATGGAAATCGCACGCTTATTTGGCGCACTTACTTCGCGCACGGGGCGCGAAGTTCCAGCATCACAGATAGAACATCCGGTCGTCATCCGATTTGGCCGGATGCGGCTCAACTTCTTCACGGTCTTCGTAGAACTTCAGCACCGCTTCGAGCACCTGATCCGGGTCGTCGATCACCTGCATCAAGTCCATATCCGTCGGATTGATCAGGCCCATCGGCGTGAGCGAGTTCTTGAACCACGCAAGCAGGCCTTCCCAGAACTCGCCGCCCACCAGAATGATCGGCACGTGGCGCGACTTCTTGGTCTGAATCAGCGTGAGGACTTCGGCGAGTTCATCCAGCGTGCCGAAGCCGCCCGGCATGACGATCACCGCATCCGAGTTCTTCACGAACGTGACCTTGCGCGTGAAGAAATGGCGGAAGCGCAGCGAGATGTCCTGCCATTGATTGCCTGATTGCTCGTGAGGCAGTTCGATGTTCAGGCCGACCGAAGGGGCCTTGCCCGCATGAGCGCCCTTATTGGCCGCTTCCATGATGCCGGGGCCGCCGCCCGAGATGACCGCGAAGCCTGCGTCCGACAGCTTGCGTGCGATCTGCGTGGCGAGTTTGTAATACGGCGAGTTCGGTTTCAGGCGCGCTGAGCCATAGATGCTGACAGCCGGACGAATCTCCGAGAGGTACTCGGTCGCCTCGATAAACTCTGCCATAATCGTGAACATCTGCCACGATGCGCGGGCCTTCTTAGCCGTTGCGCGCTCTTGATCTGCGAGTGATCGCAGACTCGGAATCACTTTTCTCTTAGTCATAATGCCTGAAGAACGAAGCCTTGAAGGTAAGACCCTGCTATTGGTCGACGGTTCGAGTTATCTGTACCGGGCCTACCATGCGATGCCTGATCTGCGCGGGCCCGAAGGTGGTCCAACGGGTGCGCTCTACGGAATGATCAACATGCTGCGGCGCATGCGCAAGGAAGTCACAGCAGAGTATAGCGCCTGCGTGTTCGACGCCAAGGGCAAAACGTTCCGCGACGACTGGTATGCTGACTATAAGGCGAATCGCCCGTCGATGCCGGACGATCTCTCGCGTCAGATCGAGCCGATTCACGTCGCCGTGCGCGCGCTCGGCTGGCCGCTCTTGATGATCGAAGGCGTCGAAGCTGACGACGTGATCGGCACGCTCAGCACCGAAGCGGAAAAGCGCGGCATGAATGTGATCGTGTCGACTGGGGACAAGGATCTGGCGCAGCTCGTGTCGGATCATGTCACCCTCATCAATACGATGACTAACGAGAAGCTCGACCGCGCCGGCGTGATCGCCAAATTCGGCGTGCCACCGGAGCGCATCATCGACTACCTGTCGTTGATCGGCGATACCGTCGACAACGTGCCCGGCGTCGAAAAATGCGGGCCGAAAACGGCGATCAAATGGCTGACGCAGTACGAAACCCTCGATGGCATCGTCGCACATGCAGATGAGATCAAAGGTGCGGTAGGAGACAATCTGCGACGTGCGCTCGATTTTCTGCCGACGGCGAAGAAACTCGTCACCGTCGAGCGCCAATGCGATCTGACTGGCCATATCGTCTCGATCGAAGAAAGCCTGCAAAGCCGGCCCGAATCGCGCGAGGAACTGCGCGACGTGTTCACGCGCAACGGTTTCAAGACCTGGCTGCGCGAAGTGGAAAGCGCGGAAGCGGTGGAGGGGCCGGAGACCGATGTGCCGCCGGCGCTCACCGTGGATCACGAACGTCACTACGACACCGTGCAGAGCTGGGAACAGTTCGACACCTGGCTTGAGAAAATCAACGCCGCCGAGTTGACTGCGTTCGATACCGAAACCACCTCACTCGACCCGATGACCGCGCAAATCGTGGGCCTGTCGTTGTCGGTCGAACCCGGCTATGCCGCTTATGTGCCGCTCGCGCATCGCGGTCCGGACGCACCCGTGCAACTGCCGCGCGACGAAGTCCTCGCGAAGCTCAAGCCTTGGCTGGAGAGCGCTGAGCATAAGAAGGTCGGCCAGCACATGAAGTACGACGAACAGGTGCTGGCGAACTACGGCATCGAAATGCGCGGCGTCGAACACGACACGTTGCTGGAATCGTACGTGCTCGAATCGCACCGTACGCACGACATGGACAGCCTCGCGCTGCGCCATCTCGGCATCAAGACGATCAAGTACGAAGAGGTCGCGGGCAAGGGCGCGTCGCAAATCGGCTTCGACGAAGTCGCGCTGGAAACGGCCGCGGAATACGCGGCGGAAGACGCCGACATCACCTTGCGTCTGCATCAGGCCTTGTATCCGCAAGTGGCCGCGGAGAAGACGCTCGACTACGTGTATCGCGACATCGAAGTGCCGACCTCGCGCGTCTTGCGCAAGATGGAGCGCACCGGCGTGCTGATCGACGCGGAAAAGCTGCGCGCGCAAAGCAGCGAAATCGCCACGCGTCTGATTCAACTGGAAAGCGAAGCGTACGTGCTGGCCGGTGGTGAATTCAATCTCGGTTCGCCGAAGCAGATTGGTCAGATCTTCTTTGAGAAGCTCGAATTGCCGGTGGTCAAGAAGACCCCGAGCGGCGCGCCGTCCACTGACGAAGAAGTGCTGCAAAAGCTTGCCGAAGACTATCCGCTGCCGAAAATCCTGCTCGAACACCGTGGCTTGTCGAAGCTGAAATCGACCTATACGGACAAGCTGCCGCGCATGGTCAACGCTCAAACCGGCCGTGTGCATACGAACTATGCCCAGGCGGTGGCGGTCACGGGGCGCCTCGCGTCGAACGATCCGAACCTGCAGAACATTCCCGTGCGCACCACCGAAGGCCGCCGCATTCGCGAGGCGTTTATCGCCCCGCCGGGCCACAAGCTTGTCTCTGCCGACTACTCGCAGATCGAGCTGCGCATCATGGCGCACATTTCCGGCGACGAATCCCTGCTGCGTGCGTTTTCGCAAGGCGAAGACATTCACCGTGCCACGGCCGCGGAAATTTTCAGCGTGACGCCGCTCGAAGTGTCAAACGATCAGCGGCGCGTAGCGAAGGTCATCAACTTTGGCCTGATCTACGGCATGAGCGCATTCGGTCTTGCCGCGAACCTCGGCATTACGCGCGACGCGGCCAAGCTGTATATCGACCGCTATTTCGCGCGCTATCCGGGCGTCGCGCGATATATGGACGAAACGCGTCTGAGCGCGAAGGCCAAGGGCTACGTGGAAACGGCGTTCGGCCGCCGCCTGTGGCTGCCGGAGATCAACGGTGGCAATGGTCCGCGCCGTCAGGCAGCCGAGCGCGCGGCCATTAACGCGCCGATGCAAGGCACGGCGGCCGACCTGATCAAGCTGTCGATGATCGCGGTGCAGAAGTGGATCGAAGAGTCGAAGGTCGGTACGCGCATGATCATGCAGGTGCACGACGAACTGATTCTCGAAGTGCCGGACGCAGAATTGTCCGAGGTACGTAAGCGCTTGCCGGAACTGATGTGCGGTGTCGCCGCGCTGAAAGTGCCGCTGGTCGCTGAAGTGGGCGCCGGCCTGAACTGGGAAGAAGCGCATTGACGTGCATGTGACGGAGCGTTTGATAGTCGATAACGTCGTGCGCATGTCACATATGCGTATTGATAGCTTGTGACAACCCGTGCCGCTCGCGGACAATCGCCAGAACAGACGGCGCGCGTTTGATGTTTCACGCGCGCCGTCGCGACGCATAACCCATCGGCAAACACGGAGAGTTCAATGCATCGTTTTATCGTCGTTGGCGGGGGCGCGGGGGGGCTGGAACTGGCGACACGCTTAGGCGACCGCTATTCGCCCCACAAGAACAAAGGCGGTGTGCACGCGCAAGTGACGCTTGTCGACCGTAATCCAACCCATATCTGGAAGCCGCTGCTGCATGAAGTGGCCGCCGGCAGCATGGACCCGTTCACCCAGGAACTCGAATACGCGGCGCAAGCGCGCTGGCACGGCTTTGAGTTTCAGCAGGGCGATCTGACCGGTCTGGACCGGGCGAACAAGCGTCTCACGCTCGGTAAGGTACTCGACGACGATGGCGCAGAACTGTTGCCCGAACGCCAACTCGAATACGACACGCTGATCATCGCGATCGGCAGCACCACGGCGTTCTTCGGCGTGAAGGGCGCGTCTGAGTTTTCTCTCGCGCTCGATACGGTCAGCCAGGCGGAGCGTTTCCGCAAACGGCTGATCGCGGCGTGTATGCGCGCGGAGCATCAGGTGCATGAGCCTGTCGAATCGGCCTCGAGCACGTCGCCTTCCTCTGAGCCGCGCATCCAGGTGGCGATCGTCGGCGGCGGCGCGACGGGCGTCGAACTCTCGGCTGAGTTGCGCAATACGGCCCAGGTGCTGTCCGCGTATGGCTTGCATAAGCTCGATCCGCGGCACGACGTCGGCATCGTGCTGATCGAGGCGGGGCCGCGCATTTTGCCGGCCTTGCAGGAGCGCGTGTCGACGGCCACCGCCGAATTGCTCACCAAGCTCGGCGTGAAGCTGATGATCGGCGAGACAGTGGCCGAGGTCGCGCCCGGCATGATCCGCACGGCCAGCGGTAAAACCGTGCGCGCCGATCTGACGG
>NZ_WOEY01000039.1 GCF_013177695.1 Paraburkholderia solitsugae | reverse complement strand
TGCGACGGTATGACTCGCCTCCCATGAGTGCAACCTGGGGAGCCCGTTGCGGTAATTCCGCACGGCGGGTTCTGCGAGGGGGGACGGGTACAAGAGGACAATCCTCAAGGCCCGTCTCTACCCACCATCGATCATTTTCGGGCACCGTTCATTCCGGTTGAAACGGGCGCTTTGCTTTACGATCAAAAAAAGAGAGCGGGCCGCAAGCCATAAGTCGTAGAGGATGCCTACGGTGATCCATGCATGGAGCGCGGGGTAACCATCTATATGCTCGCGGCGCGGCTCGTGACCTGCGGTATCGCGATGCTGCCCGGCGTCAACGCGACGAGCGCGCGATCGATCACAGCGCAGTAACGATTCCGGTTCTCATTTTTAACGTCGCATGAGCAATACACTATGCTGGACTAGTGGTAGCCAACATGCGCGCGTCGACGCTTGAGCAGCGGGCCACATCAGACGGAACAGGTTGCTTGAGCAACGCCCCGCACCTCGATCGCGGGGCGTCACCGGTCAAGGAGGCGATATGCAAGGAGACCCTAAGGTACTCGAATATCTGAACGCGCAGTTGAAGAACGAACTGTCCGCGATCAATCAGTATTTCCTGCACGCCAGAATGTACGGGCACTGGGGCCTGAAAAGCCTTGAGAAGCACGAGTATGACGAATCGATCGGCGAGATGAAACATGCCGATCTGTTGATCGAGCGCATCTTCGTGCTGGACGGCTTACCCAACCTGCAAGACCTGCATAAGCTGCTGATTGGCGAGGAAACGAAAGAAATTCTTGAGTGCGATCTCAAGCTCGAGCAAGTTTCGCAGGCAACTTGTAAGGAAGCGATCGCTTACTGCGAAACGGTTCGCGACTTTGTCTCGCGCGACATCCTCACCCATATTCTCGACGATACGGAAGAGCATATCGATTGGCTCGAGACGAATCTGGAGTTGATCGATAAGGTCGGGATTCAGAACTATCAGCAATCGGGAATGGATTCGCTGAGCTGAGTTCATCTGCTGAGTTCAGCTGCATTGGGTCCTGCCTGTGTGTCCACCTGATTGATGCGAAGCCGCACGGCACTTCGCATCCCACTTACGGCACCCCGAACCTGGCTAACGTAATGGCATGTTCGGGGCATGCCGTTACGCACAAGCCGCATGCCCGGCACGCATCGGCGTTTGGCGTGTACGCGACTTTCATTCCGTGTACGCGCAGCTTGAATCGCTGCAGCGCGCCCAACTGCTGATAGTCAGCCGTGTCGATCCGGCGGATGTCGAAAACGTCCTCGGGACAGACTACCGCGCAATCACCCTTGCCTTCGCACCGCTTAAAATTCACCACGGGAGCAATCACGCCCGCGGGCTGCTTGCAAGTGGATGTCGAAGCGTTGCTCATGCTTGATCCTCGCGGCGCTTGCCGTCAGCGGACGATAGGTTCTTCTGAAAGTTTTCGCGCTCTTCCGGCGTCATCCGTTCCCACCGACGCCAATGCCGGCGTCCGTGGCAACCGCCATGCCCTCGAAATCCGCCAAAGAGAATCCGGCTCAGGATCAACAGGCCCATCGCGTGGAGATAATCGATTGAGCGGCCGCCAATGAATAGCGCTGGGATCACCCAATTCCACAGCGCCATCACCATCCATCCCAGCACGCCAATGCCCACCAGAATCAACAGTGCTTTGGCAAAGAATCTCAGTTTGAAGCTCATCGACCTGCTCCTTTAGATATCCAGTTCGTCATACACGGCTTGCAAGCGAACGCGCAGATGCAGTACGGCGTAACGCTTGCGTGCCAACAGCGTGTTCACGCCAATCCCGCTTTCGGATGCCAGTTCCTTAAAACTGCGCCCCTCCAGCTCATGAGCGACGAAGACGTCGCGCTGATCGGTTGGCAATTCGTTGAGCGCGTCTTGCAGCGCTTCCAGCAGTACTGACCTTGCGTAGACGGCTTCCGGGCCGGCGTCGGTTGCCGGCAGGGCGAGATCCAGTCGATATTCGACGTCGTCGGGGTCGTCGACCATCTCGGTCAGCGGTTGTTCGCGGCGCTTGCGAAAGCGGTCGATGATGCGGTTACGCGCCACCCGAAACAGCCACGCGCTAACCTGTTCAATCGGCGCGGGGAGCCGGTAGGCTTGCACAAACTCGTGAAAGACATCCTGCAAGATGTCTTCGGCTTCACTCTGATCGTGCACGCGGCGCCGGATGAAATTGCCGAGCTTCGTACGCTCACGCAACACAGTTGCAGTGATGTCGTTGTCTCGTTCGACCATCGGGTTCGGGGGGCGCGGCGGTTCCATACGTCTGTAGACGATTCACGCTCAGAAATATTGTCGGCGGCGAGAAAAAGATCGTGCCGCTGCCCGGAGGCGGGTGCCCAGTATCGGTGACGGTGACCCAGTCGCTCTGTTTTCAACGGCGAACCGCTGTGGGCAGCGATCAACCGGGTTCAAGGAACCTTACCCGGAATCGTTGTGCTTTGTGTATGCCGTCACGCCCAGAAGTCCGAACGCACGGTCAGCTTCACGTTACGCCGATCGCCGAACTCGCTATGGAAATTGCCGGGCGGACGAATGTAATAGCCGCGGTTGAAGAGGGCGTTCCTCTGCCAGAGACGTATCTCAGCGCCGCCGCCTCCGAGCATTGCGTTTCATAAGCGTTTCCTATCGTGCAAGAACGAACCCGTCTTGGCGTGATTTGCAGGGGCGAGATACCGTTATATCCGTGTTACAGCGGCGTCGTGCCTACTCGTTCCTGACTTGCACGCGCCGCTCCCCTTACACCCGGAAGCGAAGATCGACCATGTACAAAGCCATCAGGAAAAACCCTTCGGCGGCTCAAGCTGCCGACAAGATCCTTACCGCATTGCGCGACATCCCTGTCTCCGCGCTTAGCGACAACATGCATCGCAACATCGGCAGTGTGGGACTCCACCCCTATCAACGCCCCGGCAAAAAGACGATGGCTGGTACTGCGGTTACTGTGCGCTCGCGAGGCGGGGATAACCTGACTTACCTTCGCGCCCTGGAGTTTTGCCGTCCAGGTGACGTACTGGTCGTGGACGCGGGCGGCGATCTCAACAACGCCGTGGTCGGTGGGATTCTGTCTTTCTACGCAGCCCACATTGGCGTTGTCGGTTTGGTCGTAGACGGCGCGATCCGCGATGTCGCAGAGATCCGTGATCGCGATTTTCCCGTTTACGCGCGCGGGGTCACACACCGGGGGCCGTATAAGGACGGTCCGGGTGAAATCAATGTGTCGGTGTCGGTCGGCGGAATGGTGGTCAATCCGGGGGACATCGTCGTCGGTGATCAGGACGGCTTGCTGGCCATTCCGCAGGATGATGCCGAGCATGTCATTGAAAAAGCGCTAGCCGTGCTGGAAGCGGAGGCTGAGACGATGCAGGCGATGAAAGAGGGCCGCTGGAGCCGCGCGTTTATCGATGCGCTCGAAGCACGATGCAACAACTGAGTAAGGCGGAGAGAGAAGGGCAAAAGCCGGCATCTGCATCGCGACGCCGGCTTTTTTATGATCCTTGATCGTCGTGGGCGTCGTGGGCGTCGTGGGAGTCTTAGGTGGACGCACGGCGACGAACACGGATTGCCGCGTCATCGTCGCCTTATGTGTGCGATCAATCGAAGCTCACCAGCACCTTCATCGACTTTGAACGGTCGCCCGCTGTCTGGAACGCCTTGACCGAATCCTGATACGGGAAAATGCCGGTGATCAAGGGCTTCACGTCGATCAACCCCTTATTCAGCAGTTCGACGGCAACAGCGAATTCTTCGTGAAAGCGGAACGCGCCGCGCAGATCGAATTCCTTGGCGACAATCACGTTGATCGGCAGTGAGATGTCTCCACCGAGGCCGACCTGGACGATTACGCCGCGGGGTTTAAGCACGTCGAACGCACCGCGCAATGCCGCAGCGTTGCCACTCGCCTCGAACAGAACGTCGAAGGTGCCCTTGTCGGCGGCGAACGGCTTGAGCGCGTCTGGCGTCTCTGCGATGTTGAGCGCGAGGTCGGCGCCGACCTTTATCGCGCTGTCGAGCGGCAGCTTGTTCACATCGGTTGCGACGATCATCGCCGCACCGGCTCTGCGTGCAGCCGCCACAATCAACGCGCCGATGGGGCCGCATCCTGTGACGAGCACACGCTTGCCGAGCAGCGAACCCGCGCGTCGAACGGCGTGAAGCGCGACAGAGAGCGGTTCGGCCATCGCGGCTTCCGCATCGCTCAACGAGTCCGCCACGATGTGCGCCTGTGAACGGTCGATCACGATTTCCTGCTGGAATGCGCCCTGCACGTGCGGTGTGCGCATGGCGCTGCCGTAGTAGCGCATATCCAGACAGTGATTCTGCAACCCTTGCTGACAGTATTGGCATAGACCGCACGGCCGGCTCGGGCTGATTGAGATCCGTGTGCCGGCCGGCATATCTGTCACGCCAGGTCCCACACGCGAGACGGCGCCCGAGACTTCATGGCCGAGCACCATGGGTTCCTTGATGCGAACCGTGCCGAAACCGCCATGATTGAAGTAGTGAAGATCGGAGCCGCAGATACCGCCGGCCCGAACCCGGATCAGCAACTGGTTGGCTTCCGGTTCAGGCGTGGGAACGTCCTCGATGCGCAGATCGAGTGGTGCGTGAATGACAAGTGCATGCATGGTAAGTGCCTATAACGGTGAATGCGGGATCAGCACGCTATACGGTAGCGTTTAAAGGCCCAGTCGACAAAGAGCGATGTTGTCTGGGCCGATAGTCGCCGCTTATGGATGCTCACTCGAGCGCCTTGGTCATGTTCTCGATAACCTTCTTGGCGTCCGAGAACACCATCATCGTTTTGTCCATATAGAACAGATCATTGTCGAGCCCGGCGTACCCGGACGCCATTGACCGCTTGTTGACGATCACGGTGCGTGCCTTGTAAGCCTCGAGAATCGGCATGCCGGCGATCGGCGACGCCGGGTCTGTTTTTGCGGCGGGATTGACGACGTCGTTGGCGCCGAGGACGAGTACAACATCGGTCTGGCCGAACTCCGCGTTGATGTCGTCCATTTCGAATACCTGTTCGTAGGGTACTTCCGCTTCGGCGAGCAGCACGTTCATATGACCCGGCATCCGGCCAGCCACCGGATGGATCGCATACCGGACGTCGATACCCTTGTTCGTGAGCTTGTCGGTCAACTCCTTCAGCGCATGCTGGGCTCGCGCGACTGCCAATCCATAACCTGGAACGATCACGACGGATTCCGCGTTGCCGAGCAGGAAGGCGGCATCGTCGGCGGAGCCGGATTTGACCGGCCGCTGTTCCCGCTTTGCGCCGCCCTCAGCCGCGGCTTCAGCGCCGAAACCGCCGAGCAACACGCTGAAGAACGACCGGTTCATCGCTCGGCACATGATGTAGGAAAGAATCGCGCCCGAAGAACCGACCAACGATCCGGCAATGATCAGCATGGGGTTGTTCAGCGAGAAGCCGATGCCCGCCGCAGCCCAGCCCGAGTACGAGTTGAGCATCGAGACGACGACCGGCATGTCGGCGCCGCCGATCGGAATGATGATCAGCACGCCAAGCGCGAACGCGATCGCCGTCATGACGATGAAGGGCAACCATGACTGCGTCAGAAAGAACGCAATCCCGAAGCCGACCATCGCGATCGCCAGCATCAGGTTGATCAGATGCTGGCCGCCATACACGACCGGCGCGCCCTGAAAGAGCCGGAACTTGTACTTGCCCGAGAGTTTGCCGAAGGCGATCACGGACCCGGAGAACGTGATCGCGCCGATAAAGGTGCCAATGAACAACTCGACGCGATTGCCATGCGGCAGCTCGCCGCCAATTGGGGCCAGTCCGAAAGCGGACGGCTCGGAGACCACCGCATAGGCAATACACACGGCGGCGAGCCCGATCAACGAGTGCATGGCCGCAATCAGCTCGGGCATTTTGGTCATCTCGACGCGCGCCGCAACAACCGTGCCGATCGCACCGCCGATGATCAGCGCGACGACGAGCACCGTCAGTCCAAGCATCAGGTCCGAGCCGAGCGAAGACGCCTGTTTCGCAATCAGCGCAATGGTCGTCAGAATGGCGAGCGCCATGCCGACCATGCCGAAGGCATTACCCAGCCGCGCGCTTTTCGGATTCGACAGCCCCTTGAGCGCCTGAATGAAGCAGACGGAGGCGACGAGGTACAACAAGGTGACGACATTCATGCTCATCGCGCGACTCCGTTGGCTTCGTTTGCGGCAGCCTTTTTAGGCTCTTTTTTCCTGAACATTTCAAGCATGCGGCGCGTCACGAGAAAGCCGCCGAATACATTGACCGCCGCGAGCGCCACGGCGAATGCGCCGAACGCCTTGCCGGTGCCGCCCACGGTCAGTCCCGCCGCCAGCATGGCGCCCACAATCACGATGGCGGAGATCGCGTTGGTGACGGCCATCAGCGGCGTATGCAGGGCAGGGGTCACGTTCCAGACAACGTGGTAACCGACATAGATCGCCAGAACGAAAGTGATGAGATTGGTGGTGGTATGAGTGATGAGTTCCATGGCGGTCTCCTTATGCCGTTTTCAGCATCGCGGCGTCGTGACCCAGCAAGGTGGCCGCAACAATATCGTCGCTGGTATCGATCTTCAGATTGCCGTCGGTATCGATGATCAGTTTCAGAAAGTCGAACACGTTGCGTGCGTAGAGCGAAGAGGCATCCGTTGCGGCCATGGCTGGCAGATTCGTATAGCCGGCGATGTGCACGCCGTGGCGTAGCACCACCGCATCCGCTTCTGTCAGTGGGCAGTTGCCGCCGCGCCTGTCGCCCACGCTTGCCCCTCTGCCTGCGGCCAGATCGATGATCACCGAGCCCGGTTTCATCTCACGTACCGTCTCTTCGTTGAGCAGCGTGGGGGCGGTGCGCCCCGGAATCAGCGCGGTTGTAATCACGATATCCGCCAGTTTGGCCTGCTCATGGACCAGCGCACCCTGGCGTGCGATCCACGAGGCCGGCATGGGGCGTGCGTAGCCGCCTACACCTTGGGCGGCTTCTCGTTCTTCGTCGGTTTCGCACGGGACGTCGAGAAACTTTGCGCCCAGCGATTCAATCTGTTCCTTGACCGCGGGGCGCACGTCCGACGCCTCGATCACCGCACCCAGTCGCTTTGCCGTGGCAATTGCCTGCAGGCCCGCGACGCCTGCGCCGAGAACGAGTACGCGTGCCGCTTTGACGGTGCCCGCAGCGGTCATCAGCATGGGCAGGAACCGTTGATACACACTCGCCGCCAGCAGCACGGCCTTATAGCCGGCGATATTGGCTTGCGACGACAGCACGTCCATGCTCTGCGCGCGAGTCGTACGCGGAATCGATTCGAGTGCGAACGCGGGTATGCCTGCGGCGCGAATTCGAGCGACCTGATCCACATCGAACGGATTAAGCATGCCGACGAGAATCGCGCCACGCTTCATGTGCTGGAGTTCGGTTTCTGTCGGTGTCTGTACTTTGAGTACGAGATCGGCGGCGAATGCTTCGGCTTGGCCAACCAGCGTTGCGCCGGCCTGTGCGTAGGCCGTGTCGGGGAAATGAGCACGCTCGCCTGCCGTGCTTTGCACTAAAACGATATGCCCTTGCGCGGTGAGTTTTTTGACTGTTTCCGGAGTACCGGCGACACGTGTCTCGCCGGCGCGGCTTTCGGCAGGGATGCCGATTCTCATGACTGTTCCTCCTGGGATGGATGGACGGAATGGGCGGATTGGCGGATTGGCGGTTCGAGGGCCGCCTTCTCATCCTGGCGCTGCGCATTGAGGTTCGGGACAGGACTGCGCGTCCCGATGTTGTTTGGCCTTCGGAGAGGTCTGCCCGCATCGGGCGACACCGAACAGACGTTCAACGCTGCGAATCCTAGAACTTGTGACGCAGACCGATCGTGGCTTCGAACAGCGAGTTGAAGCCATAGAACGGCTGGTTCGAGCCGGAGGCGGCAGCGAGGGTCGTCCATGCGCCAGTGAGGTGGTTGTAGTCGGCGCCGATATAGACATCGGTGCGCTTGCTCAGGAAGTAGTCGAGCGTCGGGCCGGTGGTGATGCGCGTGCCACTCTGGCTCGCGTGGTGGACGAAGTCGATGTAGAACGGCAGATCGAGCACGAGTGCTGGTGTGATGTAGTACTGGAGCGCGGTGGAGAAGGAGTCGTTGCGATAGTCGGCCGGATAGACGTGGCTGTAGATATACGAGCCGAACACCTTCGCCGCGCCGAAGTTATAGGTTGCGCCCGCGGTGAAGATCTTTTGCGAGCTGTCCGGGATCGTCACGCCGAAGTAGGTACTGCCATAGGTGCTGGTCGCAGGTGTCAGGCCGCCGATGTCGTTCACGACCTGGTAGGCCGCGCCGACGCTCAAGGGGCCGTGGTCATAGGAGAGGCTAACAGCCGGCGACGAGTTCTGGTGAATACTGCCCGCTACTCCGCCAAACGTATACGCGCTCTTGAGGGTGAAGCCGGCAAGCGTCGGCGAGGTGTAGCGCACGGTATTGTCCAGACGGCCGCCGCCGGTTAGTCCGGCGCCCTGAAAGCCGATTGTGCCGGTGTAATTGGCGAACGCATAGATATCGTGCGTCCATCCCATTTCATGCACGAGGGTGTATTGCCGGCCCATCGTCAACGTGCCGTAAGGGCTGCTGAGCCCAACCATTGCGGTCCGGCCGAACAGGCGGGGAGTGCCGGACGGCGTGGATTGCTGCGTCACGCCGGTATTCGGTGTGAAGCCGCCTTCGAGTTGGAAAATGGCGGCCATGCCGCCGCCGAGATCCTCGGTTCCTTGCAGACCCCAGCGACTACCCTGAATCTCACCGCCGCTGCCCATCGTGAAAAGCTTCCCGCCGGACTTGTTCTGGTGGGTGTCGTAGCGCACCGCTTCGTCGATGATGCCGTATAAGGTGACGCTCGACTGCGCGTGCGCGATTCCAGAGATTGCCAGTCCAAAACCAGTTAGTATGCCTAAAGTATGCTTTTTCACGAGTAGATCCCCTTGCAGATTGACGAAAAATGGAAAACTCCAAACCGACTGCCGCGTCCTCTCGGCGCGGCATGTCTTTTTTGCAAAGCGACGACGCTACGTATTCACGTCGTCGCCATACTTTCAGGTCAGTGCGGCGACCGCGGCGGCAATCTTCCTGCAACCCTCATCGATGATCTCGATGCTCGTGGCGATCGACATCCGGAAGAAAGGTGAAACGCCATAGGCCGATCCGGCAACCAGGGCAACGCCGGCGTGCTCGAGCAGATACAGAACGACATCCGCGTCGCCCTCGAGGCGCTTGCCTTGCGGCGTGGTGCGGCCGATCATGCCGCTGCAATTGACATACAGATAGAAAGCGCCACCCGGCGTTTTGCAACTGATGCCGGGAATCGCGTTAAGCGCTTCGAGCGCGTGGTCACGGCGTGCCTTGTAAGTCCGCACGGATTGCTCCACGAACGTCTGGTCGCCGTTCAGCGCGGCGAGCGCCGCGGCCTGGCTGATCGAGCTGGCGTTGCTGGTGGATTGGGACTGAAGCGTGTCCATGGCCCCGATCAGATCGGCGGGGCCGGCGGCGTAGCCGATGCGCCATCCGGTCATCGCGTAGGTCTTGGACACGCCGTTGACGACCAGGGTGCGCGAACTGAGTTCGGGTTCGATCGACAAGAGGTGTTGTGATGCAACGCCTTCGAAGCGGATGTGTTCGTAGATGTCGTCCATCATCACCAGCACGTGCGGATGACGCAGCAGCACGTCCGCCAGGGCGCGCAGTTCTGTGGCGCTATAAGTCGCACCGGTCGGATTGGTCGGCGAATTGATGATCAGCCAGCGCGTGCGTGGCGTGATCGCCGCTTCGAGGGCGGCGGGCGTCAGTTTGAAGCCATCTTCCTCGGTGCAGGGCACGATGACCGGTTTGCCGTCGCAGGCGAGCGCCATGTCCGGGTACGACACCCAGTACGGGGCAGGAATCAGGACTTCATCGCCTGCTTCCACAGTGATGGCGAGCGCGTTGAAGATTGCGTGTTTGGCGCCACACGTCACGATGATGTGTTTTGGATCGTAGGTGAGACCGTTCTCGCGTTGCAGCTTTGCGGCGATGGCGGCGCGTAACGCCGGCGTGCCTGCGGTTTGCGTATAGCGTGTCTCGCCACGCTCCATCGCTTCGAAAGCGGCCTGGCGAATGTGCGCCGGCGTGTCGAAATCGGGTTCGCCGACCACGAGGTTGACGATGGTTTTTCCCTGCCGCCGCAGTTCGGCGGCCCGGTCGGCCGCGGCGCTGCTCGGTGAAGGTTTGATTCGCTGGACGCGGGCGGCAATTCGCGATGCACTCACACTTGACTCCTCAACGGCATTTGACGAGCCTTCACATTAAGCGCGCGAAAAAGTTCAAGCCAAGACGTCTTTCCGCTGGCGCAATAACATCCACTTATGACACGACGGTACGCGTGCGCGTCCGACTTTTACCGACCGAGGTCCATGCGGGAATACGCTGACACAAGGCCTTTGTCGCGTTGTCACAGGGAGAGGACGGTTTTTTAAGCACTGTGCGGCGGGCGGCGCTTGCCCTATTATTGTTGCCATCCCTTAACGTTGAGACGCGACTACCGTGAACCTGCGGCGTTTGAAGTACTTCGTGAAGATCGTCGATATCGGCAGCCTGACGCAGGCCGCCGAAGTGCTTCATATCGCCCAGCCGGCGCTGAGCCAGCAGTTGATCACGCTCGAAGACGAGTTCCAGCAACAGTTGCTCGTGCGTACCAAGCGCGGCGTCACGGCCACCGAGGCGGGCGCGACGCTGTATCGCCACGCCCAGCTGATCCTGCGCCAGTACGAACAGGCTCAGGCCGACGTCAAGAGCGCCGGCCAGACGCTGTCGGGCCAGGTTTCGGTGGGGCTGGCGCCCGGCACGGGCGCGTCGGCGCTGTCGTTACCGCTGTTGCGTACCGTGCGTGCCCGGCATCCGGACATCCTGCTCTACATCAACGAGAATTTCGGCACGACGCTCAGCGAGCTGATCATGAACGGGCGGATGGACATGGCCGTGCTGTATGGCGACAAGCCCGTACACGGCCTGTCGTTCCAGCTTCTGATGAACGAGGAACTGTTCCTCGTGGCGCCGCGCAGCATGGGGATCACGCAGGAGCAGATCGCCGTGACGGAGTTGCGCGACGTGCCTTTGCTGCTGCCGCGTCCGTACAACTATCTGCGCAAGTACGTCGACGAAGGATTCGCGCGCGTACAGATGATCCCCAAGGTCGTGGCCGAAATCGAATCCGCGTCGACGTTGTCGGCGGCGGTGAGCGCGGGGATCGGTGCGACCATCCTGCCCGATTCCACCGCACGGGTCGTGGCCGCGGCGGGCGACGTCGTGCAATGCCGTATCGTGTCACCCGTCATCAAGATTCCTCTTTCGGTCTGTCTGTCCGACCATTTGCCGCTTTCCGAGCCCGCTGCGGCCGTCAAGGACATCCTGCTGGAACTGGCAGGCGACCTTGCGCTCGACGTGCGCTTCGAGTCCGGCGCCGATAGCGCCGATAGCGCCGATACATAAGCGCGCCTTATCGCTACAAAGCCAAACCGTCTTGGCGCAATTTTTATGCGCCAGATACATTGAGTCCATCGTCGATCGCCCCGGTTCGCAGTGAGCCGGGGCGACGAGGCTAGCCGTCATGTGGGCGAGACAACCGGAGATTGAATCGGGTTGCCGTCCAGCCCCAGCGGTGCTTCGCGCACGCCAATCGACCGGCGCGCGTCCAACCGGCTACGGACTCAAAGATGGATCTCCAGAAGATAAAGGCGCTGATCGACCTGTTGGCGGACTCTCCGCTGGCCAAGCTCGAAGTCATCGAGGGCGAGGAACGGGTCAAGCTTGTGAAGGCGAAACGGCGCGGCAAGCGGGCCGATGCGCCGTCGGGCGCTGAACGTCCAGCCACGACGTCCGCCCCCGACGCCCAAGGCGCTCAAGGGGCTCAATCGCCGCTCGCCGTGCCGACGCAAGCCGTCGATGCAACCCGTGCAGCTTCTACAGCCTCCGCAACCGCAAGTGAGCCGCAACTCGTTCGTGCGCCCATGTTCGGCATCGTTCATCTGACGCCGGCGCCCGGCGAGGCGCCATTCGTGAACCTCGGTGACACGATCGCGGAAGGGCAGGCGCTCTGCACGATCGAGGCAATGAAGATGTTCAACGCGATCGAGTCCGAGTTCAGCGGCGTCGTTCTGGAGATTCTTGTGGCTCCGGGCAGCGAAGTGGAATTCGGGCAGCCGCTCTTTCGGATCGGTTGATCGACATGTTCAACAAGGTACTGATTGCCAACCGCGGCGAGATCGCGCTTCGAATCCAGCGCGCATGCCGTGAATTAGGGCTTAAAACCGTCGCCGTCCACTCCGAGGCCGACGCCGATGCACGATATGTGCGGCTCGCCGACGAGGCGCTGTGCATCGGTCCTGCCGCCCCTGGGCAGAGTTATCTGAACCGGGCCGCGATCCTGTTCGCGGCGCACGTGAGCGGCGCGCAGGCGATTCATCCCGGCTACGGTTTTCTGTCGGAAAACGCGGATTTTGCCGCGCAGGTCGAGGCGGCGGGCATGGCCTTCATCGGCCCCGAACCCGACTCCATCCGGACCATGGGCGACAAGGTCGCCGCCAAACGAGCGATGCGTGCGGCCGGCGTGCCCTGTGTGCCGGGCCCGGACGGCGGTCTGCCGGACGACCCCAAGGAAATCCTCCGGGTCGCGCAGGAGATCGGCTATCCGGTCATCGTCAAAGCGGCAGGTGGCGGTGGCGGGCGGGGCATGCGAGTCGTGCCAGGTCCCGAGCAGTTGCTCGAAGCCGTGTCGGTGACGCGCGAGGAAGCACGCCGCGCCTTCGGCAAGCCCGAGCTGTATGTCGAAAAGTTTCTCGAGCATCCGCGTCACGTCGAAATTCAGGTCTTGTGCGATACGCACGGCAATGCTCTGTGGCTCGGTTCGCGGGACTGTTCGCTGCAACGGCGTCATCAGAAGGTGCTGGAAGAGGCGCCCGCACCCGGCATCGACCCGGGGTTGATACGGCAAGTGGGCGAGCGTTGCGTCGAGGCCTGCCGGCAGACGAATTATCGCGGCGCGGGCACCTTCGAATTTCTGTTCGAGAACGGCCAGTTCTACTTCATCGAAATGAACACGCGGCTGCAGGTCGAGCATCCCGTGACGGAGATGACGTCGGGCGTCGACATCGTGCGGGAACAGATCCGCATCGCCCAGGGACACGCGTTGACCCTGCGTCAGTCGGACATTCGCACGCTGGGTCATTCTCTGGAGTGCCGGATCAACGCGGAGGACCCATTCACCTTCGTCCCTTGTCCGGGGAAGATTTCCGCTTGGGAACTGCCGGGCGGCAACGGTGTACGGGTGGATTCGCATATGAGCAGCGGCACTGTCGTGCCGCCGTATTACGACTCGCTGATCGCCAAGGTGATCACCCACGGCGCAACCCGTGAAGAGGCGCTGGCGCGCATGCGCATTGCGCTCTCGGAGATGCGCATCGAAGGTATTCGCACCAACGTGCCACTGCATCAGGCCATGCTCGAGGACGAGGGATTCGGTGATGGCGGGGTGGATATTCATCACCTGGAGCGCTGGCTCGCAAAGAGGAAACACACATGACGCTGACCGTTGAGCATGCGTCGATCGCGCACCCGGACGTAGTCGAACGGCTACGACCGGATTCACAGAGGACCGTCCTTTCAATGAAACAGGATGAATCGCAGCAGCCGCTTTGCATCAGCATGCTGGGTACGACGGCCATGCTGTTCGAAGCACCGGGCGCACTCGATCTGCGTACGCAGCGCCGCGTCTGGACGCTCGCCCGCGAGGTCGAATCATGGCCGGGCGTGCGTGAGGCGGTGCCGGGCGTGACCAATCTGATGCTGACGTTTTCCACGCCGCCCGCGGATCCGGGCGCGCTCGGCGCTGCATTGCGCGATGCGTGGGCCGCGGCGAGCGAGTTGCAGATCGAAGGGAAGGTGGTGGAGTTGCCGGTTGAATATGGCGGCGAGTTCGGGCCGCATCTGCAGGACGTGGTGAATCACACCGGGTTGTCTGTCGATGAGGTCGTGCAATTGCACTGCGCGCCGCTCTACACGGTCTACGCGCTCGGTAGCCATCCAGGGTACTGCTATCTGGGCGGAATGGACCCGCGCATCGCTACGCCGCGGCGCAAGGTGCCGGTGCTCGGGCTGCCTGGCGGCGCGGTGTCGATCGGCGGGGTGCAAACCGGGGTCTCGGCCTCGGCGGGACCGAGTGGCTGGAACACCATCGGCCATACGTCGATGTCGTTCTTCGACCCCACGCGTGATAACCCGGCCACGCTCGCACCCGGCGACATGATCCGTTTTCGCGTCGAGAGGATTTTCCTATGATCGAGATCTTGTCTTCGTCCGCGCTCGCGACGGTGCAGGACCAGGGGCGTGAAGGGTATCTGCGTTACGGCGTCGGCACGGCCGGCGCGATGGATCGGTTGGCGCTCGCGGTCGGCAATCTGCTGCTCGGCAATCCAGACGACGCGGCCGGCATTGAAATTCCGATGTTTCCCTTCCGTATCCGTTTCCTCGAAGACCTTGCGTTCGCCATCACCGGCGCCGACTGTTCGGTGCGGCTGGGCGACCGGCCGGTGCTGCCGTGGTGGACCGTGCAGGCGAAACAGGGCGACGTGCTGACGATCGGCGTGCCGACCAGCGGCACACGCTGCTACTTGTCGCTTGCGGGGGGCGTGGACGTGCCGGTGGTGCTGGGTTCGCGAAGCACGCAATTACGCGGCCAGTTCGGCGGATACAACGGTCGTCAGTTGCAGAAAGGCGATGTGGTGAAAGCGGTGGGGTTGGTGGACCAGACAGGCCCGGCCGCGCTGCGAGATCCGCTGCAAGATCCTACGCTCGCCGCGGGTTTCGGCACCGTGCCGCCTGAGTACTCGTTGCCGGCTCCGTTATCGCTTCCCGCAGCCGAAGCGGGCGAAACCGTGGTGCGCGTGCTGCCCGCAGCGGAATACGACTGCTACGAACCGGAATCGCTGGCTGCGTTCTGGCGCGACGGGTGGAAAGTGACGCCTCAAAGCGATCGCTACGGCTATCGCCTCGCCGGTCCGACCTTGATCGCGACGCATACGATCGAAAAGCGCTCGCATGGGATCGTGCCCGGTGTGATCCAGGTGCCGCATAGCGGGCAGCCGATCATTCAGCTTCGGGATGCGCAGCCGTCGGGCGGCTATCCGAAGATCGGCACGGTGATCGAAGCGGATTTGTGGCGGCTCGCGCAGGCGCGTATTGGTACGAAGATTCGCTTTGTTCAGACGACGTATACGGAAGCCGTCACCGCACTGGAAGAACTGGACAGTTATCTCGTCAAGGTGCGCAATCTCGTTGCGCTATTTCGTCCTTCCCGACACTGACACATGACACAAAAAATCGAAGTGGATATCGGCGAGCTTCGGCAAATCACGTCGTGGCTGGCAGCGGCCGATATCGAGTTCATCGAAATCAGCAGGCCCGGGGCGACGGTTCGGTTGACGATGGAGCAGGCATCTTGCTCCGAAGGCGTGGATGCGTCGGTGCAGGCGGCTCTGCCCGTAGCTCGTGCTGGACAAGCGGGCGCGCCGGAAACGTCACTGAACGAGCAGGCCGTCAGCGTTACCGCGAAGTCGGCCGGCATCTTTCTGACCACGCATCCGGCGCGTTCAACGCCGTTGGTCAACGAAGGCGCGCACGTCAAAGTGGGTGACGTCGTCGGTTTGCTGCAGATTGCGCAGTTGTGCGTTCCCGTGGTTGCGTCGGCGGACGGTGTGGTCATGAAACTACGCGTCGCGCACGGCACGACGGTCGGCTACGGAACGCGCTTGCTTGAGCTCTCGCCGTCGGCGTAGACGCATATCGACAGACAGCAGATGAGCTGGTGTGGTCCGCCGCGGATTACCCAGCGCAGACCGCTTAAAGAACGGAGAGTGGATTGTGGAAATCGACCTGAACGCGGACCTGGGCGAAGGCTTCGGGCCATATCGTATGGGCGAGGACGAAGCGATGCTCGATATCGTCTCATCCGCCAATGTTGCGTGCGGCTATCACGCGGGCGACCCGGTCATCATGGACAAGACGGTGCGGATGGCATTGGCGCGCCAGATCGATGTCGGCGCACACGTCGGCTTTCCCGACCTGATGGGCTTCGGCCGGCGGCAGATTCAGGCGGACCCGCTTGAACTGGCGAATTACGTGGTGTATCAGATGGGCGCGCTTGCGGGCATCGCGAAGGCGGCGGGACATCGCGTCACGCACATGAGTTTTCACGGCGCGCTGGGCAACATGGCTGCAGCGTCGTATGAACTGGCCGAGCCGCTCGTGCGGGCGGTCGCCGAATTCGACCGCGATCTGATCATCAGCGTGTCCACGAACACGGAGATCGAACGGGCCGCCGACCACATTGGGATCCGTACCGCGAACACGTTTCTCGCCGACCGTGCCTACGACGATCAGGGCGCGCTAGTGTCGCGCAAGCTGGAGGGCGCGGTCATCAAGGACCGCACTGCCGTGCTCGCACGTGTCAAGGAATTGCTCGAAGAAGGCACGATCACGACGATCACGGGCAGCAAGCTCAAGGTCGCGGTCCAGTCGATCCTGCTGCACGGCGATACGCCCGGCGCTGTCGAACTCGCGCGCACGGTGCGCGGCGTGATCGAATCGGCGGGCGGCCGGGTCGTGCCCGTGTCGAAGCTCGTACGTTAGGCGCTCATCGGACAGCCCTGATACGGCGCCAGGCCGGCCTTCCGTTCAACCATAAGCCAGTCTTATCACGACAAAGCCAATCCGTCTTTGCCCCACGTTTTCACGGCGTATACATTGGTAACAGGCTTATCGCACGCCTCAAAGGGCGACAGTTCAGAAAGATAGATAGAGGTTATTCATGCCGTTTTCAGACTATAAGACCGCGCTGGTGACAGGCGCTTCGACCGGGATGGGGGCTGCGATCGTTGAGCGCTTCTGCCGTGAAGGACTCGAAGTGCATGCGCTCGCCCGCAACGCCGATCGTCTGAATGAGCTGGCGGAGCGAACCGGTTGCATCCCGCACGCGATCGACGTGTGCGATCTGGCGGCCATTACGAAGCTGACGCAGGACGTGCCGTTCGATATCGTCGTGAACAACGCCGGCGTATCGCGCAAAGGCTCGATACTGGACGCCGGCGTCGAAGACATCGACGTGCAGGTGGAAGTCAATCTGCAAGCCGTTCTGCATATCGTGCGGCTCACCATGCCGGGCATGGTTGCCCGCGATCGCGGTCATATCGTCAACATCAGTTCGATCGCGGCGATCTACAACTTCAACGGCAACTCGATTTATCACGCGACGAAGGCCGGCATCCATGCGTTGTCGCGCCAGTTGCGCGTGGACGCGACCGGCAGGCGTGTCCGCGTGACGGAGATCTGTCCGGGCCGGGTCGCCACCGATATTTTTGGCCACGTGCATGGCGACATCGAGGCGGCGCGCAAGCAGTTTATCGATGGCTTCGAGTTGCCACTGCCGTCCGATATTGCCGATGCCATTGCCTTTGCGATTGCCGCGCCGCTCGCGGTCAACATCAGCAACATGGAAATTCTGCCCACGCTGCAGGTACCGGGCGGGCTGACGACGATCAAACGCGACCCGGCCGACCACGACGAATAAGGCCAGGCATGTCGCCGACTCTTGCGCGACGTCCGCGCGAGATTATCACCAGAGACCAACAAGGAGGTTCTCCATGCGTGCATCGGTACTGGTTACCCGTGCGTCGTTTCCGGATATCGTCGATCGCTTGCGTGCGAACTTCGACGTGACCGACAACCCAGAAGACACGATCTGGACGCAACCGGAGCTGATTGCCCGGTTGCAAGGGAAGGTGGGAGCCATGACGGCGGGCAGCGACCGGATCGACGCGACCTTGCTCGACGCTTGCCCGCAGTTGAAAGCGGTATGCAACATCGGCGTGGGCTACAACAACGTCGACGTGGAAGCCTGTACCGCACGTGGCGTGCTGGTGACGAATACGCCGGACGTCCTCACCGATACCACCGCCGATTTCGGCTTCGCGCTGATGATGGCAACGGCGCGGCGCATCACCGAGTCGGAACACTTTCTGCGCGCTGGCGAATGGATCAAGACCGGGCGTTACGACATGTTCGTCGGCAGCGACGTGCATGGTTCGACGCTCGGCATTCTCGGCATGGGGCGCATCGGTCAGGCGATCGCGCGGCGCGGCGCGTTCGGCTTCGGTATGCGCGTGATTTATCACAATCGCTCGCAACTGGCGCCGGATGTCGAGGAGGGCTGCCGGGCGCGCTATGTCGACAAGGAAACGCTGCTGCGCGAGTCGGATCATCTGATCGTCGTGGTGCCTTACTCGGCCAGCTCGCACCATGCGATCGGCGCGGCTGAGCTCAAGCAGATGAAATCGTCGGCCACGCTGACCAACATCGCACGCGGCGGCGTGGTGGACGACGCTGCGCTCGCGGTAGCGCTCCACGAAGGCAGCATCGCAGCGGCCGGTCTGGACGTCTTCGAAGGCGAGCCGGTGATCTGCCCGGCGCTTCTTGCGCAAAAGAATGTGGTGCTGACGCCGCATATCGGCAGCGCGTCCGTCAGCACACGCCGTGCGATGGCGGCGCTCTGTGCAGACAATTTGATTGCCGCCTTGGGGCACGGGGCATCGGCGGGCAAGCCGCCCACGCCGGTGAACCCGCAGGTGCTGACTCGCCCGACAGCCACTGCCTGAGCGATGACCGGCGCAGCATGCTGCGCCGGAGTTGTTTCACAAAAGTGGGCGCTCCGATCGAGGAGCGCGCCAACCGATGAGGCGCCCGCAGAGGTGCTACATACTGGAGACAAACACCATGCAGAACCACGTCTGTTCCGTTGCCGGAAGCCATCCCGAGCCATCATTCCCGAAACTTATTGCACCAGAAGAAAGGCCTCTGCAACAGCCTTTTTTTGCGAGCTAGTATCAATTCAACGGAGGTCGACGGCGACTTCCGGCGGGATAACGATGGTGCCGCAGGTCGAGTCAGACCGGGACCATTGCTTCGATCCGAATCATTGGGACGTGCAACATGAAACTTCACTTTGACCTGGCGACGGTGCTGCGAGGCGACTATGGGGCGCTGTTTCTCCATGGGATCGAGCTCACCCTCGCGATGGCTGCGCTGGCGTGGATTCTCTCGCTGGTCGTGGGCATTCTTCTCACGCTGATCCGCCTGACCAACAATCGTCTCGCGACGGCCTTCGTCAAGGCGTTCGTGGCCTACCACCGCAATGTGCCGATGCTGGTCCAGATCCTGTTCTGGTACTTCGGCATTTCGAACATCTTGCCGGACTCGGTGCAGACACTGCTGAACCAGTACAACGGCCAGTTCATTTTTGCGGTCGTGGCGATCGGGCTGTGCAGTGCGGCCTATCTCTCCGAAGATATTCGCAGCGGATTGCGTGCGATTCCCTACGGACAGTACGAAGCTTCACGTGCGCTGGGTCTGAACTTCCTGAACGGCATGCGTTTCGTCGTTCTTCCGCAAGCGTTGCGCAATGCCATTCCGCCGATGGTCAATCACGCGGTCTTGCTGTTCAAGAACACGAGTCTCGCGATGGCGATCGGCGCGGCGGAGCTGACGTATGTCACCCGTCAGATCGAGAACGAAACCTTCCTGTCGTTCGAGTCGTACTTTGTCGCCACGGTGGTGTATCTCGGCCTCTCCCTCGTCATCATGCTGGGCGGCGCCAAAATCGCGATGCACTACCGCATTCCGGGAGTGAAGTGACATGTTCGACATCCTGCGCGACAACTGGACACTGCTGCTCATCGGGCAGTATCCGCATGGCCCGCTAGGCGGCATCGTGCTGACGATACTGCTGTCGCTTTCAGCGCTCGTCATCGCATTTCCCTTGGGGATCCTGGTTGCACTGGCCCGCATCAGTCCTTTCCGGTTTCTGCGGGCCCCGGCCACCGGTCTTGTCTATATGGTGCGGGGTATTCCGCTCCTGATGGTGATCTTCTGGGTGTACTTTCTCGTGCCTGTTCTGACCGGCTATCCGGTCACCGGGTTTGTCACGATGCTGTGCGCGCTCGTCATCTATGACTCGGCCTATCTCGGGGAAATTATCCGTGCGGGCATCGAGGGGCTGCCGAAAGGGCAGGCCGAAGCCTCACGAGCGCTCGGCATGAGCTACATGAAGACCATGCGCGCGGTCATCTTGCCGCAGGCGCTTTACAACGTGGTGCCGAGCATGGTCACGCAGTTCGTATCGACGATCAAGGAGACCTCGCTGGGTTACATCATCAACGTGCAGGAAATCTCCTTCGCGGCGGATCAGATCAACAACCGGCTGTTGACGAAGCCTTTTCCCGTGTACCTGATTCTCGCCATGAGCTACTTCGCCCTGTGTTACGCGCTGACGCAGCTTGCGCAGTATCTGGAGCGGCGCGTGACGCGCAAGCGGGCCGGTGCCGCATCGAAGACCCAGAAGGCGGGCGCCGTAGCGCTAACCGATCCGCTGCCCACCGAGAACTAGGCGCTCAATCACTTCGAGGTATTTCGCATGATCAAGTTTTCCGGCGTCAACAAATGGTACGGCGAATATCACGCTCTCGTGGACGTGAACGCCGAGGTTCGCAAAGGCGAAGTCGTGGTGGTCTGCGGACCATCCGGATCGGGTAAGTCGACATTGATTCGCACCGTCAACCGGCTCGAGGAGATCAACCGTGGGGAGATCTTTTTCGACGGTCAAAACATTCATGACAAGAAGCTGGGTCTGAATGCTTACCGCAGCCGTGTCGGTTTCGTGTTTCAGCAATTCAATCTGTTTCCGCATCTGTCGGTGCTCGACAACATTACGCTTTCACCGATGCGCGTGAACGGCCTCAAGCGCGCGGAAGCGGAACGCAAAGCGGCAGATTTGCTCTCGCGCGTCGGTCTGTCGAACAAGGCCAGTGCGTATCCTCCGCAACTCTCGGGTGGTCAGCAGCAGCGCGTTGCGATTGCGCGAGCGCTGGCAATGAATCCGCCGGCGATGTTGTTCGACGAACCCACCAGCGCGCTCGACCCGGAGATGGTTGGCGAAGTGCTGAACGTGATGAAGAGCCTCGCGCAGGAAGGCATGACGATGATGTGCGTCACGCATGAGATGGGATTTGCCCGTGAGGTTGCCGACCGCGTCTGGTTTATGGATGCAGGGAAGATTCTTGAAACAGCGGAGCCGGAGGAGTTCTTTTTGCGCCCGAAACACGAACGGGCGCAGAGATTCCTGTCCGATCTTCGCACGCATTGAGGCAAGCAGGCGGTATCGCCTTCGCGAGTCAGATTTGGATTGACCACCTTTGATCGGCAGTCGATTGCTTTACACATAAACTTCAGGAGCATCACGATGCAGGTAAAGAAGATTTTTGCGGGGATGTTGGTCCTTGGCGGTACGGTTGCATCGATTGCTCCGGCTCATGCTGATCAATTGGCCGATATCAAGAGTCGCGGCGAGTTGAGCTGCGGTGTGTATTCGAACGTCGAGCCTTTCTCGTATCCCAATGCGCAGACGCGGCAGCTCGAGGGTATGGATGTGGACCTGTGCAACGCGGTGGCAAAACAGTTGGGCGTGAAGGCGAAGCTCGAACCGTTGGCAGTGGAGGCGCGGATTCCGCAATTGAAGCTGGGGCGCGTCGACATTGTGGTTGCAAACCTGGCCTACACCAAAACTCGCGCGACGCAGATTGCCTTTAGCGACTCGTACTATTCCACCAAGGAAGTGCTTGTCGTGAAGAAGGCCGACGCGGGCAAGAAACTGACCGATTTCACGGGCCAGAAAATCAGTGCCGCCGACGGTTCGACGTCCGCGCAGTCGATTCCAATTTCGATCAAAGATGGCCAGGCGGTGACCTTTCACGATACTAGCTCGGCGTTTCTCGCACTCGAGCAGAACAAGGTCAAAGGCTTCGTCACCAATCAGATGACCGCCACGAAGATTGCGAAGCAGGTGGACGGCACAGACGGCGCGGTGGCGATTGCGGCGGAGCCGATGCTGATCGAGCCGATCGGGGTGGGCTTGCGCCAGAACGAGCCTGGCATGCTGGGCGCGGTGAACAAGGCCTTGGCGACGATGGAGCAGAGCGGCGAGATGAGCACGATCTTCAACAAGTGGCTCGGACCGAAGACGCCGTATGGCCTGACCCGGACCGATAAGGTCACGCCGATCAGCCAACTCAAGTTCACGCCGGTGTCCTGAAGAGGAAAGTTTGTGAGGTAGCGGTACGCTTTTATTTGCGCACCGCTACCGGTTGAATGGCCGATGCGATTCCGTAGATCGCGTGCCGGGACAACGTGGCAGGATTGTGCAACGTGATACATAAAATAGTGGTGATGGGCGTGTCGGGCTCGGGTAAGTCGACACTTGCGCGCGAGTTGGCCGTGGCGCTGGAGGGCGTTTTCATCGAGGGGGACGAGCATCACTCGGCGGAAAGCCGCGACAAGATGTGCCGGGGGATCGCGTTGTGCGACAGTGACCGGGAGCCGTGGCTGGACCGCCTTGCCGAGCGGATGCATGATATGCGTGGGACGGCCGTGCTGTCCTGTTCCGCGTTGAGACGTAGCTATCGCGAGCGCATGCGCGCGCGTGTCGCCGGTCTGAGATTTGTATTTCTCGACATCAACTTGTCCGCCGCGGTTGCACGAGTTTCTGGACGGCTTGATCATGAGTTCCCAGCGACACTGGTTGCGGATCAATTCGCGACGCTCGAGTCGCCTGTCGGTGAAGCCGATGTGCTCCATCTTTCTGCATCGCAGGACAGCGCGTGCAGTGTGAGAGCGGTCATGCAATGGCTGAGCGCGCCGGATGGTGCTGAATCGAAGTCGGACGAATTAGAGTCGAAGAGGAGTTAAGTTGAACAACAATCTGAAGATGTTTGATCTGTCGGGGCGTCGTGCTCTGGTCACTGGGTCGAGTACCGGTATTGGCTTTGCGCTCGCCAAAGGATTGGCCGGCGCCGGCGCTGAAGTCATTCTGAATGGTCGCAACGCGGCCAGGCTGGCGGAGGCCGTCAGCCGTTTGCGCGATGAGGGCGCGACCGTTCATGCCGCAAGTTTCGACGTGACGTCGCCCGCTGAGGTCGAAGCGGCGATCGCCGATATCGAGCGCGAAATCGGTGCGATCGACATTCTCGTCAACAACGCGGGCATGCAGCGTCGTGCGCCGCTCGAACAGTTTTCCCATGCTCAATGGGAAGAGCTGATGAAGACCAACGTCGACAGCGTGTTCCTGGTCGGCCAGGCGGTGGCGCGGCACATGATTGCTCGCAAGCGCGGGAAGATCGTCAACATCTGTTCGGTGCAAAGCGAACTGGGCCGTCCCAACATCGCGGCTTACACCGCGAGCAAAGGCGCGGTGAAGATGCTGACGAAGGGGATGGCGATCGACTGGGGGCAGCACGGAATTCAGGTTAACGGCCTGGGGCCGGGTTACTTCAAGACGGAGCTGACCGAGGCGCTCGTCAAGGACGAAACGTTCAGCAATTGGCTGATCGGACGCACGCCATCACGGCGTTGGGGCGATGTGGAAGATCTTGTCGGCGCCGCTGTGTTCCTGGCGAGTGACGCTTCGAACTTTGTGAATGGCCACATTCTTTATGTGGATGGTGGAGTGACTGCCACGCTGTAGATTGTGAATCAGGTTGTGACGAGAGCATGCGACTGATCCAATCACGGCCTGACTGCCTCTGAACATTGCTTCGGAATCTCCCGAAGTGCATTTCTCATGTTTGGCATTTTTCCGTTGAATTTGTTTGCCTAGACTCCGTTTCAGATAAACCGCTGGCCCGTCACAACGGGCGTTGCTGCAGCGAGGACGGCAGCAGCGCGTGCGCCGCACCTATCTGAACCCATAACAGGACGGAGATAAGCATGTCTGAAAACAGCTACGAAACGGGTCGCCTCAATTTGCCGTTTGTTGGAATCTGCACGTTCGCGAAGTCTCCGTTGTGTCTTGACTGGGACAAGATCGACGCGGACGTCGCGGTGATGGGCGCTCCCTTCGACTGCGGTACGCAATGGCGGGCAGGCGCGAGGTTCGGCCCGCGTTCGATTCGCGATGCGTCGACCCTGTTTTCGTTCGGCCATGGCGGCGCATACGATTTCGAAGACGACGTCGTCTACTTGCCGAGCAACGAAGTTCGGATCGTCGATATCGGCGACGCGGACATGGTGCACACCAACACGGAGAAGAGTCACGCAAATATCGAGTACGGCGTGCGCAAGATCCTGGCGGCGGGCGCGTTGCCGGTGGTGATGGGCGGCGATCACTCGATCAACATTCCGTGCATCAATGCGTTCGAAGGTCAGGAGCCGTTTCATATCGTCCATATCGACGCCCACCTTGATTTCGTCGACGAGCGTCACGGTGTGCGTTACGGCCATGGCAATCCGTTGCGTCGTGCAGCGGAGAAAAGCGTGGTGTCGGGCATGACGCAGATCGGCATCCGCAACGTGTCGTCTACCGCACGCGAAGGATACGCACAGGCGCGCGAGATGGGCTCGGACATCATCTCGGTGCGCGACCTGCGGCGCCTCGGCATTCAGGGCGTTCTGGACCGTATCCCTAAGGGCGTGCGTTACTACCTGACGATCGATATCGACGGTTTCGATCCGTCGATCGCGCCGGGCACGGGCACGCCGAGCCACGGCGGCCTGCTCTATTACGAAGGACTCGAATTGTTCGCCGGCCTCGCCGAGCAGGGTGACGTGATCGGCATCGATCTCGTGGAAGTCGCGCCGGACTACGACCATTCCGGTTCGACTTCGATTCTGGCGGCGCAATTGCTGCTGAACACGATCGGCCGCGTGATGCATCAACGCAAGGTCAAACGAAATCTCACCCGCTAAACGGGGTTCTTTTGCGCCACGCGAACGCGATTGCCGGTCAGCCGTATCGTGGACCGCAATCGCGTAACGCGGCGGTCGCTATTTGCTGCTTCGTGTGGCGCGGCTCACTTGCTTGGCCGCAACCCGCAACTGGTTGCAAAAGGCCTGCACCACCCGCGCCGATTCGCCGCCCTTGCGCGTGATGATCTGAAAGTCCAGATGTGTCACATAGTGCTCGGGATCGATGCGGGTCAACAGACCATCGTCTACCCAAGGCTGCGCGTAGTGGGGTGGTAGAAAGCCGATGTAGTTGCCCGACAGGATCAGCATGGCGCGGCCTTCGACGTTGTCGACCGAGGCCGCGGCCTGCGGCATGCGCAACAGCTTGAGCTCCTGGTTGCCGAGATACGCGCGGGCAGCGAGCCGCTGTTTGCTGAGTACCGCAACGGGCACGCGCCCGCTTGCCCGCTCATACAGCGGATGGGTCGACGCGCAGTAAAGCCGCTGTTCCTCGCGATAGAGCGGCACGTAGTCGAGGCCGGGAATCCGCGCGGGAAACGGCCCCACGGCGAGATGCAGGCGACCGTCCAGCACGTGCTGCTCCATGCTCCCCGGTGTGTCGATCTGCACGTGCAGGCGGACTTCGGGCGCCATCTGGCCGAACTCGCGAATCGCAGCCGGCAGCGGCGAGTATTTGTCGGTCAAGGTTGCTTCAATCATGCCGAAGCGCAATACGCCAGAGAGCTGATTGCGCAACGCGCCGGCTTCCATATGAAACGTGTCGACGGCACCGAGCAGACGTTGCGCGGCGGCGTGCAGCTCCGTGCCTTCTTCTGTGAGGCGAAAACCCGCGCGTCCGCGTTCACACAAGCGCAGCCCGAGGCGGGTCTCCAGTTGCGACATGTATTCGCTGATGCTCGATGCACCAATGTTGAGAATCGGTTGCGCCGCGGCGAAACCGCCGCATCGCACGATGGTTTCGAAGATCCGCAACAGCTTGAGATCCGTGTCCTGAACTTGCATCGTGCCGCCTCTCGATTACTTCGGGAATTACCGAAATGTGTTTCATCAATGGTGCATTTTATTGGGGAATTTGGCTACACAGAATTGCTGTCAACCCCACTGCCCAACGTTCGGCGAAGGCATACGGACAGTGCGGCCCCAAAGCGAAGTTTTCTGTGCCGAAGCGCAACGCGTTCGCCACTTCCGGCGGCAGGGCGATCTGGCATGTCACGATGTGAGGAGAGCACGATGAAAAAGCCGTACGCAGGTGCAAGCTGGTTGGCAGCAGTCGCTTTGAGCATGGTGCCGGTGGGCGCGACGGCGGCAGAGCAGGTGGTCAAAATCGGGTTGACCGGACCCTTGACCGGTCCACAGGCCGCCATCGGCAAGGACGACGAAAACGGCGTCAGGATGGCGATCGAGCGTCTGAATGCCCAGGGGCTTGTGATCGGCGGCCAGAAAACCCGTTTCGAACTGGTCTCGCAGGATGACGCCGCCGATCCGCGTACCGGCATGACGGTTGCGCAAAGCCTGGTCGACGCCAACGTGAAGGTCATCTTCGGGCCGTTCAATTCGGGGGTCGCGATTCCGATTTCAAACCTGGTGAACGTGTCGGGAATCGTGATGGCGACCGTCGCGTCGAATCCATCGATCACGCAACACGGCTATCCGTTCGTGTTCCGCATCTCCGCCAGTGATACGCAACTCGGCAGCCGCATGGGTGAATTTGCGGCCAAGGTGCTGAAGGTCAAGCGCATCGCGGTGATTGACGATCGCACTGCATATGGCCAGGGCGTCGCCGATGAATTCATCAACGCCGCTAAAGCCAATGGCATCGAGATCGTCGATCGGGAATATACGACCGACAAGGCGACCGACTTCGTCTCGATCCTCACTCACGTCAAGGGCACGAACGCGGAAGGGATTTTCTATGGCGGTTACTATGCGCAAGCCGGTGCGCTGCGCAAACAGATGAAGCGCCTCGCGATGAACGGCTATCTCCTTGGCGGTGACGCCATGTGCAATGCCGAACTGGCGAAACTCGGCGGCGATGCGGTCGATACACGTGTGTATTGCCCGCAAGGCGGCCCCGTACTCGATCAGACACCCGAGGGCCGTCAGTTCAAGGCGGACTATAAGCAACGCTTTCATACCGACCCGTTGACCTACAGCGCGGCCTTGTACGATGGTGTGAATATCGTGGCGCAGGCAATGCAGAAAGCCAATTCGATCGAACCGGCCCAGTATCGTGCTGCGCTCGCCGGCATCGATTCTCACGGTGTTTCAGGGCACTACCGGTTTGACAGGAATCGCGATCTGACGGACTCGCCAATCACGATTTATACCTATCGAAATGGCGAGCCCACGCCGCTGGCGTCCACGCAGCCCTAAGCTCATGTCGCGCAACCATGGCGAAGGGTCGCGCCGCATGACACTGCGGCAGCCCTATGCCATGGGTGCCGTCCGCTGAACCATACGGTAGCTTTCCATCAGGTCGATCATGAAGACCTGCAGGATGGTAGGCGGCGCGGCGGCCCGCCGCGTGATCGCGCAAAATGGCCAATGCGAGCCGAGCTGCTCCGGACAGATCTGATGCATCTCGTCGCGCGCGACCCAACGGGCAGCGTAGTGAATCGGCAGAAATCCGATGTAAGCGCCCGATAAAATAAGGATGGCCTGCGCCTCGATATTGTCGACGGTTGCTGCGGCTTTGCTCACTTTGAGCATTCGTAGGTCGTGCTGCTGCAGATACCCTCGCGCTACTACACGGCTGGACGCGATAGCCTCGTCGAGCGCGGCGTCGCCAGGCAATTGGCCGGCGAGTGCGTGGTCCTTCCCGCAATATAGGCCGTCCGGTTCGCAATACAGGTCGGTGTAGGTCAGCCCCGGCACGTGAAGCGGAAAATGCCCGACTGCGATATGCAGCCGGCCATCCAACACACGCTCTTCCAGTTCGGCGGGCGTGCCGACGTAGACATCCAGATGCACGTCGTGCCCTCTCGACACGAACGCTTGCAGCGCCTGCGGGAGCGGCGAGGCCGAGTCGGTCACCGTGTTGTCAATGATGCCGAGGTACAGCTTTCCTGAGACGTGCTTTTTTAGCGCATCCGTATCCACACAGAAGCTCTCTACCGCCACTTGCAGCCGCTGCGCCGCCTCGAAAGTGGCTACGCCGTGTTCGGTGAGGCGAAATCCGCTCCGCCCCCGCTCGCAAAGCTTGAGCCCCAGCCGCGTTTCGAGCGTCGTCATTTGTTCGCTGATTGTCGACTGGCTAACGTTCAGGGTCGCCTGGGCAGCGGAAAATCCGCCGCACCGTACCACCGTCATGAAAACCCTCAGTAGCTTGAGGTCCACGTCCTGCAACTGGATCACGGTCGTTGCTCTCCTTGTGCCGCTTGCTTCGGTATGCCCGATATGAACATCTGATTCACGTGATTTTTAGCCCCGGCCTTGTCGTCCATAGTCTCTCAAAACACCGCGCTGCCACAAGCCGCGTTTATATCGATGGACCCCTTGACCGTTTGTGAGCAGATGACGCTCCCGGCGATCCCCGGAGGTCGTCGTCAAGCGGTTGCAGGATCAGGTGCACCGACGCGCACGAATCTGGCCCATGAGAGGCCGACTAGCAGTCAATCCGTAAGATGGGAGACAACGATGGACAAGGTCGTACACGATTACCTGACGAAGTTTGGTGTCCGGGAAGAGACTCAACGCTTTCTCGGCAAGCCGCAGAAGATGTCTATCGGCGGTGCCTGGATCGCGCAAGGCGACCGCGAATCCTGCGCGGTGCTCGAACCGTCCACCGCGGGCGTGATCACGCACATTCCCTTGGGCACGACCGCCGATCTGGATCGCGCGGTCGACGCTGCCCGCAAGCAGTTCGACGGTGGACCGTGGAGAAAGCTCAAACCCCTTGAGCGCGAACGGCTGCTGCATCGCCTCGCCGATCTGATCGAAGCGAACGCAACGGAGTTGGCCGAGATCGAATCGATCGACGTAGGCAAGTCTGTTGCCAACGCGCGTGATGTCGACGTACAAGGCACGATCGACACCTTCCGCTATTTCGCCGGTTGGGCATCGAAGCTCCACGGCCGTACGGTCGAACCCTCCTTGCCGGGTGATTACGTTGCCTACACCCGCAAGGAGCCCATCGGGGTGGTCGGCGTCATCGTGCCGTGGAACTTTCCGCTGCAAACCATGGCGTGGAAGGTCGCGGCTGCGCTCGCTGCCGGTTGCACGACGGTGATCAAGCCCGCCGAACTCACGTCGCTGTCCACACTTCGCTTCGCGGAGTTGGTGCACGAGGCCGGCATCCCGGACGGCGTCGTGAACGTCATAACCGGACGAGGGCGTGAAATTGGCGCGGCGATGGCTGCCCATCCGGGCATAGACAAGATCACGTTCACCGGTTCCACCGAGGTGGGCCGCACTGTCGGGCAGGCGGCTGTGGGCGGCATCAAACGTATGACACTCGAACTGGGCGGCAAATCGCCGGTACTCGTGCTCGAGGACGCCGACATCGAAGCGGCGGCCCAGGCCGTAGCAAACGGCATCTTCTTCAATTCTGGACAGGTCTGCGATGCGGGTTCACGGGTTTATATCCAGCGCGGCATTCACGACAAGTTCATCGGCGCGCTGATCGAACACACGCGTCAATTGAAGATCGCGCCTGGCCTCGATCCGGACTGCTTCATCAGCCCACTCGTTTCCGCGCTGCAGAAGGATCGCGTTTCGTCCTATATCGAAGCCGGGCGGCGCGAAGGCGCAGAAATCGTGCATGGCGGACATGTACTGGACCGGCCGGGCTACTTCGTCGAACCGACCATCTTTACGCATTGCCGCAGCGATATGAAGATCGTTCGCGAAGAAATTTTTGGACCTGTGCTGGTGACCACCCCCTTTGACGATCTGGGCGATGCGTTGTCGCAGGCGAATGATTCGCCGTACGGTCTTGCTGCCGCGATCTACTCCAATGACCTGAACCGCGTTCACAAACTGATCCCGCAACTGCGCGCGGGTACCGTCTACGTCAATGCCCATAGTACGATCGATCCGTCGATGCCGTTCGGCGGATTCAAGGAGTCCGGCTTTGGCAAAGACCTCGGCCCCGAACAACTCGATCATCTGATGGAGAGCAAGGCGGTCTGGATCACGCTGCACTGAACCGTCAATGCGCCGGAGGCGTCTCCAGACGAGCGTGACGCCGCGGCCAGATGCATGCCGGGTCAACCCTATTCCATCAACCTCTCATCGCTGCCAGGGGTACATGATGCAAGCAACAGACGAAGCAGTTAAACGCACCGTAGTCAGTGTCGAGCACGGGGCCATCGAAGGCCATTCAATTGATTTTATTCCGGATAGCGAACGAACCGACAGATTATCCAGGCAGGGACCATTCTGGTTTCTGGGTAATTTCACCTTCTTTACCATGACGATCGGCTTTGTCGGTCCCAGCATTGGCCTCAGCGCGTTGTGGACCACGATAGCCGGCACGCTTGGCATCATGTTCGGCACCTTGTTCATGGCCTTTCACGGCTCGCAAGGACCGCATCTCGGCTTGCCTCAGATGATCCAGTCGAGAGCGCAATTCGGTTATCGCGGGGTCATCGTCGTCCTGTTGGCGACGCTATTCGTGTTTGCGGGATTCAACATCGTCAACCTCGTGCTGATGATGCAAGGCCTCAAGGCACTGTTCAATTGGGACCCCGTCAGGGTGGCATTGGCCGTGACCGTGCCGGCTTCGGTTCTGGCGATCCTCGGCCACGACTGGATGCACCGCAGTTTCAAATGGGCGTTGTACCTGTCGCTCCCCCTCTACGGTCTGGTCACGGTGGCCGTTCTGATGCACTGGGTGCCTGATGTGCCGCTCGCCGCCGTCGCACCGGGCGCGACACCGACGCCACCGCTGGGCTTCAACTGGATTGCGTTCATTGCGCAATTCGCGGCCGCCGCCAGCTACAACATCGCTTACGCACCGTATGTGTCCGACTACTCGCGCTACCTGCCGAAAAACACGCCGAGCGGCAAGCTGATCGCGGCGGTGTTCCTCGGCGCATCGCTGTCGGGCGCGTGGATGATCGCGATTGGCGGCTGGCTCGCGGACCATCTGCACGCGACTGATGTGCTGGTCGCATTGAGTCAGGTGGGTAACGACCTGGCGCCGGGGATGGGAAGTGTGGTGGTCGGCGTCACGATTCTTGCGTTCCTGCCCGTCATAGCGATGAACATCTATAGCGCCAAACTGACGGCCATCACGGCACTCGATTCGTTCAAGAAAGTCGAGCCGACTCCCAAGGCCCGCATTCTGGCGATTCTCTTTGTCGTGATCCTTCAACTCGGCGTCGCGCTCAGCATCTACACCTCGGGTAAGGGCCTGTCCGTCCTGAATATTTACCTCGTTGTCATGCTGTATTTTCTGGTGCCTTGGACCGCCGTCAATCTGACGGATTACTTCCTCGTCCGAAAGGGGCGCTATGCGATTCCGCACTTCTTCATGCCTCACAACAACCTGTACGGGAAATGGGGGGCGCGCGGTCTGATCGCGTACGCAATCGGCTTTGTCGCGATGATTCCGTTCTTCTGTGTTCTCGACGGTTCAAACGAGGTGTATGTCGGTCCGTTTGCGCGTGCGATGGGTAGCGTCGATCTGGCTTGGCTGGTCGGTCTATTCGTCTCGGGCATCGCGTACTACGCGCTGTCGCGTTCACTCGATCTGAAATACGAAGAGTCGGTCATCGCCCAAATCGAGAAGACATCACCGCAATACACGACTGGCGACAAGGGTCGCTACTGAAATACGGACGAACCCGTCAAGATCTGGAAATCAGGAAAAAATCATGGCTACCGAGCAATTCGATTACATCATTGTGGGCGCCGGCTCGGCCGGATGTGTATTGGCCAACCGGCTTACCGAGGACCCGGCGGTCCGCGTTCTGGTGCTGGAATACGGCGGCAGCGATCGCAGCGTCATCATTCAGATGCCGAGTGCGTTTTCGATGCCGATGAATACGGCCAAGTACAACTGGCGTTATCAGACCGCGCCCGAGGCTCATCTGAACGGTCGCCAGTTGCATTGCCCGCGCGGCAAGGTACTGGGAGGATCATCGTCGATCAATGGCCTCGTCTATATTCGTGGCCACGCTTGCGACTTCGACGAATGGGAGGAACTGGGGGCGCGCGGTTGGGGGTATCGCAACTGTTTGCCCTATTTCCGCCGAGCCGAGAGCTATAAGTTCGGCGGTGACGAGTACCGTGGCGCGGAGGGGCCGCTGTGCACCAACAACGGCAACAACATGGAGAATCCGCTGTACGGTGCGTGGATCGAGGCAGGAGCAGAGGCCGGATACATCAAGACGGAAGACTGCAACGGCCATATGCAGGAGGGTTTCGGGGCAATGCACATGACCGTCAAGGATGGCGTGCGCTGGTCGACCGCCAACGCCTACCTGCGCCCTGCAATGAAGCGCCCGAATCTGACCGTAGTGACGAATGCGATGACACGTCACGTGATTCTCGAGGGCAAGCGCGCCGTTGGGGTCGCATACGATCAAGGTGGACGCACGCATGTCGCACGGTGCCGTTCTGAAGTATTGATCGCCTCAGGTCCGATCGGCTCACCGCACTTGCTGCAACGTTCTGGAATCGGGCCGGCCGACGTGCTGCGAAAAGCGGGGATCGAGGTCCGGCACCACCTGCCCGGAGTCGGCGAGAACCTCCAGGATCACGCAGAAATCTATATCCAGTACGCGTGCAAGGAGCCCGTCACGCTCAACGCGAAAATGGACCCGTTTAGCAAATTCATGATTGGACTGCGCTGGCTCCTTTTCAAGGATGGCCTGGGCGCCAGCAACCATTTCGAGGCGGGCGGATTCATCCGTTCCGAAGCCGGTTTGCGCTGGCCGGACATTCAATTCCACTTCTTGCCGGCCGCCATGCGCTATGACGGCGACAAGCCGTTCAAAGGGCATGGATTCATGGTGCTGACCGGGCCGAACAAGCCGAAGAGCCGGGGCCACGTGCGAGCGGTGTCAGCCGATCCCTATACGCATCCGGAGATCCGCTTCAACTACCTGGATCGGGAAGAGGACCGGGAAGGATTTCGACGCTGCGTGCGCTTGACCCGGGAGATCATCGGGCAGCCGGCGATGGACCGCTTTCGTGATGTTGAACTCGCTCCTGGACCGGACGTGCAAACGGATGAACAGATCGATGCCTTCGTCAGGGCGAACCTTGAAAGTACGATGCATCCGTGCGGGTCATGTCGCATGGGAGAGGATGACATGGCTGTGGTCGATTCCGAGTTGCGGGTTCGCGGCATGGAAGGCTTGCGAGTCATCGATTCATCTGTTTTCCCGACCGAACCCAATGGCAATCTGAACGCGCCGACGATCATGCTCGCTGAACGCGCTTCGGACCTGGTTCGCGCGGTGTCCATGTTGCCCGCGTCCGGTGCCGAGGTGGGCCTGGCAGAGGGATGGGAGACGCGGCAACGCACGCATGCGTCGACTCGAGATTTTCATGTCGGGTAGGTCGATTGACGGCGACAACGTCGAGCGGCATCGACGTGTTCTGCGTCGCTCGAGGCGGGCGTCGATTTGACGAGCTTGAAAAAGACGTCCGCGCTCGCCAGTGGACCCAGGCCGCGGTAGACGCGAAGCTCAACCTCGAGATGCCACGCACAATGAGGTCCGCGCCCACCCACTGCTCAAGCGACTGAATGCGCCTGCTGAAGCCCGACTGGGTGACATTCCGAAATTCCGCCGCCCGCGAAAAGCTCTGATACTGGGAGAGCGCGATGAAGTCTTCAATCCACTTGATTTCCATGTTGGATCCAATGTGTGCGGCGATGGCGCGGGCGGCCGGTGCACTTAATCATTGATCTCGCTTCACAGCATGCGCGTGCGGTTCGTTTCTATCTTGCCTGCAATCAGGCTTACCGTTGCGCGCCGAATGGGAAAGCTCCGCGCGTGATCCCGAAAGCGGCCGGCTACCCCTGCAGTGCGTTCAATGACCGCCGCCGCCGCACGAGCCGGTATACCCGTCAGGCTGGCAAGCTGCAATAGATGCCTACGCGCCGGCGCGCGACTCTCGCCGCACACGTCCATTTGATGCTTACCGCCCGGCCCTTCGTTGAAGGTCAAGTCGTAAGCCGGTGAGAATTGCCACTGCCCTTGCGCCGACAGTCGGAAGGAGAAATTTTTCGTATGGTCGTCCCGATTGTTGAACACCACATTGAACACACAGCGTTCAAAGGCCCGCAACACCTCACGCTCATCCCGCGTGATGAAGCGAGTCAATTTCAGAAGCGAACCATAGTCGATCGATGGATATCGGAAGTTGGCGTTCAGCGCGCCGGCAGCGGTGTGCATTGGCACGCGCTGAGTGCCAGACCGGTCGAAACGCTCGATACCGAATGCTGAAAGACGGGGTCCGAGGTCAAAGAACCTTGTTGCCGGCACCGGAATTTCACACGCCTGCGCAAGCACTGCGTACAGCGCCTCGACTGCGCACACTTCCTTGTGGTCGTACTGGGCAGGAAATTTGACCAGCCAGGGTGTGCCGGCGCTTTGCTCCGAGTTCGACATGCGGCCACTGTGCGGGTCGAAGTTGACCAGCACTTTAGGCCGGGCGCCGTGAGGCGAGCCGCCCATCAGGACGAGTTCACGCAGCGACTCGGTACTGCCGTCCGTCATCACTTCGCGGACCTCCCGGGCAAGCTCGATAAGTTGCACGTCCGAAGGTTGAAGATCGTCTCCCTGAGTTGGCTCAAAAACAAGAGCACCCATTGCCCTCTCGCCAATGAACGCAAGACGGTCGAGCGGGGACATACGCGCAGGCTCCCAACCCCGCTGCCGAAAGAGACGGTCCATGAGTAGCATGCCCCAGCCGTCGGGCAGCGCATCAGAAACGAGCCCTGGCAAGCGAAACTGGTGGTCCGGGAAGCTATCGTAGGCCTGCTGCCGCAATGCCAGATGCAAGGGCGAAAGCTCGAGACCGCGTTGCTGCGCTTCGGAGGAGTACTCAAATATCAGGTTTGTCCCGTCGTCCCCGAGCTTGCCCAGTTCGAAACGCTCGCCCCAACCGGCGTAGACGACGCTCAGTTTTTTCATCGTCACCTCCGGGAAGCCCGTTCACGCGTGGCGCTCGCCTTCTCCATCGCGCGAATGGAGTTCGGTTTGTATTCGAATAGAGGCGACAGCGAGCCGGTCAGCCCAAGCGCCATGGCTACCCGAAGAAGACTCTCAAGCGTTGCCTTCCCGGTACGCTCGAGGTTGCGTACCGCGCGCTCGGACACCCCGGCGCGGGCGGCCAGTTCGCTCTGCTGCAGATTCTGAGCGAGGCGCTGCGCGCGCAGCCGGTGACCCAGTTCAAGCGCGATTTCGTCCGCAGTAGCGAGATCAAAAAGCAACATTTTGCCGGTTATCCATCAAATTTGCCGATAAACGTTAATATTTTACCGGTTGATGACCATGGGAGCAAGGCGATCCATATTTAACAGGCAAATATGTGCTGTTTATATTCAATTTTTCATGTTAACTGGCCGAAAAATGATGATTACTTGAAGTCGATCACGATCGCGCAGTTGCACTGCATGCCTGCATGGCCGACGATCGCAGCCGCTCCGCATCCTGCCCCGGCGGTCTCCCGAATAGCCTGCTGTACTCGCGGCTGAATTGCGAGGCGCTGTTGTAATGGATGAGGTTGTGATACGCGCGCCAGGTTCCCGATCAATGGCAATGTGGTCTCACGAGCCACTGAACGCGATACGCCCACGCCGAGCGCGCTCGGTGTGGGCGTGGTGGAGCGTGCGAAGGATCTTGAACCAAGAGGATTGCTTACCGTATTGCAAGCAGAATTCAATCCGGCGGCGCTCAGATAATCAGCTGCCGCGATACAAGCTGCTGAGTTGGGCGAGCTGGCCATCCTGCTGGGCTTGCACCAGTTCGTGGCGGACCTCCGCGCGCGTCTTCTGCATTGCGCTGGTTTGGCTCGGGTTCCATTGCTGCACTTGCGCGGCGCCCGATTGACCACCGGTTGTTGCAGGGGCATCAGAGGCGTGAGCGAAGCCAGCCGTAGCGAATGCTGCGAAGGCCAAAGCGATCATTGAGGTTTTCATGTCATTCTCCGTGAACCAATAAATTAAAAGGAAGGCGCTGGGGTATCAGGCAGCAAGGGCAGCAATTCGGTCAGTCATCTGCGAAGTTGCTTGCGTCTTGCATCCGGCGTTGATGCATTAAAACGTGCCGACGTATCTGGCTTGTGTCGAGAAACCGGGGCAATTGCAATGTTCTGTATCACCTCGATGCCTGGATACATTGCGATACGAATCACGGGTTTTCCGCGAGCAAGGCCTTGATCTTCGCTTCGGTCTGGTCGTAGTCGCCTTCGCCGAAGTGCGTATAGACCACATGCCCTTTCTTGTCGACCAGATAAAACGCGGGCCAATACTGGTTGTCGTAGGCGCGCCACGTTGCGTAGTTGTTGTCCTGCGCGACCGGGAACGTAATGTCGAAGCGCTTGATCGCCGTCTTGAGGTTGTCCGTGTTGCGCTCGAACGCATACTCGGGCGTGTGGACGCCGACCACCACCAGGCCCTGGTCCTTGTATTTCTGATTCCAGGTCTTGACGTAGGGCAGCACGTGGATGCAGTTGATACACGTGTAGGTCCAGAAATCGACCAGTACAACCTTGCCCCGCAACTGCTGCATGGTCAGGGGATTGCTATTGAGCCATTTATCGATGCCGGTGAATTCCGGCGCGGTCGTGCCGTTGTCGAGCTGGTTTGCAGCGGGACTTCCAGCAGCGCTGGCCGCAGGACTTGCAACGAGCGTTGCGATTGCGGCGGCGCCGGCTGCCACGGTTGCGGCGAACAGGGCGACGGTAGCCGTGGTTTTGAGTCGGGAGAGCATGTCAGCGTCCTTTCAGAGAGGGGAACAGAGCGGCGATCCGGGCATCGACCCGGACGTCGCATCGGGCATTTCGGTGGTTGGCATGGCTGCATTGGAACGCCCGTTCGTATCTGGCTTGTGTCGCCGAGGCGGCGCGGGTGCAATGTTTTGTGTCAGCGGAGCGGCCAGATACATTGCGATACAAAGCGTTGCGCGTACTGGGCTATAAAGCAGCCATGCCTACTGCGGAGCGCCACATGAATACCGAATTGCTGCAAGGATCCTGTCATTGCGGGACCGTGAAATTTGAAGTCCGTACCGATGTTGTGCCTGCTGCGCGTTGCAATTGCAGCCTGTGCCGGCGCAAGGGCGCGCTGATGACGCCGCCGTTCGCCGCGGGCGAACTGAAGATCCTGCAGGGTGAGGAAGCGCTGACGCTCTACCAGTTCAATACGCGCACGGCGAAGCACTATTTCTGCAAACATTGCGGAATTTATCCGTTCCATCAGACGCGTAAGGATCCGCATTTGTGGCGGGTCAACATCGGTTGCCTGGAGGGCGTCGACCCGTATACGCTGGAGGCCAGCGTGGGCAATGGCGCCAGCCTGTCTGTCGTGGAGGATGCATGAGACGGCTCATGACAATTCTCGCCTTCCTGGCGGGCGGATTGGCGGCGGAACTGGCACACCCCGTGCACTGTTCGCTGATCAACGTGAACCGGGTACGAGTGAATCGTCGAAAGGATTGATCCATTGATGGAAAACACCGACCACGTCCTGATCGTCGACGACGATCGCGGCATTCGCGAATTGCTTGCCACCTATCTCGAGAAGAACGGCATGCGCGTTTCGCTAGCCGCGAACGGCCGGCAGATGCGCACCGTCCTCGAGCAAGGCACGCCTGATCTGATCGTGCTCGATCTGATGATGCCCGGCGAGGACGGTCTCGTGCTGTGCCGGGAATTGCGGGCCGGCAAGTTTCGCGCCGTGCCGGTCTTGATGCTGACCGCCCGCAGCGAGGAGGCGGATCGCATTGTCGGGTTGGAAATGGGCGCCGACGATTACCTGTCCAAACCGTTTGCGGTGCGCGAACTGCTGGCGCGCATCCGCTCCGTGTTGCGCCGCGCGCGGATGCTGCCGCCCGGCATGCAGGTGACCGAAACCGCGCCGATGATCGGCTTCGGCGACTGGCGGCTCGACACCACCGCGCGTCATCTGCTCGACGCCGAGGGCACCATGGTGGCCCTGAGCGGCGCGGAGTATCGCTTGCTGCGCGTGTTCCTCGATCATCCGCAGCGCGTGCTCACACGGGATCAACTGCTCAATCTGACCCAGGGCCGCCAGGCCGATCCGTTCGACCGCTCGATCGATCTGCTGGTCAGCCGTTTGCGGCAGCGCCTGCAGGACACTGCGCGCGAGCCCCGTTACATCAAGACGCTGCGCAGCGAGGGTTACGTATTTTCGGCGGCCGTGACCATGATCGAAGGCGGTCCATGAAGCTGAATACATTGCTGCGCTGGCCGCGCACGCTGTTCGCACGGCTTGCCCTGATTCTCTTCGTCAGCCTTGCGCTGGTGCAAACGCTGTCGGTCTGGCTCACCATGACGGAGCGAGACCAGGCCATGACCAACGTGATGATGGGTTACATCGAACGCGAGGTCACCAGCTCCGTCGCGCTGCTCGATCATTTGCCCGCTAATGAACGCGCCGAATGGCTGCCAAGGCTGGCGCGGCGCACCTATACCTTCAATCTGGGACCCGGGGTCGCCGGCGCGCCTCCGGATGCGATGCTCTCGGCGAGGGTGGCTCAATCTATCGCGGATGGCATCGGCAAGCGCTATCCACTCACGGCCAACGCCGTTCCCGGTGATCCGGATCGCCTGCAGGTCCATCTGCAGTTGAGTGACGGCGCGCCGCTGACGATCGACTACCACCCCATGCCAGGCGCGCCGCTGTCGCCGTGGCTGTCATGGGTGCTGGTGCTGCAACTGGTGGTGCTGGCCGCATGCTGCTGGCTGGCGGTACGGCTGGCGACGCGCCCGCTGAGCCAGTTGGCGCGAGCGGCCGATACCCTGGGCCCCGACCTGAAGGTGGAGCGTTTGCCCGAAGACGGGCCGGACGAAGTGGCGCGCGCGGCGCGAGCGTTCAACGCCATGCAGGACCGCATCAAGCTCTATATGACTGAGCGCTTGCAGATCCTCGCGGCGATCTCGCACGACCTGCAAACGCCGATCACCCGCATGCGTTTGCGCGTCGACGTGATGGACGACGACGCGCAAGGGGCCAAGCTGCAGCAGGACCTGCAGGAAATGGAAACGATGGTCAAGGAAGGCGTGACGTACGCACGCACCATGCACGGCGCCAGTGAGGCGCCCTTGCGTATCGATCCGGATGCGCTGTTCGACAGCCTCGTGTTCGACTATGTCGATGCCGGCAAGGACGTTTCGCTGCACGGTCGAATCGACACGGCACTGGTGACGCGCCCTCAGGCGTTGCGCCGGATCGTGGGTAACCTCGTCGATAACGCGCTGAAGTTCGGCGGTACGGCCGAGATCAGAGTCGCCTCGCAGGACGGGCACGTGACGGTCTCAGTGCTCGATCGCGGGCCGGGTATTCCGGCTGAGTCGCTAGAAGCCGTGTTTGAACCATTCTATCGGCTGGAAGGATCGCGCAATCGCGGAACGGGCGGTACCGGGCTGGGCCTCGCGATTGCGCGGCAACTCACTTTGGCGATGGACGCGGTGCTGTCCTTGCATAACCGGCCCGACGGCGGCCTGGAAGCCAGGCTTGTGTTGAAAGGCGTCAGCCAGATTCCGATCGCTCATTGATCGCGCTGTATGTCGCCGCTTTTCGTCGATGAGCGTCAACGCCCACCTCTCTGTATCTCAATGTATCTGCGCCGTCGTTAATTACATAACGTTGCACTGGCGATCCTCACGGACACAAGCCAGATACGTACACGGGTTTTAATACTTTCAGGCCAGATTTTCTGGCTTCGCAAGCCAGACATGCTCTGCGCTTGCGTAGCTAATCTTTGAGGAGAATCCGCGATGCCGGACCAGATCAATACTCGACGTCGTCGTCTGCTTGGGACGACAGTTGCGGGTATCAGTTTGATGGAGTTGGGTTTGAGCGGGTTCGCCAAGGCGCAGTCGAACGGCACGCCACCTAATACGAAAATGGCAACGCGTGTTGCTTCGTTCGACAACATCCGCCAGGTCAATGCCGGAACGCTCAGCATGGGTTATGCGGAAGCGGGGCAGCAGAATGGACCGGTGGTCATCCTGCTGCACGGCTGGCCCTACGATATCTACAGCTTTGCTGAAGTCACGCCGTTGCTGGCAGCCGCTGGCTACCGGGTCATCGTGCCGTATCTGCGCGGCTATGGTTCGACACGGTTCCTGTCCGCGGATACACCTCGCAACGGTCAGCAGGCGGTGGTTGCTGTCGACATCATTGCATTGATGGATGCATTGAAGATCGACAAAGCCATCTTTGGCGGCTTCGATTGGGGCGCACGTACGGCGAATATTATCGCCGCGCTGTGGCCGCAGCGATGCCAGGCGATGGTGTCGGTCAGCGGTTATCTGATCGGCAGCCAGGAAGCCAACCGGGCGCCGCTGCCGCCGAAGGCTGAGCTGGCCTGGTGGTATCAGTTCTATTTCGCCACGGAGCGTGGCCATGCAGGTTACGAAGCGAACCGCCACGACTTCAACAAGCTGATCTGGCGTCTCGCGTCACCGAAATGGAATTTCGACGATGCAACGTTCGACCGCTCGGCTGAGTCCTTCAACAATCCTGATCATGTTGCGGTGGTGATTCACAACTACCGCTGGCGTCTGGGTCTGGTCAAAGGAGAGCCGCAATACGACGAACTCGAAGCGCGGCTGGCGAAGGCGCCGACCATTTCTGTTCCGACCATCACGATGGAGGGCGACGCTAACGGCGCACCGCATCCCGAGCCGGCAGCCTACGCGAAGAAGTTCACCGGCAAGTATCACCATCGGAATATCGACGGCGGCATCGGACATAACCTGCCACAGGAAGCGCCGAAGGCATTTGCCGATGCCATCGTCGATGTCGCCCGCCTTTAGCCGGACGGAAGCAGCCCCGCGAACCGGAGTCGGCGACGGTCCCCGGGCGGGCCACGGGGGTGCATGTGCCGGGCCTGACGTCGTGAAGCTGTGATGCCCGTCAGGTCCGGCCGGTTGCTTTCTGTTGCATCCAGGAGGTTGCGCGCGTGGAGCCCTTGCGGGCACCACGCATTGCGGGCTAGTGCTTGGGTGGTGTGCTGCTGCCACCGCCGAGTCCACCTGTGAGGCCACCTAGCAGGTTCGTCAACGGCGCGAGCGGAGACGAGCCGCCGCTTGTGCCGGTGAGTGCGCTGGTGAGTGTGCCGACCAGGTTGGTTAGTGGTGCAGCCGGATTGGTCGCGGAGCCTGTCGACGATCCGTGCGAGGTGCCGCCTCCGAGGCCGCCGGTCAGTCCGCCGAGCAAGGTGGTAAGCGGTGCGACGGGGCTGCTGCTGCCTTGCGAGCCGCCGCTCACCGAGCCTAGTGACAGGCCGCCGAGCAAGGCGGTCACAGGTGCCAGCAGGCCACCGGTGGCATGTCCGCTCGATCCGCCCGTAACGCCTGTACCGCCTTTTGAACCACCGATTGTGCCGTTGCCCACGCCGTTGCCGTTCCCGCTACCGCTGTTGTTGCCCAGGGTGATCGGCACGATAGGCACGCTGATCGCGCCGACGCTGACGACCAGGTTGACGATCGGGTCGAGGAGGCCGCTGGTGGTCTGGTTGCCGCTACCGGCACCGACTCCAGTGGAGCCGCCGGAGCCGCTTTGACCACCGTTTCCAGGGCCGCCGCCGGTTCCAGAACCGCCACCATTTCCAGAGCCACCGCCGTACCCACCGC
>NZ_WOEY01000038.1 GCF_013177695.1 Paraburkholderia solitsugae | reverse complement strand
CGGGCGCCCCCCCGGCGCCGCTTGCCCCCCCGTCCCCGGCCCCGCCCCCTTTCCCGCCCCCCCCCCCCTTCCCAGACCCCCCGCCGTACCCGCCGCCCGAGCCGCCGGAGCCGCCGGAGCCACCGGAGCCACCGGAGCCACCGTTCCCAGAGCCGCCGCCGTATCCACCACCCGAGCCGCCGGAGCCGCCTGAGCCGCCCGACCCACCGGAGCCGCCCGAACCGCCCGAACCGCCCGAACCACCGGAGCCACCGTGCCCCCCGTCTCCAGAACCGCCACCGTTCCCATCGCCCGAACCGCCCGAGCCACCATAACCGCCAATGCCACCGCCAGCAAAACCGCCGCCGTACCCCGAGCCGGAAACCGTAACGCCGCCCCAAGACGTGCTGCCGCCAAAACCGGAGCCGCTACTAACACCCGAACCACTGCCGGTCCACCCGCTGGGCGTGCCGCTGCCTCCTGTCCATGAGAATCCCGATCCCGGTTGCCCGGTGCCCGTCCATCCGCCGCCTTGCGTGATTGAGCTAGGCGGCGTGGACGTGACGTCTCCAGCCTGACACGAAGTGGCGAGCGACCACCATAGGAGTGCGCTTGCCGATGCAACAAGGGTGTGCTTGAAGGGAGCCATGATTAGTCCTTTCGCGATGGAATCGCGTCCTGATTGGTCAAAGGTGTAATCAGTGCCCCCGGAAAACCGCTGATCGGTCTTGCAGAAAAGGGTTACTTTGAGCCCGACACCGCGTGTGTGCGCGTCGCCTTCGTTTAGTTCTAGAGCACGGTGCGGTTGCGCCATGCCCGGATGTGGCGTACTCGGGTAGTTGGTCGCTGCAAGTTCCGAGCCAATGCGCCGGTGACGGAACGCGGCACGATCCGCGCATGGGCGGTGCCGGAATTGACGGGCGTGCGACAGAGAGCGTCTTGCTGGACGGGGCAGATCGGGCAGGGTGCGGAACACCGATGACGGCATCGTGTGGTGTGTGTTACGTCCCCCGTGTTACGTGTTCCCGCCACGTCGAACGTAACCTCGCCGTTACATGTCGTGCTGTGTAAATAGCTCAGACAAAAGGCGGCGTCTTCATAATATGGAGTCCGATGTATAAGGCGCGTGTTGGAAACGCGCGTTTAGATTTTCGCCGGCGGCGCGTTGATATGCGCCGTATGCATGGACTGATTTGTTTTATGAATTTGTAAGAGCGAGCAGATTAAGTTCGAATGTCGGGCACTGCGCGCCGGATGTGGCTCCGGCAAGGGCCCCAGCTTGGCGGCGCGCTTACCGCCCGTTTGCGGTTGTTCATTTACGCCGCGCATTTCTTAAGAAGAACGACAAAAGGAAAAATATGAAATCCATGCTTGCAACCCTGACGATTGTGCTGCTCGCCGTATCGTCCGGCAGCGCAATCGCGAAGGACTGGTCGACCGTGCGGTTCGGTGTCGACGCGAGCTATCCGCCGTTCGAATCGAAATCCGCCGACGGCAAGCTCGTCGGCTTCGACATCGACCTGGGCAACGAGATCTGCCGTCGCCTGAACGCCCAATGCGTGTGGGTCGAAAATGCCTTCGACGGGATGATTCCCGCGCTGAAGGGGCGCAAGTTCGACGGCGTGCTATCGACAATGTCGATGACGCCGGCGCGTCAGGCACAGATCGCGTTCTCGTCGAAGGTATTCAGGATCCCGACACGCCTCGTCGCGAAGAAGGGCGCGACGATCGTGCCGACGTCGGAAGCGCTGAAGGGCAAGCGAATCGGCGTCGAGCAGGGGTCGATCCAGGAAACGTATGCGAAGACGTACTGGGAGCCGGCCGGCGCGGTGATCGCGTCGTACCAGGATCAGGATCTCGTTTACTCGGACCTGATCGCTGGCCGCATCGACGCATCGCTGCAAAACGCGGTGCAGGCGGATGTCGGATTCCTGCGGACGCCGCGTGGCAAGGACTTCGCGTTTGCCGGCAATGCGCTTTACGACGCGAAGACGTTGGGAAGCGGTACCGCGATTGGTTTGCGCAAGGAAGACACCGACCTGAAGGCGAAGATCGACCAGGCGATCGCCGACATGCGCGCGGACGGCAAGTACGACAGGATCGCGAAAAAGTATTTCGACTTCGACGTCTACGGCCAGTGAAGACAGCCCGACTGGCGCACGCGATTGAGCGGCGAGTCGGGCTGTCGTCGCGATCCGCGCAATATCAATAGCCTAGCGCGCAGCCGTCCTTCCGGTGATCCGAGGCGCCGACCAGCACGCCCTGGTCCCAGTCGATCCATATCGCCTGCGATCCGCCGATCGCGGACGGCGCCGGAGACAGCCTGAAGCCGCGATCCGCCAGCGCCGCACAGACCGACGCGGGCATCGCCGCTTCGACCTCGACCGAGTCTGTACCTGGGCGCGGAAAGATGCGCGGCAAGTCCATCGCCGACTGCCAGACTGCGCATGCAGTTGCGAATCGATAAGGCAAGTACGAGGTCGCTCTTCGGGGTTGCTCCATCGATCCGCTTGCTTTGGCGTTCCTGGCCGCTCGCCTTGTGTGCAGGTCTGGAAGGATCTGCAACGTTACCGAGGCGAGCGACTATCGCTAACCCACAAGCGGTCAATGAGCGAAGTGAATTGCCCTGCCTCGGACGCGAAGGTAGCCCGTCAGTTTTTTGTGATCGAAATATTCGACACGACGGCCTCACCCACGCTCGGCTTGAAGTCGAGCTTGAGGCGCCCACCGGTAACCGTCACGGGGAAAGTACGGGTGATGACCGTGCGGTAGGCGCCCGCCGCAGCCAGCACGTCCAGATCGGGAAGCACAGTCACGCCATTGGCGTCCACGCTGAAGACGCGACCGCCGACCGCTGTCGCCTTGCCTGGTTCGAGGAAACCGAGCGTGACGCTGTACATGCCGTTGTCCAACGGGATGTCGTAGCTGAACCTGCCGCGGCGGACATTGGCGAACAGCTGGGGGTCGACAGTCCCGCTGACGGCGGTGCGATCGATCGGCACACCGCTGCGCAAGGCGACGCCGCTTTTCGGAACCAGCCATTCGGCCGTCCCTCCGACGAAGAAGTTGTCCGATCCGAAGAGGGCGCCGGTCGATGAGGTGAACCCCGTCGTGTACTGACCGGCGGCGATTCTCACGCCCTGGGTGTTCAGCGACCACTCCACCCAATCGTTCACTGTGCGCCCGCCGTGGTTTCCACTCGCTGTGAGCTTGTTGGCACCCGGGCTCAGTTTGACGTTCCTGAACACGCAGACCTTCATCGTGCATTGGTCCTGTGTCAGCGCCCCTATCGTGGTGCCGTTGAGCGAAAGCTGCACTGAATCTGTATTGCTGTAGACCTTGACGTCGACGGTGGCATACGCGCGATTCGTATAGCGGCGTCCGGTGATGTAGGTCACGGGCTCGCTGCTCAAGTTCGCTTTGTAGAAATAGAAGGCGTCCTTCTTCGTCTTGCGGTCGTACGTCACCAGGCCCTTCGTGTTGACCCCTTGCACGTCGCCCTCATTGCGGGTGCCAGAGCCGAAGTCGAACATGTTCCAGACGTAGCTGCCCCAAATGTACTTCCTGCTGGCGATGGCGCCGTAAATCTGCTCGTGAACGTAGCTGGCATATTCCTCTGGCTGATAGACCACCGGCTGGCCTGTATTGTTGCTCTCCGTCAGGCCGCCGAGCGGGTTGTCCGAGTGTTGCGTCACGGCCGACCCGGCGCCGTATTCGCTGATGCCGATCGGTTGGTTAGGGTACTTGGCATGGAGGGCATCAACGTGTGCGCCGAACTCCGCAGCACTGCTTCCGTAGTACCAGAGGTAGTAGCGATTGATTGCCCAGATGTCGGTGATCCCGCCGGTCGAAGTGAATTGGTGGCCGTAAGGTACGTCCTGCCCCAAGTCCGCATAAGTCGTCACGCGGCTACTGTCTTCGGCTTTGGCAAGCGCATGGAGCGCCTTCAGGAGCGGCGTGACGTTGTCGATGCCCGTCGTACTGGTCCTGCAACCCAGGGTGGTTTCGTTGCCGACCGACCACATTGCCACAGAGGCGCGGTTGTACTGCTGGCGGATCAGTTCCTGCAGTTGCTGCTTCGCGTTGGCCTTGAAGGCGTCGGTGACCGGGCCGCCGCACCCCGGAATGGATGTCTGGTTAACCAGGGGCAGCTCCGCCCAGACTACGAGCCCCAGTTGGCTCGCGCGCTCCAACGTGTACGGGCTGTGCGGATAATGGGCGAGGCGCACACTATTCGCGCCCATTTCCTTTATTAGCCCCAGCGATTCGTCGATGTCGCGCGTGGAAATGGCCCAGCCCTTGCCGAGGGCGTCCTGATGCAGGTCGACCCCGTGCAACGGCATGTGCTTGCCGTTCAGGAAGAACCCTGCGTTGGGATCAAAGCGCAGCTGGCGGATGCCGAAGCTCTGTATCACCTTGTCGATCGTCGTACCGTCCGACTTCACGAGCTCTGCGATCAGGCGATACTGGTAAGGATCATCCACGCCTTGCCACAAGTGCGCGTGGTCGACCGCGACCTCCTGGGCAACCTCGACGTTGCTGCCTGCCTTCAACGTTACCGTCTTCTGCACGCTCCCGGCGAGCTGCCCGCTGGCATCCAGAACGGAGACACGAATGAGGTAGTCGCCGTCCTGAGTGGAGTCGCTCTTGAGCTTCGCGCGCACGTCGACGGTCGCGCGGCTGCCAGTCACAGCGCCGGTCCTCGCGTACACACCCGGTCCGCCCATATCGCCAAGGTCGAAATGGACCGGAGCGGCCGTCTCCACCAGTTTGACGTCGCGATACAGGCCACCAGACATGTTGAAGTCACCGCCCAGCGGGGCGATAGCCGTAAGCTCTTTGCCCGTCACCGCTTCCCGGTTGTCGACCTTCACGAGTAGAACGTTTTTGCCGCTCGCGGCGAGCTTGTCTGTCACGTCAAAGCGGAACGCCGTGAAGGCGCCCTGGTGCTGCCCCAGCTTCTGTCCGTTCAGCCAGACGTCGGCCACGATACTGGCGGCGCCGAACTCGAGCCACTTGCGCGCGCCTGCTTCCGGGGTATCGAACTCGAGGCGATACCAGCCGAGCCCGCGCTTGTAAGGCACCGTGGCGTTAGTGCTCGCGGCGTCCTGAGCGTTCCAGGTATGCGGCAGGCTGACGTCTTGCCAGTTCTGCCCTGTTGCTGCCAACGCTGCGGCATCGGTGAGCGAATCGTCCTGCACAAATTTCCACCCCTGCGTCAACGCCTGCGACGCTCGCACTTCGGTGGGCGTGACCCTGGCGCCTTCGTCAGCCCTGCAGACGCATGCCGCGAGCGCCAGCGCGATCCCGAGCACCGCGAAATGGGTCGACTTTCGACATTTCCGCGGTGCGGCGAAAGTGGGTCCGGTCGTGATCCGCAGCAGCGACTTCGGCATAAGGTTGTCTCCTGGCTTCAGGATGGGAAGAGAGCGCAAACGCCTGCCTGGAAGTAGCGTCAGGAGATGGGCTGCAGCCAACGCGCCAAACCCGGCGTCGTCTCATTCTGCACTGGAATCGGCTATCCACTGATTCAACAATAACGTCGCTTGTGGGTCGCCGCGCCGGACACGGTGGAGTTTTACCGGACCTTCTTCGGCCCGGTGCGGAACGCCTTCGCCACGCTGCCCGACGATAAGCAGCGTGACTTGCGCCGTGGCCCGACCAGCTTCAACGTTATCGCCCAGACTTGAGTTGTGTCCACAGCCGGTTTTCAAGGCGCAGGATATCGGCCGGCAAAGGCAACGACAGTGTGAGCGATTTCATCTTGTCACCGCGAGGGTAGACCGCTTCGTTATCGAGGATCGCCGGCTTCACGAAAGTCCGGGCGGCAGCGTTAGCATTGGGATAGAAAACCTGATTGGTGATCGCCGCGCTAACCTTGGGCTGAAGGATGTAATTGATCCATTGCATCGCGGCTTCCGGGTGAGGCGCATCTTTCGGAACCCCCATCAGATCGAACCACAGCACGCCATCGCCTTTAGGAATGACGTAACGAATCTCATAGGCGCGATGGGCCTCTTCTGCGCGCCGTTTTGCGATCCCGACGTCGCCCGACCACGCTAGCGCAATGCAGACATCGTTATTGGCCAGGTCGTTGATGTAGCCGGAAGAATTGAACTGGGTGATGTACGGACGAATCGTTTTAAGCAGCTTGTACACGGCCTGATAATCGGCGGGGTTTGTGCTATTGGAATCCTTATGCAAGTAGATCAACCCCACCGAGAATGCGTCCTCTGCGGAGTCGAGTACGGAAACGCCGCAGGTTTTCAGTTTGGAGACGTATTGCGGATCAAACAGCAGATCCCAGCTATCGTAGGGTGCATCCTTGCCTAGAATTTGCGTCACCTTCGTGACGTTGTAACCGATGCCATCCGTTCCCCACGACCATGGCACGGTGTATTGATTACCCGGATCGGCTGACGCCAGCATCTTCATGAGCACGGGATCCAGATTCGCCAGGTTTGGAATCTTGCTCTTGTCGAGTTTTCGATAAACGCCCGCTTCAATCTGCTTGCCGGCATAGCTGGACGATGGCACCACGATGTCATAGCCCGATGAACCGCTTAGCAACTTGGCCTGCAAGGTGTCGTCGCCGTCATAGACGTCGTATCGCGTGTGAATTCCGGTTTCCTTTTCGAACCCCGACACGGTGTCGTCGGCGATATTGTCCGACCAGTTATAGACATTCAGTTCTTCGGCTTTGGCATGGTTTGCAGTCACAGCCAGGATGCCCGCTGCTGCGAGGAGCCCAGTGACGACGGTGATGAGATGGCGGGATGTCATAGTGACCTTTCGGTTTTAATGAAGGAACTCATGCGAGGGGAAGAAGCGTCAGTCAGCGAACGGGCGGTCCGCCTGATCTGCTCCGCGGCGCCAGCCAACTTGTTCCAGGGCTTTCAGCAGCCGGGCTGCGCCGAGCGCGGGAACATGAACACCTTGGCCATCCGCATCTTCAGCAGCGACAAGGGCGTTGAGAATCGCCTCTTCGACCGCTTCCGCAGCCGCGACGAATAGCGGAGAAATGAAATCGTGGCTGACACTGCGCACGCTGATGACAGGTTCGATCGCTTTGCCGTAATCCGCCGGCGGTATGCTGCGGTTGCCGACCGAGAAGGCGATGAAAATGTCGCCACTGGAATATTCGGTGCCGCCTCCCACTCGGGCTAACCCGATGCTTGCGCGTCGTGCGACTTGCTCGCACTGATGCGGAAGAAGCGGCGCGTCGGTCGCAAGCGTCACCACGATCGACCCCATGCCAGGGACGCCCGCCCGACGCCGGTCGAATGGCGACGGCAGATTCCGCAGCACTTCGCCAACCGGATAGCCCGCCACACGCAGCGCGTCGCGGCGGCCGTAGTTCGCCTGGACCAGCGCGCCGACGGTCCAGCCACCGTCCTCCGTGGTGAGCTTGCGCGAGGCGGTTCCGATGCCGCCTTTGAATTCATGACAGATCATGCCGGTGCCGCCGCCAACCGAGCCCTCGGCCACCGGTCCACTGCGGGCTTGGGACTGCGCCTCGTGGACATGCGTCGCGGTGACATGTTGTCCCCAGATATCGTTCAAGACGCCATCGAAGGTTTCCAGCACCACCGGCATGCACCAGTACTGGCTATCGCCGACCCATGCGCGCTCGGCGGCGACCAGTGCATCGCGCACCACGCCGACGCTGTGCGTGTTGGTGTAGGCAATGGGCGTGGTCAGCAGTCCCGACTCGCGTATCCATTCGAGACCCGTGGCATCGCCGTTTCCGTTGAGCACATGACAGCCGGCATAACATGGGTCGAACCGTGCGATGCCAGCGCGTGGCTCGATGATCGTCACGCCGGTTCGAATCGAAGCTTCTGCGCGATTTTCGACCAGGGTACGATGGCCGACTCTTACGCCTTGCACGTCGGTGATGCTGTTGAATGGACCGGGCGTGCCGTGGCCGACTCGAACACCGATGTCTCTGATACCCATACTTTTCTCCTGTGTTGCTTGCTGCGAGCAAGCTTGTCGGCGCGCATGCGTCGGGGTATGGAGATGGTAGGGTGGGCGGCGATAGGTGAAAATCAGGCCGAAGGGCTAGAACGATGGGGCGACCTACCCTTTTAGGGGTAGTGGGGGAAACTGGCATGCAGCTTGAAGTCGCAGACGTTGCATTTCATCAGCGGCTTGGACGTCTGGTCGAAAAACTCGATGACAAACAGTTCTGGCACGCGCTGATCGACCTGTTGCGCAAAGTGGTCCACTTTGACAACTGGGTGGTGGTGATCTTCTGGCCTAACGGGAAACCCCAGTTGATTGCGGAGATCCAGGCGCGTACGCCGCACGACGAACTGTTCAAAGGGTATTTGAACAGCGTCTATTTGTTGGACCCTTTCTATCAATTCAGCCTGGGCGCGATCAGCCCGGGCGTGTATTGCCTCGACGAAGTGGCGCCCGACCACTTCCGCGAAACCGAATACTTTCGCCGTTATTTTTCGGTGAACGTGCTGGAAGATGAGGTGCAGTTGTTGGCGCCACTGCCCGCGGGCGGAACGCTGTCGGTGTCGATCGGCAGTGAACGGCGCTTTAGTTCGACTGAAATCGGGACCCTCTGCCTTTACGGCGCATGGTTGCTTCCGTTGATGTGCCATGCCCTGTCGGCACAGACCGCTGTGCTGCCCCCGCCGGTGAGTTCTGCCGCGGGAAGCGACCGGCGCCGTCACTTCGAACAGGCGTTGCGCAAGCGGTCCAATGCGTCGCTCACCCAGCGTGAAATTGAAGTCGCGCTGATGATTCTTGCCGGTCATTCGACCAAAAATATGGCGAGGCTACTCGGCGTGTCACCTGCGACTGCCAAGGTTCACCGGCGCAATCTTTACAAGAAGCTGGATATCTCATCCCAGGCGACGCTGTTCCTGCTCATCATGGACGAAGAACCGGAAGCAGGCTGAGGCGGATCGTAAGGAGCGTTTCTTCGGCCTCGTCACGCTCGGCGCGGATTTTGAGGGCAGTGCCATGCACAGCAACCTGCTCGCTGCTTACGACAAGCTTTTTGCTCCTGTAGCCGTGGGCTGAAGGCGGGGGGGCGCGTCGGCTCGCGGGTGGGTTGAACCGGCTTTGAGACGCGCCCTTTTTTCTGTACGCTGTCGCCAACAGGCTGGTCGCTGATCAGCCTGTTGGAGGAGAACCAGCGTGATCAGACGGGCCGCCCGGCGTTTGCAGGCCGGCGCACCGTCCGCTGGGGCAGGGCACCACCCACTGAGAAGGAGCCAGTCATGGAATCGTCTTCAGGCCCGCAACCGGGCGCCCCTGCCGGCCACGCCGCGGAAACCGGCCACGGGTCGATGCCCAAGCTGGCGCTGGCCGCCATCGGCATCGTCTTCGGCGACATCGGCACCAGTCCGCTCTACACCATGAGCACGGTATTCGACTCGGGCCACGGGCTGGTGCTCAACCGCCTCAACGTGCTGGGCGTGGTGTCGCTCATCATCTGGTCGCTGATCATCGTGGTGACGCTGAAGTACGTGACGCTGATCATGCGTGCCCACAACCACGGCGAGGGCGGCATCATGGCGCTGCTGGCGCTGGCCTCCAGTTCGGTGATGGACCGGCCCCGCCTGCGCAACGGGCTGCTGCTCGCCGGCGTGTTCGGCGCGGCGCTGTTCTACGGCGACGGCGTCATCACGCCGGCTATCTCGGTGCTCAGCGCGGTGGAAGGGCTGCAAGTGGCGGAGCCGAAGCTCAAGCCCTTCGTGGTGACGATCGCGCTGGTCGTGCTGATCGGCTTGTTCCTGGCGCAGCGGCGGGGCACGGCGGGCATCGGCGCGGTGTTCGGGCCGGTGATGGTGTTGTGGTTCGGCGTGATTGCGGTGATGGGACTGCTCAGCATCGGTCGCGCGCCGGCCATCCTGGCCGCGTTCGACCCGTTCGTGGGCCTCGAATTCCTGATTCGTAACGGCTGGCGGGCCTTTGTCTCGCTCGGCGCGGTGGTGCTGGCGCTAACCGGCGCCGAGGCGCTGTATGCCGACATGGGCCACTTCGGCGCGCCGCCGATCCGCCTGTCGTGGTTTGCCCTGGTGCTACCCGCGCTGGCGCTCAATTACCTGGGCCAAGGCGCGCTGCTGTTGTCCGACCCCAAGACAGTGGACAACCCCTTCTTCCACCTCTTCCCGTCGGCGGCGCTGTTTCCGATGGTGGTGCTGGCGACGGTGGCGACAGTGATCGCATCGCAGGCGGTAATTAGCGGCGCGTTTTCCATGACCAAGCAGGCCATGCAACTGGGCTTCATGCCGCGCATGGGCATCGTCTACACCTCCGAACGCGAGGTCGGCCAGATCTACGTGCCCGCCATCAACTGGCTGCTGCTGATCGCGGTGGTGGGGGCGGTGCTGGGCTTCGGTTCCTCTACGGCGCTGGGTTCGGCCTACGGCATCGCGGTGACGGGCACCATGATGATCACCACGTTCCTGACGTTCTACGTGGTGCGCTACGCCTGGCACTACAACTGGCTGCTGAGCGTGCTGGCCACCAGCTTCTTCTTCGTCATCGACTTCACGTTCTTCTCGGCCAACCTGCTCAAGTTCGTGGATGGCGGATGGTTCCCGCTGCTGCTGGGCGCCATCATGTTCACCATCATGTCCACCTGGCACCGCGGCCGTGAGTTGATGGTCGAAGAGGCCAGCGTCCATGCCGGCGCGTTGCCGCTGGCCAGGTACCTGGACAGCCTGTTCGCGAAGGAAACGATACGCGTGCCCGGCACCGCCGCGTTCCTGACCATCAACCCCAACACCGTGCCGCACGCGCTGATCAACAACCTGGCGCACAACCACGTTCTGCACGAGCGTGTGCTGTTCGTGCACGTGACCAACCAGGATGTGCCCTATGTGCCGCGCGAGCAGCGCGTGGCGATCACGCCGCTGGGCCACAACTGCCACAGCATCGTCGTGACCTACGGCTTCAAGGACGAGGCCAGCCTGCCGCAAGCGCTGCGCGACTGCGAGACGAAGGGCCTGGTGGTCGATCCGGCGCAGGTGTCCTTTTTCCTCAGTCATGCCACCGTGGTGGCGACTGGCGGCAAGGGCATGCCGGTGTGGCGCGAACGAGTGTTCAGCGTAATGGCGCACAACATCGGCAACCCTGCGGCTTTTTTCAAGCTGAGCTCAAACCGGGTGATCGAACTGGGCTCGCGCGTCGAAATATGAGGTAGAACCCGCAAACATGAAGAGACTCTTCGTTTGTTGTGACGGCACATGGAACTCGGATAGCGACGAGTTCCAGGGGGTGCCCGTTCCAACCAATGTCGTGCGCTTTTTCAACGCGTTGAGTGAGCACGGCGACGATGGTGTCGAGCAGCTCCGGTACTACCACGTCGGCGTTGGCGCTAACGAAGGCTGGATTCGTCGCCTCATAGATGGCGCGCTAGGAATAGGTCTCTCCCGGGACATTCGAACCGCCTACAAGTGGCTGTCCGACCACTACGAAGACGATTCTGAGATCTTTGTCATTGGCTTCTCGCGTGGCGCGTTCACGGCGCGAAGCCTGGTGGGCATGCTGCATCATTGTGGACTGCCTCACGAGGCCACCTGGGCGCTGGTCAAACAGGCATGGAACCTGTACCGGCTTGACCCAACAGTACCGGAAAACCTCAGCCGGCAGGAACGGTTCCGCATCGAGCATGGCAAACCGCCTCCCATTCGCTTCCTCGGGGTGTGGGAGACGGTGGGCGCGCTCGGCATCCCCGAAATCATGAACTTTTTCGGTTTCCGGAGAAAGCGCTTCGAGTTTCATGACACGACGCTTTCGCCAGAAGTTGAACGCGCGGTACACGGCCTTGCCATTGATGAGCAGCGGAACAACTTCTTTCCAACGTTGTGGGCCGACGAGGATGGTTGTGACCCGGCACGCGTGACGCAAGTGTGGTTCCCGGGTGTGCACGCTGACGTTGGTGGCGGCTACAAGGAAACCGGGCTTTCTGACGCTACACTCAAATGGATGATTGCCGAGGCTGCGCAGTGTGGTGCGGTGTTTGCATCAGAGATGCTGAACCAGATAGCCAATGCGGGCCAGTTATCGCCATCCGCAGTACATGGCGTCCTCCACAACTCACTCACAGGGTTTTACAGGAAAATCGGATTTCGTCCTCGGTCCTTTCCGTATCTCGCGAAGGGGTCACGACGATGTTCTGAATCGATATCGGATCTGGCCTTGGCCCGGCAGGCGAGTCCGCCCATCTTTCAGGCACCCTATCGACCGAACATCGACCCTGCGGTGGCGGTCCAGGTGCGGGTTTTCGCCAGCCCGTTGTGGAACTGGACCGGTATTTTCGTGAAGGAGGGGGTGCGCTACCGGTTCAAGGTGCCTGACGGTCAAACGTGGCTCGATGGGGACAGCGTATCGGGCGCGGAGGGAACGCCAGGTAACTGGATGCAACGCCTGTTTTCATGGGCCAAGCGGGTCAGGGAGGCGAACTGGTTCGAACTCTGCGGTGCAATCTCGTATCCAGGGCAACTGGACGAGGCCGGCGTGCCACCTCAACCCTTCTTCTTCAGAATTGGTCGAGAGGTGGAGATCAGGGCACCCTACTCGGGTTACCTGTATTGCTTTGCCAACGATGCCAGCTGGGCGTATTGGAACAATCAAGGCAGTCTGCGGGTTGAAATCGCCGAATCAAGCAGCGTGCCGGCTGGCAAGGGGATGGCACACCCGCTTTCAGACGAAGACCTGACCGCGCCTGCAACAGCACCCGGAGGGTCTGGAGCAAGTGAACCGTCATGATCGGCTCTCGCTGATCTCTTGAGCGTCGCGTTGCGTCACGTCAAAGTGACGCAACGCGCGTTAGCGGGCACCGCGTTTCGTCTACTTAACTAAAAATCATTGCCTGATACCGTACAGACACATGCCTGTCGCGCGAGAGAGAGTCGTGCTCAGAAAGATAGATGCGGGCGAACCAGGGTGTCGCCACCATGAGTCTCGACTACCAAAGGATATCGCGATGAACATCAATCCTCTCGCCGGCAAACCGGCACCTCATGAGATTCTGGTCAACGTCCCCCGGCTGATCACGTCGTATTACACCGAAAGGCCCGATCCCGCGATACCGGCGCAGCGGGTTGCGTTCGGCACCTCTGGGCATCGCGGCTCGGCTTTCGCGCGCAGCTTCAATGAGTGGCATGTGCTCGCCATCACGCAGGCGATCTGCCGTTATCGGCGGCAGGAGGGTATCGACGGTCCGCTGTTTATCGGCGTCGACACGCATGCACTGTCTGAACCCGCTTACGCGAGCGCGCTGGAGGTGCTGGCGGCCAACGGCGTTGAGATCATGATTGCGCAGAACGGCGAATACACGCCCACGCCGGCGGTGTCGCACGCAATCGTCGCGTACAACCGCGGCCGGACTGCGGGACTGGCGGACGGCATCGTGGTGACGCCTTCGCACAATCCGCCGGAAAGCGGCGGCTTCAAATACAACCCGCCGAGTGGCGGTCCGGCTGACGAGATCGTGACCGGCTGGATCGAAGCGGCAGCGAACGGGTTGCTCGAAAGCAAGCTTGACGGCGTGCTGCGTATGGGTTTGTCGAAAGCGCTGCGCGCCACGACGACGCACCGGCATGACTTCCTCAACGCCTACGTTGGCGATCTCGTCAGCGTCATCGATATGGATGTGGTGCGTGGCGCGCCGATCCTGCTGGGCGTCGACCCGCTGGGTGGCGCGGGTGTGCACTACTGGGGGCCGATCGCGGATCGCTACGGCCTGAATCTGCAGGTGGTCAACGACGACGTCGATCCAACTTTCCGCTTCATGAGCGTCGACTGGGATGGGCGGATTCGTATGGATCCGTCGTCGCCGTATGCGATGCAAACGCTGATCGACCAGAAGGATCGCTTCGATGTGGCCTTTGCGTGCGACACCGATCATGATCGTCATGGCATCGTCACGCGGCACGCCGGACTGCTGCCGCCCAATCACTATCTCGCGGTCCTCGTCGATTATCTGTATTCTCATCGCCCCCAATGGCGCGCCCAGGCGGCGGTGGGAAAAACCATTGTCAGCAGCCAGATGATCGATCGCGTGAGCGAGAGGCGCGGTCGTACGCTTTACGAAGTGCCGGTCGGATTCAAATGGTTTGTCGACGGCTTGCTCGACGGCTCGCTCGGCTTCGGCGGGGAGGAGAGCGCGGGCGCCAGTTGTCTGCGGCTCGATGGCACCGCGTGGACGACCGACAAGGATGGGATCGTACCGGCATTGCTGGCGGCAGAGATCACGACGCGCATCGGCCGTGATCCCGCTGAAATCTACCGTGATCTGACCCAGAGAATGGGCGAGCCGGTTGAACGTCGCGTGCAAGCCGTAGCAACGGCGCCGCAGCGCGCGGTGCTGGGGCGGCTCTCACCAGCGGAGTTTCCCCACACCGAACTGGCCGGCGAACAGATCGAGCAGGTGCTCGACCGTGCGCCAGGCAATCATGCCGCCATCGGCGGCATCAAGGTGATCACGAAGAACGGTTGGTTTGCGGCACGTCCATCAGGCACCGAAGATATCTACAAGATCTATGCGGAGAGCTTCCTGGGTGAAGATCACCTGACGCGCATCGTTGAGGAAGCCCAGGCGATGGTGGACGGTACGCTTGAGGAACTTGCGCTCGCCCAAGATGGCGCTTAGCCGTAAAGATCGGCCGCCGGTAATCTGGTTGCGCCTGATTTCGCGCAGCGCAAAATCGATGAACGCGGCACGCCTAGTAATGTTCGTGAGCGTCGTGGTATTCACCACCGCCGTGGTAGTCGCCACCACCGCTGTGGTAGTCGCCGCCACCGCCGTGGTGGTCGTCCCCGACCGGGACGAGGATGCACGCACTCAGGCCGGCAATCAGCGACAGCGCGATCAGCATCCATACACGTGTTTGGTTCTTCATCTCCGTTCCCCCTTTGGTGTAATTTCTACTTGAATATCCACAACACTGATAACTGGCGCCGTTTATTTGGCGTCCTCGGCGGTGTTGTGAATGGCCTGACCGCCTTTCGATATGTCCTGGCCCGCGCCCGCAACAGTGTTGCAGCCGGCGAGAAGAGCGGTACCGGCGATCATAAACAGAACGATGAGTCGCATCATGGTGTCCCCCTGCGAAGCGTTTGTGTTACCGGCGCGGTTGCGAGCCGGATAGTTTTCCATTGAAGCTGGAGCGGGAGGAACAAGCTGATTTCCGGTGGCGTTTGCTACCCGTGCTGCAAGCACACTGCGAGCGAATTCGATGGAACAAGTAATTAATGCCACGATTCCGGATCAAGGTCTGTCCGATGGCGGACGTTTGCGTTCAAGCTGATGGGACGTCGCTCGTGGAGGCTCGACATCGTGTGGAAGCTGCGGAGTCTGGTACGGGACCGTACTGACATGCCGGGCAGTTGCGCAAATCATGACGTCGATCTCTCATGATTGGCATGACGAGGCGCTCAAGATGCACGAAGTGCTCACGGTTCCGTAAGAAGGGGGCCAACGTGTTTCGAACTTCACTGGTTTTTCTCTCAAACGGCTTGCTTTGCCTGCCGTGGTGGCAGATTGTGCTGGCCACGCTGCTACTGACACATGTCACGATTATCAGCGTGACGGTCTACCTTCACCGCTGTCAGGCGCATCGCGCGCTCGAGCTGCATCCGGTCGTTAGCCACAGTTTCCGCTTCTGGCTGTGGCTGACGACGGGTATGGTGACCGGCCACTGGGCGGCAGTACACCGCAAGCATCACGCGAAGTGCGAGACCGCTGAGGATCCTCATAGCCCGCAGGCCCATGGCATCTGGAAGGTTCTGCTCGGTGGTGCTGAACTTTACCGCGCCGAAACAAAGAATGAAGAAACGCTGCGCAAATTCGCTTACGGCACGCCGAACGACTGGATCGAGCGGAATCTCTATGCGAGGTACCCGAACCTCGGCGTAAGCCTGCTGATCGTGATCGACGTGGCGTTGTTTGGCATCGTCGGCGTCTCAGTATGGGCCGTCCAGATGATCTGGATTCCGTTCTGGGCGGGTGGCGTGGTCAACGGCATCGGCCATTTTCGCGGCTACCGCAACTTCGACACGGCAGATGCGAGTACGAATATCATTCCGCTGGGCATTCTGATCGGGGGGGAAGAGCTTCATAACAATCACCACGCCTATGCGACATCCGCCAGGCTGTCGAACAAGTGGTACGAACTCGACATCGGCTGGATGTACATTTTTATTCTTTCGGCGCTAGGACTGGCGAAGGTTAGAAAAGTGGCGCCGAGGCCGCATCTGGTCAAAGGCAAGACGGTGCTCGATGACGCTACGCTGCAAGCGATACTGCGCAACCGCTACGAGGTCATAGCGCGCTACACGCGGGTAGCAGAACGTGCCTGCCGACAGGAGTGCGACCAGAAGCTGCGTATTTATGATGAGTTGCGTGAAGAACTCCTGGCGATGTGGGAGCGCTCCAATGTGTCGCGTGAGCAGTTGCTCCTTCAGTTGCAGGATTGGTGCCGTCGTGCCGAACTGAGCGGGATTGATGCCCTCGAGGAGTTTGCACTGCGCCTTCGTCAGTACGCTTGATCGACGGCGAGACTATGTCGCGCCTTTCCTCCGCCATTGATTCGCGGAACCGGACATGGCACGAGGGTGCTACCGGGCCGGAACCGATCGACGCTCGAACTCGTTGAAGAGTTTGAGCAACCGGGCCACGCGTTTGGTGCCGTCGGGCAGGAGAGCCTGCTGTGCCTCCAAAGCTGTGACGCGTTGCCGCCAGTACGGTATTGACAGAGGATTGCCCCGCTCGAGCAACGGCAGAACGTATTCAAGGTGGGCCAGATCTTTGGAAAACTCGTGTAGTGACATTTCTTTTCCTTTGGGAGGCGGGTCAATGCCTCAGCCAGACGATATGCCGATTCAGGGTCGGCGTCTGCACGCTACCGTACAAGCTGCGAACTAGCGTCCACGCGCCGCAGATAGCCGGCAGTTTGTACGCTGACGTACCGCTTCCGGAGTCGATCGAGCGTAGTGTCAGCGTCACTAACGGATCGGGACTCGCATACGGCGCATGGCGGGTGCGAACGAGGAGGGAATCATGCATATGCTCACAAGCGCAGGTCCACTGGTCTCATTGATTGCCGGCATCCTGATTCTTGTGGTGCCACGTCTGTTGAATTACATCGTGGCGATCTATCTGATTGTGATTGGGCTGCTGGGACTTTTCGGAAGCCACATTCACTGAACGTGCTTCTAGATTGCGCGCAGATCGGGTAACAGCCGGTCGAATTCGCGTCGCACGACGCCGTAGCATTCGCAGATGCGCTTTTCCAGCCCGCGCCTATCCAGTACCTCGATATGGCCATATTCAGGATGCATGCGTCCAGCCGGCAGGCGTGCCCTGCGCTTTGCACGACGGCGCGGCTGGGCATGGTTTTGCCACCCATAAAGAGCGTGGTGCGACGATCCTGATTCCGAGCTCGATGGCCGATAGCTTGAACCCACCGCTGGCGCTGGCGGTCCAGATAAATTTCAGAAAGGGTGGCTTAAGTAGACGCTACCGTACAGACGGTCAAGATTCGTTTGATTCATGCTGATCTCAGCAACAGGAGGCGGCCATGTACATCGAACTTTCCCCCCAGGCTGTCCAGACTCTCAAATCGCTCGATCTGATTCCAGATTCCCTGGCAGAGACGCCGCGCTCGATAGCGGAAGAACTTTTGAGCTTCGGGCTTGCGTACGAATCGCGTTCCTGTGGCGTCATCAACATGACGGCGGCAGGCCGGGTGTGGTTGAACCAGCGCGCCGCATAGCTCGCAGCGACTGGCAGGCCTTGCTTTCGTCCGTTGGCCACAGCGGGGGCCTGTCGATTTCTCATCTTTACGTCCGGCAGCTGACCGGATGCCGCTAGCCTGGCGACTATGTCAACGTCAGCTATTGCGACATGACGTTGGGTTGCGAACACCTACGTCGAATCGGTCAGCACCTTGCATATCCGTTCGCGGCACAGGGAGACTTAAAATGTCATTAGGATTACTTCTTCTTATCGTTCTGGTTCTGATGCTCGTCGGCGCTTTTCCGTCATGGCGATACAGCAATGGATGGGGCTACGGTCCGAGCGGAATTCTCGGGGTTGTGCTGGTCGTGGTGCTCGTTATGTTGTTAATGGGACGATTGTGATACATCTGACCCGATCGGCTCGCGCCGATCTCATCCAGCTCTCTTGAGCGTCGCGTTGCGTCACGTCAAAGTGACGCAACGCGCGTTAGCGGGCGCCGCATTTACCGTCCGCGTCCATCATGCCCACCGCCGTAGTAGCCACCAAAGCCGATGCCAATGTCTACGGCCGGAGCCGCCCGGAAGCCGGTCGCTCCCGCTCTTGCGCCTGACCGCAGGTCCTCGATGTATCGCCTGGCTTGCGCAATCTATAATTTCATTATGGGTTAGGGCTGCTACTCGCCACCGCGCAGGGTAATGCAATAAGCCGTTCGGAACGGCCGTACAACTGCGCCTGCGCCCATCTTGTTAGTCGCAATCTTACGAATACGACACCGCTTCTTTCGAGATTTCGGGGAGTGTCTCATGTCGAGTATCAAACAACCTCGCGACAACCACCTGCTTGCGGTGTTGCCTGAAGCGGAGTGGGCCCGCATCGGACCGCATGTGGTGCAGGTGGATATGCCGCTGGGACAGGTGGTCTATGAATCGGGTGACCGTCTCGACCATGTCTATCTCCCGTCCACCGCGATCGTTTCGCTGCTGTATGTGATGGAAGACGGCGCGTCCGGCGAGATTGCGATCGTCGGCAATGAAGGGGTGGTCGGCATTGCCCTCTTCATGGGCGGCGAAACCACGCCAAGCCGGGCGGTCGTGCAGAGCGCGGGGAAGGCGTACCGGCTGGAGGCCCGCATTCTTAAGGAGGAATTTCATCGCGCCGGCCCAATGCAGCGGCTGCTGCTGCGCTATACCCAGGCGCTGATCACCCAGATGGCGCAGACCGCGGTGTGCAACCGGCATCATTCGATCGACCAGCAGTTGTGCCGCTGGCTGCTGCTGAGCATCGACCGCCTGCCGTCCAACGAGTTGACGATGACCCAGGAACTGATCGCCAACATGCTTGGGGTGCGCCGGCCCGGCGTCACCGAAGCGGCGATGAAGTTACAGGACGCCGGCATGATCCGTTACAGCTACGGCCATATCGAAGTGCTGGATCGACCGGGGCTCGAAAAGCGCGTGTGTGAATGCTACGGGGTGGTGAAACGGGAATTCGACCGCCTGTTGCCGGACTTGAGAGCGCTATAGGCAACCCGTGATGTGCGCGGGAGCGCCCGCCACAGTGTTGCAGCCCGCGAGGAGAGCGATACCGGCGATCATAAACAGAACGATGAGTCGCATCATGGTGTCGCTCCTGCGAAACGTGCGTGTTGCCGGTAGCGGTTGCGAGCCGGATACTTTTCCATCAAAACTAGAGCGGCAGGAACAAGCTGATTCCTGGGGCCTCCTGCGGTGCATAAACAACAGGCGGTGCGCCGTAGGCATAGTCTTGATTGCCGTAAGCGTGGCCGCCGCGATGATGATCGTCATGCCGATACGTCTGGCGTGGGGCAGCATGGCTCTGGCCATGCTGCTGCTGATTGCCGTGGTGAGCCTCTTCCGCTTGCAGCGGCGCTGTTGTGACGAGACAGGCGATCGCTAACGTGAGGCCAAGTGCGCCCAAAAGTCGTGCTCTCATCGCGCCCTTGTCAGGCGTACGGGTGATTGACGTTTTCATGATGTATTCCTTGGTTCGGACCGGCGCTCACGCGGTAGTGCGCGGCGCTGGTTCGGCTGCCGACTGCGCGGCGCAGTCCCGGGTCATCCCTTCTTCGCCGCATGGTGGGTGTCGCTGCGGAAAATCAGATCGGCATTGTGCTTCTGCGTATCCGACATGCTGTTGTAAAGCGCCTCGAAGGCCGACGTGAGTTTCTTGATGCCGTCCGCGTGAGCATCGACAACCTGGCCATAGGATCGGAGATCGTCGACCGCGCTCATGCTGTTGGCGTTGGCCATACGGGACTGCCTGAGCGAATCCATCGTGCCGGCGTTGTCGCGCATGACCTGCGCGACGGGCTGCCAGAGGGATTCCTGGTCAGCAGTGATCTGAAGCCTCGCATGAAGGCTGTTGATGCGAGTATCGACCGGCGTATGGGCCGCCACGGTCATGACATGCGCGCTTGCCTGAGTCTCCCCTGGCGTGGCGGCGCTTGCCGGAGCGGCGAGCGTCGCGATGGCGAGAAGCAGGCCTGCCGCGAGTACAGGCATGGGCTGGCGTTGGAAAGGGGTGGTCGTGCGCTTCATGGTTTCTCTCCCAGGGAATTCGGTCAGGGATCAAATTGCCTGCAAGGTACCAATGCTGCGAGCGCAGTGCGAGCGAATTCGATTGAACAACTTACTTATGCCAACATTCCCGATGGAGGTCTGTCCGATGGCGGACGTTTGCTTGAAAGGTAGCAGAACGCCACTCGTGGCGTTCTGCAGGAATGGCGTCTGGACATCGCGTGGACGTCGGAAGAACCGTTGATCTTCGAGGCGCGATACCCGCTCGCCAGTCGGGTCCGCACTTGTACGGCACCGTACCGACCTCCACTGAGGTTAAGCGCACCGTGGTTACACGCGCCTTGCGTCTCTCATCCAAATGCGCTCGAAACACCCTCGCGCAGTATGAGTTTCTTTGATCGCTCGCCCGGGCCGCCCCCTCCAGCAAGGAGTGGCCATCATGCTCACAATCCGACAACACTATTTCTTTCCGCCACGCTCGTGGCGGAAGCAGTCGCTGCTATGCAATGCCGCGGCAAGACAGATCACTTTGCATGATTTCGGTCCAAGGGCCGAGCAGGACGTGAAAGAGTCGAAGGCCGCGACGAAGAAGCAGTGTGCCTGAGGTCAGGCGCGCAAATTGCGTCCGAGTTACGAGCATTCGAAGGTAAATAATTAGGATGTCGAACACAGGATGTACTGGTGTTCGACACATGCTTGACCGTCCGCTACGGGACTCAAGCCCGACCCCACTTAAAGAGAATACAACCATGGCTTACCAAAGCGTCAACCCTAACAACGGCAAGGTCCTGAAGAACTTTGAAAAACTAACCGATGCGCAACTTGAAACGTCGATCGCCGCTGCCGAGACCTGTTTCCAGACATGGAAGCACACTACCTACGCCCAGCGTGCTGAAATCGTGGCTAAGGCCGCGACTTTGATGCGTAAGAACGTCGATGAATTTGCCAAACTGGCAACCCTTGAAATGGGCAAGCGCATCGACGAAGCGCGTGGCGAAGTAAAATTCAGCGCCGACATCCTCGCTTATTACGCCAAGCACGCGAAAACGTTCCTGGCACCGACCAAGCTCAATCCGAAAATCGGTGAGGCGCACATGGAGAACAGTCCATTCGGCGTGCTCTTCTGCGTGGAGCCGTGGAATTTCCCGTATTACCAGCTTGCACGCGTCGCCGGCCCGCAACTGATGGCGGGTAACGTGCTGGTGGTCAAGCATGCAGGCTGCGTACCGCAATGCGCGATTGCCTTCGAGAAACTCCTGCTCGACGCCGGCGCGCCTAAGGGGGCCTACACCAACCTGTTGATCTCGCACGAGCAGTCCGAGCGAATCATCGACGACCCGCGCATTAAGGGTGTGGCGTTGACGGGCAGCGTCGAGGCCGGCAGAAGTATTGCGGCGCGCGCAGGGCAGAACCTCAAGAAGACTTCGATGGAGCTAGGCGGCAGCGATGCGTTCATCGTGCTCGACGACGCGGACCTCGAAAAAACCGTTCCGTGGGCTGTATGGGGACGGATGTACAACGCCGGCCAGACCTGTTGCGCGGCGAAGCGATTCATCGTTCTCGATTCGATTGCCGACAAGTTTCTTGCGAAGTTCAAGACCGCGCTCTCCGAATTGAAGGCGGGCGATCCAATGGACGAGAAGACCACGCACGGCCCCTTGTCCACCGAGGCGGCGCTGGTTCAACTGCTCAAGCAGGTCGACGACGCAGTGGCACATGGCGCCACGCTGGTGATGGGCGGCAAGCGTATCGACCGTCCCGGCTCGTTCATGGAAACCACCATCCTGACGGACATCAAGCCTGACAATCCGGCCTTCCGCGATGAGTTCTTCGGCCCGGTCGTCTCGTTCTTTCGCGTCAAGGACGAGGCCGCAGCGATTGCGCTCGCCAACGACTCGGACTTCGGTCTGGGCGGTTCGGTCTTCACCGAAGACGTGGCACGCGGCAAACGCGTCGCGAGCGGTGTCGAAACCGGAATGATGTTCATCAACAACATCGATTGGTCCGATGCGGAACTGCCGTTTGGCGGCATCAAGGATTCCGGCTACGGCCGTGAGCTCGGCAACATGGGCATCCAGGAGTTCGTCAACACGAAGCTGGTTCGCACTGCCCACCTCGACGCACCGGCCTGATCGCCACAGGGAAAGCCCGCCATGTATATCAACGTTGCCGTTCTGACGGAGACCCGGGCCCATGAGCGCCGTGTGGCGCTCGTGCCCTCCGTGGTCCAGAAACTGGTCAAACTGGGTGCCCGGCTGCATATGCAGCCGGGGGCGGGCGCAGCGATTCATCTGGACGACGCCGCGTTCGAGAACGTCGCCTTCATTGCCGATCGCACCGTACTGGTCAAAGACGCCGATGTCGTGCTTGGCGTTCAGCCTCCCGCGCTGGAGGTGGTCAACGCGATGAAGGAGGGCGCGATCCTCGTTTCGTTTATCTATGCACACAACGAGCCCGCGCTGGTGAAGCGCCTGCTCGACAAAAAGATCACCTGCTTCGCGATGGAGCGTGTGCCACGCATTACGCGCGCCCAGTCCATGGACGCGCTTTCGAGCCAGTCCGCGCTGGCAGGTTACTACGCGGTGCAACTCGGCTCGACGCATCTCGCTCGTGTGGTGCCCAAGATCACGAGCGCGGCGGGTTCGATCGGACCGGCTCACGTCCTGGTGATGGGCCTCGGTGTGGCAGGGCTGGAAGCGATCGCGACGGCGCACCGGCTTGGGGCCGTCGTGGAGGGCTATGACGTGCGGCCCGAGACTCAGGAGCAGGCGCTCTCGCTGGGTGCCACCTTCGTCGATACCGGTATCGATGCGCGCGGCAAAGGTGGGTATGCCCGTGAGCTGAGTGCCGAAGAAGAGACCAAGGTCGCGGACGTGCTGACGAAGCACATCCAGAACGCCGATCTGATCATCACGACCGCCGCGATTCCCGGTAAGACGTCGCCCAAGCTCATCAGCCACGCACAAGTGGCCGGCATGAAAGCAGGCTCGGTGATCGTCGATCTATCGGCGGAAGGCGGCGGCAACTGCGAAGACACGCGGCCTGGCGAGACCACCCGGATCGGCAACGTGACGATCGTCGCGCCGCTGAACGTGCCCTCGCTGCTCGGCGAAGACGCGAGCGAACTGTATGCGAAGAATCAGTACAACCTGCTCGCGTTGATCATGAAAAACAACGTCATCGAGATCGACTGGAGCGACGAAGTCCTCGCCAAAACGGTGCTCACCCACGCGGGCGAGAACAAGGCTGAGGCGAGCGACGAGGCGGCAAAGCCTGTTGCTGTTGTGAAAAAGCCGCCCGCGAAAGCCGAACCTGTTACGCCAGCATGAGCGCCGGTATCAGAGCCGGTATCAGCACCTGAATCAGCGCCTGAATCAACCACCGGCACGAACACGCTCCGACCAAGGACATAGAGATGGCCTTCCAGATCAGCATTTCCGGCTTCGTCGCGATTTACATCTTCATGCTGGCCGCTTTCGCCGGCTGGGTGATCATCGGACACGTGCCGGCCATCCTGCATACGCCGTTGATGTCGGGCTCGAATTTCGTACACGGCATTGTCGTGGTGGGCGGCGTCTATGCGCTCCTGAACGCGAGCACGGTACAGGAGCAAGTCATCGGCTTCGTTGCTGTGTTGCTCGGCGCTGGCAATGCCGCAGGCGGTTATGCCGTCACTGACCGCATGCTCGCCATGTTCAAGACGAGCGGCCACCCAGCGGGGCACGGCGCACACGGCAAGGCCGGCTCCGTGAAGTCCATCCACGCAAAGAAGCATTGAGGACGCCGCCATGTTGACCCTGATCCCCCAACTCGGCATCGGCGCGGTCGATCTCGCTGCTGCTTTTCTCTTTCTCTACGGCCTGCACCGCATGTCGTCGCCTGTTACGGCGCCCTCGGGCATCTTCGTCGCCGGCATTGGCATGGCCGTGGCCGTGCTGGCGAGCTTCCTGTACGCCTTCGATGTCGGCGCGGTAGCCCGGCCCAACCTGCCAGTCAACCTGGGACTGACCGTCGTCGCCCTGGCCCTTGGCGGCGGTGTGGCCTGGTGGGCCGGCCGCAAGGTGGCGATGACCGCCATGCCGCAGATGGTAGCGATCTACAACGGCATGGGCGGCGGCGCGGCCGGCGCCATCGCCGCCGTGGAGCTATTCGGCAACAAGGCGCAGGGCGCGACCGCACTCATCATGACCTTGCTGGGCGCGCTGATTGGCGCGGTGTCCCTGTCGGGATCGCTGGTGGCCTGGGCCAAGCTCGACGGGATCATCAACAAGCCCGTGCGGGTGAAAGGGCAGCAAGTCTTCAACGGGCTCGTGGTGCTGGCGACGGTCATGGTCGGCGCCTGCATCGTCTTCGCCAGCGCAGACAAGGCAGCGTTGTTGCTCGCCATGCCGACCTGGATCTACCTGTTTTTCGGCTGCGCACTGGCACTGGGCATTCTCATGACGCTGCCGATCGGTGGCGCCGATATGCCGGTGGTGATTTCGATCTTTAATGCCTTTACAGGCCTCGCGGTCGGCATCGAAGGCTACGTGCTGCAGAACCCCGCGCTGATGATTGCCGGGATGGTGGTGGGCGCGGCCGGCATGCTGCTGACGCTGCTGATGGCCAAGGCGATGAACCGATCCGTGAGCAATGTGATCTTCACCAACTTCGGTGAAGTGGCCACGCGCAAGCAGGGCAAGATCAAGGGCAGTCTGAAGCCGACGCAGCCCGGCGACGCCGGCATCGCGATGCGTTATGCGGCCTCGGTGATTGTCGTGCCGGGCTATGGCCTCGCGGTCTCACAGGGTCAAGGCAAGCTGTACGAATTCGTCAAGCTGCTGCAGGCGGGCGGCGTGTCGGTGAAGTTCGCGGTTCACCCTGTGGCGGGCCGCATGCCAGGCCAGATGGACGTGCTGCTGGCCGAGGCGGGCGTGCCATACGACGTAATTTTTCAGCTTGAGGACATCAACGACGAATTCGCCAGCACGGATGTCGCGCTGGTAATCGGCGCTAACGACGTGGTGAACCCAGCCGCGCGCACCGACAAATCCTCAGCCATTTATGGCATGCCGATCCTCAACGCCGACCAGGCGAAGCAGGTCTTCGTGATCAAGCGCGGGGAAGGCAAGGGTTACGCCGGTATCGTCAATGAACTCTTCTATGCGGACAACTGCAACATGGTCTATGGCGACGCCCAGGCCGTGCTCATCAAGATGAGTGAAGCGGTCAGAGGGCTTGGATTGCCCGCCGTGGCCTAGCACGCTGAATTCATCGCAACCGAGGAACAAGCCATGACATCGAGAATGCAAGCTGCCGTCGTCGAACAGTTCGGCAAGCCACTGGTGCTAAAGGAACTGGATATTCCCGAGCCCGGTCCAGGCCAGATCCTGGTGAAGACCGAAGCGTGTGGCGTATGCCACACCGATCTGCATGCCGCGAACGGGGACTGGCCGGTAAAGCCCACGTTGCCGTTCATACCGGGCCATGAGGGCATCGGTATCGTCGCCGCCCTTGGTGCGGGTGTAACGGCCGTGAAGGAAGGCGACCGGGTCGGCGTGCCGTGGCTCTACTCCGCTTGCGGACACTGCGAGTTTTGCCTCGCGGCACGCGAGCCCGTATGTGCCGAAGCACAGTTCGGCGGTTATACGAAGAACGGTGGGTTCGCCGAATACATCGTCGCTGATCCGAACTATGTCGCTCACATTCCTGCGCATCTGGCGGCTCGCGATGCGGCGCCCCTCATCTGCGCCGGCATCACCTCGTACAAAGGCATCAAGGAGACCCAGGCGCGGCCGGGTGAATGGGTCGTGGTCTCCGGGGTCGGCGGTCTCGGGCATTTGGGCATTCAGTATGCGAAGGCAATGGGCTTGCATGTGTGCGCTGTGGATATCGACGACGGCAAGCTCGCGCACGCCAAGCGCCTCGGCGCCGATGCGATGGTCAATGCCAGGGACGGCGATCCGATTGCGGCTGTCAGGAAGGCGACCGGTGGCGGGGCGCATGGCGTGCTGATTACGGCGCCGTCGCTGGGGGCGTTCAAGCAAGGCGTCGGCATGACGCGCAAATGCGGCACCTGCGTGCTCGTTGGCCTGCCGCCGGGTGAGTTCCCGACGCCGTTGTTCGATGTCGTGGCGAACTGCATCACGATTCGGGGTTCCTTCGTCGGCAATCGCCGCGATATGGCCGAAGCACTCGCCTTCGCCGCCGACGGCAAGGTCAAAGCCGATATCGAGCTTCAGCCACTATCGGCAATCAATAATGTGTTCCAACGCCTGGCGCACGGGGATGTACCTTCGCGCGTGGTGCTCGAATTCGCGAAGGGTTGAGAGGCGGGCGCTATCGTGGCTTCCGGATCCGGTCTTGCCCAGTTCGCGGACGTGCCAGCCGATGCGATCTAGCGTCCACGCGCCGCAAATAGCCGGCAATTTGTACGCTGACGTACCGCTTCCCGAGTCGATTGAGCGTAGTGTCAGCGTCACTATCTGAAGAAGTGGAGATCATCATGCTACGCAGAAAGTTTCTATTCACGACACCCGGTTCGATCCTCGCGATCGGGCTTGCGGTGTCAGGTTGCACGACGACGAGTCAGTCCGACGCCAGCAGCGCACAGATGGACAAGCGTCACAGTATCGACGCCGGTGTGGACTCGACGTTGGGGCGGCTATACAACGACGCAAAAGGATCGCGCGAACTGGTTGCGAAGGCCCGTGGGGTGCTGGTGTTCCCGTCGGTTATCGATGCCGGCTTCGTCGTAGGCGGCCAGTATGGCGAGGGCTCACTGCGGGTCGGCGGTCGTACCGTCGGGTACTACAGCACAGCAACGGGTTCGATCGGCTGGCAAGCCGGCGCGCAGTCGAAGGCGATTGTCTTTCTGTTCATGACGGAAGAGTCGCTGGCGAAATTCCGTAACAGCGAAGGCTGGTCGGCGGGCGGCGATGCGTCGGTGGCATTACTGAAGATCGGGGCGAACGGCAACGTCGATACGGGTACGGCAACCGGTCAGGTGGATGCGTTCGTGCTGACCAACAGCGGGCTGATGGCAGGCGCGACGCTCGACGGCACGAAGGTCAGCCGGCTCAAAACCCTGTAACGCGAGCGCGGGTCGAGGCTCGCATACGACGTGTGCCGCGAAGCAGAACCGGAGTATCGAACATGTTGCGAAACATAGAGTTTTTGCAGGGATCCACTGTCAAGGCGAGCGACGGCGACGTCGGAACCGTCACGCAAGTCTATTTCGATGACGAAGCGTGGGGCGTTCGCTATCTGGTGGTCGAAACAGGCGACTGGCTCAGGGACCGGCAGGTACTGATTTCCCCGTATGCCGTGTCTCACTCAGATCCAGGATCGAGCGCCGTGCACGTGAAACTCACGCGGCAACAGGTGCGCGACAGTCCGAATATCGACGCGCATAAGCCCGTGTCTCGCCAGCATGAGATCCAGTACCTGCGG
>NZ_WOEY01000037.1 GCF_013177695.1 Paraburkholderia solitsugae | reverse complement strand
CGCGTCGTGTCAGTCTTGTGTCACGTCATGGTTGACAATAGTTGACGATAGCCAGGCCCAGAACCCATTGCGATCAGCCGAAACAGATTCAGCTGATCGCCCGCGCGTCACGCGAACATGACGGACCTACGCTCAATCAGCCCAATCACGGGTTCGCTGCTGAAGCCCCGGAACGGCGCGGGTCATGAAGCTCGCTATCCGACCATCCGCCGCCAAGGTCGCCGATCAGCGATACGGCATCGAGCAGGCGCTGCTGCTGGACGCTCAGCGCCGTTTGCTGATCGTTCAACTGGGTCGTCTGAGCGGTGGCCACGGTGGTGTAATCCACGGTGCCGGCCTGGTATTCATTGAACGCGATCTCGGTGCCGCGGGTCGCGTCGCGCACGGCGGTGTCCAGCACCTCGGCCTGCTGGGCGAGAATCCGCAACCCGGAGAGGTCGTTCTCCACATTTTCAAACGCGGTCAACACCGTGCCGCGGTAGTTGGCGAGCGATGCCTCATACGCCGCCCTGGCCACCGCCACCTCGCCGCTACGCTCACCGCCATCGAACAGCGTCTCAGTGGCACTCCCGCCCAGCGACCACACATGATTGGCGATGTGCAGCAGGCCGGCCAACGGCGACTGCGTAAAGCCGTCCAGTGCCGACAGCGAAATGGTCGGGTAATAAGCCGCCACCGCAACACCGATCGCCGCGTTCGCCGCGGCCATCTGGCGTTCCGCGGTGGAAATGTCCGGCCGGCGCTGCAGCAGGGTCGAGGGCACGCCGGCCGGAATCGTGGGCAGTGCCGGTAGCGCCGTGCTGTGCGGGATCGACAGGTCTTCCGGATTCTTGCCCACCAGCACCGCAATCGCGTGCGCAAATTGGGCCCGTGCGACGCCGAGCGCGATCAGGCTGGACTGGGCGTTCTCGAGCTGGGTACGCGCGGTGATCAGGTTGGACGGCGGCACCGTGCCCGCCGAGTCCTGATCGGCGACGACGCGCAGATACCCCTGGTAGGCATCGACCGTGTGCTGCAGCAGGTCGATGTTGGCGTCGCTGATTCGCAGCGAAATCACCGCGGTGGCGAGCGCGGTCTGCTCGGAGAGCGTGGCATTGGCGAGCGTCGCTTCGCTCGCCTGGGCAGTCGCGGCGTTCTCTTCGATCGTGCGGCGGACCAGCCCCCACAGATCAGGCGCCCAACTCACATTGCCTTCGAGCGAGCCCGAGTTATTCACCGACTGAAAATTGCCGAATCCGGCATTGGCGCCGCTGCTGCTCAGACTGCTGTTCGACGTGCGCTGCCGGGTCACCGAACCGGTGGCACTGACGGTGGGAAACAACGCGCTGCGCGCGACACGCACCTCGGCAAGGGCCTGCTGGTAGTTGGCATAGCTCTGACGCACGGTCTGGTTGGACACGGACACCATGGGTTCAAGCTGATCCAGCAGCGGATCGTTAAAACCGGTCCACCAGTCGCCCTTCGGCCCCTCGGCGGCCGGTTCGGCTTGCGTCCATCCGGGTGGCGCCTCCAGGTAGGTCGCCGGCACGGGCACCGGCGGCCGGTGATAGTCCGGGCCGACCATGCAGCCACTCACCAGCAAGGCAACGATCGCGGCCAGAGGGGTGCGGGGAGTGTTCATCTTCATGCTCTCGTATCCGTTCGGCGGTTCCACGGCAAGCCGTCGGACCACCTGGCAATCCTGAAACGCACGCGGTCGAGGTAAAGGTAGATCACCGGTGTCGTGTACAACGTGAAGACCTGACTCACGATCAAACCTCCCATCACGGTGACGCCCAGTGGTTGGCGCAGCGACGCACCCTGCCCGATCCCTATCGCTAACGGCACCGCGCCGAGCACGGCCGCGGCGGTGGTCATCATGATCGGCCGTAGACGCACCACGGCGGCTTCATGAATGGCCCGCCTCGCGTCCATCCCTTCATTGCGTTGCAACTGAATGGCGACGTCCACCATCATGATCCCGTTTTTCTTGACAATGCCGATCAGCAAAATGATGCCGATCAGCGCGATCACCGAAAACGGCGTGCCGAAGACCAGCAATGCGAGCGTCGCGCCGATCCCAGCAGACGGCAGGGTGGACAGGATGGTGAGCGGGTGGATCGTGTTCTCGTACAGTACGCCCAGCACGATATAAACGACGACCAGGGCGGCTAGGATCAGCAGCGGCACGGTGCCCATCGACTGCGCGTAGGCTTGCGCCGCGCCGGCGAATGCACCGTGGATCGAGGCCGGCATGTTGATGTCCTGCTCGGCTTTCTTGATGATCTCGCCCGCCTGGCTGAGCGAGCCGCCGCCCGGCAGGTTGAACGAGATGGTCCCGGCCACCAGGCCGCTCTGATGGTTGACCTGCGTCGCGGTGTGGCTGTTGGCGTAAGTCAGCATCGTCCGAAGCGGCACCATCGTCTCGGCCGCAGTGCTGTCCGCGCTGCCGCTGGAATTGCCGCCCTTGCTATTGGAAATGCTGTTGGTGAGCTGATTGGCTTCGGCATTGGCATTCAGCGCGTTCGTGTTGCTGCTGGTACTTTGCGAGGTGTTCACGGCCACAGCCTGCTTGGGCGCGGTGACGGTGCCGCCCGGCATCTGGGTCTGCTGCGTGCCGTTCGCGTTGCCTGCGGCCGTGCTCAGGAAAATCTGGTCGAGGGTTTGCGGATACTGCCAGTATTGCGGCGCCACCTCCATCACCACGAAGTATTGATTGAGCGCGTTGTAGATCGTCGAAACGGTGCGCTGGCCGAATGCGTCGTAGAGCACGTTGTCGATCTGGTTCGGCTGGAAGCCATAGCGCGTCGCGGTGGCACGGCTGATATTGAGGTAGGTTTGCAGGCCGTTTTGCTGCAGATCCGAGTTGACGTCGAGCAGTTGCCCGCGGTACTTGCCGAGTTCGGTCACGAGCTTGGGCACCCACTTGAACAACGCATCGGCATCGTCGCTGGTCAGTGTGTATTGATACTCGGCGGCGGCCTGCCGTCCGCCGATCTGCAGATCCTGCTGGGCCTGCAGGAAGAGCCGCGCGCCCGATACCGCATTCAGTTTCGGCCGTAGGCGGTTGACGACCTGGGTGGCCGATAGATGACGCTGGGCCAATGGCTTGAGTTCGATAAAGACGTTGGCGCTGTTGAGTGCCCGGCCGCCGGTGAAGCCCGCGACGGAGGCCACCGCGGGGTCCTGCTGGACGATCGACTGCAACTGCGCGAGCTTCTTTTCCATCGCCGGAAACGAGATGCTTTGATCGGCGATGATCTGCCCGATCAGGATGCCGGTGTCCTGCTCCGGGAAAAAGGTGGCCGGCAACAATCTGAACAGGAACACGTTGAGCACGAGCAGCGCGACCAACATGAGGCCGATCAGTAACGAGTGGTCGAGCACGGCGTCCAGCGAGCGCGAGTAGCCATTCTTGAAACGCTCGAACTGCGCTTCGAACCAGCTCGCCCAGCGCGCCTGCGAGTGCTTCGCATGCTGATGGCTCAGCACATACGCGCACATGGTCGGCGTAATCGTCAAAGAGATCAGCAGCGAGAACAGAATCGCGATGGACAGCGTCACCGCGAATTCATGAAACAGCAAGCCGACGATGCCCGGCATCAACAGGATCGGCAAGAACACCGCGATCAGCGACAGGCTCATCGAGATGACCGTAAAACCCACCTCGGCGCTGCCGCGCAGCGCGGCCTCCTTGGGATCGAGGCCGGCTTCGAGGTGGCGCACGATATTCTCCAGCACCACCACCGCATCGTCGACCACGAAGCCGGTGCCGATCGTCAACGCCATCAGCGAGAGGTTGTCGATGCTGTAGCCGAGCAGGTACATCGGCCCGAACGTGCCGATGATCGACAGCGGCAAAGCGACCGCGGGGATCAGCGTCGCACGCGGCGAAAGCAGGAACACGAAGACCACCCCGACCACAAGCAGCACGGCGATGAAGAGCGTGCGTTCGGTATCGCCCACCGAGGCCCTGACCGATTCGGAGCGGTCGATCGCCACGTTGACGCGGATGGCGCTCGGCAATGCCGCCTCGATTGAAGGCAGGCGAGCCTGAATCTGCGCGACAGTCTTGACGACATTGCTGCCCGGCATCGGGTAGACGATCACGAGCACGGACGACTTGCTGTTGTACAGCCCTGCGTTGCGGATGTTTTCGTTCGAGTCGATCACCTGGGCGACATCGCGCAGCAGCACCGGTGCACCGTCGCGGTACGCGATGATGACGTCACGGTAGGGCGCGGCCTTGCTGATCTGATCGTTGGATAGGATCTCGTAGCGCTGCTCGCCCTGGTCGATATGCCCCTTCGCACTGTTGGCGTTCGCAGCACCGATCGCCGCGCGCACGTCTTCGAGCCCGATGCCGTAGCTGTTGAGCTTGCCCGGCTGCAACTCGACCCGCACCGAGGGCAACGCGCCGCCCCCGAGCGTGATTTGCCCGACGCCGTCGACCTGCGAGAGTTGCTGCTGGATCACCGAATCGGCGGAATCGTAGAGCTGCGCCTTGGTCAGCGTGTCTGACGTCAATGCGAGCACCATGATCGGCGCCCCCGCCGGGTTGTACTGGCGGTAGGTCGGATTGCTGCGCAGCGTGGTGGGTAGGTCGGCGCGGGCTGCCTGGATGGCCGCTTCGACGTCGCGGGCAGCGCCGTTGATATCGCGGTTCAGCCCGAACACGATGACGATCATCGACGAGCCGACGTAGTTGGTCGAGGTCAGCTGGCTCACGTCGGCGATCGTGGCGAGCCGGCGCTCCAGCGGCTCGGCCACCGTGGAGGCCATGATTTCCGGGCTGGCGCCCGCCATGTTTGCCTGCACCACGATGACCGGATAGGCGATGTTCGGCAGCGGCGCAACCGGCAGCCGGAAATAGGCAAGCGCACCCGACAGCAGGATCGCGACGGCCAGCAAGGTCGTCGCGACGGGCCGGCGGATGAACAGCGCCGAGATGTTCACGGCGCGCTCCTCGCTGCGCGATCAGCCGCCCTCTGGCGCACACGCTGGGCAATCCGGTCGAAGCAGAGGTAGATCACCGGCGTCGTGAACAGCGTCAGCATCTGGCTCAAGGTCAGGCCGCCGATGATCGCGAGGCCGAGCGGCCGGCGCAGCTCCGAACCCGTGCCGGTGCCGAGCAGCATCGGCAAGGCGCCGAGCATGGCCGCGAGCGTTGTCATCAGGATCGGCCGGAAGCGCAACAACGAAGCTTCGAAGATCGCGTCGCGCGGCGACTTGCCGTGGTTGCGCTCGGCGTCGAGCGCGAAGTCCACCATCATGATCGCGTTCTTCTTGACGATGCCGATCAGCAGCACGATGCCGATAATGCCGATCACGTCCAGGTCGCTGCCCGCGATCATCAGCGCGAGCAAGGCGCCGATGCCGGCGGACGGCAAGGTGGACAGGATCGTCACCGGATGGATGTAGCTCTCGTAGAGCACGCCCAGCACGATGTAAACAGCGACCAGCGCCGCGACCAGCAGATACACCTCGCTCTGCAACGAATCTTCAAACGCCTGGGCCGCGCCCTGGAACGAGGACGTAATCGACGGCGGCAGATTCACCGCCGTCTCGGCCTTGCGTATCTGGTCCACCGCCGTGCTCAACGAGGCGTCCTTCGCCAGATTGAACGAAATGGTGACGGCGGGGAACTGGGCCAGATGGCTGATCACGAGCGGCGACTTCGTGACCTTGATCGTGGCGATCCCCTTGAGCGGCACCTGGCCGGTGCTGCTGGTCTGGCTGGGCAGATACAGGTTGCCAAGCGAATCCAGATCGGGCAGCGCCTCAGGCTTGGCCACGAGAATGACCCGGTACTGATCCGACTGCTCGAAAATGGTCGAGACGATGCGCTGGCCGAGCGCATCGTAGAGCGCGTTGTCGATGGTCGCCGCCGTGATGCCGTAGCGCGCGGCCAGTTGCCGGTTGACCTCGACATTGACGCTCAGGCCTTGCGTATTCAGATCGCTGGTCACGTCGGTAATCGCGGCGATCTGCTTCATCCGTGCAATCAGCGCCGGCACGTACTGGTCGAACGCCTGCTGGTTCGGCCCGCGCAGTACGAACTTGTACTGGTTCGGCGAGACGGTGGTGTCGAGCGTGAGATCCTGCTCGGGCTGGAGATACAGCTTGATGCCCGGCACGTCGGCCACCTCCTGTTGCAGGCGCCGGACGATTTGCTGCGCGGTCAGCGAACGGTCGTCTCGAGCCTTCAGATTGATCAGGAAGCGGCCGTTGTTCAGCGTGGGATTGGTCCCGTCAATGCCCACGTAGGAGGTGACCGAGGTGACGTTGGGGTCCTTGAGAATGGCCTCGGCCAGTGCCGCCTGGCGCACCGCCATCGCCGTGTAGGACACCGAGTTGTCCGCCACGCTGATGCCCTGGATCACGCCGACGTCCTGCACCGGAAACAGCCCCTTGGGAATCACGATGTACAGGACCGCCGTGAGCACCACCGTGCCAACCGCCACCAGCAGCGTGAGGGTCTGGTGATCGAGCACCCAGCGCAGCCCGCGTTCATAACCCGAGAGTGTCTTGTTGAACAGGCCCTCGCTGATACGCTCGAAGCGGCTCGGATGCCGTTGCGCCTGGGCGCGCAAAATTCGCGCACAAAGCATGGGCACCACAGTCAGCGAGACCACGGCCGAGATGACGATGGTGACCGCGAGCGTCACCGCGAATTCGCTGAACAGACGCCCGATCACCCCGCCCATGAACAGCAGCGGGATCAGCACCGCGATCAGCGAGATGGTCAGCGAAAGAATCGTGAAGCCGATCTGTCCGGCGCCTTCGAGAGCCGCCTCCAGCGGGCTCATCCCCTCCTCCAGATAGCGCACGACGTTCTCGATCATCACGATCGAGTCGTCGACCACGAAACCGGTGGCGATGATCAGCGCCATCAGCGAGAGGTTGTCGATCGAGTAATTGAGCTCGTACATCACCGCGAGCGTGCCGATCAGCGAAACCGGCACCGAGATGCTGGGGATGATGGTCGCCGGCACGTTGCGCAGGAACACGAAGATCACCAGCACCACCAGCACCACTGCGAGCACCAACTCGAAGGCCGCGTCGGAAACCGACGAGCGGATCACGCCGGTGCTGTCCGAGACGACGGTGACCTGCATGCCCGCCGGCAGCGTGGATTCCAGCGCGGGCAACTGCTTCATGATCTGGTTGACCGTGGCGATCACGTTCGCCCCCGGCTGACGCTGCACGTTGAGCACGATCGCCGGCGTGTGGTTGTACCAGGCGCCCCGCTCGACGTCCTGCGGGGCCTGGGTGGCCCGCGCGACATCGCGCAGGTACACGGGCGCGCCGTTCTGGTAGGCGATCACCGTGTCCAGATAATCCTTGGGATCGACGATCTGGTCGTTGGCGTTGATCGTGTAGTCCAGCTCCGGTCCGTCGAAATTGCCTTTCGGCTGGCTGACGTTGACGTTGGCCAGCAGTGTGCGCAGGTCGTCGAGACTCAGGCCGTAGGCGGCCAGCTTCTGCGGGTCCGCCTCCACCCTGACCGCCGGCACGTTGCCGCCGGCGAGGCCGACGAGGCCCACGCCAGGCACCTCGGAGATTTTCGTGGCAAGCCGGTTGTTGGCCGCATCCTCCAACTGGGTGAGCGACATCGACTTGGATGTCACCGCGAGAGTCAGGATCGGCTGGTCCGCGGGGTTCACCTTCGCATAGGTCGGCGGCGCCGGCAGACCGCTCGGCAGATAGCTGTTGGACGCGTTGATCGCCTGCTGAACGTTCTGCTCGGCGATATCGAGACTCAGCGAGAGATCGAACTGCAAAGTGATGACCGACGCCCCTTCCGAGCTATAGGAAATCATCTGTTGCAGACCCGGGATCTCCCCCAACTGCACTTCCAGCGGCGCAGTCACGGTGGTCGCCATCACGTCCGGGCTCGCCCCCGGATAGAAGGTCTGCACCTGGATCGTCGGATAGTCGACAGCGGGCAACGAGGAGACCGGCAGAAAGCGCACTGAGACCAGCCCCACCAGCACAAGGGCGATCATCAGCAGCGAGGTGGCTACTGGCCGAAGAATGAACAGGCGGGAGAGGTTCATCAGCTCGTCGTCCGCCGCTTACGACGCTTGCGAGGCGCTGGCCGGCGTCTTCTGCCGGTGCTCCTGGGCCGCGCCGGCAGAGGACGCGGACGATGCCGCGCCGGCTGGCGCCGGTTGCTTCGCCGGGGCGACCTTGATCTGCGCGCCGTCACTCAGCCGGTCCATGCCGTCGGTCACGACCGTGTTGCCGGCCGCGAGGCCGGACGCGATGACGGTGTGCTTGCCGTCGCTCGGACCCAGCGTGACCTTGTGCACGGACACCGTGTTGTTGGCATTGACGAGATACACATAATCGCCCGGCGCGCCGCTCTGCACGGCCGGCGTCGGCACCAGCACGGCGTTCTGGAGCGTATCGACCAGTAGCTTGACGTTGACGAATTCGCTCGGGAACAGCGCTTCGTCGTCGTTCGGGAAGGTCGCGCGTAGCGAGACTGTCCCGGTGCTGGTGGCCATCTGGTTATTGACGGCATACAGCATGCCGGTCGCCACCAGCGTGCTGTTGTCGCTGCGGTACGCCGTGACCGGCAGCTTCGCACCGGAATTGACGCGCCGCAGCACGTCGGCGAGCGAGTTCTGCGGCACGGTGAATTCCACCGTGGTCGGCTTCATGGTGGTAATGACCGCGATGCCCGGCTGACTCGACGCGGTGACGTAGTTGCCGGGGTCGACGAGACGCAGGCCGACCCGACCGGAAACGGGGGCGGTGATACGGCAATACGCCAGGTCGAGTTCAAACTGCGCGATATTGGCCTTGTCGACCTTGACCGCGGCCTCGTCCTGCTGGACGAGGAACTGCTGATCGACGTAGGTCTGCTCGGCGATCGACTTTCGCTCGTTCAACTGAGCGAAACGGGCGAGGTCGGAGCGGGCCTGGGCAAGCGCCGCCTGGTCCTTGGCCAGTTGGGCCTCGGCCTGCTGTTTGCTGATCTCGTACTGGCGCGGATCGATCTGGGCGAGAAACTGCCCTTTCTCCACGTCCTGGCCTTCCCGATAACCAACCGCTGTCAGATAGCCGCTCAATTGAGGCAACACGGTCACCGTCGCCACGGGCGTGACCGTGCCCAGTTCGCTCAGGATGACCGGCATCTCGCCGAGTGTCGCGGCGGCGGCCGTCACGACCTGGGGCTCCACGCCGGCCTTGGGTGGCTTGGGGCGAAGCAGGTGCACCAGCATCAGGGCGACCAGCGCCAGCACTATCACCGCGAACACGATTCGCCCGCGTCGGGAACGCTTCGGCTGCGTGGACGTCACTTCGCTCATGCCAACCTCCGAAAACTGCGGCTGCCCCACAAAACCAGGGCGCGTCGATTCACCGGACCGGAACGATGATGCAGGTGAAGTCTACCCAACTATGGCGTTGTTTTCGGAACATTGTTCTGTAGGGATATTCCAATTTGTCACGACAAGCGCTGACGTAACACTGCGTTACACCTTGGGGCGCTTTGTAAGCCCGCCAGGGATGGCTCAGGTTGCTCCGGACGCACGACGGGCACCCCCTGGTTCACGCCACAAAAGTGGTTACCTTAATTTAGATAAAATCGGCTATTTAATAAGGCCAGTCGAGCGCCTAATCTTCACTCACCGAACCACATTGAGTGGATCCAGCCAGCTAAGGAGTGAATCATGGAACAACGTCTCGACTTCTACAAAGCCAACCCCGCCGCCATCAAGGCGATGCTCGGCGTCGAAGAACGCATCGGCAAATCGGCCCTCGAAAAATCGCTGATCGAACTGGTCCGTCTGCGCGCGTCGCAGATCAACGGCTGCGCTTTCTGCGTCGACATGCATACTACCGACGCCCGCAAAGGCGGCGAGTCCGAGCGGCGTCTGGCCACCGTCGTGGTGTGGCGTGAAACGCCCTTCTTCACCGACCGTGAACGCGCCGCGCTCGAATGGACCGAAGCGCTCACGCTGGTGTCGCAAGAACACGTACCGGACGCCGTGTGGCAAGCCGTACGCCCGCACTTCAGCGACGAGGAACTGGTCGACCTGACGTTGCTGATCTCCGCGATCAACGCATGGAACCGCTTCGCGATCGCGTTTCGCAAGTTGCCGGCTTGAGCGCACTGCAGCCATGCCTGCGCGAACCCTATCTGCCTAAACCTTAAGAAGGAAAGAACTCATGAAAATCATGCACGTCGACGCGAGTGCCAAACGCGAACGATCCAATTCGCGCGCGTTAAGCCGGTATTTTCTGGAGCGCCTGCGTGAAGACGGTGTGGATATCGAGGTCGATTACCTCGACGTCACGGTCGATACGCCGCCGCATGTGAACGAAGCATTCGCCATCGCGACCTACACGCCGGCGCACGAGCGCACACCCGCCATGAAAGCGACATTGGCGTCATCGGATGCGCTGTGCAAGCGCCTGCTCGACGCCGACGCATTCGTCTTTGCCATGCCCATGTACAACTGGTCGATGCCTTCCGCGTTCAAGGCCTTCATTGACAGCATCACGCGTACCGGGCTGACCTATCTTGTGATTACCCACTATTTTCACGCCCCAACCAGTACCCGATCTGGATGTCGACAAGCCGATGCATGCCGCGCCAGATGACCTTATTGCCGGGCGGAGGATCATTGGCGCGCGCGAGATAGCCGCCCAGCTGGGCGAGCTTGATGAGGCAGCGTGACAGGGCAGGCGCCTGTGCGGCGCGTGCTGTGTCTTTGACAAGCTGGTCAAGGAGCGTCACCTCGGTTGCGGTGAGCGCCACCTCCAGTGGCGCCTCTGGTGCAGACCGATTGATCTCGGTCAGCCAGAATACTCGCCAGGCGAGGATGCAGAAGATGGCGATCAGGTTGGTCAACCGGCTGGCTGTACGTAACTGCGACTCTTCAGCCTTGCAGCCCGACTTCAGGATCTTGTGAAACGTTTCTATCTTCCAGCGCATCGCGTACCAATCGATCTTTTCGATTGCCTGCACGCGTGAGTTCACCGGCAGATCCGTAAGCAGCTTCCATTCGACACGCTTGCGACCCGTGGGCTCGCCGCGCTCTGTCGCATGAATGACCGTCAGTCTGAGCGCTGGATAGTGCCGCTGCTTTGCGACGGGCGGCCAAACCGTGAGGCGCCGGTATCTGATCTCAAGAAGCGCCCGGTGAGGTCGCCCTTTGGCGTCGCGAAACTCGATGCGGTGCAATCCCTTGACCCGCACCTCTGACATTTCCTCTGCAACGGTATGCCCGCCGTCACCGGCCAACCTGTTCGAGCAGGTACGAACCAGAAAATGCGTTCCGTGCTCGCTGGCAGCATCAAACAGTTCAAAGATGTCGCTTTCCCGGTCACCGATATGCACACAGCGATCCGGATCGCCGAGTCGGGTCGTTGATTGCCGCAGATTCTCAATCCAGCGAAAGCTTTCCTTTTGCTCAATCGGTATGCGAGTGAAGTTGACCTTGCTACGTCGGGTCGCAGTGTCCTTGAACTTCTTGCGGCTCCAGAATTTGATGGCGGCCACTCCGAGCGGCAGGCCTTGCGCTGTTACCGCGAGACTTGAATGCATCAGGATGCCGCATTGCGGGCTCGGCGTCGCCCGGCCTCGCCGCTGGGCGGAAGTTATCGCGCTGCCAGCGTAACCGATGAGTTCGGGACGTTCCCTTTCGTACGAAAACGTAGTGGTGTCCTGAAGGACAAGAACCGGTCCATCGGTCGAGGAAAAACGCTGTGCGGTTGCCTGGAAATGCCCGCTCAGAATGTCTTGTTCACTGACACGATCATTGTCCATGAAGCGATAGGCTGCCTTCGTACTGGCCCAGTCCTGACAGGCAAGCGGAATGGTCTGCCCCATGCCCTTCCACAGTTGCTCCAGCAGCGTTCCAAACCGCTTGCGTAGCCGCGCGTCCCGGAATTCGCTTCCTTCAAGTTCCCCCTCAAACCACGCCTGATCTTCTACCTGTCGTTTCCCGGCCATTCTTCTCGCACGCATCGTCGTGATGCAAGCCAGGTTACCAGGATTCGCGAAAGAAGTGGGTAATCACAAGCTGACCTATGTGTTTACGGACGACGGGCAGACAGCAGGTCAGCTTGCGCGGCAGAAGGTGCTTTTCATCACGACTCGCGGTGCTGACTTGCGTGCCGGCTCGCCCTACTCGTCGATGGATGCGTTGACGCCGGCGCTGAAGGCTGCTTTCGGATTTCTTGGCGTTGCGGACCCGTCGTTCGTCGACGCGCAGCCGTTGCAGTTTTCAGACGAGGCGGCGCGGATCGAAGCGCTCGAACGCGCGCGCACCGAACTCACCGCAGTGGCGGCGAACTGGGCCGCGTCGGTGAAGTCGGCTTCAGCTTTGGACATTCACGCTCGACAAGCAGTGAGCGTGTAACGTGAGATGCAGGCGGTGCGGTGTGGCACCGCCTCTCCCACCCCTAGAACTTCGGATGACATTCGAAGTTCACTGACGATGCATGCGCGGTCATCATCTGCACGCCGCTGACCGTTTCAGTCGTGACACTGCTCTGCATGCCGAGGCGCTCGCAGTAGTCGCGCGCCTCGCTGACTGCCTGATCGTGCGCGCGGGCCCAGGCCATCCGCCCGCCGGTCGCACTCGCCGCTACCGTGTAGGTGCCGGGTTTGTCGGTGGCGACCACGTCGGTCGCCGATGCGCATCCCACCAGGCTGGCGCACGCGAGCACCGCAGCAATAAGCACGCGTGCCCGGTTGAACGACGGGCTTCGGCGCTGCAGTGCTACGGATTCACCCTCCTGATCCGGCAGGTGATCTGAGACATTGTTGAACATGATGCGTCTACATTTTTTAACCGTTTTACCAATCTCGAAATTATGCGCAATCAGGCGCGCCAGATCAGCTTCGTCAGCTGAAAACACTGTTGCAGACGCTTAAACAATCGCCAGCCGTCCATGCCTGGAACGGACTCCGCGAGTCCACCGCACAACAGACGAACATCGCGCCTCCACGGGCCTCAGCCCTGATTCCACGGCCCTCCTGTGTTATGCGCTTTCTGCACTCTTCTCATACAAACAATGCACTGGCTTTATTCCGCTAGTTGACTGAAATTAGCACGGTCATTCCATTTTGCGGCGCACGGGAGTTCGGGTCGGAGAACCCTACCCGGGCTTGCCCCGCAGCAAGACTGTGCAATCAGGTCCGCGAGAGGCGGATATAAAAAGAGGAGACATGCATGCGTTTTATCAATCATGGCGTTTGCGGAGCCACGCTGATTCTTGCCGCCGGTGGCGCTGCGGCCGCCGACTCGAGTGTGACCCTGTACGGCGTCGTCGATGCGAACATCCAGTATCTGGACAACGGCGGCGTCCATTCGTACTCGGAAAAGAGCGGCGGCTCGACGGGTTCGCTGTTCGGCCTGAAGGGCACCGAAGACCTCGGCGGTGGCCTGAAGGCGCAGTTCCAGGTCGAATCGGGTTTTAACGTGAACAACGGCGGGTTGTTCGCCGATACCACGGCGCTCTTCTATCGTCAGGCATGGGTCGGCCTGAGCGACGACAAACACGGTTCGCTGACCATGGGGCGTCAGTACGAGCCGAGCTTCCGGGTCATCTATCCGTCCGATCCGTTTCGCGCGAACGAAGTGTTGTCGCCGTTTTCGGCCAACGTCCTTGCCGTCGACCGGAACACGCTGTCGACGCAGTACGATTCCGGCCGCGCCAGCAATTCGATCATGTATCAATCGCCGGATCTGAGAGGCCTGAAGCTTTACGGCATGTATGCGTTCTCCGCGACGGTGACCCAGCCTGTGCCGGCCACCACGGGCAACATGCTGAACGTCGCGGCCACCTACTCGGGCTACGGCTTCTACGCCGGCCTCGCGTACGTGAACCAGCATCCGGGACAGGAAACCATCGCCGGCCTGCCTGGTCCGCTAGCCCTGCTGGGCACCGAGCACTTCATCGGCGCGCTCGCTTACCGGATCGGTATCGTGAACTTTCAGTTCAACTACTCCTACAACCGCTCGCAGGACCCGGCGCCAGGGTCGCTGGCCGCGCACCTGGGCACGGGCCATTCGCTAAGCATTGCGGAGTTGGGCGCGACGATCCAGGCAACCCCGGCCGATACGATCACGATTGCTGGCGTTCAGCGCAGCGTGCGCGGCGCGCATGACAATACGCCGAGCATCGAACTGGGCGTCGATCATTCGATCTCCCAACGTACGAGTCTGTACATGCGGGCGGGCTATATGAAGAACAACGGTACCGCCACGGTGAGCTGGCCGGGCGTGACCGTAACCGCACCCGGAACCAAGCAGATTCTTGCGACGGTGGGTATGACGCATCGGTTCTAAGGCGAATCGTTGCAGGGTTACGGCGCAGGAACTTCGGGGGAGCGTCGGGCGCGCCCCGCCTCCTCGTGCCAGCAACCTGCCCGATGCGCCTCCAGCCGATTGAGGCGCATCGCGGCGCTCTTTGCGGCGTGCGCAGCCACGCCTAAACACTTTCGCAAACGCTCTCCACCGACTAGTCTGTAACGACACCAATCAACCACCCGGACGCCGGGCCGGAGGAGACGTCGATGGATATCGAAGCACGCACCATAACGCGCGTGACGGTTCGTCTCGTGCCGTTTCTGATCGTCTGTTATTTCATCGCCTATCTCGACCGGGTCAACGTCGGCTTTGCTGCACTGCAGATGAACAAGGCGCTCGGCCTGTCCGCCAGTGCATTCGGCTTCGGCGCAGGCATCTTCTTCATTGCGTATTTTTTCTTCGAAGTCCCATCCAATCTTCTGCTCGAGAAATTCGGCGCGCGACGATGGATCGCCCGGATCATGTTCACATGGGGGATCCTCGCAGGCGCGATGGCGTACATCCCGGACCTCGCCCGCCTCACCGGTCTCTCGCCCGCGCACGTGTTTTACGGCTTGCGCATTCTCCTGGGCGTGGCCGAAGCGGGCTTCTTCCCCGGCATCATTTTTCTGCTGACGCTGTGGTTCCCCGCCGCCTATCGCGCCCGCGTGGTCGGCTATTTCATGGCGGCCATTCCGCTGTCAACCGTGATCGGCGGCCCGATTTCAGGTGCGCTCCTGTCGATGGACGGACACGGCGGGCTAGCCGGCTGGCAATGGGTTTATCTGATTGAAGCGCTGCCCGCGCTGCTGCTCTCGTTCGCCGTGCTGTTCTATCTGACCGACAAGCCCGCCGACGCCACCTGGCTTGCCGACGATGAACGCAACTGGCTGGTCGCCCGCCAGGCTCAGGAGCGCGAGCATCGCGAGGCCGTGCACATCTTCAGCGTGAAGGAAGCGCTGTTCAATCCGCGGGTGCTCGCTGTCGCGCTCATCTACTTCGGTGCGAACGCAACTAACTATGGCCTGAGTTTCTTTCTGCCGCAGATCGTCAAGTCCTTCGGTCTCACCAATCTGCAGACCGGTTTCGTGACCTCGTTGCCTTACATCGTCGGCGTGATCAGCATGATTTTTTGGGGCCGCCATTCGGATCGCAAGCTCGAACGCAAATGGCACGTGGCGATCGCGTTGCTGGTCGCGGCCGGCGGCATCGCGGCCGCGGCCGGGCTCGACAATCCGGTGCAGAAGATGATCGCGCTGTCGATTGCCGGGTTCGGCATCTTCGGCTGCCTGCCCGTCATCTGGACCTTGCCGGCCGCGTTCCTGTCGGGCGCGGCGGCGGCGGGCGGCATCGCCGCGGTCAATTCCCTCGGGAATCTGGCGGGATTTTTCGGGCCTTACGCGATGGGCTGGATCAAGGACAGCACCGGCGGCTTCGGCGCCGGCCTGCTCTGTTTGTCGGGTGCGGGACTCGTCGGGGTGGCGGCCGTGCTTCTGCTGCATCACGACGCGTCGCTCGAGGCGTCGTGCGGTCTTCCGGACCCGGAGGCAGCAGGCAGGGCTAAGGTGGCGAGGCCATCCTAGCGGCGTTTGCGGAACGCCGACTATCCTGACTCAGAAAAGCTGTTATGAAGCGGAGCCGCGCCGGAGCTTGCGAAACCGTTTCCGCCGTGCTGAACAAAATCGCCGCCCCGAAAGAACGATGGCGAGGCAAGCAAATAAAAACGCCGCGCGGACTTAGCCACGCGGCGCGGCATGGTCGAACCTCAGGGCGATGCGCTCGCGCTGGCCGGCACGCTTGGGAGTGAGTTTGCCGTGCCGCCGCCTGCGTCCGGCGGTAGCACGTCGTCCGGCGTAGGCGTCGGCGCCAGGGCTGGCTCGCCGCTGCCATGCGCCTCACCGTCGACTGCCCTGTTTGCAGGCACAGACGCTGACGCCGGTGCTTGAAGGAGCGGCGGTTGCGACGGTAGCGGCCGCGGTTCGACATCCGCGGCCGATGCAGACGCAGCGGATGCCGGTGCGGCAGCAGCCGTAGCTGTGACAACAGCAGGCGCATGGCGCGTCATATTGCGCGTGACAACCGGCGCTTCAGTCTTCGCAGGCGACGCTTCGAACAGATGCTCGAACCACTCGCGCAGCCGGCCCGAGCGTTCCGCAAACCAGCCAGGCTCCTGATCGGTCGCGAACCTGACGCGGCTGTCGACCAGCTTCGCCCTTTGCGCGCGCTGGAAAAAGTCGCCGACGATCGGCAACGCGCTGTGCGCCCCCTGGCCCCAATAGTCGCTGCGCAAGGTCACGCGGCTGTCGTTGAAGCCGACCCACGACCCTGCCACGAGCTGCGGGGAGATCAGGATGAACCAGCCGTCAGCGTTACCCTGCGTCGTGCCCGTCTTGCCCGCGACATCGCCTCGAACCCCGAAGCGGGTGCGAATGCTCGAACCCGTGCCCCGGCTCACCACGTCGCGCATCACGTCGATGAGCGTGCGGGCGGCGTCGACCGGCAGCTCCTGTTTGGGCGGCACCGGTGCGAATTCGGCCAGCACTTCGCCGTTGCGGTCTTCGATACGCGTGACCATCACCGGCTCCACGTAACCGCCGAGGTTGGCGATCGTGCCGTAGGCCGAGACCATTTCCTTCAGTGTCACCGGGCTCGTGCCGAGCGCGAGCGACGGCACCGGGTCGAGTTCGCTGTCGCGCACGCCCATGGCGCGCGCAAGTCGCGCGACCTTGCTCGGACCGACTGTTTCCATCAACTGGGCGGTGATCCGGTTGCGGGAATAAGCAAGGCCGTCGCGCAGGCTGATGGCGCGCTCGCTCGGCTCATCCTCGTCGCCCGGACGCCAGACTTCGCCGCCGGCCAGCGGGATCTCGACGGGCTTGTCGATAAACGTATCGGAGGGTTTGGCGCCGTCTTCGAAGGCTGCGGCGTAGACGAACGGCTTGAAAGTCGAACCCGGTTGACGCCGCGCCTGCTGAACGTGGTCAAACGGGTCCTGGCTGAAGTCGCGGCTGCCGACCCATGCCTTGATCTGGCCGTTGCGCGGGTCCATCGCGAGAAAGTCCGCCTGCACCCGGGTCTTGGACTCGCACACCGACTGCACCAGGTTGCGGTCAGACGAGACGCGCTTCATGGCGTCGTCGTCCGTGAGGCCCGCGTCTTTTGCGGCGCGATAGTCAGGGGTTTCGCGCAGGAAAGTCTGCAGCAGGTCGCGGCCGTTCGCACACCCCGCGCGCGCGCCCCACGCCGAGTTGGCGATGCCTTGCAACTGGTTGCCCTGCAAGGTCACGGCCTGAGTGGCCATGATCTGCAAGCGGGAATCGATGGTGGTACGCACCACCAGTCCGTCGGAATACATGTTGTAGTCGTTGCGATCGGCCCATGCCGCGAGCCACTTGCGCAGTTGCTGCGCGAAGTGCGGCGCGGGTCCGGGCGGCTCGGTCTGCCGCTCGAAATCGATGCGTAAGGGACGGCGCGAGAGCGTCGCGTAGGCCGCGGGCGTGAGCTTGCCGTACTTGACCATTTGCGCCAGCACCGTGTTGCGCCGCTCCAGGGCGCGGTCCGGGTTGAGCACCGGGTTGTAGTAGCTATTGCCTTTGAGCATGCCGGTGAGGGTCGCGCTTTCCAGCACGTTCAGGTCGCCGGCCGATTTGTCGAAATAGGTTCGCGCCGCCATCTCGATGCCGTAGGCGTTGTAGAGGAACGGCACCGTGTTGAGGTAGGTCTCGAGGATTTCGTCCTTGGTGTAGAGCGCCTCGATCTTGAGGGCCGTGATCGCCTCCTTGATCTTGCGGGTCAGCGTGGGGGCGCGGCCGATCTCGTCCGGATAGAGATTGCGGGCAAGTTGCTGGGTGATCGTGGAGCCGCCCTGGCGGTCGCCGGAAAACGTGTGCAGCGCGGCCGATGCCGTGCGGCGCCAATCCAGCCCGAAATGCTGGTAGAAGCGATGGTCTTCCGTGGCGATCAGCGCATTCACCACATTCGGCGAGATGTCCTTGAGTGGCACCCACTCGCGGTTTGAGGGCTTGAATTCGGCCAGCAGTTTGCCGTCGGCCGAGAGAATCTGCGCCGGCTGCTCGATTTTCGCCTTACGGATGTCGCCGATGCTCGGTGTGAACGGAATCAGGGCCAGCACATACAGGACGAAGAGCGCGGGGATGGCGGCGCAGGCCCATGCCACGCCGCGGCGTGTGGGGTGGCGCAAGTGCCAGAGGGCCTGGGCGATGAGCGGGTTCGCCAGGGTTAGCCCTTTTTCAAGGGTCTGTAGGAATTTGGGGATCAGGCGCTTCACTCGGGGGTACCGTTCTGCTTGACGAAGGCAGCATCGTAGCAAGAGTTGATCTGTGTGCCTGCGCGGCGCTTTTTGGCTGTGCCCTTACGGCATTGGCCTTTCCTTGAATTGATATTGGTTTATTGGCGTTGCCCCTGTGCGGGGCGGCACTTACTTTCTTTGCCGCCGCAAAGAAAGATAAGCAAAGAAAGCGGCTCACACCGCTAATTCTTAAGCGGGTCCCCCGCACAGTCACGGTAGTGGTGCATCTGGAATCCGTGCCCTCGCACATTCAGCCCTGGTGACAAGGCCGTCATACTTCCGGCGGCGCTGCGCGCGCCGACGCGGTAGTTCGGCGAACCACACACCCTGCATTTTCGCGCCAGCGCTTGCGCGAGGCGGTGCGTCGCCATTGGGCCGCTAACATCGCAAGGCGACGACGTATTACTGGAATTGCGTTCTTGCAATGTGCGTGCTTGGCAACTCTCGCGAAGAGTCTCAAGTTTGCAGCGGCGCCTCCGAAATCCCGGCGAATTCCTGCGTTTTGCCGAGCCGAATCCGATGGGCCCACCACGCAGAATGAAGCACTGGTGTGCCGGCAAACCCTTCCGGCGAGCACGGAGTGCGAGGCGGGAAGTATGAGTGCCTTGTCACTCACGCCGAATGTGCGAGAACACAGATTCCAGATGCACCACTACCGTGACTGTGCGGGGGACCCGCTTAAGAATTTGCGGGGTGAGCCGCTTTCTCTTGCCTACTTCTCTTTGCGGCCGGCAAAGAGAAGTAGGTGCCGCCCCGCACAGGGGCAACGCTAATAATCCAATATCAAATCAAGGAAAGGCCAACGCCGTAGGCACACAGACGAAACAAGCGCCGAACAGGCAAAAAAACCATGAAAGTCCCACCGCCCCAGGCAAACAGCCACAGAACCGCCGATCAGGCAAAAACCAACCACTATAATGTCGGCAATTCCGACAAGAGGTGCTTCATGATCATCAAACCGCGCGTGCGTGGCTTCATCTGTGTATCGACCCATCCGACCGGCTGCGAAGCCAACGTCAAGGAACAGATCGAATACGTCAAGGCACGCGGCCCCATTGCCAATGGCCCGAAGAAAGTGCTCGTGATCGGCGCCTCCACCGGCTACGGCCTCGCCGCCCGCATCAGCGCCGCGTTCGGCGCCGACGCCGCCACCCTCGGCGTGTTCTTCGAGCGCGCCGGCAGCGAAACCAAAGCCGGCACCGCAGGCTGGTACAACACCGCCGCCTTCGAGAAATTCGCCAGGGAAAAAGGCCTGTACGCGACCAGTATCAACGGCGATGCCTTCTCCGATGAAGTCAAGCAACGCACCATCGAGGTCATCAAGCGCGATCTCGGCCAGGTCGACCTGGTGGTCTACAGTCTCGCCGCGCCCAAGCGCACGCATCCGAAAACCGGCGAAGTGTTCAGCTCGACCCTCAAGCCGGTCGGCAAGGCCGTCAATCTACGTGGCATCGACACCGACAAGGAAGTCATCAAGGAAACCGTCCTTGAACCCGCCACGCAAGCCGAAATCGACAACACCGTCGCGGTGATGGGCGGCGAAGACTGGCAGATGTGGATCGACGCCCTCCTCGACGCCGGCGTGCTCGCCGACGGCGCGAAGACGACCGCCTTCACCTATCTCGGCGAAAAAATCACGCACGATATCTACTGGAACGGCTCGATCGGCGCGGCCAAGAAAGATCTCGACCAGAAGGTGCTCGGTATTCGCGAGAAACTCGCGGCCAAGGGCGGCGATGCACGCGTCTCAGTGCTCAAGGCCGTCGTGACGCAGGCCAGTTCCGCAATCCCAATGATGCCGCTGTATCTGTCGCTGCTCTTCAAGGTCATGAAGGAAAAAGGCACGCACGAAGGCTGTATCGAGCAGGTCTACGGGCTCTACAAAGACAGCATGTACGGCGCGACGCCGCACATCGATGAAGATGGCCGTCTGCGCGCCGACTACAAGGAACTCGATCCCGAGGTGCAAGCCCGCGTCCAGGCACTGTGGACTCAGGTGACCAACGACAATATCTACGAACTCACCGACTTCAGCGGCTACAAGACCGACTTCCTGCGTCTCTTCGGATTCGAGATCGCCGGCGTGGACTATGACGCCGACGTCAATCCGGACGTGCAGATCCCCGGGCTCGTGCAGGTCTGACGTTTGTTTGCGGGGTTCATACGACCCCGCAAACCGTGCGTTTTCAGTGTGATCGGCCGCTCATCCTGGGCTAACAACACGAGGACCGGCGCGCGATGACGTTCGAGGCAGGCGAAGCAGCGATGTGGCGGCTCGTACAGCGCTACACGGGGCGAGTGGGATACCGGCGCGGCATCAAGTCCGAAGGACTTTTAGCAAACCCGCCGGTCATCGATTGCTCGGGATGGACGGCCCTGCTTCTCACGCAGGCGCTGCAAGCGGAAAACGAGGCGGCCTTTCGCGGGGCGCCCCCGCGCAGGGTGTTTGCCGCTCATGACATCGAAGCGCTGCACGTGTGGTCCGATCGGATCATTCACGAGATCGAGCGCCGCACAGGATTCATTCTCCAGGGGGCCGAAATCACGGCCGACACCCTTCCGCGTTGCGCAGCCATCGGCTTGAAAATGGGCGATCCCGCATGGGCGATCAATCTCCCCCGGCCCCGCGGCATTACCCATATCGTTCAGATCGTCCGCCGCCCGGAGGATGACGCGCCGTTCGTTTCCGAAGCGTTCGGCGGCTCGGTTGCGCCAGGTATAAGGCTCACGCCGTTGGCGGAGTGGCTTGCTCGCTCGCATCCGCATACTCTCGCGAACGAAGTGTGGGCAGTGGATGCGTTCAAGATGGCGTCAGAGCCCTGATCATCAAGCGTAAAACGGGCCACACGTGTGGGCTGAAACGCCGCCGGTCTGTGCGCTGGACCACACGCCGATCCATGCACCCGGTGTAGCGTCGCCCGACGGACGGTTGCCACATCGTCCGAAAACCAGTTGTTGCCAACAACGCGGAGACACTCGATGAAATCCCTGCTCATTCTTGCGGTCATGATGCTGCCTGCTCTCGCCGCGATGGCGCAGACCACCGGTTCGACGGCATTTCCCGACGATGCCGCAGCGGCATCGGCCTCCGACATTCAGCAGCGGCTATCCGGCAAAACCTTCAACATCAAACTGGCTGATGGGAGCCTCTGGCACGTCCAATACAGCACAGATGGCGCATACGACTTCAGCACCAACAAAGGCTTCACGGACAAGGGCGAATGGAAAGCGGAAGACGGCAAGGTCTGCAGCAAAGGCCACAAGATCGGCAGTTCCTGCAATGAAGTTCGCACCAAGGGCGACGCGATTTTTCTGAAGCGCGATAACGGCGAAGTGGTCGAGTTCGTCGAGCAGCATTGACCGCATTGAATCGCCGGGCTGCCGGCGCCGGTCACGAGACAGCGTCGGCGGCGAGGCGTCGCTTCTTCAGCGCCCCCTTATCAGCAGGGAAACGCCGCTTGAAGCGTGCGCAGAATGGCGAGGCCGATCGGAAAGTCGTCTGAAAGGCCTGGATGGTTGGTGAAAAACTGATCGAGCAGCGGATAGACGTTCTGGTTGCCAATCGCGAGGTTCTGCGGCGGACAGAACAGCGGCGGACGTTTCTTCGTCACCAGATCCCCGTTCGCCCATCCTAGCGCGTTGATCGTGCCCGTGATGTAAGCCGCGTAGACCGAGTTGTTGTCGCTATGCGCCCAGAGCTTGTACTGCGCTGCCGTCATCTCGGCGCTTGCGTTCAGCGTAAAACAGGCCGTCAGCACAGCCAGTGCAAATTTCAATACCCGCATCTTTGAACCTTCAATCTGTGTCGCAAAAGCGGCCATTGTAGGCGAGTCGGGGGATGCTGCGCAGATGCACTCGTCGATCAGGAATCCGTAAGCATTGGGCGAGTATTTTTGTAAGCATCCCGGCGCGATGCAGATCCTTTGCGCCGGAGTCACCGCGCTCACGTCAATGCGTCACGTGAGCAGTGCAAATGCGCTGCTCACGGCGTGCCGTTGCGGCAGTACGCCAGGTAGCCCGGGCGCGTGGCAAGGCGCGCCATGTAAGCCGTCAGCGCGGGGAAATCGGCGTGCTGCAGCGGCGTTTCGAGCCAGCGGTTGATCGAGAGCGCGATCGGAATGTCCGCCAGCGAGAACGATGACCCGGCGATGAAAGCGCCTGTCTTCTCCAGTTGCCTGTCGACGATGGCAATATGCTTCGCCCAGTTCGCGCACGACAGATCGATTTGCTGCCGATCCTGATGAGCCGGAGAATGCCGCACCAGCGCGAGAAACGCGTAGCTCCATGCCCGGTTCAGTTCGCTCGCCTGCCAGTCGATCCATTGATCGCACTTCGCACGCTCGCAAGGGTCGCCCGGGTAGAGAATCTCGCCTCCGTAGCGCCCGGCCAGGTAACGGATGATCGAGTTGGATTCCCACAGCACGAACTCGCCGTCCCGGATCACCGGAACCATGGCGTTGGGATTCAAAGCGATAAATTCAGACACGTTGGTCGTCCTGAAACCGGAACCCCAGTCCTCTCGTTCAAACGGCAAGCCGAGTTCGGCACACGCCCACAGTACCTTGCGTACGTTGATGGATGAGGCTTTGCCTAGTATCTGGAGCATGGGGTCGTCGCCGATCGTTCAGTCGCTGTGAATAAACTCACCGGAAATCCGGTTCGAATCGTAGCGTATCCGTGGTGCGAGAACGCAGACATAGACACTTTGCGCGGCGTACGCTGGGCCAGCCACCAACCACGCCTTGTAGCGGCTTTATCAGCTAAGCGCCCTTACATTCACTGTGACGAGAAAGGCTCGAACACCGTGCTGACCGTGCCGCCCTTCGCTCACAGTCAGCCGGCGTCAAAACAGAGGACCGGTTAAAGCCAATTCAAGCCCGTTAAACCGACTCAAACCCCGTCAGCACATTCACCGCGTTCACCCCGATCGCCGCGACCGCGTAGCCGCCTTCCATTACGAACAAAGTCGGTTTCCCCAATCGTCCGATCGCCTCGCCAATACGCAGATAGTCATCGCTGCGCAGCTTGAACTGCGAAATCGGGTCTTCTTCGAAAGTATCGACACCGAGCGACACCACCAGCGCATCCGGCGCGTAGTCAGCTACACGCGCGCACGCCGCGTCGAGTGCCACCGTATAGTCAGCCCACGCCGTACCCGGTTGCAGCGGGAAGTTCGCGTTGAAACCGAGGCCCGCACCCGTGCCGGTTTCGTCGGCGTGCCCGAGAAAGAACGGATACTCAGTGCGCGGATCGCCATGCAACGACACGAACAAGACGTCAGAACGGTGATAGAAAATGCTCTGCGTGCCGTTGCCATGGTGATAGTCGACGTCGAGAATCGCCACGCGTTTCGCGCCCGCGTCGAGGAACGACTGCGCTGCCACTGCCGCGTTGTTGATGTAGCAGTAGCCGCCCATATAGTCCGCCGCAGCGTGATGCCCGGGCGGCCGGCACAACGAGAACGCGCCGCGTGCGCCCTCCCTCACGTGGCGTGCGCCGGTGAGCGCAACGTTCACCGCGTCGCTGACGGCGGCCCACGTGCCCGCGGTAATCGGCACACCCGCATCCATCGAGTAGTAGCCGAGCTTGCCGTCGATATCTTCAGGCACGCGGTCCTGCCGCATGCCGCGCACCGGCCATATGAGCGGCAGCGCGTCATGCTTGCGGCCCAACGCGCTCCATTCGTCCCATGCGCTGCCGAGAAACGCAATGAAGCGTTCGTCGTGAACACGGTGCACCGGTTCGAGTCCGAACGATGCGGGCGCAATCACGTCGCCGAGCTTCGTTTCGCGCACCCGCTCAAGTATGAAATCGGCGCGGCTCGGCATCTCGAAGCAAGGCTTCATTTCGCCGTCGATCAATTCAGCATGGCCATGGTGCAGCCGATGCCGATCGCTATATACAGTCAACATGCAATGTCTCCTCAGGATGCTTGCTGTTCGAATCCGTCACCCAACCGACCGAAGTCGGCCACGCATCGTGGATACGATGCTCAAGGTCGACCCTCATGAGTGCGGTGTTCGCCATCGCTCGTCGCGAGGATGCCGTAGCAGGCCGGACGCCGGTCGCGAAACACGCCCCATGCATGACGTGTTGCGGCGACCGCATCCAGGTCGAAACGATGCAGCAGGATCGCGGGCTCGTCGCGCCCCGCTTTCTGCACCTGCTCACCGTACTGATCGGCGATGAAGGAAGAGCCGTAATAGCGCTGTGGGAAGTCGCGGCCTTGCTCGCGGCCGGTGCGGTTCGCGGCGATCAACGGCACGAGGTTCGCGCCTGCGTGGCCCTGCATCACGCGCTGCCAGTGTGCGCTGCTGTCGAGCGAGGGGTCTTGCGGTTCGCTACCGATCGCAGTCGGATAGAACAGCAGTTCGGCGCCGAGGAGCGCCATCGCGCGGGCCGTTTCCGGAAACCATTGGTCCCAGCAAATACCGACGCCGAGTTTGCCGTAGCGCGTCGGCCAGACACGAAAGCCCGTGTCGCCGGGCGTGAAGTAGTACTTCTCGCTGTAGCCCGGGCCGTCGGGGATATGGGTTTTGCGGTAGCGGCCAAGCACGCTGCCATCGGCGTCGATCATGGCCACCGTGTTGAAGAAGACGTTGCCGGCCCGTTCGAAGAAGCTGATCGGCAGGACCACGTTCAACTCTGCCGCGACGCGGCTAAACCGCGTGATGGCGGGGTGGTCCTCGTACGGCAGCGCATGACGGAAGTGCTTTGCGTCCTGCTCAGTGCAGAAGTACGGCAGCTCGAACAGCTCGGGCAGCAGGATCACCTGCGCGCCCTGTGCCGCCGCTTCGCGCACCAGGCGCTCAGCCTCGGCGAGGTTAGCCTCGCGATCCCAACCCGGCACGGCCAACTGGATTGCCGCCACACTGACTTCTCGCATCTCGTGTCTCCTCTGTATTCGTCTGGGAAAATTCTGCCCGAGGTGCGCGGATGAGCGATATCGGAGAAGCGGTCATCGAGGGGATAAATGTGGCCAATGTGACGGGAGCGGAAGTGCCTCAGGAGGTGACTTCACAGCGCGTGGCCGCGCCGCCGATACCGTGGGTATCGTCAGTACGGTGGGTTCAAAGGGACTTTCGACCGAACTCCGGGCTACGCGCAGCGATAGTCGCTCGGACAATGGCCAGTCCAACGACGGAACGCGTGCCGGAAGCCGGCCGTTTCGCTATAGCCGAGCCGCTCGGCGATATCCGACATCGACAGGCGCGTACGCACCAGGTAATCGAGCGCGAGATCGTGGCGCACGCGGTCGAGCAACGCCTGGAAGGCGGAGCCGCTACCCGCAAGACGCCGCCTGAGCGTACGTTCCGACACGCACAACGCATCGGCGAGCGCGCGCAGCGAACCGTAGCGACGGGGGTCGGAATACAGCAGGCGCAGGCTGCGCGCGGTCACGTCGTTGCCTGCCGAGGTGGCCCATTCGCGCTCCAGTTGCGCGCATTGCTGGCGCGACATCAGATAGCTCACCGGCTCGGCGAGGGGCAAGGGTTCGTCGATCCAACTGGCCGGAAAAATCAGCGCATTTTCTGCGGCGTCGAAGGTGGCGCGGCGGCCTATCCGTTCTTCGTAGGCGTCCGCGTGGGCGGGTGCGCCGAAGCTCACCCTAAGCTCGGACGGCGCGCGCCGCGCTGACAGTACGTCGCAGACGATCGCCCACATCGACGCGAGGCACATGTCCGTATTGATCACGGTGAGATCCGGCCGGTAGTGATAGTCAGCCGCGACGATCGCCGCTTCGTCTGCGTTGCGGCGCAGCGAAACCTTGAAGTAGCTTCCGAGCAATACGGGAAAGTCCTGGGCGCATTGCAGCGCGTCGCCGAGCGTGGGACTCACCAGCATCGCGTACCCGAGGATGCCGTAGCTCGAAATATGCATCGCGCGGCCGATATCGAGACCGATGCGCGTATCGCCACGGGCGCGCAGCGCGTTGGCGAACACGATCAGCTCCTGCGCACGGGTGACGAGCCCGGAAGGTTGCCGCAAATCTCCCTCACTAATGCCGCTTCCCGCCAGCAGCACATCCGCGCCGATCCCCTGCCGCTCCAGCAGGGAGACGGTGGCGGCAATCGTATGCAAGGTCGCGACGCATTGGGCTGGCGACGGGCGTGGCGAACAGGGTGCATCGGTCATGGGCGATTCTCGGGTTCCCTCGATGAATCGATGATATTTGATCAAATTTCCCAAAAGGAAAAATCCGTGTCATGATTTGATCAAATCTCATGATGCAAAACGTCCAGCTTTCCCGAACAGGCAGCGCGTCGCGCAAGGTTTGCAGCCGCGCGTCGCGCCGTCTTCATCAACCGACTGGAGTCAACCTTGCAAAGCGACCTACGCGACGACCTGCGTGAATTCCTGGAACATCACCACATCCATGAAGTGGAATGCGTGATACCGGACATGACGGGCGTCGCGCGCGGCAAGATCGTGCCGAAGAACCTGTTTCTCTCGGAAGGCAAGATGCACATGTCGAACGCGCTCCTGATGATCACTGTCAACGGCGAGTTCGCGGATTTCGAGCGCTTTGTCGGGCCGAGCGATCCTGACATGGTTTGCATCCCGGATCCAAACACGGTGCGACTGGTACCGTGGGCCATCGAGCAGGTCGCGGTCGTGATCCACGATTGCGTCGGACTCGACGGCAAGCCGATCGGCATTTCGCCCCGCGCGGTGTTGCGGCGGGTGCTGAAGCTCTATGAGGAAAAAGGCTGGCGTCCCGTGGTCGCGCCGGAGATGGAGTTCTACCTGATCGCGCAGAACAAGAATCCCCATGAACCGCTGCGCCCGCCGCTCGGCCGCGCGGGGCGCAGCGAAGCCGGCCGCCAGTCGTTCTCGATCGACGCCGTCAACGAATTCGATCCGTTCTTCCAGGACCTGTCGCGTTTCTGCGAGACCACGCATCTCGGCGTCGAAACGCTCGTGCATGAAGTCGGCGCGGGGCAAATGGAAATCAATTTTTCTCACGGCGACGCGCTCGATCTCGCCGACCGCGTGTTTCTGTTCAAGCGCGCGGTGCGCGAAACCGCCTACCGTCATGGCATTTTCGCGACGTTCATGGCCAAGCCGATGGAGCATGAGCCTGGCAGCGCGATGCATATTCATCAGAGCATTGTCGATCACAAAACCGGCGAGAACATCTTTTCACTGCCCGACGGGACGGCGAGCCCGCTGTTTTTCAACTATATCGGCGGTCTGCAGAAGTACATGCCGAAAGCCATGCCGATGTTCGCCCCCTACGTGAATTCCTACCGGCGTCTGTCACGCTTCACTGCCGCACCGATCAATGTGCGCTGGGGTTACGACAACCGCACCTGCGGCATCCGCGTGCCGAATTCCGGGCCGGACGGACGGCGGCTCGAAAACCGCGTGCCGGGTGTCGACGTCAATCCGTATCTGGCGATGGCGGCCACCCTCGCCTGCGGTTATCTGGGCATGGTGGAGCAGCAGGAAGCATCGGCGCCGATGGTCGAAAGCGCCTACGACCTCGAATACGAACTGCCGCGCGGTCTCGAAGATGCGCTCAAGGCGCTCCTGAAATGCACCGAACTCGCGGATGTGCTCGGCGACAAGTTCGTGCAAGCCTATTGCGCAGTAAAGGAAAAAGAGTTCGAGACCTTCTCGCAAGGCATTACCGCGTGGGAACGCGAGCACCTGCAACTGCTCGTCTGAGCGCGAGCGGCTTATGGAAACATCATTGGAGAAGCTGGATTTGAATACTCGTCACGGCATCAACTGGGAGCGCGCGCAAGCGCTCGTCGAACGTGAACGCCGCGCGTTTGCAGAAGCCATGCCGACATCTCGCGCGCTATCCGAACGTGCCGCGCGTCACCTGTTGTTCGGCGTGCCGTTGCACTGGATGAACGACTGGTCGACGCCCTTCTCGCTCTATGTCGATCAAGCGCGCGGCGCCTCGTTTACCGACGTGGACGGTCATCGCTACGCGGACTTCTGCCTCGGCGACACGGGCGCGATGTTTGGCCACTCGCCCGCCCCCGTGGCCCGCGCGCTGGCTGCCCAGGCTGAGCGCGGCTTGACAACCATGCTGCCGGGCGAGGATGCCGCCTGGGTCGGCGAAGAACTGGCGCGGCGTTTCGGGCTACCCTACTGGCAGTTCGCGATGACGGCGAGCGACGCCAACCGTTTTGCGTTGCGCTGGGCGCGCGCGGCGACCGGACGCAAACAGATCGTGATTTTCAACGGCTGCTATCACGGCACCGTGGACGACGTGTTCGTCGATCTCGTCGACGGCAAGCCGCAACAGCGCGACAGCCTGATCGGCCAGGTGCACGACCTGCTCGAGACCACGCGCGTGATCGAATTCAACGATCTTGCCGCGCTGGAAAATGCGCTGAAAGATGGCGACGTCGCCTGTGTGCTGGCCGAACCGGCGATGACCAACATCGGCATGGTGCTGCCCGAACCGGACTACTGGCGGCAAGCACAAGCGCTTATGCGCCGCTACGGCACGCTGCTCGCCATCGACGAAACCCACACCATCAGTTGCGGGCCGGGTGGTTACTCGACGGCGTACGGCCTCGAACCCGACCTGTTCATTCTCGGCAAACCGGTGGGCGGGGGTTTTCCGTGCGCGGTGTACGGTTTCAGCGCCGAACTGGCGGCCCGCGCGCAGCACGCCAAACGCAGCGCACCACCCGGCCACTCCGGCATCGGCACCACCCTCACGGCGAACATGCTGGCGATGAGCGCGATCCGCGCAACGCTCGCCGAAGTGATGACCGATACCGCCTACGATCACATGTTCGCGCTCGCCGAGCGGATCGAGACCGGCCTGAAAAGTGCAATCGAGCGCCATGGCCTCGCGTGGTGCGTGACGCGCGTTGGCGCCCGCACCGAATTCCAGTTCACGCCGACACCGCCGCGCAACGGCGCCGAAGCCGGCCGCCAGCTCGACCCGGATCTGGAGCAGATCGTGCACCTGTACCTGCTCAATCGCGGCGTGTTGATCACGCCGTTTCACAACATGATCCTGGTGTGTCCTGACACGTCGGCGGCCGACGTCGAGAAACTGGTTTCCTCGTTCGACGCCTGCCTTGCCGAACTGACCTGAGCGTTTTCAGCTCGCCGGTGATCGAGGTTGGTCGCGCGTGGCCGGCGCTAAACTAGCGGCCTTTTTGCAGTCTTCTTTCAGCTTTTTTCGGCCCCGGCCCCAGCACCGAGCTTTATGAAAACTTCGCGCCATCACACGCTGCAGGACCAGACCTACGAAACGCTGCGGCAATGGCTGACGATCGGGCGCTTCGTGCCGGGCGAGCGCATCAAGATCCGTCACGTCGCGGCCGAACTCGGCGTCGGCGAGATGCCGGTGCGCTCCGCCTTGCAGCGCCTCGCGGCCGAATCGGCGCTGGTGAACGTGCCCAATTGCGGCGTGACCGTGCCGCGTCTGTCGAAAGAACAATTCGACGATGTGCTGCGCGTGCGCCTGATTCTCGAAGGCCAGGCCGCCGAACTGGGCGTCCCGCATCTCAGCGTGCACGATCTGGACACGCTGGACAAACTGAACGAGGAAATGGTGCGTGCCCTGCGGACTGTCGACGCCAAGGGCTATCTCGATGCCAACGAAGCGTTCCATCTGATTCTGTACCGCGCCGCTGGCTCACCGCTTTTGCTCGAATTGATCGAAACGGTGTGGCTGCAGGTCGGGCCGATTTCGAATCTGTTGTTTGGCGACGCGCAGTTTGCCGGCACGCTCAACGATGCCCACGACGAGTTGCTGAACGCGGCGAAGGCGCGTGACGCGGCCGGCGTGCGACGCGCGATCGAGCATGATCTGAGTCATGCGGCGAGTTGTTTGCGCGCGCAGTGTCTGTAGGGGTCACCCTTTCAGCGTCGCCTGTTCGAGAATCATGTCGTAGAGCGCCTGCGCCGCCGGCGACAACTGAGCGGTCTTGCGCGCCACCAGAACGAGCGTGCGCGAGATCACCGGATGCGTGAGTTCCACGGTGCGAACCGCCGGATACGCGCCCTTCTGAATGGCGAGCGCCGGCACGACGGCCGCACCCACCCCCTGAGCGACCAGGCCGACAGCAGTCGAACTGCGTTGCACTTCATAAAACGAGCGCAGCGCCAATTCGCTCTTTTCCAGTGCGACATCGAGCAACGCGCGATTACCGCTGACCTCGCCGGCAAAAATCAGCGGATACGGTTGCAGTTGCGGCCAGGCGATGCGCCGCCGCTTCGCCAGCGGATGATCCTCATGGCAAATCAGCACGTAGCGGTCTTCCGTCAACGGCAAGCTGGCGAGATCGGGATGATGCTCGCCGGCGATATTGATGCCGAACTCCACCTCCCGGCGCAGCACCGCCTCCTCCACCGCGGACGACGCGTGATCGAGAATCTTGATGCGGTTATGCGGATAACGCGCGGCATAGGCCTGCAGAATGCGCGGCAGATACTGCACGCCCACCGTCGGCACGCAGGCGATCGACACATCGCCGCGACGGGCCACACCCGTCTCGCGAATCTCCACCAGCGCATCGGCAAGCTCGCCCAACAAACGGCGCGCCTGCGGCAGAAAACTGCGCCCTATTTCCGTCAGCGCCATGGAACGGGTGGTCCGCTCGATCAGCGTGACGCCGAGAAACGTTTCGAGCTTACGCAAGCGTTGCGTAATGGCCGTTTGCGTGACGTGCAGCGAATCGGCGGCGCCTTGAAAGCTGCCGCGATCCGCAATCGCTACAAACGCCTGGACGCCGAGCGTGTCGATTTTCATTAGAAAAATGAAGGAATTGGAATGATAAATTCATTTTACTCCGCCCTCACCACCGCACAAAATGAGCGCATTGGATCGGTTTGACACCGCACACCGTGAGCGGATGTCGGCAAACACGGCCCAGCGGCCAGCAAAAAGGAGCGAGAGATGACTTCATCGACGAATTGGGTTGCGAAGCAGTACGTGATGTTCGAAAACGAGCGCACGCGTCCGGTCAGGGATCTGCTGGCGGCAGTTCCGGCAACGGACGTGCGGGTGGCAGTGGACATCGGCTGCGGCCCCGGCAATTCCACCGAGGCGCTGGCGGCCCGCCTGCCCGGCGCGGCGGTCAGCGGGATGGACAGTTCCGCCGACATGATCGCGGCGGCCAAGAAGCGCCTGCCGCAATTCCAGTTCGAGGTGAGCGACATTGAGACGTGGGATGCGCCCGGCCCTTACGACCTGATCCTCGCCAATGCCGTACTGCAGTGGGTGCCGAATCACGAGCAGCTGTTTCCCTCGCTGGTGAAGAAACTCGCGCCGGGCGGCAACCTTGCCGTGCAAATGCCGGACAACCTCGACGAACCCGCGCACCGTCTGCTGCGCGAAATCGCGGCGGACGGCCCCTGGGCCAACAAACTCAAGGGGGTGGAGCGCACCATGCGCTACAGCGCCGACTGGTACTACTCGCTGCTCAAGCCGCTGTGCGCGCGGGTCGACGTGTGGCGCACCGTCTACTATCACCCGCTGGCGGGCGGCGCGGACGCGGTGGTCGAATGGTTCAAGGGCAGCGCACTGAGACCGTTCCTCGCCGAGCTCGACGACAGTGAGGAAGGCGCCTTCCTGGAACGCTACCGGAACGCGATCGCGCAGGCTTATCCCGCCTTGGCTGACGGCACCGTGCTGCTGCCGTTCCCGCGGCTGTTTATCGTCGCTACGCGCTAGCGGAGGCCGGCGCGGCTGCCGGTTGCCCGCTCCTTCCGTGTGGTGTTTGTGGCGCCGGCGTCGCCAGGGTCAGTCAGGCATTGCCGCTCGTGAATTCTGCGTGATATTGTGTAACGAAGCGGGGGACGGCCTGCCGTCCTCACCGGAACGCAAATTACAGCAGCGAGCGTCGCCATGAGTGATGTACGCCATCATCTGAGTCCACGGGACCGTTTGGAGCTGTTGTGCTGGCTCACATGCGGCTGCCTTGGCGCTTATTACCTCAACGAGGACTGGCCTGACGCGGCGTTTCACGTGCAGGCCGCCCATAAGTGGCTCGACCATCGGTCGCGGGAGGCAGACTGGCTGAGTATCGCCAGGTTATCGGCAACCGCACTGGAGATTGCGCAGCGGCACGCGAGGTTTGTCGATGCCGATTGGGCGCGGGATGCGGTCGAGGAGATTCTCGACACAGACGAGCTTGACCCTCAAGCCCGGTTGGTCAGGCAGGTTCTGGCGGATTGCCAGAATGCGCTGGCTGACAAACGCGTCGCAGATTAGCGTTTTTTCCCGCGTGGCCCCTTGCGTGGCTCGCCATGCGGGATTGGCTCCGCCGTTCGATTACTGCCCGAAGCGCGCGTAGATATCCGGCCGCTTCTTGCGCAGAATGAGACCGATCACCACGCCACAGAGCGCCACCCCGAATACGATCCAGGGGAAAGACTTGACGATCGGGCTATCGGAGCCGCTGAGCGCATCGAGATTGCGCACCAGAATCACGCCGATATACAGCAAGCCGATGCCACCCACCAGAGGCGCGAAGAACGCGTGCCACAGGCGAGTGTCCTTGCGCGTCTTGCGGAAAAACGCGATCACGGAGAAACTCGTCACGGCTTGCAGCATCACGATACCGATCGTGCCGAGCGCCGAACTCCAGCTGAATACGATGTTGAACACATCGCTGCCTGCCGCGCTGAAAAACCCGAGCAGGATGCACACGGAGAGTGTCTGCAGATAGCTCGCCACATACGGCGAACGGTATTTGTCGTGCACCCGCTTGAGCGCTTGCGGCAGGATGCCCTCCAGGCTTAGAGCGTGGATATAGCGCAGCAGCGTGTTATGAAACGACAGCAGACTCGCGAAGATACTGCTGAGCAGCAGGAAGCTCATCACCGTCGTTACCGCACCGCCCAGATACTTGCCGGATTGAATGAACCAGAAGTCGCCCGGCTGCTTCGTCGCGACCGCGACCACGCCGTTCAGTCCGTACGCGCAGACAATCGTCCACGTGACGAAAGCAAAAAACACGAGAATCAGCACCACCGACACATACGTCGCGCGCGGCACGGTCACCTTCGGATCACGGCATTCCTTGCCATAAATCGCCGTTGCTTCAAAACCGATAAACGACGCGAAGGCGAACATCACTGCAATGCCAAGGTGGCCGCTGAACACGTGCGCTGGCGAAAACGGGGCGAGCGTCAGGCCGTTCGGTCCACCGCCATGCACGACGATGGCAATCGCGAGCAGCAGCAGAATGCCCAGTTCGAGACACATCAACACGCCGAGCAGTCGGCTATTCAGATCGATACCGCGGATGCCGGTGAACTGCACCACCGCCACGCAGATCAGCGCATAGCCATACCAAGGCATCGCGATGTGCAGTAGTGGAGAGAGAATCACCGTGCAGAAAAATCCAAACAACCCGTACAGCGCGATCTGGATTAAGGTGTACGACATCAGCGCGACGAGTGCGCCGGCCATGCCCAACGGCCGTCCGAGTCCGGCGGTAATGTACGCGTAAAACGCGCCGGCGCGCACCACGTGCCGGCTCATCGACGCGAAGCCCACGCTGAAAATCAGCAGTACGACGCCGGCAATCACGAACGCGCCCGGAATGCCTGCGCCATTGCCCAGACTGATCGCGGGCGGCACCGCGCCGAGCATGCCGGTAAGGGGCGCGGCCGCTGAGATCACGAGAAACACGATCTGCCACAGGCCCAGCGTATTGCCCTTCAATTCCACAGGATTTTCCGCGTCGAACAGACCGGCCGGAGAGTAGGGTTCATTCATCGTGGTCTCTATTTTTGTTGTCGCGAGCACGCCAGGCAAGGCGGCTCGCAGCGAATACTTAGGAAACGGAAGTTTTCTGATGTGACGATTGCGCTTTCGCGTGCTTTCAGAATGAAAGCGTTAGTCGCGTCAGTGCCTTTTATTGTTTTTTCCAGTTGCGCGTGGCGCGCCACAACACGGTTGCATCGGCGTAACCCACGGCGCGAGCGATCGCCGCATGGGTGAGCCCTTCGCGTTCAAGCAGCCCTTCCACGCCACGCTGCCGCTCTTCGCGCACGATCTGCCGCACGGAGGTGCCCGCCTCGGCCAGATGCCGTTGCAACGAGCGATGCGAGAGACCGAGATCTTTTGCAATGTCGGCGACGATCAGCTTTTCGTGCGCGAGCCGCCGCGTCACCAGATCGCGCACCTGGTCAACGATGCTGTGCGGTACCGCGTCGCGCGCAATCAGATCGGTGGCATGACGCTCCATCATGCGCACCATTTGCGTATCAGCGCTCTTGAGCGGCGCGTCGAGATCCAGCGGACGCAGAATCACGCCATTGAAAGGCTGTCGAAAGCGTACCGGCACGCGGAAAATGCGTGCATACGGTTTGAGATCGGCGGGCGCGGCGTGTTCGAAATGCACTTCGACCGGATTCCATGCCGCGCCGCGCACGATCCGGACCATATTGCACATGGTCGACAGGCTGTATTCCGCGTCCTGCTGGCGCGGCCAGATCTGCGGATTGGCGATCTGATAGGTCCATACCGGCCATTCGCCATCGCGCAGCAACTGGCAGGTCGTGGTGTTCTGCCACGACGCGAGCGCAAGCGTGAACTTGATCATTGCCGCGTTCAGAGTCGGCGACGATAGAAACACGAGCCCTGCCGGCCCGAGCTCCGTCAATTGCAATTCGCTGCCCAGACGCAAGCCGAGCGATGGTTCGCCGAGTACCTCGGCGGCGCGCTCGAATGCCGCCACATAACGCGTGAGCGGCAGGATTTCATACGGATTCGACAGGAGCTTCCGGCTCATGCCGAACGCTTCGAGCAGCGCGTCGCAATTGGCGTCGGATGCATCGAGTGCGCGCACAATCGGCCCCATGACCGCGCCGCGGATCATAGGGAAACTACCATTGAGCGTGACTTTTTTCATCCTGAGCGTCTCCTCTCAAGTCTTCGCTGATGTGTTGCAGTGTCATTCCTCGTGGCGCACTTTATCGTTCATTTGGCGCGATAAGCAAGCGCGAAAATAATATTGGGTTCTTACGATTTGTTGCCATCGAATCAGCGTTCGCCGCGCTTCACACAGCCTCGCGGGCACGCAGTCCGGTCCAGCACAATCCTTACGGGAACCTTATGAACACGAATGCCACGAAAGCCGCTCACGCCCCCGTTCATCCGCTCGATCCGTTGAGTCCGGACGAAATGCAGCTTGCCTGCGATCTCGTGAAGGCCGCTGAAAAACTCGACGCGCAGGTGCGCTTTCCGATGGTCGAGTTGCGTGAGCCGCCAAAGGCCGAAGTGGTCGCATTCAAGACCGGTGACTATTTTTCGCGCACAGCGTTCGTCCTGGCGATCGACCGCACGAACGGCGCGACCATTGAATTCAACGTGGACCTGAGAGAGAAAAGAATCGCCTCGCGCAACGCGCTGCCGGTCGATCAGGCGCCTTACGGCCAGCCGCCGATCATGATCGAAGACTTCATGAACGCTGAGCAGATCGTCAAGAACGACCCCGCATGGCGCGTTGCCGTCCTGAAGCGCGGCTTGACCGAGAAGGACCTGGAGCACGTCCAGGTGGATCCGTTTTCCGCCGGCTGCTTCGACCGCGAGAACGAGAATGGCCGGCGTCTGGTGCGTTGCGTGAGTTACTACCGCGAGAGCGTGACCGATAACGGCTACGCGCATCCGATCGAGGGCGTGGTGGCGGTGGTCGATCTGCTCGAGAAGCGCGTGATCGAACTCGTGGACGACGGCCGCATCATTCCGATTCCGCGCGCGAAGCACAACTACGACACGCCGAGCCTCGGCGAGCCGCGCAGCACGCTCAAGCCGCTGTCGATCAGCCAACCCGAGGGCCCGAGCTTCAAGATCGACGGTTGGCATGTGAGCTGGCAAAACTGGAACTTCCGGGTCGGTTTTACGCCGCGCGAAGGGCTGGTGCTGCATCAACTGTCATGGGACGACGGTAAGCAGGCGCGGCCGATCATCTACCGTGCGAGCGTGACGGAGATGTGCGTGCCCTACTCCGATCCGAGCACGAATCACTACTGGAAGAGCGCATTCGACGCTGGCGAATATGGCCTTGGCAAACTGGCGAATCAACTTGAACTCGGTTGCGATTGCCTTGGCACGATCCGCTATTTCGACATTCCGACTGCCGACGATTTTGGCAATGCGTTCCTGATGAAGAACGCCGTGTGCATGCACGAAGAGGATTACGGCACGCTGTGGAAGCACTACGAGTTTCGCACTGGCGTCTTCGAGATGCGCCGCTCACGACGCCTCGTGATCTCCTTCTTCGCGACGGTCGGTAACTACGACTACGGCTTCTACTGGTACCTGTATCAGGACGGCACGATTCAACTCGAATGCAAGCTGACCGGCATTGTGCAAACGTCGGCGGTAGCGGACGGCGACACATATCCGTGGGGTGGCATGATCACCGAGAACCTCGGCGGCCCCACCCACCAGCACTTTTTCAATGCACGGATGCACATGATGGTGGACGGTGAGCGCAACACGGTGACCGAACACGAATTCGTGCCGCGTCCGATGGGCGAAACGAATCCGTACGGCAACGTCTTCGACACCACGAAACGCGTGTTCAAGACCGAGAGCGAAGCCGCGCGTCTTGCTAACGGCCGCACCGGACGTTACTGGAAGGTGACCAACCCGAACGTGAAGAACGCTGTCGGCGCGAATCCTGGCTACAAGCTGATTGTGAACGACTCGCCGCTGATGCTGGCCGACGAGCACTCGAAGGTCCGCCAACGCGGTGGCTTTGCCACGCGTCACGTGTGGGTCACACCGTTCGACCCCGCCGAGCGCTACGCGAGCGGCGACTATCCGAACCAGCACGCGGGCGGCGACGGCTTGCCGCGCTACATCGAGGCGAACCGCAACATTGAGAACGAAGACATCGTCTTGTGGCACAGCTTCGGTCACACCCACGTGTGCAAACCCGAGGACTTCCCGGTGATGCCGGTGGAATACGCCGGCTTCATGCTCAAGCCGAACAACTTCTTCTCTGCCAACCCGACGATGGACTTACCGTCCGAGCGTGATCAGAACAGCGTTGAAGACGGCAAGTCCGCGGATCATGGCTGCTGCAAACGCTGATCCGGCGCCGCGCGGCGCACGGCCTGCGGCTGCATGCGTAGCCGACGCGGCAGGTGTACGTCCCACGATTGCAGCCGGCCCGGCATGCGGGCTGATTGCGAGCATGAGTCGCACGGCCTGTGTGCTGACTCCGAGCATGGGCGGCGCGGCCTGTGTGCTGCTCGTGAGCGGCGCCGCCACGCTGGTAACGCAAGCTGGCCTCGGCCAGCGAGCCAATGCGCTGTGGATGAGCGCGTTGGCGTTGGCAACGATGACGATCGTGCCGCTGGTGATGTCGCGCCTATCCAGGCAGCACACCAGGCTGGCGACGGCGGTGACGCTGATCGCGACGATGAGTGCGATGGGCGTCGTGCCGGCGTACCTGAGCGGGTTGGAACATCGCATTGCGATAGCCGCGTTGGCTATCGCCTTGGGTGGCGTATTGCTGTTTTACGGGTGGCACCTTGCTGGCGAAACGGTCTCGCCACCTGCAACGGCCTCATCACCTGAACACTCCGATCGAAACAAATACGCAAACCAAAACACGGACGAGTCGACCAAGACCATCCACGCGACTGGCGCGGCGGCGCTGCTCGCATTGCTTGCGGGCTTATCGAGCGGCAGTCTCGCGCGTTTCCAGCTCTATGCAATTTGCGGCATGAGTGGCGTACAGCCGATGTGGGAGATAGCGCTTTCGCTGGGTGCTGTTTGCGCGTTGGCGTTGATTGCCGACCGATCTGGCAACAACAACCGGATGTTGATTCTGCTGTACGTGCTCCGAGCGGCATTAATTGGAGTGCTCGCGGCCGTAGACAGTCCGATGCTTGCACTGCTCACGGCAAAGATGTTTCTGGTTCTCGACTGCCTGACGATTCCATCGCTCATGAACCTATCGGGCAAATCGCGCAGCGCAATGCGTGCAGCCTGCCCCGGCGCGGCACACCACATTGGGATGGTATTGGGAGCAACGATATCGACGACACCCTACTTTTTTTTCGGCGACGGATTCATGGTGCTGTATGTGCTGAGCGCGATTGCGAATCTGATATTTGCGAGCACGTTAGCAACCAATTGGTTTGAGAAAAGGCCGTTCCCAAAGCACTTAAATCATCACCACCGTCAGGCAGACCTTTCCGACGAGCACGAAGTGCGAGGCGGGAAGTATGACTGCCTTGTCACTCAGGGATGAAGGAGCGAGGGCACGGATTCCAGATGTTCCACTACCGCAACTGTGCGGGGGACCCGCTTAAGAATTAGCGGTGTGAGCCGCTTTCTTTGCTTATCTTTCTTTGCGGCGGCAAAGAAAGTAAGTGCCGCCCCGCACAGGGGCAACGCTAATAGACCAATAACAAATCAAGGAAAGGCCACCGCCGCAGGCAAACAGACAAGCAGCAAATCAGGTCTCAAAAGCGACAAACGAACTGCACCGCCAATCTCACCCCAACGGAGACGAAGCAAAAATGACCGAACAGAAAAACACCGCGAAGCTGCCGACGACAATGTTCATCAACGGCGAAAGAACCACCAGCGCCGCAGGAAAAACCTTCCCCATCTACAACCCAGCCACAGGTGAAGAACTAGCCCACCTCCCGGACGCATCCGAAACCGACATCGACCACGCAGTCAAGACCTCTAAAGCAGCATTCGAATCAGACACCTGGCGCAGAATGCCGCCGGCCACCCGCGAACGCCTGCTACTAAAACTAGCCGACCTGGTCGAACAGCACACAGACGAACTAGCCACACTAGAAACGTTAAACCAGGGAAAGCTACTAGCCTTTTCAAAGATGCTAGAAGTCTCGGGCAGCGTCCAATGGCTCCGCTACATGGCCGGCTGGGCCACCAAAATCGAGGGCACGACATTCGACCTATCGATCCCCTTCCCTCCGGGCACCCGCTACAACGCCTCAACAAAAAGAGTCCCAGCGGGCGTCGTCGCCGCAATCGTCCCGTGGAATTTCCCGCTGCTGATGGCGGTCTGGAAAATCGCACCGGCGCTCGCATGCGGCTGTACCGTCGTGCTGAAGCCTGCTGAAGAAACGCCGTTAACAGCGATCCGTCTGGCCGAACTGGCGCACGAAGCCGGCTTCCCGCCGGGCGTATTCAACGTTGTCACAGGCCGAGGCGAAACCGCTGGCGCAGCGCTGGTCAAACATCCCCTGGTGAACAAAGTCACGTTCACGGGATCGACCGAAGTAGGCCGCATAATCGGCCGCCAGTGTGCTGACGATCTGAAGCGGGCCTCGCTCGAACTAGGCGGCAAGAGCCCCGTAATCGTGCTGGAAGATTGCGACCCGAAGAAAGCAATCGAAGGCGCGACCGGCGCGATTTTCTTCAACCACGGCCAGGTCTGCACCGCAGGTTCACGCCTGTACGTCGCACGATCGATTTACGACGAAGTGGTGCAAGGCATCGCCGCAGTGGCCGATGGAATTGCATTGGGCTCCGGTTTCGATGCCACAACGCAAATGGGACCGATGGTTTCCGCACGGCACCGCGACAAGGTCATGAGAATGATCGCGCAAGGCCGGCAGGAAGGCGGCGAGATCCTGTCGCGCGATGCGGCCGTCGACACGGACGGCTTTTTTGTCCGCCCGACGGTCATTGCCAATCGCGCCTGCAAGCCGCTTTCGGTCGTCAGGGAAGAGGTTTTCGGGCCGGTGCTGGTGGCGATGCCTTATGACGATGTCGATGAGGTGCTGATTCAGGCCAACGCGTCCGAATATGGCCTCGGCGCGAGCGTCTGGACAAATCAACTCGATAAGGCGTTGAGGCTGGTTGACGGCATCGAAGCGGGCACCGTTTGGGTCAACACGCACAACATGGTCGATCCGGCCATGCCGTTCGGCGGGTTTAAAGCGTCCGGGATCGGACGGGAGCATGGGAAGGCCATTGTGGATGCTTATACCGAGAGTAAGTCGGTTTGTATTGCTTATTGATTGGGGTTTTTGCCTGCGCAGCGCTTGTTGTTTGTTTGCCTGTGGCGTTGGGCTTTCCTTGATCTGTCTGCATGCTCAGCGCTTTTTGGTTGTGCCCTTACGGCGTTGGCCTTTCCTTGATTTCTTATTGGTCTGTTAGCGTCGCCCCTGTGCGGGGCGGCACCTACTTCTCTTTGCCGCCGCAAAGAGAAGTAGGCAAGAGAAAGCGGCTCAAACCGCTAACTCTTAAGCGGGTCCCCCGCGCAGTTGCGGTAGTGGTGCATCTGGAATCTGTGTTCTCGCACATTCGGCGTGAGTGACAAAGCAGTCATGCTTCCCGCCTCGCACTCCGTGCTCGCCGGAAGGGTTTGCCGGCAAACCAGTGCTTCATTCTGTGTGGTGGGGCCATCGGCTTCGCTTCGGCAAAAGGCTGGAATTCACCGGAATTTCGGAGGCGCCGCTGCTGCGAACTTGAGCGCTTCGCGAGAGTTGCCAAGCCCGCGCATTGCAAGAGCGCAATTCCACTAGTACGTCGTCACCTTGCGATGATGGCGACCCAACGGCGACGTACCGCCCCGCGCAAGCGCTGGCGCGAAAACGCAGCGTGTGGTTCGCCGAACTACCGCGTCGGCGCGCGCAGCGCCGCCGGAAGTATGACTCCCTTGTCACTCACGCCGAATGTGCGAGAACACAGATTCCAGATGCACCACTACCCCCTCCAAGTCAGGGGACCCGCTTAAGAATTAGCGGTTTGAGCCGCTTTCTTTGCTTATCTTTCTTTGCGGCGGCAAAGAAAGTAAGTGCCGCCCCGCACAGGGGCGACACTAATAGACCAATATCAAATCAAGGAAAGGCCAACACCATAAAAGCACAGACAAACGAGCGCCGCGCAGGCAACCAACTCAAGGAAAGCCCAGCCCCATAGACAACCAAGTAAAATACCCACCACCCGCGCCGCCGCGCAAAGCCCCTCCCCGAGCCCAATCTTGAAACGCAAAATGCCCGCGCTGAACGCGCTAAAAGCCTTCGAAGTGGCTGGCCGCACGGGCAGCTTCACCCGCGCAGCGGAGCTGCTGAACGTCACGCAAAGCGCGGTCAGCCGGCAAGTCCGGCAACTCGAAGCCCAACTCGGCGAAACATTACTCCAGCGTCACCATCACCACCTCGAACTCTCGGCCGCCGGCCGCATCCTCCTGCAAGCACTTCAACAATCATTCGACCGGATCGAACTCACGGTCCGCAGCCTGCAGGAGAAAACCCACCGCAACCGTCTGCGTATCAACGCGCCACCCACCTTCACGAGCCGCTGGCTGATGCCGCGTCTCGGACGTCTGCGTGACGCGCATCCGCATCTCGAACTCAGCCTGTCGACCCGCGTCGACGACAATCTCGCCGAATCGGGCGTGCTCGACTGCGCCATCCGCTTTGGCAACGGCGAGTGGGAAGGCGTCGACAACCGCTTGCTGATGAATGAACGGCACATCGCCGTCTGCGCCCCCGCGTTGCTCGCGCGCGAGGCAGGCCGCGCGGCCATCGATCTGAATCAGTTCACGCTGCTGCACGTGCTCGCGAGCGCCGATCAGCGCTATCTGACCTGGCAGCATTGGTTGAAAGCCGCCGGCATCGAAAACGTCGACACCCGCGGCGGCTACGAATTCGATCTGCTCGATCACGCGATCCAGGCCGCTATCGACGGGCTCGGCGTAACCATCGCCGATCGTCACATGATCGGGCGCGAACTCGCGGAAGGCCAACTCGTGCAGGTGCTGAACGTGCACGTCGACGGACATCAGTCGTATTGGCTCGTTACGCGTGCGGAACAGGACGAGCTGCCGCACGTCGCGCTGTTCCGCGACTGGCTGCAGCAGGAGATCTGGTTGACCGAGCGCGCGCTCGATTCGTCGGAGTCGGCGCAGTTGGGCGAAGCGGATTGAGCCGGGCGAAGTCAGGCAGCAGCAACCAGCTCCGCCGCTTCGCGATTAAAGGCCGCATCGATGGCGGCGTCCTCGAGAATCATCTCGGCGCCCTTCTCCGCCACCATCATCGTCGGTGCATTGATGTTGCCCGATGTGATGTTCGGAAAGATCGACGCGTCGACCACGCGCAAGCCGGCAATGCCATGCACTCGCAAACGCGCATCGACCACCGAGGTGCGCGGGTCGTCACCCATCGCGCACGAGCCGCACAGATGGTAAATCGAACCCGATTGTTCGCGGAAATACTTCAGGAACCCTTCACGCGTATTCACCTGCGGCCCCGGCGAAATTTCCTCGACCGTGATCTCTTTCAACGCGGGCGATGCCATCACCTTGCGCACCAGCTCGCAACCCTGGATCACTTCGTCGATGTCCTTCTCCGTGGTCAGCGCGTTGATGCGGATTTTCGCGGCGTCTTCCGCACGGTTTGATGCGATTTCGATCGATCCGCGGCTCGTCGGCCGGCACGGGTTGAATGCCAGCAGGAAGCCCGAATACGGCTCGGGTTCGAGATTTGCCTTGTTGCTCTTCGGAATCCGGTACGACAGCGGATTGAAGTACAACTGCAGATTCGGTTGTGTTTCCTGATCTTTGCCCTTGAAGAACCCGCCCGACTGGTTCACGCTCATCGCGAGCGGCCCCTTGCGCGTGAACAGATACTGCAGACCGAGCTTGAGCTTGCCAAGCAGCGGACGCATCTCGTCGTTCAGCGTCTTCACGTTCGCGCGATAGTAGAAACTCACGCACAGATGGTCTTGCAGATTCTGTCCCACAGCGGGCAGTGCCTTGACCATCGCGATGCGATGCTTCGCCAGCAATGCGCTATCGCCTACGCCCGAGAGTTGCAGCAGCTTGGGCGAATCGACCGCGCCCGCCGACAGGATCACCTCACGGTTCGCCATGAACTGCCGCGTAGCGCCGTTCTGCGTCACGCTCACGCCGATGGCCCGCTGGTTGCCGTCGAATAGCACGCGGCTGGCCAGCACGTCACGCTCGACCGTCAGGTTCTTGCGCGTCAGTACCGGATGCAGATATTCGAAGCTGCTCGACGAACGCTGCCCGTTGCGCGTATTCACGTCGTAGATCCCCGCGCCTTCGAATCGCGCGCCGTTGAAGTCGTCACTGCGCTTGTAGCCGGCCTGGTCGCAGCCTTTCAGGAACGCGTGGCAAATCGGATGGACGGCATCCTTCATCGGCGAGATACGGATCGGGCCGTCCGCGCCGTGATACTCGGTGTTGCCAAGCGGATGCGATTCGAGCTTGCGGAAATACGGCAGCACGTCGCGAAAGGCCCAGCCCTTGTTCCCCGCCGCGGCCCAGTCGTCGAAATCGTGCGGCTGGCCGCGCACGTAGATCATCGCGTTGATCGAGCCGGAGCCGCCCTGCACTTTGCCGCGTGGGCAATAGATCGGCCGGTTGTCGAGTTCCTTTTCGGGCTCGCTGTAATACATCCAGTTGTAGGTTTCGTTGTAGTACGTCTTGGTGAAACCCACCGGGATCTTGAACCAGAACGAACTGTCCTTGCCGCCCGCTTCAAGCAGCAGCACCGAATGGTGACCCGACGCCGAAAGGCGATTGGCGAGAATGCAGCCCGCCGAACCCGCGCCGACGATAATGTAATCGTAGTTCATGCTCTATGTCGCCAAACGGCGCCCAATCCATTGAATGCGTAAAACAGGTTAAAACCCGCAGTTCGAAACCCACAGGTTGAAACCCGCAGGTTCAACTCAGCAGGTTCAACCCTTGGCCGGCGCGAGATCTTTCACGTCGGCGGGAAGCGCGGCCATTTGCAGATGTAGACGCTCGCCGGTGTACGGCGTGTGCTGCCTGACGACGTCCATGTTCAACTCCACGCCCAAGCCCGGTTCCTGCGAAGGAATGATGTAGCCGTCTTCCCATTGGATCGGCTTCTTCAACACGGCCGCATGGAAGCCATCCCACGTGCCGATGCTTTCCTGAATCAGGAAGTTCGGCGTGCAGGTTGCGAGTTGAATGCTGGCAGCCGCGCCGATCGGCCCGTTGTACAGATGCGGTGCGATCTGCGCGTAATACACCTCGGCGATCGCCGCGACTTTCTTCGCTTCGAGCAGGCCACCCACGCGCGCCACGTTCAATTGCAGAATCGACGCCGCGCCCGCTTCGAGCAGCTTGAAAAATTCATACTTGGTGGTCAGACGCTCGCCCGCGGCAATTGGAATACTCGTGTGCTGCGCGACTTGCGCCATCGCGCCTTCCTGCCCCGGCGGCACCGGTTCTTCAAACCACAGCGGATCGTATTTTTCAAGGCGCTTGGCCAGCCTGATCGCTGACGACGGCACCATCTGCCCATGCGTGCCGAACAGCAGATCGGCCTTGCTGCCGACCGCTTCGCGCACGCGGCGGCAGAAAGTCTCGCAACGGTCGAGCACTTCCATCGACAGTTGATGACCCGAGTAAGCCGTGTACGGCCCGGCCGGATCGAACTTCACCGCAGTAAAACCACGCTTGACGTTTTCAGCGGCGCATTCAGCGGCAAGATCGGGATCGTCGTAGTCGTATTCGCCGCGGCTGTTCTTCGGATACAGATACGTGTACGAGCGCAGACGCTGGTTCACCATGCCGCCGAGCAGTTCGTACACCGGCTTGTTCGCTGCCTTGCCGATGATGTCCCAGCACGCCATTTCCAGCCCGCTGACCACGCCCATCATCGTCAGATCGGGGCGTTGCGTGAAGCCGCTCGAATACGCTTCGCGCCAGAGCCGCTCGATATGGTGCGGATCTTTATCGAGCAGATAGCGGCCGAATACATCGTCGATGATGTGAGTCATCGCCTTCGGATGAAACGTCGCCGAATAGATTTCGCCAACGCCTTCAATACCGCAATCGGTCTTGAGCTTGACGAAGATCCAGTACATGCCGCCCACGTGCGGCGGCGGTACGGCGACGATATGCGTTTCGAGCGAGACGACTTTCATTTACGCAACCCCTTTCCTATTGAGCATGTTTCTCAGCGCCAAGCCGGCAAAGCCGCCGAGCGCCGCCATTCCGGCCACATAGCCGAAGTAAAGCTGGTAACCAAAGACACCCGGGAAGTTCTGCGTCAGATAGCCGTTGATCAACGGCAGGAACACGTCGGGCGAATAGCCGAGTACGGAAATCAGGCCAATGGCGAGGCCCATCGTTTCGACCGGAATATTGCAGCGATCCAGCAGCGACCAGTACAGACCGCGAATCGCATAAGTCAGAATGCCGATGAAGAGCACGAGGAACACCAACAGCACGTGGCTCGAGATACGCGGCGCCGCCATCAGACCCAGCAGCGACAGTGCGGCGAGAAAGAGCGCGATCACCAGAACGGAGACCTTGGAATAACGGTCGCCGAGAAAACCGCCGCCAATGCCGCCGATCGGCCGCATCCACAGCTTGAGCGTGGTAATCGTGCCGGCCATCACCACGGTCAAACCGATCTCACCTTCATGCAGATACGCTGAGAAGCTGTACGTCGCCCAGAACACCTGGTAGCCGCAGAACACAATCGCCGCAACCAGCCACAACTCGGGAATCGACGCGAGCGTTTTCAGATCGACCAGCGCGTTGCTGCGTTTCTTCGCGGCACGATTGGCGGCGGCATCTTTAGCGCCTTGCGGGTCTTTGACGAGCGCGAGCACCACGCCAAGTGCAATACAAATGAACGCGTACATGTAGACGACCAGCCTGAAACCGGCCGCAACCGGCTCGCCTTTGGTCTGCGTGAACCACGCGAACAGCGAGATCGCGATGGTCGCGAGCATGGCTTCGATCAAGCCGCGTCCGCCGTCCAGCAAACCGAAGAAGCGGCCCTGCTCGTGCGTGCCGGCGATCATCGTCACGCGCTTGATCACCGCGGCCCAGAACGTCAAACCGGTCGACAGCCCCCAGCCGCCGAAGATCAGCATCAACATCTGAAAAGACGGCGCAGTCGAATACCACAGACCGAGCACGCCGGTTGCGATCAGGGAAAAGCAGATCAACAGGCGCGGTGCGATCCGGTCGGCGAGCCAGCCGCTCGGCAAGTAACTCAGCAGAAAGATCGTGCCGAGCGACGAATACAGATAGCCGAGTTGACTATCGGTAATGTGGAACACTTCGAGCATCGTCGGCTGATAAACCTGCCGCAGATACAGAATCGGGTAAATCGCGCCGGCCGCCAGCACCAGTAACATGAGCTGGACGTAGCGTTGAGCTTTGCTGTTTTGCAGCGCGGCTTCTGCTTCGCTCGCGGCGTGCGAAGCGGTGGTTTGAACGGATTGAGATGACACGGGAACGCTCCTGAGAGATACAGCGCCGGTCGACCGGTCTGTCGGATCTCCAAATTTTTTTATAAGTGCAGCGGTTTGCTGCGTTTCTGCGGGTTTTAAGGCGACGCGTGCCGTCTACTCCGAATCGCGCGGCACGCGCCGTTTTCAGCTTCAGTACTTCATGACCACGAGACGGGTCTGCGTGAATTCGAGCATGCCGTGCTTGCCGTCGTCGCCGCCGAGACCGGAACGCTTCCAGCCTGCGTGGAAACCTTGATACGGATCGGCCGGTGTGCGGTTCACATACAACTCGCCTGCCTCGATGCCGTTGGCGATCTTCATCGCGCTGCGGTAGTTCTCGGTATAGAGCACCGACGACAAACCAAACTGATGGTCATTGGCCATCTCTAGTGCTTCGTCGAGCGTGCGGTACTTGACGACCGGCATGATCGGACCGAAGGTTTCTTCCTGGATGATTTCCATGTCCTGACGGCAGTTCGACAGCAACGTGGCCGGATAGAAGAAGCCCTTGCCTTGCGGCAGCCTGCCGCCGGTTTCCAGCGTAGCGCCTGCCGCAATCGCGCGCTCGACCATGCCGTGAATCGACTGGCGCGACGCGTCGTTGACGAGCGGGCCCATCAGCGCCGGCTGTTCGCTGCGATCGCCGCTTTCCACCGCGCTCATGTGCTTCTTCAGCAGCGCGACGAAACGGTCATGCACGCTTTCCTGCACATAGACGCGTTCGATCGCCGTGCACAACTGGCCGCAGTGCGTGGTCTTCGACGCGACCAGGTCGCGCGCGGCTTTCTCCAGATCGGCATCCGCCTCGATGATCGCGGGCGTCTTGCCGCCTAGCTCGAGCGACGGCTTGGCGATGTTCGCCTTGCAGTATTCGAGCACCTTGCGGCCCGCGCCGACACTGCCGGTCAGGGTGATCATGCCCACCTTGGGGTGCGTGCAAAGCGCCTCGGCGGTTGCATGATTCATCGCGAGAATGTTCACGACACCGGCCGGCAGCCCTGCCTTCTCAACCGCTCTCGCGATCTCGAACGCGGAGGTCGGCGTGTTGTTGCTCGGGCGCACCACCACGGTGTTGCCGGCGATCAGAGCCGGCGCGACCTTGCGCATGAACGTATAGACCGGGTAATTGAACGGGATCAGGCATGCGACCACGCCGATCGGCTCACGATGCAGGACGAGGTTTTCGTCGGGTGTGTCGCTCGGGATCACCTCGCCTTCGATGCGGCGTGCCCATTCGGCGTGGTAACGGGTGATCTGGCCGGCGTAGATCGCTTCGTTGGTGGCGTCGGCAACGCTCTTACCCGACTCCAGCGCAAGCGCCGCGCCGATGGCGGGCGCGCATTCGGTGAGCGCGTCGGCAAGCTTGTGCAGATAGACCGCGCGCTCGGCCGAGGGCAGCTTGCGCCAGCCCTTCTGGGCGGCTGCGGCGGCGTCGACCGCGGCGATGGCCTCAGCCGGGGTGGCGCCCGTGACGTGGGCAATCACAGCTTCGGTGGCCGGGTTGGTGACGGCGATGAGCTCGTCGCTTGCCGCGTCGATAAAGCAGCCGTTAGCAAAATTCCGATCGAGTCGCATCTCGTCTCCTGAAAAACCTGGTGCAGTGGCGCATTACCTTCGGCTATCGCTTTCATGCCAAAGGTGCATGAGCGGAATTTTTCTCTCCGGCACGGCGCACCACAAGCGAATAATTCGCGGGACAAACATTCGAAAAAATCACGTTTATCCAGGGATGTGCCTCATACGCGATTCCCATCTCGAATAGCAGAATCCGGGCTTTGCCAAATAGCAGCGGCCTTTGAGACGTTCGAACCCCGTTTCGAACCACCTGGGCCGTTCATGACCAACGTTTGGAGTTCACAATGAAAAAGAATGTCATCGCCACCGCAGCACTCAGCGCACTCACCTCGCTGGCAGCCCCATCGGGCTTCGCACAAAGCAGCGTGACCCTGTACGGCGTGCTCGATGAGGGCATCGACTACACCAACAACGCCGGGCGCGGCGCGGTCTGGGAAATGGCGAGCGGCTATGCGCAAGGCAGCCGCTGGGGCATGAAGGGTTCGGAGGATTTGGGCGGCGGCATGAAGGCGGTGTTCCAGCTGGAAAACGGCTTCGACGTGAGCTCGGGACGGCTCGGCCAGGGCGGCCGCATGTTCGGCCGCCAGGCTTACGTGGGCTTGAGCGACGGCCGGTTCGGCACGGTCACGCTCGGGCGCCAGTACGACTCGGTAGTCGACTACCTCGCGCAGACCACCGCCAACGGCAACTGGGCCGGCTACCTGTTCGCGCATCCGTACGACAACGACAACACGGACAACTCGTTCCGGCTTGGCAACAGCGTGAAGTACGCGAGCCCGGAGATCGCCGGCTTCAAGTTCGGTGGCGTATACAGCTTCAGCAACGACACGAACTTCGCGAACAACCGCGCCTATAGCTTCGGCGGCCAATATGCGAACGGCGGGCTGCTGATTGCCGCCGCGTACCTGCAGGCGAACAATCCGGGCGCGGGTTCCACCGGCGCGATCACCGCGAACGACGCGAGCTTCATCGCCGGGCGCATGCGGGTGTTCGGCGGCGGCATCAACTACACGTTCGGTGCGGCGACCGCCGGTTTTGCTTACACCAACTCCAACTATAAGGATCCGACTGGCAACGGCTATATCGGCATCCCGCTGGCGGCATCCGGCGTCAGGTTGAATACGCTCAAGTACCAGAACTTCGAAGTGAACGGCAAGTACCAGTTCACGCCGGCCTTCTTTATCGGCGCGCAGTATGTGTACACGATGGAGAACTACGATGCGTCGACCGGTAGCGTGAAGCCGAAGATTCACTCGGTCGGTTTGATGGCGGATTACAACCTGACGAAGCGCACGGACGTTTACGTGCAGGGCGAATACCAGAAGGTCGCGGGCGATTCGACCCATTCGATTCTCGACAACGCGTTCATTCCGGGCGTGCAGGCGCCGTCGTCAACGGGAAATCAGGTCGTCGCGCGGGTTGCGCTGCGGCACAAGTTCTGAGGATTCGCGGGTTGAAGGGCCGGAGTCGCGTCGTCAACGGCTCCAACCCCCGAGTGTTCAATTTTTTTTGATGTTCACGTTCCGTATACACTCTGATTTTCTGAACGATTCTGAACCGCCACGTCGGCGTTCAATTTTGCAGGCTGTTCACGTTACGTATACACTCATAAAAATTGAACAAGGGTGGACCATGCCACGCAAATCCCCGCCGCCGTTCGTGCCCGACCCGACGGTTCAGGCCGCCGCCGCCGCCTTTTCCGCTGCAACAGGCGTGGCCACCAGAATCCTTCGGCCGCCGCATCGCGCCCACTATGCAGCGAAAATACAGTTCCAGGCGTCGCCGGATAGGAGCTGGTCGCGACCCGTACTGCTGGTGGACAACGTCGACCGTTTCGCCACGCTGGCCGCGATCAAATCCACGGCTCACATCCGCGCCGACGATCCGTTCGTGGTCGTCACGCCCTATCTGTCGCCTAATCTGCTTCGACATTGCCGGGAACTAGGCCTTGATGCGCTGGATATGTCCGGTAACGCCGTCATGCAAAACGACGGCAACCTGATCATGATCTCCGGTGGGAAGCGTACTGGCATGGCGAGCCGTATTAAAGACCGCGCCTGGACCACCCGGGGTATGAAGGTGGTACTGGCCCTGCTTTGCGACCGGGTGCTCATCAATGCGGGCCAACGCGCCATCGCACAACGGGCGGGGGTCAGTCTCGGCACCGCACAGTCAACGTTTCGCGACCTCCTTGAGCGCGGCGATATCGTTCAGCGTAAAGAGGGTTACGTCCTGGACGACACGGCTCGACTGCTCGACGAATGGGCCGCACTGTACCCTTCCCGCCTTCGCAACCAGTTGCTGGTCAATCGCTACCGGGCCGAAGATCCGGCATGGTGGCGCAACATCGATCCGAACAGCGAGCAATGCCAGTTCGGCGGTGAAGTAGCCGCAGCGCTCCTCACCGGCTATCTCAAGCCGGCAACCGTGACGCTTTATTGTGAACAGGCAATACCGCGTAAATGGCTGATCGACGCTCGCCTGCGGCTCGATCCGGACGGCGAGGTGGAGGTGCTGACTATGCCGATTCCAGCTGTTACGCCACTGCCGCCCGCCGGGGCGCCGGACCTGCCGTCATCGGTCGTGCACCCCGTACTCATCTATGCCGACCTGATCGCAACAGGCGACTCTCGCAACATCGAAACAGCCCGGATGCTACGTGAGCAATACCTCTCCACTTGATCTTCCCGTCAGCCGGCCACTGCCCGCACTAGTCGTCGAACTGTTACGGCATGTCGCTGAAACGGCAGACGCCTCGAACGTCGAGTGGTTCGTTGGAGGCGCAACCGCGCGCGACATCATGCTGACGCACGTACACGGCATCGAGGCCACGCGTGCAACCGCCGACGTCGATATCGGCGTCAGCGTAGAAAGCTGGACGGGCCATGCCGCGCTCAAGGCGGCGCTGATCGCCGGTGGTGCTTTCGAGCAACGTAGTGAGGCGCACCGGCTGTACTATCGCGACCCCGGCAGCGACGAGTTGATGTGGCTCGACATTGTTCCCTTCGGCGGTGTGGAGAACGATGCGGCCAAGGATGATCATTCAGGTAAGCCGGCAGCGAAAGAAATCGCCTGGCCGCCGGATCACGCGATCAGAATGAACGTGGCGGGTTTCGCCGAAGCGCTGAACGGAGCCATCACGGTGCGGATAGCAACGGACCTGGCTGTCCCCGTCGGGTCGCTGCCGGGCCTGGCGATGCTGAAAATCGTCGCATGGCATGACCGTCACGCATCCGATAGAAAGGACGCAACGGATTTGCTGTTTCTACTTGCGCACTATGCCGCGGCTGGCAACCAGGCACGTCTTTACGACGAAAATTACGAGCTCGTCGAACACTATGACCATCAGTTGGAGCTCGCGGGCGCCGCGCTGCTGGGTCGCGACACCGCGGCGATCGCCTCGCCGCAAACCGGCAAACTGATCGCGCAGGTGTTGGCGTTCGGCGAGGATTATCCGCGCATTCTCGAACACATGATGGGACACCGTGCCAGGTTGTTCGGGCCAACGCCTGCCTTCATCGAGTCCACATTCAATGCATTTCGCGAGGGTTTCGGCAACCCCGGCTGACCCGCAAAAAACGCATGGGGTCAAGATCGCCTCTTAGCCCTCTACCGCCGCCTTCAACCTCAGCAACGCCTGATCCCACTGCTGCGAGATCGCTTCGAGCGCGCGCCGCGCTTCGTCGAGGTGCGCCGGTTCGAACGCCCATAAGCGTTCACGGCCCACCTTGACGTCGCGCACCAGGCCCGCATTGGCGAGCACCTGCAAATGCTGCGTGACCGACTGCCGCGTGATTTCCGTTCCAGCGGTCAACTGAGCGATCGACATCGCACTGCCCGCGCACAACACAGCGATCAGACGCAGGCGCGTTTCGTCGCCGAGCGCCGCAAAAATCTGCGCGGAGCTTCGCAGCATGGCGGCCTTTGCACGCGCATGACCGGCGACCGGTTTATCCCTTTGCGACATACTTTTCGATGTTGACCATCTGCTCTTCCCAGCCGCCGCTATTCATGCGGAATGCTTCCGCGCGGCGCGCGGCGGGGATCCGATCAAAACCCGATTCGGTCACGTGCAACAACGTGCCCGAATCGACCTCGCTCAGCTCGAATACGACTAGCGTGGTGGGCTCCGGCGAGTAGTCGACCGACACGTCCACTGCGGCCGGATGCCAGCGAAACGACAAATGATGTTCCGGTTCGACCCGCTCGACCAGCAAGTCCATCACGAGATGCTCATAACCCGGATAGGTGATGTTGCCTTGGATGGATTGACCGGCGACAAACTGTTTGCCACTGAAATCCACGCAAAACCAATTGCCGAATTCTTCGGCGTTGGACACCGCTCGCCATACTCGCGAACGTGGCGCCTTCAGCAGAATCTGTTTTTCGATGCGATCGGTCGATGCGTTTTTCGATACGTCTGATGAGTTATCCATATGCAGCCCCCTGACTGCATATTAGGCTCGCCATTCACGACATGCAAGTATTTGCCTGCGTATTTTCCGGCTTCGCACTCGTCTCGACTGCCAACCTTGACCACCACCTTGCCTCAGGGGTGTTTGCATGCAAGCGTGCCGGTGCTGTTCGGGCGGCGTCAAGGTACTGCCCGAGCTACCCGGACCGCGGATGTCCCCTTGCTTCACTCCGTTGCGTGCACATGAATCACGCCGGTGTGCATCGACCACGCCATCCACGGACGGCGCAGTGCGACAATCGCGACGAACGCGCAAGCCGCCAGCGCGCCGAAGGTCGCAAAGCCCATCTGATAGCTGCCCGTGCTTTCCTTCGCGATGCCCATCACGACCGGAAGATAGAACCCGCCGATGCCGCCCGCGGCACCGACGATACCCGACATCAAACCGGTGCGCCCGGCCCAGCGATGCGGCACCAACTGGAAGGTCGCGCCATTGCCGAGACCGAAGGCCACGTACAGGCACAGCAACAACGCAATCCCACCGACAATCGACGGCATCGCGGCAGCAAAGACCAAGTCACACAGAGAAATGATCGCGAGCAGGAAGGTCAGCGCGCGCACACCGGACACCTTGTCAGCAACCAACCCGCCGAGCGGCCGCACCATCGCGCCGGTTGCGGCAAGCAGCGCCATGAACAGACCCGCTTCGATCTTCGACAACTGATAGAGGTTGGTCAGCAACAGCGAAACATACGACGACATACCGACAAAACCCCCGAACGTGATGCTGTACACCAGCATGATCACCCACGTGTCGCGTTCGGCCAGCACCGCGCGATAGCGCTTGGGCAGCACCGCAATCGCCAGCAGCGCACCGATCACCGGCAACAGCAGCACACCGGTCTTGCCCGAACCGAACAGGCCCGCTTCGACCAGCAGCACGAGCACGATCAAACCCACGAGCGTCACCGCAAAGCTGCCGAACGCCCGCAGCACGCTGCCCGATTTAATGCCCGAATCGTTGGCCCAGAAGTACAGTGTGATCGCGGCGATAGCGAGCAGCGGCAGTGCGCCGGCGGTCGCCATTTGCCAGCCGTAGCGCGTCGCGAGTTGCGGGAACAGGAAGCCGTCGAGCACCGCGCCGATGTTGCCGGCAGCGGCAAGACCCAGCACCAGGCCCTGCACTTTCGGCGGATAGTTGCTGCCGGCCATCGGCAGCGCCACCGCAAAGCTCGCCCCACCCACACCGAGGAACACGCCGAGCACCAGCAGCAAGGTGTACGACGGCACGAACGGCAATAGCGGCAGCACGATCGTCGGCACCGCCGCCAGCAATACGCCCATCAACGCGATGCGTTTGCCATGCGCCGATTGATAGAGGTTGCCGAGCGTGACCCGCAGGATCGCCGCCGACAGCACCGGCACGGCGACCAGCAAACCTTGCTGCGCGGGCGTCATCGCAATGCTCTTGCTGATGAACGGCGCGAGCGGGCCATAAAGGACCCAGACGGTGAAGCCGGTGTCGAAATAGAGGAAACACGCCACCAGCGCGCGCCAGTCTCCACTTTTAAGCGAGTTCATCACGTTTTTCATTAGGCATCCTTAAATATAACGATTTTTTGCTAACCTTGGTGCTCGGTGCTGTCACATTGCGCTGAGACGCGGCGCACCGGAATGGTCACGAGGTTGAATACCGGTCTGAACATGCAACCTTCATGCCATCCGGGCTCTTTTTCTGAAGCTTGACTGCGTACTCTTTGAAACCGTGATCCCGCGCCTGTGCCGGACGCTAAAAATTCAATAAACGTCGCGTACGTAGCGCTTTTCCTGCGCTAAACGGCTCACATACCCGGCGGCTTTTTCTTCGCTCATTCCACCGTGTTGGGCGACCACATGCTTGAGCGTCGCGTCGACGTCTCTCGCCATCCGGCCTGCATCGCCGCAGACGTAGAAATGCGCACCTTCTTCAAGCCACGCCCATAGTTGCGCACCCTGTTCGCGCATGCGGTCCTGCACGTAGATCTTTTCTGTTTGATCGCGCGAGAACGCGACGTCGAGCCGGGTCAGTACACCGCTGTCGCGCATGGCTTCCAGTTCGTCGCGATAGTAGAAATCAGTGGCCGCATGTTGCTCGCCAAAGAACAACCAATTGCGACCCTTATCGCCGCGTGCACGCCGCTCGTGCAGAAAGCTGCGGAAAGGTGCAACGCCAGTGCCCGGACCGACCATGATGATCGGCGTGTCCGAAACATGAGGAAGCCGAAAGTGTGCGGATTGCTGCACGAATACCGGCACATTCACGTCGCCGGCACGGTCGGCGAGAAAGGTCGACGACACGCCCTTGCGATGGCGGCGGCCATTGCTGTAGCGAACCGCTGAGACCGTCAGATGAACTTCGCCCGGATGTGCCTTCGGGCTCGATGCAATCGAATACAAACGCGGTTGCAGGCGCTTGAGCATGCCGGTCAATTCGGTGGCCGTCAGGTTGACGGGAAATTCGTGGAGTACGTCGGCGAGTTGTTGGCCCCACAACCATTGTTTGAGGTCGGCTTTGCGCTCTGTAGAGAGCAGATCGCGCAGTGCGCCGTTGCGGCTGCGCGCGGCAATGAACGCGAGCGCATCAGGGCTGGGACGCGCGATCTCGTAGTGCCTGGCGAGCGCGTCGGCGAGGGGCATGTCACCCTGGCCGGACACGTTGACCGCAGCATCAGCGCTCAAGCCGCTCAGGCTGATCAGCTCGCCGACCAGTTCGGGGCAATTGCTTGGCCATACGCCCAGCGCATCGCCGGCTTCGTATTCGAGGCCCGAGTCGCCCGTGCTCAAGGAGAAGTAGCGCGTATCCTTCGCGGCGCCCTGTTTGTTCAGTTGCAGGTTCCTGACGAGCCGCGAGGCGGCCGGACGCGTTTTGGTCGGCATGGCGCCAGGCACCACCGCGTTGATCATGCCGCCCGGGGGCACCGCATGCAGCGCCGCATCTTCTTCCTTGATGCGCACGATAATGCTGTCGAGCCACGCGTCCGCATCCTCCTGATACTCGCTGTCACAGTCGACGCGAGCCATCAAATGCAGCGCGCCAAGCGCTGCGAGACGCTCATCGAGCCGGCGGCCGTGACCGCAGAACTCATCGTAGTTGCGGTCGCCCAGTGCGAGCACCGCGTAGCGCACGCCGTCGAGACGAGACGCCGCGTCGCTGGCCAGTTGGGACCAGAAACTTTGCGCGTTATCGGGCGGATCGCCATCGCCAAAGGTGCTCGACATCAGCAGCACGTATTGCGCTTTCGCGAGCGCCGAAACCTGATAGTCCGCCATGCATGACGCGCGGATTTCGAAGCCCGACTCCATCAGACGCGTGGCATAGCGTTCGGTCAGCGATTCGGTGTTGCCGGTTTGCGAGGCCCACAGCAGGGTCACTTTGGGGCGCACTCGTAAGATGCGCACACCGGATGCTTGCGGCGCGTCGGACTGCGGCGCGGCAAGCGCACCTGCCGACATGACCGCAGGTGTGCCACTGCGGCTATAAAGTCCGGCCAGCAAACCGTCCACATACAAGCGGTTCGCCGGCTCAAACGGTGCGCCGGCCGGCAGGACCGGCACGCTGTCAATGCCCTGTCCTTCAGCCGAACGCAGCCCACTGACGAAACCGCCCAGATAGGTCCGCTCGGTTTCCGTGAACGACGGCACGGGTGTCTGTGGAAGTTGCAGCAGGCTCGTCAGTGCATTGATGCGGGGCATGTCCGGTTCCTTGGTGTTCGCCGATATAGCGCTTGCCGGCGCCGCGTCGACGCCAACGGCGGGTGCATCGATGAGCGTCTCGTCGCCCGCATTCGAAACCGGCTCGATGGATTCGACCGCAACCGGGCTTAGCGCGACCGCGCAGAACTTGAATTCGGGTTGCTGGGAGACCGGATCGATGGCATCGCTCGTTACCGCGTTGATGCACAGATCGTCACCGAAGACGTCGTTCCAGTGCATCGGCGCAAAGCAACTCCCTGCTTGCACACGCTCCGTGACGACTGCCGGCAACACGGCACGCCCGCGCCGCGAACGGATCTCGACCGGATCCTTGGCCTTGATGCCGAGCGTGGCGGCGTCTTCGGGATGAATCTCGACGAACGGGCCCGGGTTCAGCTTGTTGAGCATCGCGACCTTGCCCGTCTTGGTCATGGTGTGCCATTGATGCTGCAAGCGGCCCGTATTCAATACGATCGGAAATTCCCGATCGGGCAATTCGGCCGGGGCTGCAAAGGCGCGGGCGAAGAACACGGCTTTGCCGCTTGCGGTCGGAAACACGAACCGCGGACGGCTGCCGTCGGGCAGTTCTTTCACCGTCTGGCTGACGCCGTCGTTGATGTAGCGAATGGGATTGCGCTCGGCAGCGTTGTCGGCAGCAAGTGGCCATTGCAGCGGCGTGTCCTTCAGACGGCGATGGCTCGCGCCGCGCAAGTCGTAGCCGGTCTTCGGATTCGACGCGCGGGCGATTTCCGCGAAAACTTCATCGGCGCTTGCGTAGGTAAACCCATCGGCGAAACCCATTTCGCAGGCAACGCGCGCGATGATCTGCCAGTCCGGCAGTGCCGCGCCCGGCGGCTCGATGCCCTTTTGCATCAGCGTCAGATTGCGCTCGGAGTTGATCATCACGCCTTCGGCCTCGGCCCACAGCGCGCCGGGCAACAGCACATCGGCGTAACGGTTGGTCTCGGTGTCGAGGAAGGCATCCTGTGAAATCACGAGCTCGGCCGCGCGCAATCCAGCGATCGCGTTCTGACGGTTTGCGACGCTCGCCGCCGGATTCGTGCAGATGATCCAGCACGCCTTGATCTCGCCCGCAGCCATGCGGCTGAACATATCGATGGTGCCATTGCCGACTGCGGTCTTCAGCGTGCCCTTCGGAATGCCCCACAGGTCTTCGATAAACACGCGGTCTTCTTCGACCAGCACCGAACGCTGCCCCGGCAAACCGGGTCCCATGTAGCCCATTTCGCGGCCGCCCATCGCATTGGGCTGGCCGGTCAGCGAGAACGGTCCGCTGCCACGGCGGCAGATCTTGCCCGTTGCCAGATGCAGATTGCAGATCGCGTTCGTATGCCACGTGCCATGCGTGCTCTGATTCAGGCCCATGGTCCAGCAACTCATCCACTCCGGCGCGGCGCCAATCATGTGCGCGGCGCGGCGGATATCTTCTATAGCCAGCCCCGTAATCGCCGACACTTTCTCCGGCGTGTAGTCCGCAAGGAAAGCGGGCATGCCGTCCCAACCTTCCGTGAAACCGGCGATGAAAGACGCATCCGTTTGGCCGTTTTCGTGCAGAAGATGCAGCAGACCATTGAGAAACGCCAGATCGGTGCCCGGCTTGATCTGCAGAAAAAGATCGGCCTTGTCAGCGGTGGTATTGCGGCGCGGATCGACCACGATCAGTTTCGCGCCCGCCTTCACGCGATCCATCATCCGCAGGAACAGAATCGGGTGACAGTCGGCCATATTCGCGCCGATCACGAAGAACAGGTCGGCATGATCGATGTCTTCGTACGACCCCGGCGGCCCGTCCGCGCCGAGCGAGAGCTTGTAGCCGCTGCCCGCGCTTGCCATGCAAAGACGCGAATTCGATTCGATGTTGTTGGTGCCGACAAACCCCTTCGCGAGCTTGTTGACGAGGTACTGCGCCTCGATCGACATCTGCCCGGACACATAAAACGAAAGCGCGTCCGGTCCATGTGCGTCGAGCAGGCCGCGCAAACGCGCCGCCGTGTCGCTGATCGCCTGCGCCATCGGCAGCGGCGCCGGATCCTGGTCGCGTGCATGACGCACGAACGCGCCTTCCAGACGGCCCGATTTGCGCAACGCGACGTGCGCCGATTGGCCCTTCGTGCACAGCCGTCCGAAGTTCGCCGGGTGCTCCTTGTCGCCCGAGATCTTCACGACCTGGCCGTCCTCGACGTGCAGCACCATTCCGCAGCCAACGCCGCAGTAAGGGCACACGGTTTTTACGCTAGTGGAAGACATGGCGGATAACGTCGTCGAAGAGGATGACAAAAAATCGGTGGCTCACATCGCGACCCACACCTGCCCGTTTTCCACCCGCGCGGTGAACGCGTTGACGGAATACGCCGGTGTTTCGAGACACTCGCCGGTGCGCAAATCGAAGTGATGCTTGTAGATCGGGGAAGCGACGACAAGGCGCTCGCCGAGACTGCCGATCAGCCCGCGCGAGAGCACAGCGGCTTGCGAGCCCGGATCGTAGTTTTCGATCGCATACACGGCGGTGTCCGCGTCGCCGTTGTTCACGTGAAATACCGCGACCTGTTCGCCGTTGACCAGCGCACAAACCCCCGTGTTGGGGACGATGTCGTCGAGCGGGCAAATCGGCGTCCAGGCAAGCGGAAGGCGGTCAAGGTTCATGACAGAAGTCCTCAGTGAATGGCGCAAAAAGTATCAAACGGTTTCGACAGCCACAGGAATCGAAGCGAGCTTCGAGCGCCGCTCGTCGATGGTCGCGGGCCGGATCTGGCCGCGTTCCTCGACGAAGGCGACATTGCTGTCCGACTCGCCGCTGTTGACGAAGTGACGGAAGCGTTTGCGCGTCTCAGGATCGGTGACGGCCTTCTTCCATTCGCACTCGTAGGTGTCGACCACGTGCTGCATCTCCACTTCGAGTTCCGCGGCCACGCCCAGACGATCGTTGACGACCACGTCGATCAGATAGTCGAGCCCGCCTTCGAGGTTGTCGCGCCACACGCTGGTGCGTTGCAGGCGGTCTGCCGTGCGCACGTAGAACATCAGGAAGCGGTCGATGTAGCGCACCAGCGTTTCCTGATCGAGGTCCGAGGCGAGCAGTTCGGCATGGCGCGGTTTCATGCCGCCGTTGCCGCAGACGTAGAGATTCCAGCCCTTCTCTGTCGCGATGATGCCGACGTCCTTGCCTTGTGCTTCCGCGCATTCGCGCGTGCAGCCGGAGACGCCGAACTTGATCTTGTGGGGCGTGCGCAGGCCCTTGTAGCGGTTCTCGAGTTCGACCGCGAGACTCACCGAATCGCCCACGCCGTAGCGGCACCAGGTCGAACCGACGCACGACTTCACCGTGCGCAGCGATTTGCCGTACGCATGGCCCGATTCGAAACCGGCCGCGATCAGTTCTTCCCAGATGAACGGCAGTTGCTCGACCCGCGCGCCGAACAGATCGACCCGCTGGCCGCCGGTGATCTTGGTGTAGAGGCCGTATTTCTTCGCCACCTGGCCGACGGCGATCAAACCGTCAGGCGTCACTTCGCCACCCGCCATGCGTGGCACGACCGAATAGGTGCCGTCGCGTTGGATATTGGCGAGGTAGTAATCGTTGGTGTCCTGCAGCGAGGCGTGCTCCTTCTTCAGCACGAATTCGTTCCAGCACGACGCGAGGATGCTCGCCACGGCCGGCTTGCAGATATCGCAGCCGAGGCCGTGTCCGTGCTTCGCCAGCAATTCGCCGAAGCTGCGCACACCTTCCACGCGCACGAGGTGATACAACTCCTGGCGCGAATACGGGAAGTGCTCGCATAGGTGGTTGTTGACCGCGAGGCCCTGCTTCTTCATCTCGGCCTTCATCACCTGCGTGACGAGCGGCACGCAGCCGCCGCACGAGGTGCCGGCCTGGGTCGCGCACTTCAACGCGCCGATGTCGGTCGCGCCCGCGCACACGGCGGCACACAGGTCGGCCTTCGAGACGTTGTTGCACGAGCAGATCTGCGCGGCGGCGGGCAATGCCTCGACGCCGAGCGCCGGTTTCGCCTGACCGTCGGACGACGGCAGGATCAGGAATTCAGGTGACGCCGGCAATTCGATCCGGTTCAGCATCATCTGCAGCAGCGTGCCGTATTCGCTCGCGTCGCCCACCATCACGCCGCCGAGCAGATATTTGCCGCACTCGGACACGACCAGCTTCTTGTAGACCTGCTTGCGTTCGTCACTGAACTGGTAGGCGCGGCTGCCCGGCGTGTTGCCATGCGCGTCGCCGATGCTGGCAACGTCCACGCCCATCAGCTTCAGTTTGGTGCTCATGTCGGCACCGGCGAATTCCGCCGAGTCGCCGAGCAGTTGCTTCGCCACCGCGCGCGCCATCTCGTAGCCGGGCGCGACGAGGCCGAACAATTGACCGTTCCACAGCGCGCATTCGCCGATCGCATAGATGTGCGGGTCGCTGGTGCGGCACGCGTTGTCGATCACGATGCCGCCGCGTTGGCCGAGCGTTAGACCGCTTTCGCGTGCGAGATCGTCACGCGGACGAATGCCCGCGGAGAACACGATCATGTCGGTGTCGAGGAAACTGCCGTCGGCGAATTGCATGCGGTGCGTGCCGTTCTCGCCGTCGACAATCGCCGACGTGTTCTTCTGCGTGTGCACCGTCACGCCGAGTGCTTCGATCTTGGTGCGCAACACACGGCCGCCGCCCTCGTCCACCTGCACCGCCATCAGACGCGGCGCAAATTCGACCACGTGCGTTTGCAGGCCCATGTCGCGCAATGCCTTGGCGCATTCGAGACCGAGCAGGCCGCCGCCGATCACCGTGCCAGTCTTCGAGCGGGCGCCGCATTCCTGCATGGCTTCGAGGTCGTCGATGGTGCGGTAGACGAAGCAGTCGGCCCGCTCGCGGCCTTGCACAGGCGGCACGAACGGATAGGAGCCGGTAGCGAACACCAGCTTGTCGTACGGCAACGTCTCGCCGGTCGATACCGTCACCGTGCGCGCGTCGCGATCGATCGCCACGGCTTTGGCATTCAGCTTCAGCAAGACGTTCTGGCGTTCGAAGAAACCCGGCTCGACGAGCGACAGATCGTCCGCCGTTTTGCCCGCGAAGAATTCGGACAGGTGCACACGGTCGTATGCCGGCCGGGACTCTTCGCACAGCACGGTGATATCGAGGCCATGCGCCGCGTCTTGTGCCAGGCATTCGACCAGTTTGTGGCCGACCATCCCGTGACCGATAACGATGATTTTCATGACCGCGGCTTCCTCACTGTGCTGGGCTCGAATCGCTGCCAGTTGGCTGCTGCGCGAAAGCGATTCCGGAAATAAAAACGGCGTCCCGCGAACCCAGTCGATGACTGAATTCGGGGGACGCCGTTGTCCTGACCTATGCTGCAGCGAGTCCTGTGTTGTTGCACTCGCAACGGATCCACGTTGATCCGATGGCAAGGCTTAACGCAAAGGCTGTGCCAGTTGTGAGAAAAGCCTGCTGGAGCGCCGTGGCGCAAGGCCCGGCGGCAAATAGCACGCGTGTGCTGTCAGCGCGATGCGCGAGATGTTTTGATGCAGCGAGGCACAGGGATGGTGCGACGCAGCACTGTGCGCGTGCGGGCGGTGAGCCCTCGGTGCATACCGCATGGGCGCCGGCCCGAACGGCAGCGCACCCTCAAACCACGATCGGCAATCTCGCGACGAACATCGTGCCATCCTCGATGGACGATCTGACTTTCAGCGTGCCGCCGTGCGCGCCAATCCAGGCGTTCAGCTCAGTGCCGGCCTGATTCCCAGCCTAATCGCCAAAACCCAATTCAGCTTCGACTTCCTGCCCGACGCGCAACCACGCCCCGGCGCCACGCGCAACGATCGCATTGTTGCCGAACGTCAGCGCACCATTTCGCTGTGGATTCGCCCGGTAGACGCTCATGGTGTCGGTGGGTTCGTTCGGCCAATCGGGATCGGGCGCGCCCTTCGCCTGATCGATGGTCGGCATCGGACAGCGCGAGCACAGCTTGACCAGCTGCAACTGCACGGCCCGATCCTCGACCCCGTCGACACTCAGACTCTCGACATAATCTTCTTCGTACGCATCGAGCCCCGTCAGCACGACGTTGGGGCGGAACCGGTCGATCGGAATCGACGGTGCGCCCTTGCTGTTCAGACGTCCATTCAGATCGTCGAGCGAGGCCTGGCCGATCACCAGCAGCGGAAAACCATCGGCGAAATGCGTGGTGGCCCCACCGACGCTACCGGTGTAGTCCGGATCGACAATCCGCTCGTGCTCCGGATTAAAGCGCAGCAGCCGCGACGGCACGCCGAGAAACGCTGAAAACCATGCGGCGCTCTCCTCCCCGGTGTCGAGCCCGTAGGCCGCGTCGCCCCAGACTTCGGTTTGCACCTTTTGCGGTGCGCTGAGTGCAGCGGCGTCGAGCGGCGTGCGCAACGCGCTCATGCCCGGCGCGCGGATCGCGAGTTCATGTTCGCCGAGCTCGACCTTGATCAACGCCATGCGTGGATACGCACGCTGTGTGAGCATCGCGCCGCTCGGGTCGGTGACCATCCAGCATCGATCGTATTCGAGGCCGGTGGCGAGCAGGCGCGCTTCATTGAGCGCAATGCCGGCGCAGGATTTGATCGGATAGACGAAAAGCTCGCTGATGATGGGCATGGTAGGGGGCGTGGGGAACACGCGATTTTTTGTGTTGACGCTCGATTGTAAAGCGCCTGCGACACGCCGTATCGGCAGCGCCACGGTGCCGGCCCCCATCGCCGGTTGAAAACGCTGTGCCGGCTACGTCGAACCTTCGAGCTGAAACGGCTGCGCCACCTGCGCCACTATTCCCAGCCTTCCAGCCGCAGCGTTGCGCGCACGAGCCGCTGCTCTTCCTGTTCGATTTCCCGTAGGTTCGCGCATACGCTCCCGATATGGTCGGCCGCGGCCTTCTTCGCCTGTTCGGGCAGCTTGCCGGTGACGGCGTTATAGAGCCTGGCATGCTGACGATCGATCACCCGTTTTTGCGGCTCGCGGTGATAGAGATTGTTCACCGACGCGAACACCGAACTCAGCAGCAGATCGGTGAGCGTGCTCAAGGTATGCACCAGCACGGGGTTATGCGAGGCTTCGCAGATCGCGAGGTGAAACGCATGATCGAGGCGCGCGTGGGTGGACGCACTCGTCTCCTTACCGTGCGCCGCGAGCATTTCCTCGTAGCGGCGCGTGATCAGCACGAAGTCGGCGGGCGTGCCGCGCAGCGCCGCAAGCCGCGCGGACTCCGCTTCGAGCAAGGCACGCACTTCGAACAGATCGTAGAGCGTGCGCGGCTGCGAGCCGAGCAGATGCATCATCGGCGTGAGCATGGGTTGCGCGGTGAGGCTGGCGACGAACGAGCCTTTGCCGTGCGCAGTTTCGATGATGCCGCGCGCCCGCAAGAGCTTGAGCCCTTCGCGCAGCGCCGTGCGCGATACACCGAGCTTGTCGGTGAGGCGCCGCTCGGACGGCAGCGCCTGCCCCGTTTTCAGCACACCGTCGACGATCAATCGCTCGATACGCTCGGCGACGACGTCCGCCACTTGCCGAGAGCTTTCCTGATTCGCTGTCTGCATTGCAATTCCAACTGGTATGACCACCTTGGAATGCTAACACGCAGGAGCCCGGCTTGTCCGCTGCAGCCCATATAGGCCAGTGTACACGCCACATCGACTCTGAAAACATCAAATCAAAAACTGGTACGACCACTTATCTCAGCCGTCGACAGCGATTCTCACAGCCGTAACAATCCCATCTGAGACACGCTCGCGCGCCCGTGCCCACGGGTCTGACCGCCAGGTTAGCGCGACACCAGGAGCCCCCCACATGAGCTATCTCTACGACGAGCGCGTCGACGGCGCGCTCGCGGCGCACGACAAATCCGTAGTCGTCGCGCAGTTGCAAGCGCTGATCCCCGACCTGCAACTCCTCTACGAACAGGAAGATTTGCGGCCATTCGAATGCGACGGCCTCGCCGCCTATCGCGCGACGCCGATGCTGGTCGCGCTGCCCGACAAGGTCGAACAGGTCGAGGCGCTGCTGAAATTCGCCAACACTCAGAAGATTCCCGTGGTCGCGCGCGGCGCCGGCACCGGTTTGTCGGGCGGTGCATTGCCGTTGGACAAAGGCATTCTGCTGGTGATGGCGCGTTTTAACCGGATTCTCGATGTCGATCCGGAAGCCGGCATTGCCCGCGTGCAACCCGGCGTGCGCAACCTCGCGATCTCGCAGGCCGCGGCGCCCCATGGCATGTACTACGCGCCGGACCCCTCGTCGCAGATTGCCTGCTCGATCGGCGGCAACGTCGCGGAAAACGCCGGCGGTGTGCATTGTTTGAAGTACGGGCTGACCGTCAACAACATCCTGAAGCTCGAGATTCTCACCATCGACGGCGAGCGCATCACGCTCGGCTCGGACGCTTTGGACGCACCCGGTTTCGATTTTCTGGCGCTCTTCACAGGCTCGGAAGGCATGCTCGGCATCGTCACCGAAGTCACCGTGAAGCTGCTCACCAAGCCGCAAAGCGCGAAGGTGCTGCTCGCCAGTTTCGACAATGTCGAGAAAGCGGGCGCGGCGGTCGCACAGATCATCGGCGCAGGCGTGATCCCCGGCGGCCTCGAAATGATGGACAACCTCGCGATCCGCGCCGCGGAAGACTTCATCCACGCAGGCTACCCGGTCGATGCCGAGGCGATCCTGCTGTGCGAAGTCGACGGCGTGGAAAGCGATGTGCAGGAAGACGTGGAGCGGGTCGAAGCGCTGCTGCGCGCAGCGGGCGCCACCGATATCCGTGTCGCGAAAGACGAAGCCGAGCGCCAGCGCTTCTGGGCCGGCCGCAAGAACGCGTTCCCGGCAGTGGGCCGCATCTCGCCGGATTACTACTGCATGGACGGCACCATCCCGCGCCGCGAATTACCGCGTGTGCTCAAAAGCATCGAGGATCTCTCGAACGAATATGGCCTGCGCGTGGCCAACGTCTTCCATGCCGGCGACGGCAACATGCATCCGCTGATCCTGTTCGATGCGAACGCGCCCGGCGAAACCGAACGCGCCGAAGCCCTCGGCGCGAAAGTCCTCGAACTGTGCGTGGCGGTGGGCGGCAGCATCACGGGCGAACACGGCGTGGGCCGCGAAAAGATCAACCAGATGTGCGCGCAGTTCAATAGCGACGAACTGAGCTTCTTCCACGCGCTGAAGGCCGCTTTCGATCCGGGCGGCCTCCTGAACCCCGGCAAGAACGTGCCGACCCTGCACCGCTGCGCCGAATTCGGCTCGATGCATGTCCACCGCGGCGCACTGCCCTTTCCCGAACTGGAGCGTTTCTGATGTTGATCGAAGCGGTATCGATGGACGATAGCGAACGGCTCGTCGCCGAAGTCTCGCAAGCCTGGGTAAGCGGTGCGCCGCTGAGGATTCGCGGCGGCAACAGCAAGGCTTTTCTTGGCCGTCCGGTGCAAGGCACACCGATCGACACGCGCTCGCATCGCGGCGTGGTCAGCTATGACCCGACTGAACTCGTGATCACCGCGCGCGCGGGCACGCCGGTCGCCGAACTGAACGCCACGCTCGACGCGGCCGGTCAGATGCTGCCCTGTGAGCCGCCGACCTTCGACGGCACCGCCACCGTCGGCGGGATGGTCGCTGCCGGCCTCGCCGGTCCGCGCCGGCCGTGGTGCGGTTCGGTGCGCGATTTCGTGCTCGGCTGCCGTGTGATCACCGGTCAGGCGAAGCATCTGCGTTTCGGCGGCGAAGTGATGAAGAACGTCGCGGGCTACGACGTCTCGCGCCTGCTGGCCGGCAGTTTCGGCTGCCTCGGCCTGATCACCGAAGTGTCGCTCAAGGTATTGCCGAAGCCGCGCGCGGTCGGCAGCCTCATGCTCGAACTCGATGCGGCCGAAGCGTTGCGTGAACTGTCCGCGTGGCGCCGTGCCGCGCTGCCGGTCAGCGGCGCGGCTCACGTCGACGGACGCCTGCATGTTCGGCTCGAAGGCGGCATGGGATCCGTGGCCTCGGCCGTGGATCGCATCGGCGGCATCGAACTCGATCTCCAGTTCTGGGACGCCTTGCGTGAGCACCGTCTGGCGTTTTTCGACGACTCGCGCCCGTTGTGGCGCCTCTCACTGCCGAACGCTTCGCCGCTGCCCCGCTTGCCCGGCGACACGCTGCTCGACTGGGCGGGCGCGCAACGCTGGCTCAAAAGCGATGCCCCGGCCGCGACGATCCGCCAGATCGCTCATGCCGCCGGCGGCCATGCGACCTGCTTCACGCCACGCGTGGACGCCGAGCCGTTCACACCGATGCCGGAAGCGCTGCTGCGCTTTCACCAGCAGTTGAAGCAGCAACTCGACCCGCGCAGCCTCTTCAACCCCGGCCGCCTTTATGCCGGCCTTTGAATTCGGCCTGTGAATCCATGCCCATGAACCCGGTCCGCTGAACGCGGCCTGTGAACACGGGTCCGGTGAACACTGGCCTGTGAAGCACTGAAGGCGAACGACACCATGCAAACTAATCTCAGCGACGCCGCCAAAACCCTGTCGCGCGCCGACGAAGCCGAACAGATCCTGCGCTCGTGCGTGCACTGCGGCTTCTGCAACGCGACCTGCCCGACCTATCAGCTGCTCGGCAACGAACTCGACGGCCCGCGCGGCCGTATCTATCTGATCAAACAGATGCTCGAAGGCGAGCCGGTCACGCAGAAAACCCAGTTGCACCTCGACCGCTGCCTGACCTGCCGCAACTGTGAAACGACCTGCCCGTCGGGTGTCAGCTACCATGCGCTGCTGGATATCGGCCGCGCCGAACTGGCGCGACGGATTGAGCGCCCTGCCTCGGAACGCCTGCTGCGCGAGGGTTTGCGCCGGGTGATCACGAATCCGGCGATGTTCGGCGCGCTGCTCAAAACCGGCCAGGCCATGCGACCGTTTCTTCCGGCCGCGCTTGGACGTAAAATCCCCAAGCGAAGCGCTCGGTCAAATGCTGGGATAACACCCAGGCCGGCGCCGCGGCATCCGCGCAAAATGCTGATGCTGGAAGGCTGCGTGCAACCCGCGCTGTCACCAAACACCAACGCGGCCGCCGCGCGCGTGCTGGACCGGCTGGGCATCAGCATCGTGAATGCCCGCCAGGCCGGCTGCTGCGGGGCGACCGATTATCATCTGAATGCGCAAGAGGCAGGCCTCGCGCGGGCACGGCGCAATATCGACGCGTGGTGGCCCGCCATCGAGGCCGGCGCCGAAGCCATCGTGCAAACCGCGAGCGGCTGCGGCGCGTTCGTCAAGGAGTATGGGCATCTGCTGCGCCACGACCCTCGCTATGCGTCAAAAGCGCAGCGGGTCAGCGAGCTGGCGCGAGACCTCGTGGAGGTATTGGCTAACGAGCCGCTCGATCAGTTGCAGGCGGATCCCTTGCCGGCGAAGTTGCCCAATCAGGCGCGGCAGAAAATCGCGTTTCACTGCCCCTGCACGCTGCAGCATGCGCAGAAGCTGGGCGGTGCGGTCGAATCGATCCTGCGAAGGCTCGGCTTCGATCTCACTGCCGTGCCCGACGCTCATCTGTGCTGCGGATCGGCGGGGACGTATTCGATCACCCAGCCCGAGCTTGCGGAAAGATTACGGAGCAACAAGCTCGATGCACTGGAAAGCGGCAAGCCGGAGATGGTCGTCACGGCCAACATTGGTTGCCAGACACATCTGGACGGCGCCGGGCGCACTCCGGTGCGCCACTGGATAGAACTTGTAGAAGCATCCCTACCATAACCGAAACAGGAAATTCATTATGCTGAGCAAACCCGTGTTGACTGTTGCCGAAACGACCCGAATCCTCGAAGCCGCCCGCGCGGAAGCTGAGAAGAACCAGTGGGCTGTCGCTATCGTGGTGGTCGACGACGGCGGCCACCCACTCGGCATGCTGCGTCTGGACGGCAGCGCGCCGGCCAGCGCGTACATCGCGACGGAAAAAGCCCGCACTTCGGCGATCGGCCGCCGCGAAACCAAGGTATATGAAGACATGATCAACAATGGCCGCACCGCATTCCTGAGCGCGCCGTTGCAAGGCACGCTGGAAGGCGGCGTGCCGGTGATCGTCGACGGCCAGGTGGTCGGCGCGGTCGGCGTGTCGGGCGTCAAGTCGGATCAGGACGCACAGATCGCCCGCGCGGGTATTCAAGCGATCGCCGCTTAAGTTCGACATCCGTTCGGATTCGTTCAAAGCGGCATCAATAAAAGAAAGAAGCACAACACGGACCGGTGCCCCCACATCGGTCCCATTCAAGGATGGAGCAGTCGATGACTCAGATGAACCAGCGCGGTGGACTGCAAGTCGCCGCCAACCTCGACCAGTTCGTCGAAACTGAAGCCCTGCCCGGCACCGGTATCGACAGCGCCGCATTCTGGTCAGGTTTCGACGCCCTCGTGCACGAGCTGGCGCCAAAAAACCGTGCGCTGCTGGCCGAGCGTGACCGCCTGCAAACCGAACTCGACACCTGGCATCGCGCCAATCCGGGTCCGGTGCGCGATTTGCGCGCGTACCGCGCCTTCCTCGAAGGCATCGGCTACATCGTGCCGTCGCCGGCGAGCGTCAAAGCCACGACCGCCAACGTGGACACCGAAATCGCCGAACAGGCCGGCCCGCAACTCGTGGTGCCGCTGTCGAATCAGCGCTATGCGTTGAACGCTGCCAACGCACGCTGGGGCAGCCTGTACGACGCGCTGTACGGTACTGATGCGATCCCCGAGACCAACGGCGCTGAAAAGCAGAAGGCCTTCAACCCGGTGCGCGGCGCCGCGGTGATCGCTTATGCCCGCAAGTTTCTCGATCAGGCCGCCCCGCTCGCGACCGGCTCGCACGTCGATGCCACGCTGTATAGCGTCGAAGGCGGCAAGCTCGTCGTCACGCTGAAGAGCGGCAAGACCGAACTGAAGACGCCGGCGCAGTTCATTGGCTATCAGGGCGACGCGAGCGCACCGTCCGCCGTGCTGTTGAAGCACAACGGCCTGCACTTCGAAATCCAGATCGACGCGAACGATTCGATCGGCAAGACCGATTCGGCGCACGTGAAAGATGTGCTGGTCGAAGCAGCGGTGAGCACGATCATCGATTGCGAAGACTCTGTTGCCGCGGTCGACGCGGACGACAAGGTCCAACTCTATCGCAACTGGCTCGGTCTGATGAACGGCGATCTGGCGGAAGAAGTCACGAAGGGCGGCAAGACCTTCACGCGCCGTCTGAATGCCGATCGCGTGTACACCTCCGCAAACGGCACAGCGCCGGTCGTGTTGCATGGCCGCTCGTTGCTGTTCATCCGTAACGTCGGCCACCTGATGACGAATCCGGCCGTGCTGACGAACGACGGCCTTGAGATTCCGGAAGGCATTCTCGATGGCGTCATCACCACGCTGTGCGCGCTGCACGACCGCAAGCACAAGCTGAATTCGCGCACCGGCTCGATCTATATCGTGAAGCCGAAAATGCACGGCCCGGCCGAAGTCGCATTCGCGAGCGAGCTGTTCGCACGCGTCGAAGACCTGCTGAAGCTGCCGCGCAACACGATCAAGATGGGCATCATGGACGAGGAGCGCCGCACCAGCGTCAACCTGCTCGCCTGTATCGACGAAGCGTCCGAGCGTGTCGCGTTCATCAACACGGGTTTCCTCGACCGCACCGGCGACGAAATGCATACGGCGATGGAAGCCGGCCCGATGATGCGCAAGGGCGACATGAAGTCGAGCGCGTGGATCACCGCCTACGAGCGCAGCAATGTGCTGGTCGGTCTGAGCGCGGGCCTGCGCGGCCGCTCGCAGATCGGCAAGGGCATGTGGGCAATGCCCGACCTGATGCACGCGATGCTCGAACAGAAGATCGTGCATCCGAAGGCCGGCGCGAACACCGCATGGGTGCCCTCGCCGACCGCCGCGACGCTGCACGCGCTGCACTATCACCAGGTCGACGTGCAGGCGGTTCAGCAGGAACTCGAACGCACCGACTACGCGAAGGTGCGCGACGAACTGCTCGACAGCCTGCTGACGATTCCGGTCGTCGAATCGGCGAAGTGGACCGCGGACGAAATCCGTAGCGAAGTCGAGAACAACGCGCAAGGCATCCTCGGCTACGTGGTGCGCTGGATCGATCAGGGCGTGGGCTGCTCGAAGGTGCCGGACATTCACAACGTCGGCCTGATGGAAGACCGTGCAACACTGCGCATTTCCAGCCAGCACATTGCGAACTGGCTGCATCACGGCGTGGTGACACGTGAGCTGGTCGAAGAGACCTTCAAGCGCATGGCGAAGGTGGTCGACGAGCAGAATGCGGGCGATCCGCACTACACGCCGATGGCACCGGGCTTCGACACGCTCGCGTTCAAGGCCGCGCAGGCGCTGGTGTTCGAAGGACGCCAGCAGCCGAGCGGCTATACGGAACCGTTGCTGCATAAGTTCCGGCTGGAAGTGAAGAAGGGGCAGTAAAGGTTTTTGATTGTAGCCCGGGGTCAAGGCTTGATTTTTTGGACCCGGGTTTCAGCCACGAGCCAGGCCGGAAAGAAAGACGGGCGCCGCGTGATGCGGCGCCCGTTTTAATTCGCGCGGTCGTGCTGCGCGGTACTGTTGCGTGAATCTGATGCATCGAGCCGCTGCATGAAGCGTTTGCGACGGCCGCTTACCCTTTGCTTCTTACCCTTACGCCGCTTCAGCCGTGTACTGTGCCGGCACGCTCACTTGCATGTTGGCCTGCATATACGTTTGCAGATACGCTTCGAACTCCGCCTTCACTTCCGGATGACGCAGCGCGAATTCCACCGTCGCCTTCAGATAGCCCAGCTTGCTCCCGCAATCGAAGCGCGTGCCGAAGTAGCGATACGCGAGCACCTGCTCTTCGGTCAGTAGCGACTGCACCGCGTCGGTCAGTTGCAGCTCACCGCCAGCGCCCGGCTTGAGCGCGCGGATATGCTTGAAGATGGTCGGCATCAGCACGTAGCGGCCCACCACGCCGAGGTTCGACGGCGCATTGTCCGGTGCCGGCTTTTCGACGATGCCCGACAGCTTGATCACATTGTCTTCCCACTCGCGGCCGTCCACGACGCCGTACGAACGGCTGTCTTCGCGCGCGATGGTTTCGACGCCGATCACCGAGCTGTGATAGTGATTGAAGGTATCGACGAGCTGGCTCATCACCGGCTTCGCGCTGTGCAACAAGTCGTCAGCCAGAATCACGGCGAACGGGCTGTCGCCCACCAGTTTCTCGGCGCACAGCACCGCGTGGCCCAGACCGAGCGCTTCGGCCTGCCGCACATAGAAGCAGTCGACGTTCGCCGGCTTGATGCTGCGCACGAGGTCAAGCAGCTTCTGCTTGTTGCGCGCTTCGAGTTCCGCTTCGATCTCATAGGATTTGTCGAAATGATCTTCGATAGCGCGCTTGCTGCGGCCCGTCACGAAGATCATCTCGGTGATGCCGGCGGCAATGGCTTCTTCAACCGCGTATTGGATCAAAGGCTTGTCGACGACCGGCAGCATTTCCTTGGGGCTTGCTTTGGTAGCCGGCAGGAATCGTGTCCCGAGGCCCGCTACGGGAAACACGGCTTTGGTGACTTTCAGCATGGTAGGCATTCCCACATCGGTTAGAGATTGGTGTGTTCGCGGGCCTGGCGGCCACTCGATGTCGCCGAAAAGACTAACAAAAAGTTAATCCATTTCACGCGTTAATTTTCTCGATTAAAATAAATAAAGCGATTCGTTATCGATATTCCTGATCGCGGCCTGCACCAGGAAACAATTACGTATTCAAATCGAATTATTTTCGGAAATTCCGAAAATTTTACGTATCCGCCGGCGTGGATGGCGGGCAGCGCCTGAGCAGGTCCGCGCGTGAATCGCGGATGCGCTGAGGTGCACGACGGTACCGCTCATTCGTTCTCCTCAAGCTGGGGCAGTTTGCCCGGGCTGATGCGAAAACGGCGGATCGGCTCGTTGCGCAGCGCCTCCCGATAGGCGGACGCAGCGACAAGGATCAGCAGCACGGCAACGCCGGCGAGTAGATGCAGGTTCATGACTTCACCTCGGGTCAAGAGAATCCGTGCCTTAAATTAGCACAAAAAAACCGGCAAATAATTCGATGTAGCAAATGCTTATACGCAATTACAATTCGTCACAAAACCGCCATTTAATTCGATTTGCCACGCAATTTTTTATCGATTTTTTGCCGCGCGGTGCACTAGCATGTGATGCATCGCGGGCGCGCACAGCGTGCCCGGGAATAAGCTTTTTCCTCCTTCAGAATAAGGACCCCGCATGAGCGACTCAGCACTGGATGCCGCCGGCTCATCCCTGCCCCTCTCCCCGTCACGACCGGCCGCCGCGCTGCGCCCGCAGAACGACGTGCGCGCCGACAGCGCCGGCAAGGAACATGTGATCGACGCCATGCGGGGCTTCGCCGCGCTTCTGGTCGCGTATTTTCATTGCCGCCAGGTCGAATGGGTCGGCATGCAGGCCTTTCACCAAAGCGTCGGCCATTCATTCAGTCTGAGTACGCTTGCCGCCTATCTGACGTTCCCGATTGCGTGGGGTTCGGCTGGTGTGCCGATTTTCTTCGTGATCAGCGGCTATTGCATTCATCGCGGTGGCGCGCTGCGCCTCGCAAAAGATCCCGACTACCGGCTCGACACCGGCAATTTCTGGGTGCGCCGTTTCGCGCGCATTTATCCGGTATTGCTGGCGGCGCTCGTCCTGACTTTTGCACTCGACTGGGTCAGCTTGCAGTTGCCGCCGGTCAATCACAAGATCCGCGAGATCGGCCTGCAGGCGTTCCTCGTCAACCTGTTTTCGCTGCAAGGCGTGGCCGGCAAGACCTTTGGCTCGAACGGCGCGCTCTGGACGCTATCGCTCGAAGTGCAGTTCTACGCGATCTACCCGCTGCTATTCGCGCTGCGCCGGCGTCTGGGCATGACGTCCGTGCTGGCGATCGTCGCCGTGGTCAATGTGGTGTCCGCCTATGTGCTCGAGCGCCACGATATCCAGTTCTTCACGTCCTACTGGTTCTCGTGGATGCTAGGCGCGTGGATCGCTGACGCTAAGGCCCATGCTGCTCGGGATGCTCGCTCGTCGGTCTGGCTCTACGTGCTCGCCGTGGCGTTCATCGCGCTCGGCTGCGCGGCGTTCCATTTCGGGCAGTACGGTGCATTCCAGTTCTGGGCGGTTGGTTTCGCGTTCTACCTGTATAAGGCGCTGGAGCGCCGCAATGCGGATACCCCTGGCGTGCGACTTTTGTCGCGCTTCGGCGACTTCAGCTTCTCGCTGTATCTGATCCATCTGCCGATCTTCGTGCTGCTGTCGTCGATCCTGTTCCGCTCGTCGCTGCAAATGTCGATCTGGCCGTCGTTCGGCTACATGCTGGTGGCCGTGCCGGTGGCGTATGTGTTCTACCGGCTGGTCGAACTGCCGGCGATGCAGTGGTCCGCGAGTTTCAAGCCGAAGAATGTAGTGAAGCCAGCCTGAGAGCGATGCAGTAGAAAGGTCGGAGAAACACAATGTTCAGTGCAGAAACAGGTTTCTCCTTCGACAATGTGAGCAAGCCGTGCCGCGCCGCTGGGACCACGTTGGACAACCCGGTTGCATAGACGGCGAATGGCGCAAAAAAACGGAGCGAAGGTCCTTGGGACTTTCGCTCCGCTGCGCTAACGACAGGGACCGGCCGAGTCCCTGCCTACCCCCGCGTTAAATCACCTCGCCCAACCCTACGCCTGACAGCCCGCGCAGCCACTTAACGCCCCGCCACGCGCTTCAGAATCCGCTCAACATCTTCCACATACGTTGCGGTCCCGAACCGTCTCAACGCCGTCTGATACCCGTTCCTGACCAGCTTGTTGCGCAGGTCGTCGTTCGAACGCAACTCTGCGAGCGTGTCGGCGAGACCATGAGCGTCACCGGGCGTGCACAGCACGCCGTTCTCGTAGTCGTCGATAATCTCCAGCACGCCGCCCGCGCGCGCGGCCACCACTGGCCGCTGCGCCAGCATTCCCTCGACGATCACGCGACCGAACGGCTCCGGCGTGATCGACGTATGGACGACCGCATCGACCGCGCACATGCAGGCAGGAATGTCGTGCTGGAAGCCGAGGAAATGCACCCGTCCGCCTAGGTTGTGCGCGGCGACGAAGGCATGCAACTCGATCTCGTACGCGTCCTCGCCGAACAGCGGCGCACCCACCAGCACAGCATGCATGTGCGGATTGAGAACCATCGCTTCGAGCAGCACGTGCTGCCCCTTCCAGCGTGCGAGGCGGCTGAACGAGCCGACCAGAAACGCGTCCTGCGGCAGGTTCAGGCGCCGGCGCAGCGTCGCTTGCGGGACCGTGCGCAACGCGTCGAACGGTGCCGCGGAGATGCCGTTGAACACCACGTCGATACGCTTTTCGTCGAAGTGCGTAAGTTCCGCGAAGGCACGCGCGGAAGCCGCCGAATTGGCAATCACGTGCGTGAGACCGAGGCGCGCGCACCACTTGATGATCGCCAGTTGCTTGCCGCCGAAATGCTCCGGGCTCACGATGTCGCGCAGATGCCAGACCACCGGGCGCCTCGCGAGCTTGCCGGCAATCGCGCCGATCACCATCGCGCGCTGTGTGTTCGCGTAGATCACCTCGGCGTTGCGCGCGTGTTTCGCGGTGGCGCGCACGAGCGACATCAAGCCCTTGAGCGCCTGGCCCTTGGGCAACGAGCCGCCCTGCTTGCGGACATGGCGCAATGCGCCGGCGTCCAGCACGTTGACGGTCACACCGGCCTTGGCCAAGGCGGTACGGAACGGCCCGTCGTCGAACAGCACGACTTCGATGCGCGTGCGCAAAGCTTTAACGATTTCCAGCAGCGATAGTTCAGCGCCGCCGAGCACGCCGCTCTGGTCAACCGCGAGAATACGAGGAGTGCTGGCAGCCGCGGCTGCTTTAAAGGGGACATACGGCGGCAGCGTCGCCGAGCGCAATGCCGGCACTGAATCCCGCACATGAGCGAAGAAACGTTCGCGGAAATGGGCGGCGGAGAACTGCTCAGCGTTCGCGCGGCAATCCATCGGCGAAAAGCGCTTCATGTGGTCGTCGAAACGATTGACCGCTGCAATGATCGACTCGGCGTTCTGCTCATCGAAGAACATGCCCGTGGGCCGCGTCTCCGACAGATCGCGCACGGTTTCGAGCGCTCCGCCCTTGCCGTAGGCGATCACCGGCGTGCCGCACGCTTGCGCTTCGACCACTGAAATGCCGAAGTCTTCTTCCGCGGCGAACACGAACGCTTTCGCGCGGCTCATCTTTTCCTTGAGCACCTTGAACGGCTGGTAGCCCATGATCTCGACATTGGGCCCCGCCTTCGCGCGGATCTTCTGCATGTCGGGGCCGTCCCCGATCACTACCAGCTTGCGCTCCGGCATGCGCGCGAACGCTTCGACGATCAGGTCGATCTTTTTGTACGGCACCATCCGCGAGGCGGTCAGATAGAAATCCTCCTTGTCGGTGCACAGCGAAAACGCTTCGACATCCACGGGCGGAAAGATCACCCGGGCCTCGCGCTGATACACCTTCTTGATCCGCCGCGCGATGAAGTCGGAGTTTGCGACAAAGCCATCCACCGAATTCGATGTACGAATATCCCAGTTGCGGATGTAGTGAAGAATCAGGCGGGCCATCGCCGACTTCGGCCCGGCGGTCAGCTTCGACTGCTGCAGATACTGGTGCTGCAGATCCCACGCATAGCGGATCGGCGAATGCACGTAGCTGATATGCACCTGGTCGGGGCCGGTCAGAATGCCTTTCGCCACCGCGTGACTGCTGGAAATCACCACGTCGTAGGCCGACACGTCGAGCTGCTCGATCGCGAGCGGCATCAACGGCAGATACGTACGGTATTTGGTCCGTGCAAGCGGCAGTTTCTGGATGAACGAGGTTGTGACGGGCTTGCCACGCAGAAAGCTGCGGTCGTCGAGAAAATCGACGAGGCTGAACAGGTCCGCGTCCGGAAAGCACGCGACGATCTGTTCGAGCACCTTCTCCGCACCCGCATAGGTGACAAGCCAGTCGTGCACGATCGCGACACGCACCGTTTTATCGTTGCGCAACGCCGTGCGGCGCGACGGTGCCTGAACGCCGGGAACGGTAGTGAGTTCAGCCAGCGCGCTGCGCGTCGCGGGTTGCAGCACGGCTTCTTCAAGGACTTCGTGGTTCATGCGCTTTTCCTCGGATTCAGTCGCAACAGCAGTGAACGCGCAAGATCGCGCAAAGCGGGTGTCATCGTGATCGACCAGGCGACGTTCGCGCCTACCATCAACAGGCCGGCGACGATCGCCAAAGCGAGACTCGGCAGGAAGCTGGCAAGCCACAGGCTGGCCAGCAGAAAAGCGAGGTGGGCGAGCATGTCGAGCGCGATCTGGCGTGCGCGAATCGCCGACAGGCGCAGCAGCACGGCGTAATCGAACAGTGCCCTGCCGGCAACGGCCATCGCCGCGCCGGTCAAACCGAAATGCGTAATGCCGAACCACAATGCCCCTGCAAACAAGGGCAATTCGAACAAACCGACCCGCGCGGCGGTGGCCGGGTTGACCTGTGACTGGATCAGAATTCGCGTGACGTTCGCCTGGCCGACGAGCCACACGGCGACGATCATGATCCGGCCCACTGGCGCCGCCACGGTGGCGATCTCATTGCCGACCCACAGATGCAGGAACGGCTCGAGCACCAGCATCGCGACCAGCGCGACCGGGGTGAACACACCGTTAAGGAATTCGAGCGACTGCTGCGTGATGGTGTCCGCATCCGCGCGACCCACGGCAGACAGGCGCGGAAACAGCGTGCGCACCAGCGCGGTCGGCACAATGTTCAAACGGGTCACGAGATTCTGCGGCACCGTGTAGTACGTGACGAAACGCGCGCCGAGACTGGTGCCGAGCATCACGCGGTCGAGCGATTCGGCGATCATGTTGGTCACGCTCGCAATCAGCATCCAGCCGCCGAAGTTGAAGAGTCCTTTCGCCACGCCGAGTTGCGGCGGCAGAATGCTGCGAATGTCCAGCACCTTCAGCGCGGAACGGCCCAGCAGAATCGCGGCCAGAATCCGCGCGAACACCGCGGCGGCGAGCACGTTCTGCAAGGTCGCCCCCAGCCACAGCGCAGCGCCGAGCGGCAGCAACTGAAACAGGAAGGTGCCGATGGTCTGATTGGTGTTGTAGACGCCGAAGCGCTCCGCGCCGTTGATTGCCCCGGCGAACACCCACGACACGTTGGCAATCGGAATCGCCACCGCGAGCCACGGCAGCGCCATATAGACCTCATGCTGCAACTCGGGCGATACCTTGGTGAAATACGCGGTGTACAGAAACGCACCGAAATAGATGATCAGACCGCCGACGATGCCGGTCGCGAGATTGAGCCACGTCGCGCTCCAGAACACGCGAGCGCTTTCGCCCTTATCGCCCGAGGCGCGTGCCTTCGAGATGTGGTTCTGCGCGGCCATGCTCATGCCGAGATCGAGAATCCCGAAGTAGCCGATCAAGGTCCACACGAGACTGATCACGCCGTAGCGCTCGACGCCGAGCAGCTTGATATACGACGGCACGGTCACGAGCGAGACGAAAGTCGGCAGCACCAGCCCGAAAAAGTTGATCGCTACGTTCTTGAGAATGCCTTTGTCCATCGGATGCCTTGGGTTAACTCAGTTGCCTGATGATTCATTCGGAAGCCGTCGTGCCGCGAGCGTCACGTCACGGTTTCCAGCGATACATCATCACTTTCCCGCGCGCGTCTTCTTCGACGAACACGAGGTACTCGCCATTGCTGCGCTTCGCGGCGCTGATGCCATTGGGCACATCGACCCAGCCCGACGCGCGGCCCACTTCCGGGCCCGGACGGATCACGCCGACTTCGCGGCCGTTGTCCTTGTCCCACACGTGCACCGCGCCAACCGGCTCAACGCCGAAGATGTATTGCCCTTCGACCGTGAGGCCGATGATCGTGGCGATGGGCTTGGTCTGCGTGGTCCACGGCAGCGTGATCGAATAGCGCTGCACCGGACTGCCGCTCGACCATTTGTCGTAGCGCACCAGCACGCGGCCCACTTCCTTCCAGAAGCCCCGGTCCACCGGCGTATCAGGCGTATAGCCGGTTACATACATCGTGTCGGTGTCGGGGTCGTAGATCGCACGATGCAGTTCGGTGAACGGTTGCGGCACCGGGTACTGCGTGAGATTCGAATACGAGTAGATCGGATTGCCCTTCGCATCGAGTCCGCCGAAACGGAAGCGGTAGATGCCCTTCGAGTCGCGGGTGCGCCAGATGTCGCCGGCGGTATCGACCCACCAGCCCCAACCGCCCGCGAGCTTCGTGCCGCTCGTGTTCAGCGTGAATTCGTCCGTGTTGAACTTGCCGTCGCCGTTCACATCGCGCCAGATCCAGTCGCCGCCTGGCGGCGCATTCGGCACCTTGGCGACGGCGCGCTCACGCCCGGCGATGAAGCCCGAAGGAATCGCCACTTCACCGTCGTGCTGCGGGTCGAAGCGATAGATCTTCAGGTGGTCCGCGTACATGTCGGTCAGGTACAGGAACGTGTGGCCCTTGAGCTTGCGGGCGATCGGCAAGCCGGGATATTGGTCGGTGTGAAAGACAGGGTCGTCGGGATACTTGAAGCGGTTCGACAGAAAGCCCGCGTATTTCCAGTCCTGACCTGCAGGCTTCGAGAGATCGAGTTCGAAGCGTTTGTTGCCGGTGTAGACGCTGTCCGGACGTGACGGATCGATCCACGCGCCGTCGACGAACAACAAGCCTTGCACCTGCCAGTTCTGTTTGCCGTCCGGCGCATAGCTTTCGAGCGTAGCGCCGAGGCCCGCGCCGATCGGGTCGTAACGCGGTCCGATGCCGTTGGTCGACACATAGACATTGCCGCGCGCGTCCACGCCCACACCGGTCAACCCGTTGAAGCGCTGCGGTCCTGGTTTGCCGGGCGTGCCGCTGAAAATGCCGCCGCGTTCGCCGAGTGAGCCTGACTCCGTGTAACGGCCGTTGCTCTTGCTGAAGAACAACACCTGCTGACGTGGGCCGTTGTCGGCGATCAGAACGCGGCCTTGCGCATCGATGGCGATATCGACCGCGACCGTATCGGCGGGCAGCGTGAACGTTTCGTCGATGCGTTTGCCCGCCGCGGTGTAATGCTCCACATGCGGCGCCTTGTCGTTGCGCGTGCCGCTCAACACCCAGAGCGTGCCGTCGGGGGCAAGCGCCACGCGGCCCGGTTCGTGCACCGTCCACGTGGTTTTCTGCTGCATCGATTCCGCGTCATAGACCTCGATGCGATCGCGCGCCGTGTTCGCCGCGTAGAGCGTGGTGTCGTTCGCCGCCAAACCGCCGATTTCGGCACTCGTGCCGGTCGGCACTTCGTTCATCATCAGAAAGCCGGCTGCCAGTTGCGCATGCGGGTCCGCGTTTTTTGCGGCCGGCTGGAACGGCGCGGCGCGCTTCGTATCAGCGATTTGCCGGCGCGAAATACCGAACCATTGCTTGCCCTTTTCCGGCCACACGCCCTGCTCGACCAGATGCCCCTTCTCGTTGCCGACCGCGATCGCGAGGAAGGCGTACTTGCGATTCACCGCGACCGCGCCGCCGCCACTGTTGCCCCAGCCATGCGTGCCGCCCGCGAAGCCCAGCATCTTGCCGTTCTGGTAGACGCTCGCTTCAGCGCCGCTTTCGTCCCACGGCGCGTTCGTGTAGACCTTGCCGTCGGATGCGACCGCAATCGCGGTGATGTTGATCTGCGCCCACGTGCCGTCGCCGAAACCGAACGTGTTGCCAATCCAGGAATTTTTCGCGTTCAACACGGTTTCCGCGGATGCCGTGACGCCGACCGATGCCACCGTCATACCGGCAGCACAAGCAAGTACAGCAATCCAGGTTTTGAACGTGAAACGGACCAAAGTAATTCCTCCAATCAGGGCCGTGCCGCGATCGGGCAAATAGCCCGCGCGGGTGCAAAATCCAATGAAGTGACGGCAGAGACCGCTAGAAGCGACGTAAGGACGTGAGACTGACTGACGCAAGACCCGACGTATAAGACGAGGTTTTGGGACCAGGCTCACCGCAGAGCCGTCACCCAAACGCGAGCACTGAGCACGTGACGCACGCGCCCTCCTTGACCGCCCAATCCGCACGGCTCACATTACGCGGAAAAAACGCCGCGACGAAAATCAAAAATAATTCAAAAATATTCGACGCTTTAAGCGTGGCGAAAGAAATTGATTTAAAAATAGATTAAATGAAAATGGACGTGAATGCCTGCGTCCGGCAGCGTGGCGACGCCCATCTTTACCGATGCAACCTGATGCTTCCTGCACTTCTTACGCATTACGACATCTTCAAGACACAAGCATAAAAATCTATTTCGAATGGGTAACGAAACAACCTGTTGCAATCTGAATCATTTATCCATTTCATTCCCGTTTTTTCATCAATTTATTTTCCTTAGAATCGATTGCACTTCCGTTGCGACGCGAAGCGAGCGCGCCACAGGCTTCCTCTTCAGCCCTGTGCTTGACTTGAGAAGTCACGCGCGATCCTTCGCCCGGCTCATCCGCTTCACACCATGGACGGTTCATGACTGCTAGCGCACTGCCTTTAGCGCCTTCTCACTCCCGCCGCATCGTGCAGCTCGACGGCTTGCGCGCCATCGCCGTGCTCGCCGTATTCGCCCAGCACGCCTTGAAAGCGCCGCTGTGGATGGGCGTCGATCTGTTTTTTGTTTTGAGCGGCTTTCTGATTACCGGCATCCTGCTCGAACGCAAGGCGCGTCAGCAGTCTTATTTCGGCTACTTCTATGCGCGCCGGGCGCGGCGCATCCTGCCGCCTTATCTGCTGCTGATGGTGGTGTCGTCGATTCTGTTCGGCTTTGGTTGGGCGCAGCACTGGCAGTGGTACGCGTTCTTCGCGACCAATATCGGCGACGCGCTCAACCAAAGCGGGCACGACAGCCTGAATGTGCTGTGGTCACTGGCGGTCGAAGAGCAGTTCTATATTTTCTGGCCGTTCGTGATTCTGCTGCTGCCCGAGCGTGTGCTCGGCTACGTGGCCGCCGCGCTGATCGTGCTGGTGCCGGTGCTGCGCGCGATCGCCACGCCGTGGTTCGATTCGTTCTGGCCGATTTATTACCTGACGCCGTTCCGCATGGACTTGCTGGCCGCCGGCGCACTGCTCGCGGTCGCCGTACGGCGCGACCGCCACGCACTCGAGCCGTTCAAGGGCCTCGCCGTACTCGGCTTTTTTGCCGCGCTGGCCGTGCTTGCGTGGCTGCATCTGCACTACCCGCGGTTTCGGGCGGCGAATACGCCGCTGTCGAACGCCGCGCTCTATAGCGTTTCGTTGGTGCTTTGTACTTCCGTCGTGGTCATCGCCCTGCAAAGCAAAGGCATCGTCAAGCGGCTGCTGTGCAACCCTGTGCTGGTCTATATCGGCACCATCAGCTACACGATTTATCTGATCCACCTGAGCGTGCTGTACACGCTGTGGCCGCTGCATCTGAACCGCTATCTGACCGCTGCGCTCGCGCTCGCGATCACCCTCGCCTACGCCAGCATCACGTGGTTCGCGTTCGAAAAGCGTTTGATCTTCGGCACCGCAGGCAAGGCCCATACGCCCGCCGGCAGCGTTTCTGGAGGCGCGCCGCAAGCGCCGCAAAGCCGCGCATGAGGCGCCGCGCGTGGCTCGCCGCGAGCGTGTCGGCCACTGCGTCGGTGCTGGTTTTGCTGGCACTGGACGCCCATGCCGGAAGTCCGGCAACGCAGGTGCTGGTGGAAGCCTACGGTGATTCGACCACGCTGGGTATTACCTGCAGCAACGGCCACTGCGGACCCCAGTCGCAAAACGCCGTGTCGTATCTGCAGGAGGCGTTGCAGGCCAAACACGGCGACCGGGTACGTGTCACGAACTACGGCGTTGGCGGCACGACGGCCACCCAGTTGCGCGACGGCACCGGCAACCGCCGCGCCGGCCCGACCGCCGGCCTGCCATGGCGGGAACGGCTCGCCGCTTCATCCGCGCAGATCGTGTTGATCAACTACGGCATCAACGAAGTGATGCAGAACCAGACGCCCGAGCAGTTTTACGCGACCGAGACGACGCTCGTGAAAACCGCCCGCGCGCTCGGCAAAGAACCGGTTCTGCAGACCTCGAACCCGATGCCCGACAACCACCTCAACGCGCGGCTCACCGCGATGGTCGCGATGACGCGCCGCGTGGCCGCCGAACAGCAGGTGCCACTCGTCGATCAGTTCGCGTACGTCAGCAATCTGCCGGACTGGAAGACGCTGATGTCCGACGGCGCGCATCCGAAGCCGGGCTTGTACCGGCTCAAGGCTGAACAGGATTTTCAGGTCGTCGATCCGCTGGTGCGGCGACTGCTGGACGGCACGCTCTGAAGCTCTTTTTCAAGTGCGCTTCTTTTCTCTTTTACCCATAACGAAGGCAAGCTATGAGCCAACCACGCAAAGCGATCATCACCGGCATATCCGGACAGGACGGCGCCTATCTGACCAAACTGCTGCTCGACAAGGGCTACCACGTGACCGGCACCTACCGGCGCACGAGTTCGGTCAATTTCTGGCGCATTCGTGAGCTCGGCGTGCTCGATCATCCGAATCTGCGTCTGGTCGAACACGATCTGACCGATCTGGGCTCGACGCTGCGCCTGCTCGAAGGCGCACAGGCCGACGAGCTGTACAACCTTGCCGCGCAGAGCTTCGTGGGGGTCTCGTTCGACCAGCCCGTGACGACCGCCGAAGTCACCGGCATCGGCGCGTTGAATCTGCTCGAAGGCATCCGCATTCTGAATCCGAAGACCCGCTTCTACCAGGCGTCGACCTCGGAAATGTTCGGTCTCGTGCAGGCGGTGCCGCAACGCGAGGACACGCCCTTCTACCCGCGCAGCCCGTATGGCGTCGCCAAGCTGTTCGCGCACTGGTCGACCATCAACTATCGCGAGTCGTACAACCTGTTCGCCAGCAGCGGCATTCTGTTCAATCACGAATCGCCGCTGCGTGGCCGCGAATTCGTCACCCGCAAGATCACGGACACGGTCGCCAAGATCAAGCTCGGCAAACAGGACGCGCTGGAACTCGGCAACCTGAGCGCCAAGCGCGACTGGGGCTTCGCGCTGGAATACGTGGAAGGCATGTGGCGCATGCTGCAAGCCGATGAACCCGACACCTTCGTACTCGCCACCGGCCGCACCGAGACGGTACGCGACTTCGTACGCATGGCGTTCGCCGCGGCGGGTTATCAGCTCGAATGGTCGGGCAAGGAAGAGCGTGAGACCGGCATCGACATCGCCACCGGCAAGACACTGGTGCGCGTGAACCCGAAGTTCTACCGCCCGGCGGAAGTGGACCTGCTGATCGGCTGCGCGGACAAGGCGCGCGAGAAGCTCGGCTGGAAGCCGGAAACCACGCTCGAACAGCTGTGCCACATGATGGTTCATGCGGATCTTGGCCGCAATGAGCATCACGAGACATTTTGATTCTGAGTGGCGGCTGCTCGCGCAGCCGTCACATCACCCCATAAAAAAAGGCCTGATCGTCATGATTCAGGCCTTTTTTCTACTACGTCATCAAGCCTTTAGTGCACCCCACCCGCCGCGATCGCCTCGCTATACACCGAGGCCACCCGCTTCGCGATCACCGCGTTATCGAAGTTCTCGCGTGCATAGCGGCGGCAAGCCTCGGCATCCGGCAACTTCAGTGAACCGTTCAACGCACCGGCCAGACCTTCAGCGATCGCCTTCGCGCCGGTCTCCGGTAACACCAGATTCGGCGACAAGCCCGCCACCGCTTCCGGCAAACCGCCCACCGGCGTCACCAGCACGGGCGTGCCCGAAGCCAGCGATTCGACGGTAATCAGCCCGAAACCTTCGAGCGCCACCGTCGGCACCACGCTGATATTCGCCGCACGGTACAACGCCGCCAGATGCTGATCCGGCACGAAGCCCAGCAGCTTCACGTTGTCCTCGAGGCCCGCTTCGGTGATGCGCGCCTGTAACTCGCCTTCGAGCCGTCCCTTGCCCGCGATCAGCAGCAGCACGTCGGGCTCAGTGCGCTTGAGCAGCTTCACCGCATCGATCAGATCTTCGAGGCCCATGCGGCGCACCAGTCGCCGCACGGCCAGCACGATCGGCCGGTCCTGCGGCAATTGCAGTTTCAGGCGCGCCTCAGCCGGCGTAATCGGCAGATTGAACTGCTCGACATCCACACACCCCGGCACGACACGGACACGGTCCGGCGCGATCCGATAACGCGACGTCAAAATCTTGCCGAAGGCCTCCGACAAAACGATCAGCCGCGACGAGCGCGCATACACCGATTGCTCCAGATAGCGCTTGGCACGCTGGCCGAGCGAATCGGCGCCTTCCACGTGACTCTCGTCGGCCCACGGTCCCTGAAAATGCGAGACCTGCGGAATGCCGCGTGTCACATCGAGACCCGGAAACGTGTACAGCGCGAAGTGCGACGAAATCACGTCGGGACGCGAGGTGCTGATCTCCTGGCGCAGCGCGCGGCGTGCCGCCATCAGGCGCAACGGCAGCGATTGCGCGGCGGAACCGAAACCGTTGATCGCGCCACCGGTGTCCGCGGCGACTTTAGGCGAGCCTGCCACCACGCCGCGCACCGCGACGCCCGCGCCCGGCAAGGCGCCGACCAGCGAGTAGTACATGCGGTCGAGGCCGCCCGCGCGCTCGGGAAACCAGTGCATCCCGATCTGCAGCGATTTGATTGAGCGCGTTGTCATGATTGTTGCCCCTGTGCGTTTTTAGCGTTGTGGTGGATGGTCTGGCCGGCCGGCGTATTGAGCGTCAACGCGTCGGTCGTGGCGGCCACCGCGGCTTCCGTTTCACTGCGCCGGCGGTCCTGTTGCTGCCCCGCCAATTGCCGGTACAGCGCGATGTATTGCGCGGCCATCCGCGCCCAGCCGAAGCCGGTTGCCAGTTCATTGGCGGCGACACCCATCGCGCGGCGCGCGTCGGTGTTGTCCGCAAGATGCGCGACGGCCCCGGCCAATGCTTTGGGATCGTCCGGATCGTCGAGCACGATGCCGCATTCCGGCGTGATGATTTCCGCGCCGCCCGCCGTGCGTGCCGTGACCACCGGCAGCCCGGCGGCCATCGCTTCGAGCAGCGACAGGCTCATCGCCTCATAGCGCGACGGAAACACGAACGCGTCGACCGAATGCATCAGCACCGGCATGTCCTTGACCAGGCCGAGAAAATGCACGCGATGCGCAATGCCCAGCGCCTTCGCTTCGTCCGGATACGGACTGCCCGGCAGGAACCCGGCCACCGCGATCTGCACGTGTTCGGGCAGATGCTTGAGCGCGGCCAGCACCGTGCCGAGGTTTTTACGCGGTGTGCGCAAATCGCCGACGAACAGCAGCAGGAAGGCGTCCGCAGGCAAACCGAACTTCGCGCGGTCGCCCGTTGCGGCCGCGAAGCCTTGCGTATCGACGCCGTTGTAAATGACATCGACCCGGTTATGCGGCGTCAAGCCGATTGCGCGGATTTCATCGGCGACCTTTTGCGACACCGCCGTGATGACCTTCGAGCGCCGGTAAGCCCAGCGTTCGAGCAATGCGTTGCAGCGCGTGTAAACGGACTGATATGCGGACCACACGCCTTTCGTGAGCCCGAACGGGTAGTACTTGCTGCCGAACCAGCCGCTATGCACGAAGTGCGAGGTGTTGACGTCGGCGGACGCCCATGTGATGAAGCCATTCACGTGCAACAGGTCGAATTCGCGGCGATGCGCGCGCAGCCACATCGCGCTTCTGAACGCGAACACCTGCTGGCGCAGCAGATTGGTGGGCCACCAGCGGCCGATTTTTATCGGCACCCAGCGGACGTCCGGATGGGCAAGAAGATCAGGGGCGACATGTGACGCGATCAGCGTCACACCGATGTTCTCATCGAGGGCGGCGCGCGCAATCTCGTGGTTGACGCGCCCCTGGCCGTCGTTATGGCGCACGACGTGCGTGACAATGGCGACTCTCAATCAGTGCCTCCGTGGAGAATTAGCGTGCGTCTGCGGTTCATCTTTTCGTAGTGCACCGCGGAAAGGATCGAAAAAACACTCATGAAAAGCAGCAACCCGCCGGTGCCCACCAGCGAATTGGTGAACACCAGCATCGCGAAGGTCGCGAGGCTAAGGCTCAGGCAGGCGGAAACGAATTTGTCGTTGCGCAGCTTGAACGACGCGAGCGCCGCGCGCACCACCAGCCACACGATGCCGGACATGTAGAGCAAGGTGCCGGGCCAGCCGAGCACGAACGGAATATTCATCACGCCGCTGTCGAAGTTGCCGTACTGACCGAGCTGACCGCCGTCGTTCGAGAGCTTGGTCGAGGTGCCGGTCGCGCCCATGCCTTCACCGGAGACGTCGGTAAATGCCGTCTTCGCGAAGGTCGCGTAGAACTCGTTACGCGCGGCGTAGCTCTGGTCGTCGCTCAGGTTGACGAGCGTGTTCAGGCGCGCCTGCATCCGCTCGGCGACCGGGCCGACCGTGAGCAGCGGCACACAAAGTCCGGCAAGCAGCACCGCACTCGCAACGATCCGCACGCGCACCTTGTTGTTCGACTTGACCAGCTGGATCAGGAGCGCGATCACCCAGCCGCCCCACGTCGAACGCACGAGGCTCAGCGCGAACGCAAAGAAGCCCAGCGCCGCCGCGACCCAGCGCACGCGGTGCGTGGCCGCCATCACGTAGACCATCGCCCCCATCATCGCGAACGCGAACGGTCCCGACGAGTTCATCGTGCTGAATACGCGCACGCCCATCGGCACAGGGTCGCCTTGTGAATTCATCTGCGAGCCGAGCATCCACAGCGCGTCCCACGGCGGCATGATGAAGAACTGGATCAGGCCATAGCCACCCATCACCAGCATGCCCCAGATGAAGGTACTGACGATGGTGTCGCGATACTTCGGGTACTGACGCGTGTGCGCCATGATGTGAAAGCCGATCAGGATCGGATAGAGCCAGTTCGCGAGGTCATAGGTCGCGGCGAGCGGCCCGCTCGACATCACGCCGATCATGAACGCGTAGGCAAGCCCCATCAGAATCAGCAGCACCGGCAGGCCGCGCCGCTGCGAGAGCAGCGTGTAGTACCGGAGCAAGGAAAACGCACTGATCATCGTCACCGCGAGCGGCGCGACCTGGATCAGGCTGGTCGGCGTGAACGAACCTTTGGACCAGTCGGCGAGACGCCGGACTTCCGGGCTCAGGAACCACAGCCACCACATGAAGCCGATGTAGCGCGCCGGGCTCTTGAAGTAGAGCCACAGGCCCGTCAGGATCGCGAGCACCGGAAATCCGAGCGTGAGCACCGTGCCCTGATGCGCGATGATCAGCATCGCCGTGATCAGCCACAGTAAGACCTCCGGCAGCCACTCCTTGCTACCGCCGGACAGACTCCGCCCTGCGTTATCGCCACCGGCTCGCGTGATTGTCGACATCGTTTAGAGGCCTCCGCGTGATTCGCGCGTGCTGGGATGCTGGCCTTGCGCGCCGGCCGCCTGGCTGCGTGCCGGCGGCGACGTATGGGCGTGCCGCGGGGCCTGAGCGGCCTGACCTGCAGCCGCGCCGGCCGCAGCGCGCGGCGCCGTCACGTCCGTATCGGCCCTGGCAGGCGCGGGCCGTGCGCGCGACGCGGCGCGCACTCGCAGCATCTCCTGCGTGATGCGCACATGCTGCATCGCATAGTTTTGCGTGGTCAGATCGCGCGCCAGCAAACCGGCAGCCGCCGCCTGTGCCTGGCGCAACGCGTCCACGGGAGAAGCGGCGAGCTGGTCCACCGCTTCGCGCAACGCCTGCGGGTTGAACGGCGGGATATAGGCCGCTTCGCCCGCCGGAAAATAGTCCTGCAACGCGCCGACGTTGGTGACCACCATCGGCTTGCCAACCGCCGCCGCTTCCAGCATCACCGTAATGCCCGAAGCGTGCGAATTCGGCCGCAGCGGCACGACGATCACGTCGGCCCAGTCGTAGAGTTCGTGCTGTTTCCTGATGCCTGAGAACAACGCGATCTCGACGTTCGGCGCGCGCAACGAGGCGGGAATCCGGCGGCGTGTCGCGAGCTTGACCGTATAGCGCGCATCGTTGCCAAACGCCTTGATGAGCGTCTCCCAGTCGCGGTCGCGATCGTTGCCGATGGCGGCGATTCGGATCGGCGTGTGAGGCGTCCACTCAGTCGGCCGCTGCACGGGAAAGTCCTGCGTGTTCAGGCCGTAGAACAGAGGCTTGGCGTCGCGCTCGAAGTAGCGCTGGCACAACTCGGCGTTTTCGCTGGCGAGCGTGGTCAGCTGGTCAGCGCGTGTCATCAGCTTGCGATACAGCCAGCTGCGCACAATCCCATAGGAAGGCCATTTATCGAGCAGCCACACGCTTTGCGCGAGCAGTAAGGGGCCTGAATCCGCCCCGGCCTTGCGGCCGCTCAGCAGCAGCATCAGCGCGGCGGACAGCCATTCCTGCTCGGTATGCGTCCAGATCACGTCCGAGCGCAGCATCTCGGCGCGGTTGCGCCACGTATGAATGAAATCGAAGCCGAGCGCCGCTTTCAACCCGCGGCGCAGCAAACGCACCGGCTTGCTCTCGCGCGCGTCCTGCGAATAGGTCAGCGCGAACGCGTCGGATTGCGCGTGGTGATAGCCGTAGAGACAGCCGATGTCGTCGCCCGGCCGGTAAAAGCGCGGGTCGGCTCCGTAAAACAGATGAACGTGAACTTTCGTACTCATACAGACACTCCGCTCTGCCGGTGGAAAGGAGCATCGGTCTGCGCGAAAAGGCGCCTGTGCCGATGCACGAACGTGCAGGACGCTTGGGTCACGCGGTTCGGGATAGCGCACGGCGCGCCTCATGCGCGCCGGTGCGCACCGCGCGCCAGCGCGATAGCCTCAGGCTCGCCTGTTTCGATACCAGCGCGAGCGCGGCGTGCGTGAGGCCCGGATAGACGCGCGTGCCGACCAGCGTCCACCACCACCAGGCGGTTTCGCGGCGCAGCGGCGGCAGCTGGTCGCGCAGGATCAGATGGAAGTTGAAGGCGGCATTGCGCAACGCCGCCATGGTTTGCGCGTCGCGCCGGTCATCGTCGAAACGTTCGGCCGGGAAATGGTCGACGGCGACGCGCGGGTCGTACATCAGCTTCCAGCCGGCATTTTTCACGGCAAGGCTGAAGGCCATGTCGTTGTGGACCTGGGCGCCCGCGCCGCGCAGGCGCTGATCGAAACGGATCGTGCGGACTGCCTCGCGCCGGTAGCTCATGTTGGCGCCCTTCAGGATGTCGACTTCGCGTGCGCCGCCGACCCCAAGGTGGTGATTGCCGATGATCTTGCCGTGCACCGTGACCTTGCCGACCAGCGGCCGCTCACCGTCCAGCACGCGGCCTTTTTCATGCACCCAGTCGCGTCCGCCCAGCGCGCCCAGGCGCGCATCGCTGCCGAACGCGGCAGCAATCCGTTCGACCCAGTCGACGTGCGGCGCGGCGTCGTCGTCGGTAATCGCGATCACGTCGCCGTTGGCCGCATCCAGTCCGCGATTGAGGGCCGCGACCTGGCCGGGCACGTCCACCCGCGCGACGGACAACGGCAGCGTGCCGGGCACGGCGGGGTCCCGCAGGCAGGTGTGGGTCGCTTCGTCGTCGGCGCGCGCGACCACCACTACTTCGTCCGGCGCGCGCGACTGCCGTTGCAGCGCCGCGAGGCAGCGCGCCAGGTCGGCCGGGCGGCGGTAAGTCGGAACCAGTACCGTCACTTTCATCGTGATGTCCTTCTTTATCGTGTTTGCGCTGGGATCAGAACCATGGGCTCAGTCTGGCGGCTCAGGTGCTCAGACTCAGGTACTCAAATACTCCTGGACCGATGCATAGCCGCGGTCGTAGCCGCCGCGCGCGCGCGCCGGCATCCCGTTGAAGATGCCGCCCTGCACGTGCACGCCGGCTGCGCGCAGACGCTTCAGTGCCTCCGAGATCTCGCCTTCGTTGTGCACGCCCGAGCGAACCACGAAGAAGGTCGAACCGGCATACGCGCCGATGATCGATGCATCGGTCACGGCCAGCACCGGCGGCGTGTCGATCAGGATCACGTCGTAGCGCTTGGCGAGGCCGTCCAGGTATTGCGGAAGACGCGGCGACATCAGCAGTTCCGACGGATTCGGCGGACGACGGCCGCACGAGATGAAGCTCAAGCCTTCAATGTTCGAGCTGCGGATCGCTTCTTCGAGCGAGATCTGCCCGCTCAGCAACTCCGACAGACCGTTGTCCTGCACCCCGCCCACATAACGTTCGAGCACGCCGCGACGCATATCGCCGTCGATCATCAGCACGCGTTTGCCTGAGTTCGCAAGCAGCACCGCCAGATTGACCGTCAGGAAGCTCTTGCCGACGCCGGACAGGGGGCCGGTCAGCATGACGATGCGGTTCTTCGCATCCATCATCGTGAATTGCATGGACGTGCGCAGGCTGCGCAGGCTTTCGATCGTGACGTCTTTCGGCCGCGCATTCGCCAGCACCGCGCGCAGACGTTCGCCACCGCGCTGGAAGCTGCTTTCGAGCACAGCCTGTTCGGCGCTCAAGGGCACGAGACCGTACACCGGCAGATGGAACGCGCGCTCGATATGGTCAGGGTCGTCGATCCCCTTGAACATATTGCGGCGCAGGAACACGAAACCCGTGCCACAGATCAACCCCAGAATCACCGCGGCTGAGAGAATCAGCACCTTCTTCGGCTTGACCGGTGCACCCGGGCGCATCGCGTAGTCGACGATATGCACGTTGCCGCCGGTGCCGGCCTTCTGCACCGACAACTCCTGCACGCGGTTGAGCAGCAGCACGTAGATGTCTTCCGCCACCTTCGCGTCGCGTTGCAGCTGCACGGCCTTCACTTCGGTGGCCGGCAGATCGCGGAAGCGGTCAGCGTATTTGGCGCGCTGCGCCTCCAGTTCGGCCATCTGCTGGCGCGCGGCCACGAGCATCGGATGGTCGTCGCCATAGCGCTGGCTCAACTGCGCCATCTGCAGACGCAAACCGGCGATCTGCTGCTCGTACTGCACGCTGCCTTCGAGGTAGACCTTGGCTTCATCGCTCGCATTGATCGAGCCGGACTGGCGCTGGTACGCGGTCAACGCGGCTTCGGCGCGTTCGAGATCGGCCTTCAGGCGCGGCTCTTCGCTCTTCAGGAAGTCGAGCATCTTGCTCGCGTCAACCTGCTTGTTCGAGACATGCTGACGCACATACGATTGCGCAAGCGCATTGGCGACGATAGCGGCGTGCTCAGGGCTCTTGTCTTCCAGCGAGATCTGAATCACGCCCGTTTGCTTGCCCTGCTCCTGCACGGTGATGGCCGACTGGAACGCCGTGATCGCGTCAAGGTCGTTAAAACGCGTCACGGTGAACGCTTCACCCGGACGGGCCACCAGCTTGCTGACGAGGATCGTCACGCCGCCGCCCTGTTCCTGCTGGCCGACCTGACCACGCAGCAGCAGTGAGCCGTTCTCCGCATAAAGTTCGTAGTGCTGGTCGTCCTGCACCTTCATCGTCAGCTTCTCGCCTTCCAGCGCGGGCGCCACCTCGAGCGAATCGACCTCGGCGTCTTCACCGCCCCAGGCGTAGGAAGACAGACCCAGCCAGGACCGCGCCGGCTGGCCCGGCGTTGCCAGGCGCGCGGCGATGCTGCCGAGCAGCGGAATCGTCTTCGGCGCGACGCTGAAGTTCAGCTTCAGTTGCTGGACCACCGGGCCGACCACGCCGCGGCTCTTGATGATTTCGATTTCGGCGTCGGTCGGCAACGAAGTCGAGCCGGTGGTGATCGCCGCGCCTGTTTGCGTCTGCGTCAGGGCCTGCGACGTGTTGTCGGACTGCTCGACGCGCACGTGGGCATCGGCCGAATAGATCGGCTTGGCGAGGAAACAGTACGCGGCGGCCAGGGCGACGATCACCGCGGCGATCGCGATCAGCCACCAGATGTCGTCGAGGATCACCTGCACCAGTTGCCCGAGGACGACGTCCTCTTCTTCGGTCTTGATCGGACCGGCCATGTGTGGAGAGATTTGATTGCTCACAATTCGATCCCGTATCGGTTGCTTCGGCGTGGGCTTCAGCGTGTGCTTTGGCGTGTGCCTTGGCGTTTGCTTCGGTCCCGCGCCCTGGGAAAGCGGCGCGGGCCTGTCGACAGCTCAGACGGTTATTTCGTCAACTGCTTCAGGTAGAACAGCGTCTGTATGGTCGGCAGGACTTGCTGCAACACACGGTTGAACGTGGTCGAAGCGGCGGTGCCCACATACACGACATCCATCGGCTGCAACTGGAACTGGGACGACAGCATGATCGCGTCGGGCTGCGTCATGTCGAGGCGGTACACGTCCGGCGTGGTCGGATGCTCGCGCATGCCGCGCATCACGAAGATCTGGCGCGGATTGGCGTCCGTATCGAGAATGCCGCCCGCCTGGGTGAGCGCGTCGGCGATCGTCAGGCGGCCCCTGATCATCGGCAGCTGGATCGGCGTCTTCACCTCGCCCATCACGAAGATGCGGCTGTCGCTGTGGTCCGGCACGTTGATCACGTCGCCGTTTTGCAGCATGACGTTCTGCGTCGTATCGCCCTGGTCGAGCATGCGGTTCGCGTCGAGCACATACAGCTTGTTGTTGCGCGTGAGGCGCACACGCTGGATGTCAGCGTCGCTGTTCGTGCCGCCCGAACGCGTGATCGCGTCGACCAGCGTGAGCGGCACGTCGCTGATGGCGAGCGGGCCCGGCGTCTTCACGTCACCGGTGACCTGCACTTTCTGGCCGCGGTACGACAGCACGCGCACGTCGACCTGCGGATTGCGGATATAGCGCACGAGACCGGCGCTCAACTGATCGCGCAACTCGCCCACCGTCTTACCCGCGGCCATGATGCGGCCGACAAACGGGAAAAAGATCGTGCCGTCGGCGGCAACGGTCTGGCCGTATGGATCGGCCTGGCCCGGCAGTGCGGCGGTATACGGCTGCTGCAAGGCGCCGCCGACCGACTGCGTGGTGTTACCGCCCGCGGACAGCGTGCTGCCCTGCGGCGTGGTCAATTCGGGGTGATCCCAAACCGTGATGCCGAGAATGTCCTGCGGCGAGAGCCGGTACACATACTGCGACGGGTCGCTGTAACGCGAGGTCGGCAGCGCCTGCTGCGCGGCGGCGGCTTGCGCCTGCGCTTGTGCCGCGACCAGCGGGCCGTCGATCAGGTGGACCGGATAGGTCTCGGCGGGTTGATTCTGATGCTGTCCGTCGTCTTTCAGACTGGACGTGTCGAGGTAATTGCCAGGTGCGGTAGCGCAGGCCGACAGAAAGGACGTCAGCAAAAGCGTGGCGGCGAACCTCGATTTAAAGCCCGTCGAGTTGAGGTTCGCGAATGTGTGTGCAGTGAGTTTTTTCATCAGCATATTTTTTTCAGCCATCCCATGACCAGATGTTCGATGAGCACGAGACTCTCCCTATAGTCGGCTTCCACGTGGCCGTGCGGATCGGCGACGTCGGAGTCGTCTTCCCATTTGCCGAGTGGATAGACCTTGCCGCGCGAGGCCGGATCGAGCGCTTCGACCGCGCTCACTTGCGCGCGCTCGGTGACGAGCACGAGATCCGCGGAACGCACGAGCCGGCGGTCGAGGCGCCGCGAATAGTGGATGCCGGAGGCGACGCCCTGCTCGGCGAGGAGGCGCCGCATCACCGGATCCATGGCGTGGCCGTTCACGGCACGCAGGCCCGCCGAATGAAACGCGATCGGCGCTGAGGACGACCGCGACGCCGCGCGCTGCCGGGACTTGAACAGCATCTCGGCAGCAGGCGAACGGCACACGTTGGCGTGGCAGACGATCAGAACGTTGGCGAACATAGCGGACTCCTTGACGTGGCGTGGCGACGCGGCGGCTTATTGACCAACTTATTGGCCAACTTCCTGGCCGGCCTCGACCGGGTCGGCCACATTGGCTTTTTTCGGCAGACCGTTTGCGCCGACCTTCGCCGGCGCATTACGCAGCGCGTGCTGACGGCCGATCGCGTGATACTCGATACCGAGTTCGAGCAGCGCGTCCGGCTCGTACAGATTGCGGCCGTCGAAAATCAGCGGCGTAGTGAGGCTCTCCTTGAGCGATCCGAAATCCGGACTCTTGAAGACCTTCCATTCGGTGAGGATCACCAGTGCATCCGCGCCCTCGGCCGCGTCCATCTCCTCGTTCACGAACGACAGGCGCGCGTGCTGTTGCGGCACGTCCTTCAGGTCGAGCGCGAAAACGCGCTTCGATTCGTCGATCGCGACCGGGTCGTAGGCCTTGACGCGCGCGCCACGGCGCAGCAGTTCGGCGATCAGCGGACGGCTCGGCGCTTCGCGCATGTCGTCCGTGTTCGGCTTGAAAGCGAGACCCCACACGCCGAAGGTGCGATCCGACAGGTCTTCGCCCAGACGATCGACGATCTTGTGCGCGAGGATCTTTTTCTGCGTGTCGTTGACGGCTTCCACCGCCTCGAGAATGCGCAGGTTGGCCTTGTGGTCGGCGGCCGTGCGAATCAGCGCCTGCACGTCTTTCGGGAAGCACGAACCGCCGTAGCCGCAACCGGCATACAGAAAGTCGTAGCCGATCCGCGGATCGGAACCGATGCCGCGGCGCACCGCTTCGATATCCGCGCCGACGCGGTCAGCCAGATTCGCGAGTTCATTCATGTACGAGATGCGCGTGGCGAGCATCGCGTTGGCCGCGTACTTGGTGAACTCGGCCGACCGTACGTCCATGTACAGCGTGCGTTCGCGATTGCGGTTGAACGGCGCGTAGAGGCGCTTCATCAGATCGCGCGCTTTTTCGCCCGGCACGTCTTCGTCGCAGCCGAGCACGATGCGGTCGGGGCGCGTGAAGTCTTCCACGGCCGCGCCTTCTTTCAGGAACTCCGGATTCGATACCACGGAGAACATGGGGCTGGCATTGCGCGCGGCCAGTTCCTCGGCGATCACGTCGCGCACGCGTGAAGCCGTGCCGACCGGCACCGTCGATTTGTCGACGATCACCTTGAAGCCCGTCATATGGCGGCCGATGTTGCGCGCGGCGGCGAGCACGTATTGCAGGTCGGCGGAACCATCTTCGTCCGACGGCGTGCCCACCGCGATGAACTGGATGTCACCGTGTGCAACAGCGGCTTCGATGTCGGTCGAGAATTTCAGGCGGCCCGCGCGGCGATTGCGCGCAATGATCTCCTGCAGACCCGGTTCATGGATCGGCACGCCGCCGTTGTTGAGCACGTCGATCTTGCGCTGATCGACGTCGAGACAGAACACGTCGTGGCCGATGTCAGCCAGACAAGCGCCCGTCACGAGGCCTACGTAGCCACTACCGATGATCGTCAGGTTCATGTGTTACACCTCGGAAAATGGAGTTGATTCACTAAATGAGGTCACGCGTTGCGCTGCGTGGCCGGCGCTCGCAAGAAAACGCCGGGCCGCCTCAGGTTTTTCGCACCACAGGAAGTCCCCCGCCCCGAAGGAAGTCCCCTTCGGGGGTTGGGGGCTTGCCCCCCTCGGGGGGCTGGCGCGAAGCGACAGGTGGGGGCCCTCAGTAGGCGTTGCTGCCCACAAAGCCCTTCCAGAGCGTCAGCACGACAATCTTGATGTCGAGCCAGAAGGTCCAGTGCTGCATGTAGTACAGATCGAGCTTGACGCGGCCCATCATCTTTTCGATGCGATCGGTTTCGCCGCGATAGCCGTTGATCTGTGCCAATCCGGTGATACCCGGTTTGATCCGGTAACGGTGCATGTAGCCCTTCACCAGATCCTTGTAAATGTCGTCGTGTTCGAGCGCGTGAGGGCGCGGGCCGACCACGGACATCTCGCCGCGCAACACGTTGATGAATTGCGGCAGTTCGTCGAGGCTGGTGCGCCGCAGGAACGCGCCGACCGCGGTGATGCGCGGATCGCGCCGTGTGGCCTGGGTGATCTTGCCGGCCTCTTCCTTGTGCATCTTCATCGAGCGAAACTTGTAGATCTCGAACTGATTGCCGTCGATGCCCTTGCGCTTCTGGCGGAAGAACACCGGGCCTGGCGAGCTCACTTTCACCATCACCGCGATCACCAGCATCACCGGCGCCAGCGCGGTCAATGCCGCCAGCGCGAACAGACGGTCGAAGACGCGCTTGGGCAGCACGCGCAGATCGGTGATCGGCGAGGCGGCCAGGTTGATCGCCGGCACGCCGAGCAGATCGACCATCGGCTGATTGAAGAGCGTCAGGCTGCGCACGTCAGGAATGAAGCGGATGTTCACGAAGTCGTTCTTCAGGTCCATCACGAAGCGGTGGATCGCCTTTTCCTTCGAGATCGGCAGCGCGAGCCACAGTTCGCGAATCGCGCGTTGGCGCACCAGTTGAAGCATCTGCGCGTAATCGCGCTCGACCGGCACGCCTTCGATCGAGTCGCTCGCATCGGGGTCTTCGTAAGGGTTGATCGTGCCGTCCTCATCGAACACCACGACGGGGCTGAAGCCCGCTTCCGGACGGCTGCGCATCTGTTCGATCAGGAAGCGCCCATACCGCGCGCCGCCGACGATCGCCACCGCGCGCTGATTGAAGCCTTCGCGGCGCAGTCCGCGCAGGATCGAATAGACGATCACCTTGGTGACGATCAGCAGCACGATCGTGGCGACCGCCCAATAGACGAGCCACAGCCGCGACAGACTGTCCGAGCGGTGCAGACTGAAGCTGATCAATACGCCCGTGACTTCCACCATCACCCAACCGCCCGCGACGCGGCACAGCAGGTCGTAGAGCGGCTTGCCGCGCCACGACTGATAGATGCCCAGCGCGGGAAAGACCACCACCACCAGCAGGCAGTCGAACGCCAGCGACACGCTTTGGACGTCGTCCAGCCACACCAATTTCCCGCTGTGCACGGCCGTCGCGATGGCGGCGCCGAGCGCGACCATGGCAATGTCGATGATTCTCGATAGAACGCTCAGCATGTGCTGCCCCTCAGTTCGTCAGTCAAGTGCCATCCATTGGTTGGTTGAATTCCCGTCACACTCATTCAGTCCGCACGCCTCGCGCACAACGCCGGTATCCGCGCCTGCCAGATAAAAGCGCGACGCGAAACCGATTGAACCCGTGCTAATTGCCCCGCTGCCTTCCGGACTAAAAAATTCCTGAACGGACGATTCGGAAAGCAGGTGTCTGAATGAGTGAAAACCCGTGTACAGGTATAGATAAAGCGATATTAAAATTCGGACTGCAAGACTGCAAAATATCTCAAAATGTATCGGTCAAAATTTCAGCATTTTTTCTGAATTTTGCACGGCAATTGTTACCGTATTTTCGTTTGAAAAGGCCTTTTTTGGCCTTTATGGTAGTGCTATCCAGTCAATCCGTCTGTTTTCCTACGAAACTTACAGCTCGCCTTTCGCCGCCATTTTTCGCCATTCCGTCGGGCAAAAAAATTTGCCTGATATTTTTTCCCTTAATTTTTTCTTTTTTAAAAAATATCCAGACATTTTTCCTTCACGAAGAAGCTAATTTTATTAGACGTTTTATATAGTTTCTATTTAACGCGCTTTTATTGATTCCTTACTTCGTGATAAAACTCGACGCATTCACCCAGCCTCGAGGAGTCCATCATGACAGCTTCGGTTACGGCCACGCCCGCCGACACCCGGTCCACACAAGCTATGCCCCTTAACGTCAAGCTCAAGGTTCATCCCGTGATTCTGGCGGGCGGCTCCGGCACACGGCTGTGGCCGATGTCGCGCGAGCAGCGCCCGAAACAACTGATCGGCCTGCTCGGCGACGACTCGCTGCTGCAATCGACCACCCGCCGGCTCGACGGGCTCGAAGCCGGCCATCTGCTCGCCGAGCAACTCGTCGTCGTAGCCAACGAAGAACAGCGCTTCACGACCGCCGAGCAATTGCGCTCGAGCGGCAAACCGACTCGCCTGATTCTCGAGCCCGTTGGGCGCGATACGGCGCCGGCGCTGACGGTGGCCGCCCTTTCGATCGCCGCGCAGGATGAGGACGGCATCATGGTCGTGATGCCCGCCGATCACGCGGTGACCGACATCGACGGTTTTCATGCAGCGGTGGCCGCCGGCGTGCAGCATGCAGCCAGCGGCCATATTGTGACGATGGGCATCGTGCCGACGCGTGCGGAAACGGGCTATGGCTATATCCGCATCGGCGCAGCGCTTGGCATGCCTGATGACGCTCGCGCAACGGACGCCGATGCAGCCGGCAAGATCGGCGCGCATCAGCTCGATCGCTTCGTCGAAAAGCCGCATCTGGAGTTGGCGCAGCGTTATATCGAATCGCAGGAATACTGGTGGAACAGCGGCATTTTCATCATGCGCGCATCGACCTGGCTGAAGGCGATCCGTCACTTCCAGCCGGCGATTTACGAAGCCTGCGCAGCGGCGTTCGTAGGCGGCAAAGCGGACGGCGATTTCTTCCGTCTGCAACGCGACGCCTTCAGCGCCTCGCCGTCGGATTCGATCGACTACGCGGTGATGGAGCAACTGGGCAACGATCAGACCGCCGCGTCCGGCGTGGTGGTGCCGCTGCAAGCGGGCTGGTCGGACGTGGGTTCGTGGGACGCGATCTGGGATATTTCGGACAAAGACGCAGATCAGAACGTGGGCCGCGGCCGCGTCATGTTCGAAGGAGCCGACTCGACCTTCGCCCATTCGGAAGGACGCCTGATTGCCTGCGTCGGCACGCAGAATCTCGTGATCGTCGAAACGGCCGATGCGATTCTCGTCGCGGACAAATCGCGTGTGCAGGACGTCAAGAAGATCGTCGGACGGATTCGAAGCGATGGCGGGCTCGAGGCAGCCAACCATCGCAAGGTGCATCGCCCGTGGGGCAACTACGATTCCGTCGATACGGGTGAGCGCTTCCAGGTCAAACGCATCGTCGTGAAACCCGGTGCGCGGCTTTCGCTGCAAATGCATCATCACCGCGCGGAACACTGGATCGTCGTGCGCGGCACCGCGCTCGTCACGCGGGGTGAAGAGCGCTTCATCGTCTCCGAAAACGAATCGGCTTATATTCCGCTGGGCGTCACCCACCGTCTCGAGAACCCGGGCAAGATGCCGCTCGAAATGATCGAGGTGCAGTCGGGTTCGTATCTCGGCGAAGACGATATCGTGCGCTTCGACGACACGTATGGACGCCAATGAAGCACGTCACGGACCCACGCCACTGAATCATGCCAATGAGGAACGCCGGTGAAGGACGCCGGCGGGCAACATTCAATCAGCGCCCAGGCAACATCAATTAGCGTCAATCAGGTAACACCTATGATTCACAACGGATGAAGCGGGAACCTGCGGCGGGTGCTCCTGCCGGCCGCGGGGTGTTGCTGTGCTAGCTGCCGTGCTTACTGCCGTGCTAGCGGCCGCACTTACAGCCTTGCTAGCCGCCGCGCTCATCCCGCATGGGAGATGAGTTCTGGGTATGATGGGAAACGATCTGATGCACTGCTTTCGCTCGCGGGTGCGGCCGGTTCGCTGGGGTAACGGCGCAGCGGTCCACGGAACGCATTGAGCGGACCGTGCAAAGCCCCCCCGTGAGGCCCCCCATGATTCACCGTGACGGGCTCCGGCACATGACGAACCGCCGGTAACGGACGCGCCACCGCCGCGGCCGCGTTGACGGCCGGTGCGGCGTTGGCTGCAGCCTGCGTGCGGCATTCACGGTCGATCCACTGCCGCGCCCATTCGAGCGCGTACTGCTCCGCCGCGTCAGCCTCGACAAAGCGCGGGCCGACGAGGCCGGAACGCTCGACGCGTTTGCCGTCCTTCATAATTTCCGCCCACGCGCGATACATGGCGTTGGGCACCTGCTCCGCCGCCACATAGATCACATACCCGCGTCGGTCGGCGACCTGCGTGCCGCGTGGCGCGAGGCTCATCGACAGCGAGTTGCGCTGATCGTCAAGCTCGTGCGTGCGGCGCGCCGATGCGATAGCCGAATCCAGATCGTGCATGGCCGCACCCACCGCCCCTGCCTCGTCCATGCAGTGCAAATCAGCGCGCATGGCGGGCCGTGCTGCAAGTGACGTGGATGCAGAAGGTGCCGAGGGTGCGCGCGACACCGGCGGCACATTCGTCAGCCCGGACAACTGGCGCGTGATATCGGCCATCGGATCGGCCGAACGCCAGTTGCTCAGGCGGCTCGACACGCCGGGCGCCTGCCACGACTCGGGGCTCTTCCACGACACGCCACGCAGACTTTCGTCGCGCACGTTGGGGCTTTCGGCTACCGGTGCCGCCGGTTTGACCGCGACGGGCGGCGCCGGTTGCGGGATGTACGCGAAGGTACGCCCGGTGGCGTGCGACAACAGCCGAACCATCTCGAGGAGGGTGCCGTTCAACTGCCATTCTTCAAAACGGCGCCGGCAGGTCGGACCCGACGGATAGCGGCCCGGCAGCTTCGACCACGGCTCGCCCGTTGTCAGAATCCACAGGACGGCATTCGCCACGATGCGCGGTTCGGCGCGGGGCCGGCCGCGTCGGTTCAGACGGACGGCCGGCTCATCAGAAACAAGCGCTGCTAGCAGCGCCCATTCGTCATTGCTTAGCTCATCGAAAAACATTGGGTTTTCTCCACGCGGCCTGGCCGGGCCGCGGCGTTGGACGGCCACGGATTCAACTTTCACGATCCGTGTGCAGCCCGCGGTTGCACAAATATGTTTTGTACGTTCTGTTTGCTGGGCCAATGTCGCACTGGCTCAGTGCGGTTTGTCCCTATTGCGAAGCACAAAACGTGGTCTCACTCGTGCATGGGAGAATTAGTGCACGAAGCATACCATCACCAGGGTTTGCGTGAATATGGCTGAGACAAGTGTTACGGATGGAAACAATCTTGTCCTTTGTGCTGCGTCGTTTCACTCATTGCCGTAACAGAACTGCTGTCGGTTTCGGCGGCGAAAGACGCTATTGCACAGCACAATGGCTCGGTAAGGCCGGCGAATAGAATTTACGAAGCCAGCGCTCGATCCACAATGCATTTCGATGCGTTTTGAACGTAATTTTTGCCTGTCAGCGAAGTGCGTGGACACGGTGAGTGGACAGCACCTGACCGACATCGCGGCACAATTGTCGCGCGAGCGAACGCAGCGCTTGCGTATGCGGTTCGCATTCCTCTCGACGCCGGAGAAGCGTGGCGGATGGGCTCGCTTCTAACGCACGGGTTTTGCCGCGCTCTCACCCACCACGGTCATCCATTGGCGTACGCGCCAGCGCGCCACGAGCCCGGCAAGGACGTACGGATCGGCCTTGGCAAAGGCTTCGGCGGCTGCGGGAGAGTCGCCTTCGAAGAGCAGCACGGCAGTGTCCACGGGCTCGGTCAACGCCCCAGCCAGTTGCAATTCCCCGCGCTCCGCTGCCGCCCAGGCGAGTTTCAGATGCGCGTCGCGATACGCGCCGCGCCGTTCGAGGTAATCCGGCACGAGGTCATACATCAACAGGTAGTGCATGGCGAGCCTCCTTCGGCTTGCGTGACAGAGACGGCGGGCGGCGCACCGGCGCAAGAATTCAGGTCAATATTTCCCATATGATCGTCAACGGGATTTTCCGTCAATTTTCCATTCATTTGCACCTGCAGCAATGCAGATCGAATAGTTAGAATTTGATCGTCCATATGAAATAACGGCAAGCTAATTCAATTGCATGCGCCTCACCAATTGATCTGGATTGCATAACGAATTTTTGTGCTGCTGCGATTCAGCCGTTTTATTCATCGGAGCGCCGCTCTCCCCCGCCCCGTAGGGGAAAACCAGCGTGAGCGCCTGTCAACCACAATGCTCATTTGTCCGTTCTGGCAGACAGCATTTGCCATAATGGACATGCCGAGGGGTCCTGGACGCCGTTGACGCCCGCACGCATGAACGACTAAAAACGTTTTCACCACCGATGGAGTGTCACATGAAAATCCAATCCGCTATCGCTACGCTGGTGCTGGGCGCGGTCCTCGTTTCGCCGGTATTCGCACAGAACAGCCAGCAAACGAAAATGGCCGACTGTAACAAGCAGGCCGGCGACAAGAAAGGCGACGACCGCAAGGCCTTCATGAAGACCTGTCTGTCGGCCACGCCGGCCGCCGCCGCACCGATGAGCCAGCAGGACAAGATGAAAGCGTGCAACACGCAAGCCACCGGCAAGAAAGGCGACGACCGAAAGGCCTTCATGAAGACCTGCCTGTCGTCCGCACCGGCTAACTAAACGCGAGGCAATCGGCGCGGCCCACACGCCGCGCGTTGAGCCGCGTTTTGTTCGAACAGGGCCGCGCCATTTTCCGGCGCGGCTGCTACCTTTCTCCTGTCCCCACGCCTGCGCTTACTACCGCGCTTATTCCCGCTCTCCCCGGCAGCTCATTTCCCCGGCAACCGCCCTCGCGCGACACATCCCTTCGCAGTCCATCCGCGCGAACGCGTCGTTTTTCTTCTATGATGGCTGCGGAGACGGCCCACCCTCATACACAACATTAGACGGGCCGCCATCTTGTCGTTGGTGCTGCAGAGCATCGATTGGAGGCAAGGATGGTAACGAAACATAAAAACCGCTGGTTAAGGCGGTGGCTGGTCGTCATCATATTCTGGGCCGTGCCCGTGGCAATCGTTGCAGTCAGCGAGATCCGGGAGGAAATGGCGTATAACGCCGTCGACCTCGACCGCGAGCTGACCACCTGGAATTTCACCGACGCACAACGTGCCGCCGGTGCGCCCGCGCATTGCCATGGCAAGCCCGACGAGGCGCAAGCCGCCGGCTGCCCGGCCGATGTACTTGCCGCCAATGCGCCGCGCCAGCAGGACGCCCGCAATGAATACAGCGTGCGGCGCTCTACGCTCATGGCCTACCTCTGGCACGCGTTCGTCGGCTACTGGATCGTGCCGGCCGTCACGCTGTTCCTGATTGGCGTGTTGATCGGCATGATTCGCCGTGCGCTGCGGCGCCCGCCGGTCAAAAGTCCGGCGAACCATGGGTGAGGATGCGGTACAGCGCCCACGCAACACTTCCGGTTCGACTTCGACAAGAATCGTGAACGCGAAAAATCGGTAAAAACGGGCACCCGATACGATTTCAGCTCAGCCGCCGACTAGCCGGTCCCTGCCCGGCACGGTTCATCAAGAGCCCATTCGAGCGTACGGTTCCAGCGTCTTTCAACGCTCTCCTGCGGTCGGTCAAAATTACATCGCCGCGCCTTACGATGAGTCGCAAACCCCCGCCACACAAGGCTTTTCGCCGAACGGCGAAGTGCGCCCTTTACGCTTGCGTGTGATATAACTGAAAGGCAACCCGGCAACACCCTATGAGGTTGTGCCCAGGAACCATGATGGAGAGAAACGATGCAAAGACGAAACTTCATGCTGAAGACTACCGCTGCGCTCGCTTTCGGAGGCCTTGCACTCGCTGGTTGTACGACCAACGGCAACACCCCGAGCACGCCCTCCACTGATGCATCCAAACGTCAGTCGATCGACGCCAGTGTCGACGGCACCATGTCGCGCCTGTTCACGACCGTGAAGGGTTCGCGCGAACTCGTATCCAAGGCACGCGGCGTACTGGTGTTCCCGTCGGTACTGCAAGCGGGCTTCATCGTCGGCGGCCAGTATGGCGAAGGTGCGCTGCGCGTAGGCGGCAGCTCGGTGGGTTACTACAGCACGATTTCCGGTTCGCTCGGCCTGACAGCAGGCGCGCAGTCGAAGGCCATTATCTTCCTGTTCATGACACAGGACTCGCTCGACACATTCCGCAATGCCGACGGTTGGTCGGCGGGCGGTGACGCCTCCGTCGCGCTGGTGAAGATGGGCGCCAACGGTGCGATCGACACCACCACGGCGACGGCCCCGGTCGAAGTATTCGTGCTGACCAATACCGGTCTGATGGCCGATATCTCGCTGCAGGGCACCAAGGTCTCGCGCCTGAAGATCTAAGCGCACTATTCGTGCGTGGGCCCTGAAGGCAGCGGCAATAAAAAACGGCGATGCGTATGGCCCATCGCCGTTCTTTTTCAAGCTGCCGTGTGAGCCCGCGCTACTGCCCTCAGCCTCCCGACGTATCGATCACCTTGAAGCGCGAACGCTTCTGCGCGCGAATCACCGACTGATACGCATCCACATACTGCTGCGCCATCCGGTGCGACGTGAACCGCTCCTCGAAGCGTTGCCGCACACCCGCCCGCGGCACCTTGTGCAGGCGGTTGACCGCCGCCACCGCGCCGATCTCGTCTTCGACGATAAAGCCTGTCACACCGTCGTCCAGCACTTCCGGCACCGAGCCGCGGTTAAACGCGATCACCGGCGTGCCGCACGCCATCGCTTCGATCATCACCAGGCCGAACGGCTCCGGCCAGTCGATCGGGAAAAGCAGTGCATGCGCGCCCGATAGAAACTCGGCCTTCTGGTTATCCGTGATCTCGCCGATGAACTCGACATGCGGCAGGTCCAGCAACGGCCGGATCTCGCGCTCAAAGTATTCGCGGTCGGCGGCATCCACTTTCGCGGCGATGCGAATCGGCATCCCGCAGCGCCCGGCAATCCGGATCGCGGTATCGACCCGTTTTTCCGGCGAGATACGGCCGAGAAACGCGAGGTACTTCTGCTCGACCGGCTGCGGCGTGTAGAGCTGCTCCGGCAGACCGTGATAGACGGTGGTGAGCCACTTGGCCTGCGGCAACGGATGACGCTGTGAATTCGAGATCGAAATCACCGGCGCGGTATTGAAGGTGTCGAACACCGGCTGTTGCTCGGGCAGATCGAGGCGGCCATGCATCGTAGTGACGAAGGGGGTCTCCTGGCGCTTAAAGACCGAAAACGAGTAATAGTCGAGGTGAAAATGCAGCACGTCGAAGTTCTCGGCCTGGCGGCGCACCAGTTCCATCAGCAGCATATGGGGCGCGATGCGGTCGCGGATACCCGGGTCCAGACGCAGCGCGCGCGGCCAGACGGGTTCGAGCTTTGCACTGGTGACGGAGTCGCCGCTCGCGAACAGCGTCACGTCATGGCCGAGTTCAACCAGCGCCTCGGTGATATAAGACACGACGCGCTCCGTGCCGCCGTATAGCTTCGGCGGCACCGATTCGGTCAAGGGGGCGATCTGCGCAATTTTCATATTTTGTCTCCGTGAACTGACGGCTAGCGCCGATGGCGGTGCACGTCAGCGGCGCTGTGTAGGGCAGCACCTGGCCTTCTCCATCAATGCAGTGAACGCCGGGCGTCCGCTTGCACCATCCGCATCAAAGCATTATTCATCAGGGCGCAACAAAAAGCCCTTGGCTTTGCAATTCCAGTGCAATGTTACATTCAGATTACATCCGCTGGCGCTCATTATTCGCCCGTCCGCCACTATCGCGCCGGCCATTTCCAGGCCGGCAGGTCGCGATCGTCCGCATCGGCGATGCGCGTAGCGCCGAAGTGCTTTTCGAGCACGATCGACTGGCTGCCGTCCTCCCGTTCGAGCGCCGCGATCAGACGCGCTGCGTGCGACACCACCAGCACCTGGGAATGCGCGGAGGCCCGTGCGATCAGGCGCGCCAGCGCCGGCAGCAGATCCGGATGCAAGCTCGTCTCCGGTTCGTTCAGCACCAGCAGCGCGGGCGGACGCGGCGTCAACAGCGCGGCTACCAGCAACAGGTAACGCAAGGTGCCGTCCGACAGTTCCGCGCCCTTCAGCGGCCGCAGCAGGCCGTGTTGCTGCATCGACACCTCGAAGCGGCCGTCCTGAGTTGCGATGTCGAGGCGCGAACCCGGGAAGGCGTCGTCGATGGCGACATCGAGCGCAACCGGGTCGCCGATCTCGCGAATGGTTTGCATGGCCGCGGCGAGGTCCGCGCCGTCGTTCGAAAGCACTGGTGTGTGCGTACCGATTTGTGACAGACGCGCGGCCGCTTCGGCATCGGTGCGGAAGTGGTCGTAGAAGCGCCACGAGCGAATCTGCTCGCGCACCGTGATCATCTCAGGGGCGGTCCGTGGGTCGGAGAACTCCGTCATCATGCTGTCGAAGCTGGCGACGGGCTGGGGGATGGCTTGCCAGTCACGACCGTCGTCATCGCGCGTGTAGATCGCCGGGCCGCGACGGTCGACCAGCAACGCGGCGGGCCGCAATACAGGTCCGCTCCAGATGCACTCGCGTTTGATCATCGGATCCAGTTGGAACTTGCTCGGCGGCTTTTCAGATTGTGGCTACCCGAGATCGATCGCATAACCGAACTGATCGCCGGAAAACCCCAGCCGCAAACTCACCGGCTCTTTGCGGCGCGTGCCCTCGACTGGCAATTCGCCGGCCAGCACCGCGCGCGAGAACCGTTCAGGCCCGGCCCACAACGTGGATTGCAATCCGCCTGCACGCGCGAGCGACGTAATCACGCCGCCGCGCGCGGTCTCAGCCAGCAAACGCAGCGAGCGATAGACGCTCGATTTCCCGCTGCCATTCGCACCCGTGATGACATTCAATTGCCCGAGCGGCACGATCAACTCGCGCAGCGACCGATACCCCGCGATGGCCAGCGTCCTCAGCACGCGGCCACCTTTCGAACCGGCGCGCGCTGTCGAACCCTCAGTAAAACAACTTCGTTCAAACGCATCATTATCATTAGTTATGCCCGCCGCCTTTGCCCGGCTTCTGCATGGGGACGCTGCGCAAATCGTTCAGGAAGGTATCGCGCCACACACCGAGATCGTTCTTGCGCAGCGCCGCCATGTTGATCTCGTGACGTCGCTGGCGCGCATCGAGCGGCATTTGCAACGCGCGCTGCAAGGCTTCGCACATGCCAATCGCATCGTGTGGATTGACCAGCAGCGCGCCGGTCAACTCCGCGGCGGCGCCCGCGAAAATCGACAACACTAGCACGCCCGGATCGTCGGGATTTTGCGCCGCGACATACTCCTTCGCGACCAGGTTCATACCGTCATGCAACGGCGTGACAAAGCCGATCTGCGACTCGCGAAACAGCGACATCAGCTTCCAGCGGTCGTACTGCTGATTCAGATAGCGGATCGGCGTGTAGTCGAGGCCCGAATAACGGCCGTTGATGCGCCCCGCTTCGTATTCGAGATCCTGACGGATCTTCTGATAGGTGGCGACGTCCGAACGGGTCGGCGGCGCGATCTGCACCAGCGTGACGTTGCCGCGCCATTCGGGCGAGCGTTCCAGCAACTGCTCGAAGGCGCGAAAACGTTCAACGAGCCCCTTCGAATAATCGAGCCGGTCGACGCTCATGATCAGCTTGCGGCCCTCCAGACTCTGCTTCAGGTCGAGCACGTGCTGGCGGCTTTCGTAGCGCTTGGCCTGTTCGGCGATTTCATCGGGGAACACGCCGATCCGATAGACGCCCGTGCGCAGCTTGCGGCCGAAGGCTTCGACGTGATTGCCCTCGCTCACGGTGCCGCGCGCGTGGCGCGTCACGTAGTCGTGGAACGCGAGTTCATCGGTCGCGGTCTGGAAGCCCAGCAGGTCATAGCACGACAGCGATTTCACTAACTCTTCGTGCGGCGGAATGTTGAGCAGAATCTGCGGCGCGGGAAACGGAATGTGCAGGAAGAAACCGATGCGGTTCGTGATGCCTTCGGAGCGCAGCGCTTCGGCGAACGGGATCAGATGGTAGTCGTGAATCCAGATCACGTCGTCGGGTTCGAGCAGCTTGATCAGCTTGTGCGCGAGCCATGCGTTGACACGCCGGTAGCCCGCATACTCGTCGCGCTCGTAGCGCGCGAGGTCGTTGCGGTAGTGGAATACCGGCCATAGCGTCGCGTTTGAAAAGCCGCGGTAGTACTGGTCATAATCCTTGCGCGTGAGGCCGACGGTCGCGAAGGTCACCGCGCCGTCCTGCTCCAGCGTCGGACCGGCGTTGGCGACGGTCTCGCTCACCACGTCGCCGCTCCAGCCGAACCACACGCCTCCCGCATCCTTCAGCGCGCCGAATACGCCGACCGCGAGGCCACCCGCCGACCCCTTGGTTTCCGTCGGCGTTGCGACGCGATTCGACACGACGATCAGTCGACCCATGTTGGTAGTCCTCCTTGATTCGCGCGACGCGGACGATGTGCCGTAGAACACTTCGCCGGCTTCCGCACGACAACGCTAAAGCGAAAGCTAGCCGGTGAGGCCGGCCGGGCAGACGAAACCGCGTCGGGTTCGTGGCGTAGATGGACGGTTCGACTGCTGTAGTGCCCGGTCAGTTGCCCCTGACTGGCGCATCACTGCCATCTGAAATGGAGTGAGGCTTCGGCGATACGACGGAGATCGTCGAGGGTTGGCGGCTTCCAGGCGTGGGCGGCCGGCTTTGAGCCGGCATGAAAGCAGGCACGCGGCACAGACTTCAGCCGCGAATCATGTCAAATTTCAAACCAACTACGCGATCAGTTGCCGCTCTTGCAAGGAAATGCCTTGCCGAGCCCCAGCGAGATCGCCGTACTGGCGTTATAGCCCGCGACGATCGGATTTTCAGCGATGTACTTGCGTACCGCGTCGGTGAGTTGCGCCGAACGCGCGTCAGGTGGCAGGCAGTAGTACTGGCCGACGCGCGGCCCGGTGGTGCCGCCGATCGCGTCAATCGTGTTGAAGATGCCGTCCGCGGCGCCTTCGATATAGGCGGCACACGCGCTACGCGATGCCACATCGGTTTTCGTGCACAGCTTGTTGAGGTCGCCTCCCGTAAACGCGGCTGCCGTTAGCGGTACGGCAAGCGCGCTGGCGAAAATCAAAGCCCGCAGCATGGTGTTCCTTTCCAGGGTCGTTTATCAGGCGGTCTTGCGCCGCATCGAACCGGCGCGCCTCGTAGCACGCCAAGTCGCCATTCTGCACTGTTTTGCGAAGCGGCAGGCATGCCAGCAGCCGCTATCTTCAGGCAAATTTGTGCGGCCCGGTGCTCCGGCGGCTGGCATCCCGGCGGCCGGCGCTCCGGCGGCCGGCGCACCGGTTTTTCACACAGATCACTTCTGTTGCATCTGCTGCAGGCGCGCAGTGAGTCCTTCGACCACGTCCGGCTCCTTGTAGGTCTTCGCGAAATCGAGCGCGGTCAGGCCGATCTGGTTCTTCACCGTGAGGTCCGCGCCGTTGTCGAGCAGAAGCTTCACCGTCGACACATGACCGCCACGTGCGGCCATCATCAGCGGCGTGGTGCCGTTCGGCGAGCCGGTGTCGACATAGGCCGAATGGTCGAGCAGCACCTTGACGATATCGTCGTGGCCGTTCGCGGCCGCGTAGTGCAGTGGCGCCCAGCCCTTCTTGTTGACTTCGGCGTCTTTCGCGATCAGCAGGTTGACGAAGTCAAGATCGCCGTTCAGCGCGGCCATCATCATCGCGTTCTCGCCGGCCTTGTCCTGGATCTCGATGTTGGTCTTCGGATTGGCGAGCAGCGCGGCACCCACCTTGTCCGACTTCTCGCGCGCGGCGATCACCAGCAGCGGGAAGCCCTGATTGTCGACGCTGTTCGGATCCATGCCCTTGGCGAGCAGCTTGTTGACGCCGTCGACGTCGTCGAATTTGACCGACTTGATGAGCGAGTCGATCGGTGCTGCCTGAACCGGCGAAGCGACCAGCGAAGTCAGCGCGGCGCAGGCGAGCGTGGCGGCCAGCGCAAGGCGCGATGCGCTGCGGCGTGCCGAACCGAGCGCGGTTTGCACCGCTGAAGTCTCTTGAAACGCTGCGGTCGAAGTCGAATAATTTGTCATGTTTTACTTTAGGAAACTTTCCTATCCATTTGATATTTATTAACTTTACCGATCACACACCAACGGGCGCGGGAATCTTGAAGAGCCGGAAGAAGTTTTGTGTCGTCGCGGCGGCCAGCGCCGTATCCGGCATCTCGCGTTGTTGCGCGATGAAGCGTCCGACATAACTTACGTACGCAGGTTCATTAGGCTTGCCGCGGTACGGCACCGGCGCGAGGTACGGCGAGTCGGTTTCGATCAGCAAACGCTCAAGCGGCACGCGGCGCGCGACGTCCTGCACGTCGGTCGCGCTCTTGAACGTGACGATGCCCGACAGCGAAATGTAAAAATTCTGCGCCAGCGCCTGCTCGGCCACCGCCCACGGCTCGGTGAAGCAATGCATCACGCCGCCCGGCTCGCTCGCGCGCTCCTCGGCCATGATACGCAGCGTGTCTTCCGCCGACGAACGCGTGTGGATGATCAGCGGCTTCCTGGTGGCGTGCGCCGCGCGGATGTGAGTGCGAAAGCGCTCGCGCTGCCATTCCATATCCGCGATCGTGCGGCCTTCCAGGCGGTAGTAGTCGAGGCCGGTCTCGCCGATCGCGACCACCTTCGGATGCTCAGCCAGCTCAATGAGTTCGGCGAGACTCGGCTCGCGCATATCCTCATGATCCGGATGCACCCCGACCGACGCATACACGTTCTCGTACTGGCTGGCGATCGCGAGGACAGACGGCAGCGTCTCCAGGTCGACCGAGACGCACAGCGCATGCGTCACCGAATGGCTGCGCATGTTCTCGAGCACCTGCGGCAGGCGGTCGGCGAGTCCTTCGAAGTTGATGTGGCAGTGCGAATCGACAAACATGATGATGTCCTGCGGGTAAATAGCTTGATGTGAATCTGGCTGCAAATCAGGCGGCGGCCGCGTCGAGCCGCTTGCCGAGAATCACCAGATCGCGCTCCACGCCGTCCAGCACCGCAACGCGCGGGAGCGACCCCCACGTGTCGAAACCGAAGCCGCGGAACAGGCGCAGGCTCGCGTCATTGTGGCCGAAGATAAAGCCCAGCACCGTGTCGATGCCGAGCGCCGGCGCCACCGCGAGCGATGCCGCCAGCAGTTGCTTGCCGAGCCCCTTGCCGCGTGCGCTTTCGTCCAGATAGATGCTGACTTCGGCGGTCCGCAGATAGGCCGGGCGGCCGTAGAAGTCGGAGAAGCTCAGCCATGCGATTACGCGGCCCGCCTGCTGCGGATCTTCGACCACCCACAGGGGGCGTTTTTGCGGGCCATGTGCGTGAAACCACGCCAGACGGCTTTCGACGCTCACCGGCTCCAGATCGGCCGTGACTTGCCGCGACGGCACGGTCGAGTTGTAGATGGCGACGATCGCGGGCAGATCGTCGAGCGTGGCATCGCGGTAGGAAAGGCTCATGGTGCTTTGGACGTGAGGTGGAAGACGATTCAGCGGACGCTCGCAGGGGTGGGCGCGGCGCAGTCAGGCGGGCTTACCCCGGCCGGACCGTCCGCCATCAACAGACTTACGCGAACAGCTCGCGATAGCCGATAAACAGTTCTTCGAACACCAGCCGTGCGTTCAGCGGATGGTTCTCGACGGCGCGCTGGCGCGTCACGGTCCGCATGAAGCGGGCGAACGCGCTGGCGTCGGCTTGCGATGCACAGCGCGTCAACGCCGTCGACGCCTGCGGAAAATAGCGCGGCACGCCGGCCGTGCGCTGCGCCAGCAAATCGTACATCCAGCGCTGCAGCCAGCCGAGCACGAGCGGCACCGGCAGCTTCTGCAGCGCCTCGCCACAGGCAAAGGCGTCGCAGTCGGCACCGGCGGCCAGTTGCTTGAGGGTCCAGTCACGCAGCGCGCGGTTCTCGTCGCTCGCGAGAGCGAGGGCCGTGAGCGGCGCGCCGCCGGCTTCGGCGAGCAGCGCGGGCGCTTCGGCGACGCCTTGCGCGGCGAGCCACTTCGTGGCCACCTCTGGCGCGGGCATCGTCATCGGCCATTGGCGGCAACGGCTGATGATGGTGGGCAGCAGGCGGTCGACGCGCGCCGACACCATCAAAAACACCACGCCCGCCGGCGGTTCTTCGAGCGTTTTCAGGAGCGCGTTGGCCGCGGCGATGTTCAGCCCCTCGGCGGGATACAGCACAACCACGCGTGCGCCGCCACGATGCGAGCCGACGCCGACGAAATCGAGCAAGCCACGAATCTGCTCGATCTTGATCTCCTTGCTGGGCGCGCGTGTCTTCTTGCCTTCGTCGCCGTCGGCCTTCTCGGCTTTTTCCTCTGCGGCGTTACCGAGACCGGCTTCGGCGGCCAGCGCTTCAGGCACGATGATCCGATAGTCCGGATGATTGCCCTGCGTGAACCAGTTGCACGCCACGCACGCGCCGCAGGGCTCGCCGTTGGCCTGCTGGGCCTCGCACAGAAGCCCTTGCGCCAGGTGCTGCGCGAAGCGCAGCTTGCCGATCCCCGCCTGGCCATGAAGCAGCAAGGCGTGCGGCCAGTGCCCACGCAACTGCTGAAGGCGGTTCCAGTCATCGGCTTGCCACGGATAAATCATCGTTTCTCTTTTAAATCAATCGGTTGACGACGCTTGATGAGCGTTCAAGCGAACTTCGCCCGTTGTTATAATTCTGGATTATATTCTTTTAAAATCAAAGCACTGCGATCAACTCTTCAAGTTGCTTCTGAATGCGCGCAATACTCTGCGAAGAGTCAATGATAGCGAACCGGTACGGTGCTTCTTCCGCGCGGCGCAGATATTCGGCACGGGTGCGGTTGAAAAATGCCTCCGACTCGCTTTCGAACCGATCCGGATCGCGCGCGGCGCTGCGCCGTTCGTTGGCGATTTCCGGCGCCAGGTCGAACAGCACCGTCAGTTCCGGCTGAAAGCCGCCCTGCACCCAGCGCTCCAGCGTTTCGAGCTTGTCGCGCGGCAGACCGCGGCCGCCACCCTGGTAGGCAAAGGTCGCGTCGCTGAAACGGTCGGACAACACCCAGTCGCCGCGCGCAAGCGCCGGCTCGATCACTTCGGCCAGATGCTGGCGGCGCAGCGCGAACATCAGCAGCGCCTCGGTTTCGAGGTCCATTTTCTGATGCAGCACGATCTCGCGGATCTGTTCGCCGAGCGGCGTGCCGCCCGGCTCGCGCGTCATCACGACCGAGCGGCCGGTGCTCGCGACTTTCTCTTCGAGGCGTTCGCGAAACCAGCCCAGGTGGGTGGTTTTGCCGGCACCGTCGATGCCCTCAAACGTTATGAATTTGCCCCGCGCCATCATTGCCCTCGAATGTATTTGTCCACGGCCTTGTTGTGATCGCCGAGGGTGTCAGAAAAGATACTGCTGCCGTCGCCGCGCGATACGAAGTACAGCGCGGTGGATTGCGCCGGGTTCATCGCGGCCTGCAGCGATGCGACACCGGGCAGCGAGATGGGTGTTGGCGGAAGCCCCATCCGGGTGTAGGTATTGTAGGGAGTGTCGGTCTGCAGGTCTTTTTTCCTGATGCGGCCGGTGTAACTGTCGCCCATGCCGTAAATCACGGTCGGGTCGGTTTGCAGCGGCATGCCCACCCGCAGACGGTTCGCGAACACGGCCGCCACCATCGGCCGGTCCGATGGCTTGCCGGTTTCCTTTTCGATGATCGACGCCATCGTCAATGCGTCGTACGGGGTCTTGTACGGCAGGTTCGGCGCGCGGGCGGTCCACGCCTCATCGAGACGCACGCGCATCAGCCGGTACGCCCGGCGGTAGACATCCAGATCGCTAGTGTTCTTGTCGAACAGATAGGTGTCCGGGAAAAACAGCCCCTCGCCATTGCCGATCGACGCTTCCGGTGCGCCGATCGCGTTCATCAGATCAGCGTCGCTCATGCCGATCGAGTCGTGCTTGAGCGCCGGATTGGCGTCCAGCTCGGCGCGCATGTGCTTGAAAGTCCACCCTTCGATGATGGTCGCCACGTATTCATTGACGTCGCCGAGCGCGATTTTTTGCAGCACTTCGTACGGCGTGATGCCTGTCTTGAACTCGTAGTTGCCGGATTTGAGATTGCCTTGCAGCCCGAGCAAGCGCGTCATGATGACGAACAGTTCAGGCTGGACCGGCACGCCGCCACGGTTGAGCTGCAGCGTGACGCTGCGCAAGCTGCTGTGCGGTTTGACGGTGACATCGAGTTGCGCGGGGGTCAAATCGAGTGGGCTGGTAGCCCAGTGATATCCGCCTGCGATTGCGGCTGCGGCCAGCACAACGACGATTGAGCCGGCGACGAAACATTTCTTCAGAAGGGACATGCGAAACGTGGCTGGGTTGGACCTCATATAATACTTGTTTGCCTTAGCTAAAGTCAGAATTGACTGTTCTCGGAATCCATGAACACACCGCTCGCTACCGCTTCAGGCACTCCTTCAGTTGCGCCCGCAGTTGCTCACACGGGCACGGCTGCCGCAGCACAGGCTTCCGCTCCCGTCGGACTTCCGGTTTTGCCGCGCCCCGCCGCTGATGAATTCGACGCCGTCATTCAACACGGCGCGTACATGCCGCTGACCCAGTTCGGCGTGATCGACGTCACCGGCGACGATGCGGCGAGCTTCCTGCACGGCCAGTTGACCAACGACACCCAGCATCTCGACGCCGCCAATGCGCGCCTCGCGGGCTACTGCTCGGCCAAGGGCCGCCTGCTGGCGTCGTTCCTGACGTGGCGCACGGGCGACAGGATCCGCCTGCTGGTGTCGAAAGACGTGCAGGCCGCCGTGCAGAAGCGGCTGTCCATGTTCGTTCTGCGCGCCAAGGCCAAGCTCGTGGATGCGAGCGGCGAACTGGCGGTAGTCGGCCTCGCGGGCGACGTGCGCAAAGCACTTTCCGGCGTGTTCGATGCGCTGCCCGACGGTGTGCATGTCCAGGTGGATGGCACGGCGGGTTCGCTGATTCGTGTTCCGGACGCGCTCGACCGGCTGCGCTATCTGTGGGTCGGCCCAAAGGCCGCGATCGAGCCGCAGTTGCCCTTGCTCGATGAAAAGCTCAAGCGCGTGTCGCCGGCGGTATGGGACTGGCTCGACATTCGTGCGGGCGAACCGCGCATCACGCAGCCGGTGGTCGAGCAGTTCGTGCCGCAAATGGTCAATTTCGACGTGCTCGGCGCGGTCAATTTCCGCAAAGGCTGCTATCCGGGTCAGGAAGTGGTGGCGCGCAGCCAGTATCGCGGCACGATCAAGCGGCGCACCTCGCTCGCGAACGTGGCGGGCGAACTGGCGACGGTCAAGGCCGGTGCGGAACTGTTCCACTCGGACGATCCGGGCCAGCCGTGCGGGATGGTGGTGAATGCGGCGTCCGCGCCGGAAGGCGGCGTCGATCTGCTGGTGGAGATCAAGCTAGCGGCACTGGAAGGCGGATCGGTGCATCTGGGCGCGGCGGATGGTCCGGCGCTGACGTTCCTGCAGTTGCCGTATGGGCTGCCGACTGAGGTTTAAGCTTTCGAACCCGAGCGGCGCAATCAAGCGCCGCTTTTTCCTGGCATTTGTTACTTCAACTCCACCGCCCCCACCGGGAGACGCCCCCGATGTGCCTGATCGTCTTCGATTGGCGACCCGATGCGGTCGACGGACCGCTCTTCACACTCGCCGCGAATCGCGACGAATTTTTCCGACGCACCGCCGAGCCGATCAGTTGGTGGCATGACGCGCCGACCGTGCTGGCCGGCCGCGATCTGTTGGGTGGCGGCACGTGGCTCGGCATGTCACGCGATGGCCGCTTCGCCGCGCTGACCAATTACCGCGCGCCGCATGAAATGCGCGCTGATGCGCCGACGCGAGGTACGCTGGTCAGCGACTGGCTCAGTAGCTCGGGCAACGGCCAGCACGAAACACCGATTGACTATCTGCAACACGTCGCACGAACCGGTGACATCTACAACGGCTTCAATCTGCTCGTCGGCGACTGGACGCGCCGCGAACTCGGCTGGTACTGCAACCGGTCGAACATTGCGCCCTCGCTGCTCGCGCCCGGCACGCACGGCATCTCGAACGCGGTGCTCGATACCGCATGGCCGAAGCTGGTCAAAAAGCGCGCGGAACTGGGCGCCATGCTCACGCGTGAAGCGATGCCGCCGCTCGAACGCCTGATCGATCTGATGCGCGATCCGCGCCTCGCGCGCGATGACGAATTGCCGTCCACGGGCATTCCGCTCGAACGGGAGCGGGCGTTGTCGGCGGCGTTTATCGAAACGCCGGAATACGGCACGCGCGGCACGACCGCGGTGCGCGTGGTCGCGCATGGCGAGGTGATCAGCGTAGCGGCCGCTGAACGCAGCGACGACAATGGCTCGCACCGGATCGTGCGGCCCGGCGACTTCGAACGCAGCTTTGCGTTCAACGTTGAACGCGAGATTGCCTGAGACGCTGCTGACTGCCCGCTTATCGCCGGACGATCACCTGCTGATCGCCTCACCGTTTGCGATCTGATTCGCTTGACAGCCACCTCACCGTTTTACAGCCGGGCATCACTTCACGATCATCCGCGCTTTTTACATGGAGCGGCGATTATTCGGCGCCGAACGCCGCCCGCAATGCAGCGGCGGCATCCTGATGTGCCTGCGCGACGTCGGGCACGAAGCCGCCCATCTTGAAGAACTCGTGGATCATCCCCGGGTAGCGTTTCAGCGTGACCTGATTGCCCGCTGTGCGGAGTTTTTCCGCATACGCATCGCCTTCGTCGCTTAAGGGATCGTATTCGGCGGTCGCGATCCATGCCGGTGCGAGGCTGCTGAAAGCGGGTGCGCCGCGCTCGCCGTCCAGCGGCGCGAAGCGCCAGTCGTCGCGGTCGCGCTTATCGCGCACGTATTGCTCGAAGAACCATTGAATCGTGTCGCCCGACAGCAGGAAACCATCGGCGAGGCGCGAGTGCGAATCGGTTTGCTGATGGCCGGTGGTGCCCGGATAGATCAACAATTGCAGCGCGAGCTTGATGCCAGCGTCGCGTGCCAGCACCGCGCACACCGTTGCCAGCGTGCCGCCCGCGCTATCGCCGCCCACGGCCAGCCGCGCTGCATCGACGCCATATTCCGCGGCATGCGCATGCAGCCAGGTCAACGCATCGAAGGCGTCGTCAACGGCGGTGGGAAATTTATACTCGGGCGCGAGCCGGTAATCGACCGACAGCACCGTGCACTGACCATCGCGCGCGAACATCCGGCACACCGCATCGTGCGTATCGACACTGCCGACCGTGAAGCCGCCGCCGTGAAAATACACCAGCGCCGGCGCAGGCTCGGCCCAACTCGGCTCGACAGGTTGATAAAGACGCGCGCGAATCGTCGCGCCGTCGCGCGTCGGCACTTCCAGGTCTTCGACCGAGAACATCGATGCGCTCGCGATCTCCAGAATCGGCGCGCTTTTTTCGTAGGACGCGCGCGCCTGTTGCGGGGTCAACTCGTGAAGTTGCGGGCGCTTCGCGCGCGCAATCATGTCGAGTACCTGCTCGATCTTCGGATTCAGCGGCATTGAGCGTCGGGTGGCGCGTGGGCGCCGGGCGTTAATGGGTTAAAAAAGCGGGTCAAAAAAGCGGGAAGAAACATCGGGACAAACAGCAAAGCAAACCGGTGGCAAGCGCTCCGTATGATGCCGAGCGCCCCTAGCTCGCGTTCTTCACTTCAGGTTTCAGCGACATCGGATCAGTCGGATTTCGCAACTGCTCGATATCCTCGTGGCGCAGCTTCACCGTCGCCATGATGCCCGGATGCGTAACGATATAGAAACGCCGCGCCGCGATCGCTTCGAACGTGATGTCGGCGACGTCGGACGCGCTCAGCTTGCCCGATTGCACCGCGCGGTGCAGTTGCTTGCCGGCGGCGATCTGCGAGCGGGTCGGCCCGCTATCGTTGCGCAGTTCCGCGGGCCGCGCGCGTTCGGCATCGGCGATGCCGGTCGGCACGAAGGCCGGGCACAACAGCGAACAGCCCACCTCGCCGCCATCCGCCGGCTTTGCCGCTTGCGCGAGTTGCAGATCGTGATAGAGCGTCTCCGTCAACGACACGACGGCGTGCTTCGAGGCGTTGTAGATGCCCATCGCGGGCGGCGAGAGCAAGCCCGCCACCGACGCCGTGTTGACGATATGCGCGGGTTCGTTCTGCCGCAGCATGATCGGCGTGAAGGCGCGTACACCGTGCGCGACGCCCATCACGTTGACGTTGAACACCCACGCCCAGTCGTTCGCCGAGCTCTCCCAGAGGAAGCCACCCGAGCCCACACCCGCGTTATTGAACAGAAGATGCACCTTGCCGAAGGCGTCGAGCGCCGCTTGCGCGAGCGCTTCGACCTGGGCGGCGTCGGACACATCCGTCGGCACGCCGATTGCCTCGGCGCCGCCGACGCGTAATGCGTCGACGGTCTGGAGAAGCGCTTCGGGATTCACGTCGGCGAGCACGAGCTTCATGCCGAGCGACGCGCCCTTCTCCGCGAACGCCCGGCCGAAACCGCTGGCCGCACCGGTGATCACCGCCACCTTCCCTGCGAATTCGAACATCTTTTCTCTCCTGGGTTTAGCGGCTCGGCGTTGTCCGCCGGGAACCGCCAGCCGATAAGTTTATCGGCTGGACCGCCTCGACATCTAGCGTATGCACATGCGCGGCTCGACAGCCGCCGCGCTCAGATCAGCTTGACGAGTTGCTTGCCGAAGTTCTTGCCCTTCAGAAGACCGATGAACGCCTCGGGCGCTGTATCGAGCCCTTGCGCAATGGTCTCGCGATATTGCAGCTTCTTCTGCGCGACCAGCGTGCCGAGTTGCTTGAGTGCTTCGGGCCACACGTCCATATGCTCGCTGACGATGAAACCCTGCACCAGCAGCCGCTGCGTGAGCATCAGCGACGGATGCTTGAGCGGCAGCGGCTGGCCGTCGTAGCCTGCGATGAATCCGCACAACGCGATGCGGCCGAACGCGTTCATACGCGCCAGCGTCACGTCGAGCACTTCGCCGCCGACGTTCTCGAAGTAGCCATCGACGCCGTCCGGCGTCACGGCTTTGAGGTCCTTATACAGATTGCCGGCCTTGTAGTCGACGCAGGCATCGAAGCCGAGCGTCTCGACCACATAGCGGCACTTGTCCGCGCCGCCCGCGATGCCGACCGCGCGCGCACCGGCCAGCTTCGCCAGCTGCCCGACCACGCTGCCCACTGCGCCGCTCGCCGCGCTGACCACCACGGTATCGCCCGCCTTCGGCCCGATGATCCTGTTCAGACCATACCAGGCCGTCACGCCGGGCATCCCGACCGGGCCGAGATAGGCCGACAGCGGCACGTGCGTATCGTCGACTTTTTGCACGCCCGCACCGTTCGAGGTGCCGTACTCCTGCCAGCCAAACATCGCGACGACCTTATCGCCGACTGCGAATTTCGGATTCTTCGACTCCACCACTTCGCCCACCGTGCCACCGATCATCACTTCGTTCAGCGGCTGCGGCGCTGCATACGACTTGCTGTCGTTCATCCGCCCGCGCATGTACGGGTCGAGCGACAGGAAGTGATTGCGCACGCGGATTTCGCCATCGGCGAGCGGCGCGAGCGGAGTTTCGACGAGCTTGAAGTTATCGGGCGTAACCGCGCCTTGCGGACGCGAAGCCAGCACGAATTGACGGTTGATCTGGGGCATGACGATCGTCTCCATGGGTTACCGATGTGATCGGCGAATAATTCGAACGAACGGCGTCGGCAAAAGAGGAACTCGCGCGCATGGCTCTCGACACGCGCGCGTCCATCCGCTGATTAGCCGTCGCTTGGACCGGGCTTCGCCGATGGGTCGCTGCGCAGACGCTGTTGCGTCACGTCGCGGCCCACGGCGAGACGCCGCATGTATTTGAAAGTGCCGAGTGCTTTGGCGACGAAGTGGCCTTCGCTGTCGCGGATCTCGCCTTCGCAATAGGCCATGGTGGTCGAGCGGTGCAGCACGCGGCCGGTGGCGCGCAATTCGCCGCGGCCTGGCTGCATGAAGTTGACTTTCATCTCGATGGTGACCACGCCGACGCCGTCGCCAGCCAGACTGCGCGCGGCCATCGCGAGCGCGACGTCGGCGAGCGTCATCGTCACACCGCCATGCGCGACATCCCACGTGTTCATGTGATCGGGCTGCAGCGGCAGCACGACTTCGCTGACACCGTCGGCAACCGATACGAGTTGCGCGCCGAGCCGGTCGACGAACGGGCTTTCGGGCAACGAAGCGCTGCCCGTTTTAGATGAGGATGAATCGGTCATTGCTGATTTCAGATTTGGTAGTCGACGCATTCACGCGATTCGCGCACCGCACCGACAAAGCCCTTCAGCGCCAGGTGCGTCGGATGGACCTGGTAGGCGTCGAGCGCGGCTTTGTCAGTGAAGTCCGACACGAGCACGATGTCGTAGGTTGATTCGAGACCCGGTGCCGCGATGCCGACTTCGAGCGTCAGCATGCCAGGGACGATGTCGCGGCAGCCTTCGAGCTTTTCCTTCAGCTTCAGGACGTTCTCGGCACGCGAGGCGCCCTCCGCGGTTTCTTTGAGCTTCCACATCACAATATGACGAATCACGGGATCACCTTGTTCGATTCAATTCGTTAGGCCGGGACTTTGCGTCCACTGAAACGGCGCACGCGCGCAGTAGGAAATGATAACCGCTGCGACGTTCGCGCATGCGCGGAGGCTACGCGCGCCGGCCGAACGGATAAGGCCGAATGCGTAAAAGCGCCACGCTGTCCGGGTAGTCAGATCACGCCGCATGTGCCGTCATCCGTGCCGCCAGACGCCCCAACCTGCGCACGGCATCATCGGCCTGATCGAGATCCGTACTCGGACAACTCAGGCGAATGAAATGATCGAAGCGGCCAGCGTTCGAAAACACCGTGCCCGGCATCACGCGGATACCTTCATCCAAAGCCGCGTCGAAAAATGCAGACGACGTTACGTCGCGCGGCAACTCGATCCAGAAAAACATGCCGCCGCCCGGCGGCGTAAAGCGCGTCCCGTCGGGAAACGATGCGGCGATCGCTGCGGCCATTCGTTCGCGTTGAATCCGCAAGCGGTCGCGCAGACGGCGTAGATGCCGCTCATACGCATTCGTTTCCAGAAATTCGGCGAGCACGACTTGTGACAACTGCTCGTTATGCCGCGACTGCGCGAACTTCAGCATGCCGATGCGCGGGTGCCAGCGCCCACCGTTGATCCAGCCGATCCGCATGCCGGGCGCGAGCGTCTTGTTGAACGACGTGCAATGGATCACCGTGCCATCGATGTCCCAGGCCTTCAACGATTTAGGCGGCTGCGCGGTGTCGGCAAGTTCGCGGTAGGGATCGTCTTCGATCAGCGGAATGCCGGCTCGCGCGCACAGTTCGACGAGCCGCGCCTTGTTCGCGTCGGGCATCACGCTGCCAAGCGGGTTCTGCAGATTCGGCACGACCACCACCGCCTTGATGTCGGGGTGCGTTTGCAGCGCGAACGCCAGCGCTTCGATGGCGAGACCGGTGGTGGGACTGGCCGGAATTTCAAGCGCGCGCAGGCCGAGGCTTTCGAGCGCCTGCAACAAGCCGAAGAAACACGGCGATTCCACCGCGACCGTGTCGCCTGGCTTCGTGACCGCGCGCAGGGCCAGGTTCACGGCCTCGATGCCGCCGTGGGTCATGATCACGTCATCCGCGCCGATCTGGATGCCGACGTCGAGCGCACGGCGCGCAATGATGGCGCGCAGCTCGGGATCGCCCTGATCGGGTCCGGCCGCGGTCAGCAAGGTCGGCCGTCGGCGCAATGCGCGCAGTGCGGCCTTCTGCAAGGCGTCGGTGGGATAAAGATCGGGCGATGCGGTCGCACCACCGAGATTCAGCGCGTCGGGATAGCGCTGGAATTTCGACACGATCGCCGAAATCGCCGAATGGATGGCGACGAACTGCGCGGCGCCGGGGGCGGCCGCGAGATCGGGCTCGGTAGCCGCGGGTAGCGCCGCGGTTTGACGGGCACGCACGAAATAGCCGGCGCGTGGCCGGGCGTCGATTAGCGCGGCGCGCTCCAGGGTGCGATAGCTCTCGGTCGCCGTAGCGAGGCTGACACCATGCCGCTGCATGAATGCGCGCATCGACGGCATGCGGTCGCCGGGACGCAGCACGCCGTTATCGATTGCACGGCGGTATTGGTCGGCCAGTTGGCGGTAGAGGGGCCGGCTATCCGCGGGTTGGCCGCCCGAGCACAGATCCACAGCCGGCGCTTCCGGCGCCAAATGGGTCGCGGACCGGTCCACCGGCGCTGCGTTTGACGACAGACTAGCCGAAGGCTCGTCCACGGGCGATAAGTCCACCGGTCGGTTGTTCAAAAAACGGTCCACCGGCGGTGCTTCCGTGCACGACACCGCTTGTGTGTCTGGTGTGAAGGTAGAAGAGTTCATGATCCGATGGTGCGGACAGTTCGCGCGCGGCAACACATACACATCCGCCTGATTCCAACCGATACAGCACGCCGAAACCCCACGTTGTACCGGTTCACATTGTCCATTGTTGCGCCTGTTTTCAGGTGGACGGACTCAATAAGCTGTGTGGCATGAAAACGGTTTAAAGGAATCGCTCATGCCCACCACTCAACCTCGCGCCGGTTTGTCCCACAATGCCGCCACCTCACGCGTTGCGGCCGGTCAGGTGGCCGTGCACGATCTGCGCGCCCTAACCTCGATCGTAGCCGTCGAAGGTGATCGGCAAGTCAACTTCCGCGATCATTCTCTGGCGTGGCTGGGAGACGCCGTCCCGGTCACGTCGGTCACGCTGCATGAAGGCGAACGCTATGTCGCGCCACAGCGCGGCGTCGTGTCGATCAGCGCGGCGCGTGCGGAATCCGCCGTGTTCGTCGTCCAGCCCTGCCGGCCCAAAAACGAGCGGCACGGTTTCATCAGTCAAGCCGTGCGCAATCTGACGAGCCTCATCAAAACGCGGCTGCAGCGCGCCACCTGAAACGTCGCTACTGGCGCAAAACGGCCCGCTACAATGCATGACCCAACCCGCTTCCTTCGAGGTGCCGGTCATGTCCTTCTTTCGCGTACTGCTGTCCCGCCGTCACGCCCGTCTGGCCACGATCCTCGCCGTCGTCACGCTGACGCTCAACGGCTGCGCCGGCCTATTCGGCGGCGACCCTTTGCGCGTGAACGTCGCCGGCATCGAACCGGTCGACGGTCAGGGACTTGAGATGCGCTTCAATGTCAAACTGCGCGTCCAGAATCCCAATGAATCCGCGGTCAACTTCGACGGCGTGTCGCTTTCTCTCGAACTGAACGGCAAGCCGTTCGCCAGCGGTGTCAGCGATCAGGGCGGCACCGTGCCGCGATTCGGCGAAACAGTCGTCAATGTGCCGCTGACGGTGCCCGCCTTCGCCGCGGTTCGCCAAGCTTTCGCCTTTGCGAGCGCCACGCAATCGGGACAGATTCCGTACATCCTGCGCGGCAAGCTCGCCGGCGGCCTCACAAGCACGACACGTTTCGTCGATCAAGGTACGTTAAGCCTGCCGGCGCTCGGCATGGCTTTGCCCTGATGCGGCCCGGTCTGTGCTGCCCGTCGATGCCGGTGATTCATGCCGATGATTCATGCCCGCTACTCAAGCGAGCCAGACTCACGCAAATAAAAAACGGGTGCCGCGGATTCAATGCCTGCACGCCACCTTGCACCGAACCACACGACACCCGCTTTTAATCAAGCCCGCTCTCGCGCCGGATCAAACCACTTCGAACAAGCCCGCCGCACCCTGGCCGCCGCCGATACACATCGTCACGACGACCAGCTTCGCACCGCGCCGCTTGCCTTCGATCAGCGCATGACCGGTCAAACGCGCGCCGGACACGCCATACGGATGACCCACCGCAATCGCGCCACCGTTCACGTTCAGGCGATCATGCGGAATGCCCAGCTTGTCGGCGCAATACAGCACCTGCACAGCGAACGCTTCGTTGAGCTCCCACAGGTCGATGTCCTCGACCTTCAGGCCGGCCTGCTTGAGCAGCTTCGGCACAGCGAACACCGGGCCGATGCCCATCTCGTCCGGCTCACAACCGGCCACCGCAAAGCCGCGGAAAATGCCCAGCGGTTGCAGACCTTCGCGCTCCGCGACTTTCGCGTTCATCACGACACAAGCCGACGCGCCGTCCGAGAACTGGCTCGCGTTGCCTGCGGTGATCACGCCGCCCGGCATCGCGGTACGGATCTTCGACACGCCTTCGAGCGTCGTGTCGGCACGAATGCCTTCGTCGGCGCTGACGGTCACTTCTTTCGTGTAGAGACGGCCGGTCGCTTTATCGACGACACCTGCAAGCACCGTCAACGGCACGATCTCGTCCTTGAACTTGCCGGCTTCGAGTGCGGCTGCAGCACGCTGTTGCGAGCGTACGCCGTATTCGTCCTGACGTTCCTTCGAGATCGAATAGCGCTTCGCGACGTTCTCGGCGGTCTGCAACATCGACCAGTAGATTTCCGGCTTGTTCTTGCTGAGCCAGCCTTCGGCCACCATGTGGCGGTTCATCTCGTTCTGCACACACGAGATCGATTCCACGCCACCCGCGACGAACACGTCGCCCTCACCGGCGATCACGCGTTGTGCAGCCAGTGCGATCGTTTGCAAACCCGACGAGCAGAAACGGTTCACCGTCATGCCCGGCACGCTGACCGGCAAACCGGCGCGCAGTGCGATTTGCCGCGCGATGTTGGCGCCCGTCGCGCCTTCCGGATTCGCGCAGCCCATGATCACGTCTTCAATGCGCGCCGGATCCACCTTCGCGCGCTCGACAGCGGCCTGCGTTGCATGGCCACCGAGCGTTGCACCGTGCGTCATGTTGAAACCGCCGCGCCACGATTTGGCGAGGCCCGTACGGGCGGTCGATACAATTACGGCGTCAGTCATGCATGTCTCCTGCTTCCAGATGTTGATGGTGGACGCTTGCGGATCGCTTCGTGCACCGCGGCGCCCCGCACTTCGGTGCGGCGCCGGCGGCGCGTCGTGCCGCACTCCGCTGCACGCTGCTGCATTCGCAAGGCCCATCGGCGTGATGGAGTCGAAGCGTCAGCGCTTACACGCCCCGCATTCCAGTCTTCACCACGCCGCTCATTTCATTCACACGGTGATCGGGCAAGCCTTCAACCGTTGAACCCACGGCCCTTCGCCGCGAGCTCCGCGATGCTCGGCGCCAATTGCCAGGCGTCGCCATTCGGGCGCGACGCATAGCGGCGAATCGCGCGCTCGACGTTGTACAGACCAACCGTATCCGCGTACAGCATCGGGCCGCCGCGATAGAGCGGGAAGCCGTAACCGGTCAGATAGACCATATCGATGTCGGACGCCTTCGACGCAATGCCTTCCTCGAGAATCTTCGCGCCTTCGTTGACGAGCGCGAACACGAGGCGCTCGACGATTTCCTCGTCGCTGATCTTGCGGCGCTCGGCGTTGGCTTCTTTCGAGAACGACGTAATCATCTCGTCGACCACTTTCGACGGATACGCGGCGCGGTCGCCCGCCTTGTAGTCGTACCAGCCGCCACCGGTCTTCTGGCCGAAGCGCCCCGTCTCGCACAGACGGTCGGCGATCTTCGAGTAGTGCATATCAGGATGTTCCTGATAGCGGCGCTTGCGGATCGCCCAGCCGATGTCGTTACCCGCCAGGTCGCTCATACGGAACGGGCCCATCGCGAAGCCGAACTTCTCGATGGCTTTGTCCACTTGAGCGGGTAATGCACCTTCTTCGAGCATGAAGAGCGCTTGCCGGATGTACTGCTCGATCATCCGGTTGCCAATGAAGCCGTCGCAGACGCCCGAGACCACTGCGGTCTTTTTGATCTTCTTCGCGAGCTTCATGACGGTGGCGAGCACGTCTTTCGCCGTCTCCTTGCCGCGCACGACTTCGAGCAGCTTCATCACGTTGGCCGGGCTGAAGAAGTGCATGCCGACCACGTCCTGCGGACGCTTCGTGAAAGCGGCGATCTTGTCGACGTCCAGAGTCGACGTGTTCGACGCGAGGATCGCGCCGGGCTTCGCCACTTCGTCCAGACGCTTGAACACCTGCTCCTTGACGCCGAGTTCCTCGAACACCGCTTCGACGATCATGTCGGCGTTTTTCAGGTCGTCGTAGGAGAGCGTCGGCGTGATCAAAGCCATGCGCTGTTCCAGCGCTTCGGGCTTGAGCTTGCCTTTCTTGACGGTGGCTTCGTAGTTCTTGCGGATCGTCGCGATGCCGCGGTCAAGCGCTTCCTGCTTCGTTTCCAGCAGCGTGACCGGAATGCCCGCGTTGATGAAGTTCATTGCGATGCCGCCGCCCATCGTGCCTGCGCCGATCACGGCCACCTGCTTGATGTCACGAACGGGCGTATCGGAAGCCACATCGGGAATCTTGCTTGCCGCACGTTCGCCGAAGAACGCATGACGCAGCGCGTGGCTTTCTGGTGTCTGCACAAGTGCCATGAAGCATTCGCGTTCGAACGCGAGGCCCTTGTCGAAACCGTTCTGCACGCCCGCTTCCACGGCGTCGATGCACTTCAGCGGTGCCGGGAAATTCTTCGCCATCGTCGCGACCGTATTGCGCGCGAACTGGATGAAACCCGCGGCATTCGGATGCTCGATCTTGCGGTCGCGCACCTTCGGATGCGGACCCGCTTTCGCACCGACCTTGCGGGCAAACGCGAGCGCCGCTTCAGCCAGATCGCCTTCCACGACTTCGTCGAACAGGCCCGAATCGGCCAGCTTCTCCGACATCACCGGCGCACCGGAGACGATCATGTTGAGCGAGGCTTCAAGGCCGATTGCACGCGGCAGACGCTGCGTGCCGCCCGCGCCCGGCAGGATGCCGAGCTTCACTTCCGGCAGCGCGATCTGCGCGCCGGGTGCGGCGATACGGTAATGCGCGCCGAGCGCCAGTTCGAGGCCGCCGCCCATGGCGACGCTGTGAATCGCGGCGATAACCGGCTTGGCGCTGCCTTCGACGGTCTTGATGACCGTGGCGAGCGTCGGCTCCTGGGTCGCCTTCGGCGTGTTGAATTCGGTGATATCGGCGCCGCCCGAGAAGGCTTTGCCGGCGCCCGTCAGCACGATCGCCTTGATGGCCGGATCGTTCTGCGCGCGCTCGATCCCTTCGACGATACCGGCTCGCGTCGAGAGGCCGAGACCGTTTACGGGGGGATTGTTCAGCGTGATGACGGCCACGCCGTCATGAGTTGTGTAGTCCACTGCCATCTGCCAGCCTCCATGCGATGAGGCGGCGCATCACGCGCCGCCCGTCCGGTTCATCGAGTCGACTCATTGTCCGACTTTATTTCCGATTTTTCCGGGGTCAGCAGGCAGAATACACAAAAAAGCACGCTCGTTCAATTTATCGTTAGGCGGGGTTTCCCCTGGTGAGCGGAGTAAGGGGGCAATCCCTTTCGTCTTCGAGCGCGGACGGCAGGATGTGGTCGCGGAAAATGTCCCTCAGCTTGAGTTTCTGCAGCTTGCCAGTGGCCGTGTGCGGGAGTTCGTCGACGAAGGCGACGTCGTCGGGAATCCACCATTTGGCGACCTTGCCGTCGTAGAACTCGAGTAGTTCCTCGCGCGTCACGTCGAAACCCGCCCGCTTGACGATCACCAGCAGCGGCCGCTCGGTCCATTTTGGATGCGCGCAGGCGATGCACGCGGCTTCGGCCACCGCCGGATGCGCGATCGCGACGTTCTCGATGTCGATCGAACTGATCCACTCGCCGCCGGATTTGATGACGTCTTTCGAGCGATCCGTGATATGCAGGAAGCTGTCCCGGTCGATGGTGGCGACGTCGCCGGTGGGGAACCAGCCGTCCACCAGCGGCGAATCGTCCTTGCGGAAATACCGGTCGATCACCCAGGGTCCGCGCACGTGCAGATCTCCGAACGCCACACCGTCCCACGGCAGATCGCGCCCGTCTTCGCCGACGATCTTCATATCGACGCCGTAGATCGCATGGCCCTGCTTCTCGAGCAATTTGCGCTGCTCCGGCAGCGAGCGCTGGCTCTGTTCCCACGTCAGCTTCGACAAGGTGCCGAGCGGCGACATTTCTGTCATGCCCCATGCGTGAATCACCTGCACGCCGTACTCGTCCTCGAAGGCTCGCAGCATCGCCGGCGGACACGCTGAACCGCCGATCACCGTGCGATTGAGCGAAGAGAAACGCACCTTCGCCTCACGCAGGTAGTTAAGCAAGCCGAGCCACACGGTCGGCACGCCGGCCGAATAGGTGACACGTTCGCTTTCCATCAACTCATAGAGCGATTTGCCGTCGAGATCCTTGCCGGGAAAGACCAGCTTCGCCCCGGTCAGCGGCGCGGCGTGCGGAATGCCCCACGCGTTCACATGGAACATCGGCACGACCGGCAGCACGGAATCGCGCGCGGACAGGCTCATCGCGTCGGGCAACGACGCGCCGAGCGCATGCAGCACCGTCGAGCGATGCGAATACAGCGCGCCTTTCGGGTTGCCGGTAGTGCCCGACGTATAACAGAGGTAGGACGCCTGACGTTCGTCGAGTGGCGGCCACTCATAGTTGCCGTCCTGCGCGTCTAGCAACGTTTCATAGCTCAGTACCGGCGTTTGCATCGCCGGCAGATGCGCTTCGTCGGCCAATGCGATCCAGCCGCGCACCTTGGGGCACTGCGGCGCGAGCGCATCGACGAGCGGCGCGAACGTGGTGTCGAACAGCACGTAAGCGTCGTCGGCGTGGTTGATGATGTAGGCGATCTGATCAGGAAAGAGGCGCGGATTGATCGTGTGGCACACGGCGCCGAAGCCCGTCGTGCCGTAATACGCTTCCAGATGCCGGTAGCCGTTCCAGGCCAGCGTGGCCACCCGCTCGCCGGGTTCGACGCCGAGCGCGATCAGCGCCTGCGCCAGCTGCTTCGCGCGCTTTTCACAGTCGCGGTAGGTGTAGCGATGCACGTCGCCTTCGATGCGCCGCGACACGATCTCCGTATCGCCGAAATGCCGCGCGGCATGCGCGAGCAACGAGGACACGGTGAGCGGCACGTCCATCATCTGGCCAAGCAGCGGCGTCGTCATAAAGAGAGGTCTCCTCGCCTTGTGTGTGTCATTGGGGTTGCAGCTCGGGGGCCGCGCGGCGCGCTCCGGTGAGTCGCAAGCGACGCTCCGGTAGGTCACGTGGCGCGCTCTGAAACGGCGCAGGAGCGCTCCGGCAGGAGACACCCGGCACGCAGGCGCGTGTCTGGCTAAACCTCGGGCTACGGGCCGGCCAGCAGCTCCGCGGGCGCGGACTTACAATATCGGTTAATCCAGAGGCGCTCAATATGTCGTTTTCCCCAAGCATTGTAGGGTTATCCGGGCCTTTATCGGCTCTTTCCGACGCACTTATCACCTCGCCCGAAAGCGCATTTGCACAGCTCGGCAGCGCGTTTCTGACGCGCCTGCCGGCGGCGCCGCTTAGTGCGCCGTACGTGGTCGGGTTTTCCGAAGAAACCGCTGCGCTGCTCGGTTTAGAGCCCGGGCTCCAGAATGATCCGGGCTTCGCCGAACTGTTCTCCGGCAACGCCACGCGTGAATGGCCTTCCGAAGCGCTGCCGTATGCGTCGGTGTATTCGGGGCATCAGTTCGGCGTGTGGGCCGGCCAGCTCGGCGACGGTCGCGCGCTCGGTCTCGGCGAAGTCGAACACGACGGTCAACGCTTCGAGCTGCAACTCAAAGGCGCGGGCCGCACGCCCTATTCGCGCATGGGCGATGGCCGCGCCGTGCTGCGTTCGTCGATCCGCGAATATCTGTGCTCGGAAGCGATGCATCACCTCGGCATTCCGACCACCCGCGCGCTGTGCGTGATCGGCTCCGATCAGCCGGTGCGCCGCGAGGAAGTCGAAACCGCAGCGGTCGTCACACGCGTGGCGCCGAGTTTCGTGCGCTTCGGGCACTTCGAGCATTTCTATTCGAACGATCGCGTCGATGCACTGCGTGCGCTCGCCGATCACGTGATCGAGCGCTTCTATCCGCATTGCCGCGAAGCCGACGATCCGTATCTCGCGCTGCTGAATGAGGCGGTGATGTCGACGGCCGATCTCATGGTCGAATGGCAAGCCGTCGGTTTCTGCCATGGCGTGATGAATACCGACAACATGTCGATCCTCGGTCTCACGATCGACTACGGCCCGTTCGGTTTCATGGACGGCTTCGACGCCGGCTACATCTGCAATCACTCCGATTCGCAAGGCCGCTACGCGTACAAGATGCAGCCGCAGATCGCGTACTGGAACCTCTTTTGCCTCGCGCAAGGGCTGCTGCCGCTGTTGGGTGAACACCATGAGGAAAGCGTGCGCGGCGACAAGGCGATCGAAGACGCGCAACGTGTGCTCGGCGGCTTCAAGGACCGTTTCGCGCCGGCGCTGGAGAAACGCATGCGCGCCAAGCTCGGCCTCGAAACCGAGCGCGACGGCGACGATACGTCGGGCGACGCTTCGCTGGTCAACCGTCTGTTCGAAGTGATGCACGCCAACCGTGCGGATTTCACGCTGACCTTCCGCAATCTGGCGCGCATTTCCAAACACGATGCGAGCGGCGACGCACCGGTGCGCGACCTGTTCCTCGACCGCGCCGCATTCGATGCGTGGGTGAACGACTACCGCGCGCGCCTGTCCGAAGAAACACGCGACGACGCCGCGCGCGCCATTGCAATGAACCGTGTGAACCCCAAATTCGTACTTCGTAATCATCTGGCGGAAACGGCAATCCGGCGAGCGAAAGAGAAGGACTTCTCCGAAGTGGAACGTTTGGCCGCGGTGCTACGCCGCCCGTTCGACGAGCAACCGGAAAACGAAGCGTATGCGGGGCTGCCGCCGGATTGGGCCAGCTCGCTGGAAGTGAGTTGCTCTTCGTGACGAGCCCCCAAAACAATCTCGAGACAGGAACCCCGACCATGAACAAGCCCGACGACCTCAACACTGACGCCCCCGCCGTGCAGAAAGACGACGCTGAATGGCGCAAACAGCTCTCCAACATCGAATACCAGGTGACACGCCACGCAGCCACCGAGCGCCCCTTCACCGGCCGCTACCACGACCACTGGGACCGCGGCATCTATGACTGCGTCTGCTGCGGCACGCCACTGTTCGAATCGGACACCAAGTTCGACGCCGGTTGCGGCTGGCCGAGCTACTTCAAGCCGATCAACGGCGAAGTGATCGCGGAAAAAACCGACCGCACGCACGGCATGCTGCGCATCGAGGTGCAGTGCAAGAACTGCGGCGCGCATCTGGGCCACGTGTTCGAAGACGGACCGGCGCCGACCGGTCTGCGTTACTGCATCAATTCGGCTGCGTTACAATTCGAGCCCAAGTAACGCAGCGCGGAGTTCGGCGCGTTGCCGGCCGGCGGGCTATCCGTGCATCCATGCACGCTTGCAGCATCCCCCGCCCGCCGGCCGCGACACCCTTCATCCGGCTTGCGAACCGGACAACCCACCGTCGGCAGTCAGGCAACGAGCGGAGCTAGCACTGGCCAGCACCGCTCATCAGCCGCGGCGGCGGGTTCATGCAGCCAACCACCACGGGCGCCTCGCGCCGCGTCCCTCTTTCTCCGACCCACTCTCCGAATTCCCGACCAGATAATGAAATTCCTGTTCGATCTGTTCCCGATCATCCTGTTCTTCGTCACCTTCAAGATATGGGGCATTTTCACGGCGACGGCAGTGGCGATCGTTGCCACGCTGGTGCAAATCGCGTGGGTGGCCTTCCGCCACCGCAAGGTCGATCCGATGCTGTGGGTGAGCCTCGGCGTCGTCACCGTTTTCGGCGGCGCGACGCTGGTGCTGCACAACGATACCTTTATCAAGTGGAAGCCGACCGTGTTGTACTGGGCGTTTTCGGTCGCGCTGGTCGTCTCGCAACTGGCCTTCAACAAGAACCTGATCGAGGCGATGATGGGCAAGCAGATCACGCTGCCGCACACGATCTGGGGCAAGCTGAACATTGTCTGGGCGATTTTCTTCGTGCTGCTCGGACTGGCTAACCTGTTCGTCGCGTATCACTACACGACCGACCAGTGGGTCAATTTCAAGCTGTTCGGCGCGACCGGGTGCCTCGTGGTATTCATCGTCGGACAGAGTTTGTGGCTATCGAAGTATATGAAGGAAGAATGACATGACCAGCGATGCTTTCATGCACGCCACCACGGCCGAGCGCGCCGCGCTGATCGAGGCGCGCCTCACCGCCGCGCTCGCGCCGGTCGCCTCGATCCAGATCACGGATGACAGCGCGCAGCACGCAGGCCACGCCGGCGCCTCCGCCGGCGGTCATTTCAGTGTCACGATCGTAGCAGCCGCATTCGCCGGGAAAGCCCGCGTGGCGCGGCATCGCATGGTGTATGATGCGCTGGCCGATGCCATGCAGCGCGGCATTCACGCCCTTGCAATCACGGCGTATACGCCCGAAGAATTTGCTTTGTTGCCCCGCTAGGAAACCTTTCGATGACCTTGAAGAAAACCCACATTTGGGTATTGCTGGCTGCATTCGCTGCCGCACCTGCATTCGCGCAGAACATCGCTGTCGTGAACGGCACGCCGATTCCGAAAGCACGCGCCGACGCACTGATCGATCAACTGGTTCATCAAGGCCAGCAAGACACGCCGCAACTGCAAATGGCCGTGCGCGAAGAGCTGGTGAACCGCGAAATCCTGATGCAGGAAGCGCTGCGCCGCGGCCTGCCGAATCGCCCGGACATCAAGGCACAAATCGCCGTTGCACAGCAAACCGTCGTGCTGCGCGCGCTGATCGAAGACTTCGTGAAAAACAACACGCCGACCGATGCCGAAGTCACCGCGCGTTACAACGCGCTGATCAAGGACGCGGGCGGCAAGGAATATCACCTGCACCACATTCTGGTGGACAACGAACAGCAAGCGAAGGATCTGATCGCCAAGATCAAGGCCGGCGCAAGCTTCGAAGACCTCGCCAAGCAATACTCGAAGGACCCGGGATCGGGCAAGAATGGCGGCGACCTGGACTGGTCGGACCCGAAGGCCTACGTGCCTGAATTCGCGGACGCGGCGACGCATCTGCAAAAAGGCCAGATGACCGACACGCCGGTGCATACGCAATTCGGCTGGCACATCATCCGTGTCGACGACGTGCGTGACATCACGCCGCCGCCGCTCGAACAAGTGCGTCCGCAGATCGTGCAGCAGATCCAGCAGGAAAAGCTGCAGGCGTTCGAAGAAGGTCTGCGTAAGAACGCGAAGATTCAGTAAGCGGTTTTTGCCTGCTGCTTCAGAATAAAAAACCGCCCTCGGGCGGTTTTTTGTTTTCCACTATCATCCCAACCAGCGGCGTGCGTTCTGGAACACGCGCAGCCACGGGCTTGCATCCGTGCTGCCCTCGCCCCATCCTTCCGGATGCCAGCTCATCTGCACCGCGCGATGCACTCGCTCAGTGTGCGGCATCAGCACCGTGAAGCGGCCATCAGGCGTGGTGACCGACGTGATGCCGTCCGGCGAACCGTTCGGGTTGAACGGATACTGCTCCGTTGCCTCGCCACGGTGATCGACGAAACGCATCGCCACGGCCACCTTCGACGCATCGCCTTGCTGCGAGAAGTCCGCGTAACCTTCGCCATGCGCAATCGCCACCGGAATGCGTGAGCCTTCCATGCCGGCGAAGAAGATCGACGGCGAAGCCTCCACCTCGACCAGCGAGAAGCGCGCTTCGAATTTCTCCGACTTGTTGCGCGTGAACTTCGGCCATGCTTCGGCGCCCGGAATCATCGACGCGAGGCTGCTCATCATCTGGCAGCCGTTGCAGATGCCGAGTGCAAACGTGTCTTCGCGGCCGAAGAACGCGGCGAACATATCGGCCAGTTGCGAGTTGAAGCGAATCGCCTTCGCCCAGCCTTCACCGGCACCCAGCGTGTCGCCGTACGAGAAGCCGCCGCACGCCACTGCTCCGGCGAAATCCGCCAGGTTGGCACGGCCGGCCAGCAGATCGCTCATGTGGACGTCGTGCGCGTCGAAGCCGGCGCGATCGAAGGCATAGGCGGTTTCGAGGTGCGAGTTCACACCCTGCTCACGCAGGATCGCGACACGCGGGCGTGCGCCTTTACCAATAAATGGTGCGGCGACGTCTTCAGAAGGATCGAACGTGAGGATCGGCGAGATGCCCGGATCGGCGGCGTCGGAGAGCGCGTCGTATTCGGCATCGGCACAAGCCGGGTTGTCGCGCAGACGCGAAATACGCCAGCTCACTTCGCTCCACGCGCGATGCAATTCGGTACGCGGTGCGTCGTAAATCTTCTTCGCGTCGCGATAGATTTCGATCGTGTCGCGCTCGTTGGTCTTGCCGATCACGTGCGAGCATGCCGACAGACCGTGTTCGCGCAACGCGCCCAGCACCGCGTCGCGGTCTGCTGCGCGCACCTGAATCACAGCGCCGAGTTCCTCGGTGAAGAGCGCGCGGATCGTGCGGTCTTCACGGCGGCCGCTGGTTTGCTTCGCCCAGTCTTTCGCGTCGCCGTAATCGGATTCGTGATTCGGATCGAGCACGAGCATGTCGACGTTCAGCGACACGCCGACGTGACCCGCAAACGCCATTTCGCAAACCGTCGCCCACAGACCGCCATCCGAACGGTCGTGGTACGCGAGCAGCTTGCCGTCGCTATTGAGCGACTGGATCGCGGTGAAGAAGCGCTTCAGATCTTCCGGATCGTCGACGTCCGGCACCGTATCGCCAACCTGCTGCATGACTTGCGCGAGAATACTGCCGCCCAGACGATGCTTGGCGCGGCCGAGGTCGATCGCGATCAGCACGGAATCGCCCACCTCGCTCGCGCGGCGCAGTTGCGGCGTGAGGTGCTTACGCACGTCTTCGACCGGCGCGAATGCCGAGATGATCAGCGAGACCGGCGCAACCACTTCCTTCGCAACGCCACGGTCTTCCCACTTGGTGCGCATGGACAGCGAATCCTTGCCGACCGGAATGCTGATGCCCAGCGCCGGGCACAGCTCCATGCCGATGGCCTTGACCGTGTCGTACAGCGCGGCGTCTTCGCCTGCTGCACCGCATGCGGCCATCCAGTTTGCCGACAGCTTGAGCTTTTCGAGCGATGCGATCGGCGCCGCCGCGATGTTGGTGACCGCCTCGCCGACCGCCATGCGGCCCGACGCCGGCGCGTTGATCACGGCGAGCGGCGTGCGCTCGGCCATGGTCATCGCTTCGCCGCGGAAGCCCGCGTAGTCCATCGTCGTGATGGCGACGTCGGCCACCGGCACTTGCCACGGGCCGACCATCTGGTCGCGCGCGGTCGTGCCGCCCACCGAGCGGTCGCCGATCGTGATCAGGAACGACTTGCTGGCAACCGTCGGGTGACGCAGCACGCTGACCGCGACTTCCGACAACGCGATGCCGGTGACATCGACCGGCTCAAGTTTGGCCTCGACGCGTTTGACGTCGCGATGCATGCGCGGCGCCTTGCCGAGCAGCACTTCCATCGGCATGTCGACCGGCTCGTGCGCGGCGTCGTCATTCGCTTGGGAGTCGATCACCTTCAGCTGACGCGCGGCCGTGGCCGTGCCGACCACCGCGAACGGGCAGCGCTCGCGCTTGCACATCGCTTCGAAGGCCGGCAGATCGGCCGGAGCGATGGCCAGCACGTAGCGCTCCTGCGCTTCGTTCGACCAGATTTCGCGCGGCGACAAACCGCTTTCTTCCAGCTGGATCTTGCGCAGATCGAAGATCGCGCCCTTGCTGGCGCCATCCACCACTTCCGGGAACGCGTTCGACAGACCGCCCGCGCCGACGTCATGGATGCTCAGAATCGGGTTCTTCTCGCCGAGTTGCCAGCACGCATTGATCACTTCCTGCGCACGACGCTCGATTTCCGGATTGCCACGCTGGACCGAGTCGAAGTCGAGTTCGGCCGTGTTCGTGCCGGTCGCCATCGAACTGGCGGCGCCGCCGCCCATGCCGATGCGCATACCCGGGCCGCCGATCTGGATCAGCAGCGAGCCTTCCGGCAGATCGTGCTTGTGCGTGTGCTGATCGGAAATATTGCCGATGCCGCCGGCGATCATGATCGGCTTGTGATAACCGCGCACCAGACCCGCGACGTTCTGCTCATACGCGCGGAAATAGCCACCCAGATTCGGCCGGCCGAATTCGTTGTTGAACGCGGCGCCGCCAAGCGGGCCGTCGATCATGATTTGCAGCGGTGACGCGATGCGGTCAGGACGGCCATACGCTTCGTGCTTGTCGTCCGGATTCCGGTGTGCCAGCGGCTGCGCGGCATCACGGGCGTTTTCCCATGCTTCGACGCCGTCCGGCAATTCCAGATTCGACACCGTGAAGCCCGCCAGACCCGCCTTCGGACGCGCACCGCGGCCCGTTGCGCCTTCGTCGCGGATTTCGCCGCCTGAGCCGGTCGAGGCACCCGGGAACGGCGAGATCGCGGTTGGGTGGTTGTGCGTCTCCACCTTCATCAAGGTGTGCGTCAGTTCAACATGGCGACGGTAGTGCTCGGGCAACGCGTTCTCGCCAGCCTCAACCGGCGTGCGCGGGAACCAGCGCTCAGCCACGCCGCCTGCCATGATCGCCGAGTTGTCCGAATACGCGACGATCGTGCCCTGCGGGTTCAGCTTCTCGGTGTTGCGAATCATGTTGAACAACGAGATGTCCTGCTTCTCGCCGTCGATCGTCCAATCCGCGTTGAAGATCTTGTGACGGCAGTGTTCGCTGTTGGCCTGCGCGAACATCATCAGCTCGACGTCGGTCGGGTTGCGGCCGAGTTTCGTGAAGGCGTCGACAAGGTAGTCGATTTCGTCGTCGGCGAGCGCGAGGCCCAGTTCCGTGTTCGCCGCTTCCAGTGCGCCACGACCGTTGCTCAACACGTCGACGGTTTGCAGCGGCTTGGCCGGCAGTTCGTCGAACAGATGCATCGCGTGATCGCGCGAAGGCGACACGCTTTCGGTCATGCGGTCGTGCAGCGCTGCGGCAACGGCCGCGCGGGCTTCGTCGGAGAGCGCCTTCTTGCCACCCAGCAGACCGCTTTTCAGCGTCACCGTGTATTCAACGCCGCGCTCGATGCGGCGCACCTGCGTGAGACCGCAGAGGTGCGCAATATCGGTTGCCTTGCTGGCCCACGGCGACACCGTGCCGAAGCGCGGCACCACGAGGAACGTTTCGACCGTGCCACGCTCTTTGGTTTCTTCGAGCGGATCGCCGTAATGCATCAGCGCTTCGATCTTCGCGTTGTCTTCCGCGGACAGAGGGGTTTGCGCGTTGACGAAGTGCAGATATTGCCCGCGCACACCGGTGATGTTGGCGTCGATGCGCGTAAGCGTGTCGAGCAGGCGGGTTTGACGGAAATCGGAAAGGGCCGAAGCGCCGGGGAAACACGAGAAGTGGGCCATGGACTTGACGTTGCGTCGCTAATGATGCCGATGAGTCGCGCGTGAAGGCGACGTGAGGCGGAAAGGAAGTCCGGGATTATACCCCGGGAACGGCCTTCCAACGGGCGTCGCACCAGGGTTTTGGCGGGGTTTGCGTGGCCGGTCTATCGTTTTGGCTGCTATCATTCGCCCTTTCACCAGATCGGCGCGAGCGGCCTGAGCAATGCCGGGCAGCGCGCCGCATGCCACGCTTAACGGGAACGCGGCATTTCGGCGTCCCGCCGGCAAATCGAATCAGATCATGGATGTCATCGTCATTGGCGGCGGGATTGTGGGCGTCGCCACCGCTTATCAACTGCGCGCGGCCGGCCACCGGGTATGCGTCGTCGAGCGCCACGCAACGGTCGCGCAAGGCGCGACCTATGGGCACGGCGGCACCGTGCTGCCGACCCCGCTCGACGTCTGGTTCGGCCCGACCTTCATGGCGAGCCGCCAGGGCGCCAAAAACGGCGTGATCAGCAAGACCGGCTTTAACGGGCCGGCGCGCCAGTTCGTCAAGCAGCTAGCCGCTTTGCAGGAACCTGAGGCGTTCAGCCGGCAGTACGCACGGCTGCGTCCGCTGATTGAAGCGTCGCGTGAGGCGATGGCCGATATCGAAGCGCGCTTCGGACTGGAGTTCGAACAGGCGAGCGGCCTGCTCTACCTGGTGCGTTCCGAGCAGGAATGGCAACAGACACAGACTGCGCTCGATCTGCTGCGCGAATACGAAGTCCCGCACCACGTGCTGACACCGGCCGAATGCGCCGCGTACGAGCACTCCGTGCGGACCGAGCCTGAATTCACCGGCGGCGTGCTGTTCGACCACGAGCGCACGGCCAACTGCCCGCTTTTCGCGAAACTGATCAAGCAGACCCTCGATACAGAAGGCGGTGTGCAATTCATGCTGGGCTGCGAAGTCTCGGCGATCCGCCTCGAGGGTCAGCGCGCCTCGGTGGAGCTGACGCCACGACCGGGCGCCAACTCTACCGCAGCGCGTTCACGCGAAGTCGACGTGATCAACGCTGACGCCATCGTCGTCGCCGCCGGGCAAGGCAGCCTGCCGCTGCTCGAACGCCTGGGGCTGCGGCTGCCGCTGCATCCGTTGCGTCTGCATAACCTGGTGGCGCCGATTGCGCATGAGGAATGCGCACCGCACGTCGCGATCGTGGACGCGATCAAACGGATTACGATCAGCCGCATGAATCATCGCCTGCGGATTGCGGGCGGTGCAGTTTTGCAAAGCGCGGGCCAGATCGACAAACCGCTGGGCGAGGCATTGACGAAAGAAGCACTGGCGCTACTGGGCCAGGCGACTCACGACTGGATCCCGGGTGCGGCCCGGATCTCTGCCGCCCTGCCGTGGGAAGGCGTAAAACTGCTGTCGCCGGACGGTTTGCCGGTGATCGGCAACGCGCTTCATCCGCGTCTGTTCGTGAACGCCGGCCACGGGCCTGCCGGCTGGGGCCTGGCATGCGGAGCGGGCAAACTGGTCGCCGACCTGATCTCGGGCAAGACCCCCGACGTCCCTGCGCACACCCTGGCTGCGCTGCGCGCGGACCGATTCCAGTAAATGGCGGGCGCCCGCCCGGCACTTATCGGCACTACCATAGTGGCTCCCTAAGCTTTTTCACCTTGCCCAAGGTGAACGCCAAGCCTCGCCATGACAGTGCCCGAATCCACGCTCCCGACCTTAATCAGCCCGCGCAACCGGGCGTTGCCGCTGCTCACGCTCACCGACCTGCGGATCCTTGAAACCCAGGCCGCGGCGGCAGTGCCTGCGCACACCCTGATGTCCCGCGCCGGCAAAGCCGCCGCGAGCTACCTGCAAGAACGGATCACCCGCGATACGTCGACCGAAAAATCGAAGCACAAGGTCTGGGTCGTAGCAGGCCCGGGCAACAACGGCGGCGACGCATTGATCATGGCCGCGGAGCTGCACCAGGCCGGCATTGCCGTAGACCTGTGCATGCCACTTGAAGTCAAGCCGGACGACGCCCGCTGGGCGCTCGACACCGCCCGCGCGGCAGGCGTAGCCATTACGTCGACACCGCCGGCTTCGCTGGAAAGCTACACATGGCTGGTGGACGGCATGTTCGGCATCGGCCTCACCCGCCCCCTGGAAGGCATCTTTGCCACCATCGCCCGCCAACTCTCGCAACGCACGAAAGCAAAGTCCAGAAGAGGCGGCGTTCTGGCGCTCGACACGCCTAGCGGCCTCGACAGCGACACCGGCACGGTAGTCGGCGACGGACGTGAGCAAGGCGGGGACCGAAGCGATGGTGCCGCGGTCCACGCTACCCACACGATCACCTTCATCGGCGCGAAACCCGGCCTCTTCACAGCACAGGGCCGCGATCTCGCCGGCACGGTAACGGTAGCGCCGATCGGCGTTGACAGCACCCGCCGCACGGCCGTGCAACTCAACGCGCCCGAGCTGTTCGCCGCCTTCCTGCCACCGCGCGACTTCGCCACCAACAAGGGGACTTTCGGCAGCCTCGCCGTGGTCGGCGGCGACACCGGCATGTGCGGCGCGCCGATCCTCGCCTCGCGCGCAGCGCTCTACACCGGCGCGGGTAAAGTGCATGTCGCCCTGCTCGGTGACGGCGCCCCGCCCTACGATCCGCCGCATCCCGAACTGATGCTGCATGCGATCGACGATTTACCGCTCGACAAGATGGACGCGCTCGCCGTTGGCTGCGGCATGGGTCTGCGCGACCGCGCCACGCGTGTCATGCACGACGTGCTGCCGCTTGACGTGCCCAAACTGTTCGATGCCGACGCCCTCAATCTGATTTCGACTGACCCGTCGCTCGCGGCCGAAGTCACCGCGCGCGGCGTACAAGGCGATCCGTGCGTGCTCACGCCGCATCCGTTGGAGGCCGCGCGCCTGCTCGGCACCGATGCGGCAAGCGTGCAACGCGACCGTCTCGCCGCAGCGCGGGCACTGGCCGCGCGCTTTGCCGGCGTGGTCGTGCTGAAAGGCACGGGCACGATCATCGCCGCGCCGGACGGCCGCGTCGCGATCAATCCGACCGGCAATGCCGCGCTCGCGACAGGTGGTACGGGCGACGTGCTCGGCGGTATCATCGGCGCACTGCTCGCCCAACACCTGCCGCGTTACGAAGCCGCGCTGGCCGGTGTCTACCTGCACGGCCTCGCTGCCGATACGCTGAGCGCGCAAGGCCACGGCCCAGCCGGCTTGACTGCGGGCGAACTCGCGCCGATGGTGCGGACTTTGCTTAACCGACTGTTCTATCCGCCAGCAGCTGAATAGCGCACCCATCCCACAGTGTGACTGGGACGCTCAAACCGCTGCCGCCCGTCACACAACGCCGTTATACTGATCGACTGCGCCGTGCGTCAGATTCATCGCGGGTTGCAGCGAAACTTCAGAGAGCCGGTTCGACCTCCAAACTGGCTCGCGGCGTTTCCCCGCAACCGCCCCGAACCCGGCCGCGCGGCATCGCTCTAACAGCATCGTTGCTTCATCCTCGGCAGCGCTTCACGCGCGTGCCATTCTTCGTGCCCCTTCGTTAGACGGACGCTATGACGCAGAACTCGCTCCCCTCCTGGTCCTCGCTGCAAACGCATTACGAGAAGATTCGCGATGCGCACATGCGCGACTGGTTCGCCCCCGAGAACGATCCCGCCCCTACCCGTGCTGAGCGCTTTGCGTTCGCGGGCGGCGGTCTCGCGGCCGATTTTTCGAAGAACCGCATCACCGACGAAACGCTGAAACTGCTGGTGCAACTCGCGCACGAAGCCGGCGTCGAGAAACGCCGCGACGCGATGTTCGCGGGCGAAGTCGTCAACCCGACCGAAGGCCGCGCCGCATTGCACACCGCGCTGCGCGCCACCGATCCCAAAGCACCGTTCCATGCGCAGATCCTGGCCGAACGCGCCAAGATGGCCGCGTTCGCCGACAAGGTGCGCAGCGGCGAGTGGACCGGCTACACCGGCAAGCGGATTCGCTACGTCGTGAACATCGGCATCGGCGGCTCGGACCTCGGGCCGAAGATGGTCGTGCACGCACTGCATCATCTGGCCACGCCGGAGATCACCACGCACTTCGTGTCGAACGTGGACGGCGCGGATCTGTATAACGTGATGCAAATGATCGATCCCGAAGAGACGCTCGCGATCATCGTCTCCAAGACTTTCACGACGCTCGAAACGATGACCAATGCGCGCTCGTTGCGCGACTGGTTCGTCGCGAAAGGTTGCCCGGAAAGCGCGCTGGCGAAGCACTTCGTCGGCGTGTCGGCGAACCCGGCTGAGGTGGTCAAGTTCGGCATCGCGAAAGAGAACGTGTTCGAGATGTGGGACTGGGTCGGCGGGCGTTACTCGTTGTGGTCGGCAGTGGGTCTGTCGATCATGATCGCGATCGGCCCGCAACAGTTCGGCGAACTGCTGGCCGGCGCCAACGAGATGGACCAGCATTTCCGCGACGCACCGCTTGAGAAGAATCTGCCGGTGCTGCTCGGCATGATCGGCATCTGGTATCGCAACTTTTTCGGCTCGCAAAGCTATCTGGTCGCGCCGTATTCGGAAGCGCTGCATTTCCTGCCGTCGTATCTGCAACAGCTCGAAATGGAAAGCAACGGCAAGTCGGCGCGCCTGGATGGCGTGATGGTCGACTATCCGACCGCCGCCGTGACGTGGGGTGAACCGGGCACGAACGGGCAGCATGCGTTCTTCCAGATGCTGCACCAGGGTCCGACCATCGTGCCGATCGACTTCATCGCCGTGCTGACGCCGGAGCATCCGCTTGTCAGCCATCATCCGAAGCTGCTGGCGAACTGCTTCGCGCAAAGCGAAGCGCTGATGCTGGGCCGCACGCTGGACGAAGCGAAGAAGGTCGCCGGTGCGGACAAGCCGGAACTGGCGCCGCACCTGGTGTTTCCGGGCAACCGTCCGACGAGCACACTGCTGGTCGATGCACTCACCGCGCGTTCGCTCGGCGCATTGATCGCGTTGTATGAGCACAAGGTGCTGGTGCAGGCGTCGGTGTGGGACATCAATCCGTTCGATCAGTGGGGCGTCGAACTGGGCAAGATTCTCGGCAAGGTCGTCGAGGCGGATCTGACGGCGGCAAGCGTCGATGAGAAGAAGCATGACTCGTCGACGTCGGCGTTGATCGCACGGGCGCGTGCTGCCTTGAAGCGGTAAAGCGTTAAAGAAGCTGAAATGAAAAAGCGGACCTTTGCGGTCCGCTTTTTTTTGGCTCGATGACGGTAGACGGTTTAAACGGCGCGCAGCGCGTTTTCAGGCCAGACGCCCCGCTTCGATCGTCACCGTCGTATCACAGCGGCGCGCCAGCTCGATGTCGTGCGTGACGAGGATCAACGTGGCGCCGTTCGCGCGATTCATCTCGAACATCAAATCGATCACCGCGTGACCGGTCGCTGCATCGAGGCTGCCAGTCGGCTCGTCGGCGAACAGGATCGCCGGATGCGTAACAAACGCGCGGGCAAGCGCAACCCGCTGCTGCTCGCCGCCCGACAGCAGCTTCGGATAGTGCCCAGTGCGCTTATCGAGTCCCACCTGCTCCAGCAATCCGCGCGCGCGCGCCGCAGCTTCGCGCGTACCGATGCCGCCTTGCAGTTCGAGCGGCAAGGTGACGTTTTCGAGCGCCGTTAAATGTGGCATCAGTTGAAACGACTGGAACACGAAACCGACCGAGCCGCAGCGCAGCGCGGCGCGTTCGTCTTCGCTCAGTTCGGTGAGTTCGCGGCCGAGCAGCCGAACCGAGCCCGAGCTCGCGCTGTCCAATCCTGCGAGCAAGCCGAGCAGCGTAGACTTGCCGGACCCGGATGCGCCGACGATCGCCACACTGCTGCCGGCATCGATAGCAAGATCGATGTCCTCGAGAATCGTCAGCTCACCGGTTGCATCCTTAACCTTCTTGCACAAACCCCGCACTTCAATGACTGGATCAGTTTTGTTTAGCATGGTGAAGCGTAGGTTGAAAGTGCGCGCCGTGGCGCCTCGCGCGGCGGCGCTGACTACTGCATTCGGCTCGGCCGTGCTGGCCGCAACCCTGTTTTCGCTGCCCTTCCCAGCCCATGCGGCCAACGCGCCCGAACAGGCCAGGCCGGTCATCGTCGTGCTCGGCGACAGCATCTCGGCCGAGTACGGCTTGCCCCGTGACACCGGCTGGGTTGCCTTGCTGCGCCAGCGCCTGACCGATGAGCAAATCGATTATAGCGTCGCCAACGCGAGCATCAGCGGCGACACCACAAGCGGCGGCCGGGCCCGCTTGCCGGCGCTCCTGCAGCGCCTCAAGCCGAGTATCGTGATCGTCGAACTCGGCGCCAACGATGCGTTGCGCGGCGTGCCGCTTTCCACCACCGAAGACAATCTGCGTACGATCATCGAGCAGGCTCAACAAGGCCACGCGAAGGTCGTGCTGGTTGGCATGTATGTGCCACCCAATTACGGCCCCGAGTACACGCAAAAGTTCCACGGCCTGTACGGCGAACTCTCGAAGCAATTGCGCGTGCCGTTGGTGCCCTTCCTGCTGGCCGGCATTGCCGACAAACCGGAAATGTTTCAGGCGGACCAGATCCATCCCACACAGCAGGCACAGCCAGTGCTACTCAACAACGTGTGGCCGGCTGTCAAGCCACTCCTTCGCACAAGTTCGCCGCACTGAAAAACTCGCGAACACCTTGTGTCCGGTAATTGGGGAGCGCGGATCGATGAGGTCGCTCTGACACTTTCGTAATCCCGCGCCACCCGGCTCGATTCTGAGCGACTTTTGAGGAGATAACGTGAAATATTTACCGTTAATCGCTTTGACCGTGGCAATTTCTGCAAGCGCCGCTCAACCGCCTGCTGGCGTCCAATCCGTGGGTCAAAGCCAGCAACCGCCGAAGGCTGTCGCGACGTGCATCGCGCAAAAGTGGGCCGATGGCTCGCAACAGCAAGTTGTGTCGCAAGACATCCTGGCTAACGATCAGGCAATGGATGTCTATGTGCCGGGTCAGCAGCCGCCTGATGGCGCAGCCGCCGTCATAAGGCCGTCCTACACGGGCCCGGGCTCGTGGGTCGGCTTCCGCGCCAAGGGCGCTGCCGGCAGCGATGCCACGAGTTCGATCAGCGCTTGCCTCTAGGCGGCTGACGGCATGAGACGCCACCCTTAAGCCAACCGTTTGACGTGCTTGCATTCGTCAAATGAAAAAGCCCCGCAAAATTGCGGGGCTTTTTTGTGCTGCGCGCTTTACCTGCTTGCGCGCTCGCGCCGACGTTTAGTCGCCGTTCGCCTGCGCATTGCTGCTGTCGAGCGAACCGTAGAACTTCACCTTCGAACGGGCACGCAGTGCTTCGACGTAAGCCTCCGCCTCGGATTGCGCATCGACTTGCGCAATCTGCTGCTGCGCAGCAGCCAAACGCTGCGGATCGATCGGGGCACCCGCAACGACCGCGTTCACGCGATAGATCGCATAGCCGTCGTCGCCGAGATCCACACCGACGTAGGCAGGTAATTTTTGCGCGTCCGCTTTGTAGATTGCACTCAATGCTGCCGGCGGAATGCCTTGCGCGTCATTGCGCGAAACCTTCAGCGGCGACGAGAAGCCGGTCGTGGCCTTCGACTTGTCGAACTCCGCCAGCTTCGCGATGCCGTCCTTGTGAGCGGCCTCGTCCGACTGAACCGCGATCACCTTCTGACGCACTGCGTCCTTGATGGCGTCGAGCGCCGGCACGGCTGCAGCCTTGTAATCGGTCACGCGCGCCGCGATCAGCGTGTTGCTGCCGACGTCGATCGCTTGCGTGTTGTTGCGCGCGGTGACTGCATCGTTTGCGAACACGGCAGCCAGGAACTTCGCATTGCTCAGCGGGCTGTCAGGCGGCAGCTTGGGATCCGGCTGCGGCGTCACCGTGGCCGTTTGCAGTTGCAGCTTGTACTTGTCGGCGGCAGGTTGCAGGCTCTTCGCCTTCTCGTAGACGATCGACGTGAAGCCTTCCGAATCGTCGCTGAATGCCTTGCTCGCCAGCTGCGTCTTCAGGTCTTTCGAGATCTGATCTTTCACTTCGTCGAACGGCTTGGTGACTGCCGGCTTCACGTCCGTCACCTTGACAATGTGATAGCCGAAGTCGGTCTGCACGATACCGCTGATTTCGTCTTTCTTGAGACCGAACACGGCGTCGTCGAATGCCTGGCCGCCGGCGATCATGCCGCGCCCGAAGTAACCCAGGTCGCCGCCCTTCGACGCCGAACCCGGATCCTGCGAATCCTGCTGCGCGATCTGCGCGAACTGGTCCGGATGCGCCTTGACCTGTGCGAGCACCTCTTCGGCCTTCTGCTTCGCCTTGGCCTTGTCTGGCGCGCTGGCATCTTTCGGTGCGGAGATCAGAATGTGGCTCGCCCGCACCTGACCGTCCGTGCGGTAATGCGCGATGTTGTCGTCGTAGTATTTTTTCAGGTCGGCGTCGCTCGGCTGAACAGCAGCAGACAACGTTGCCGGCGACAGCACAAGGTACTGGATCGTTGCCGTGGCCGGCGTGGCAAAGTCGTTGCGATGCGCATCGTAATACGCTTGCAGTTGCGCATCCGTAGGTTGCACCTTCGCTGCGTAGTCACGCGGATGGAATGCGATGCCCTGCACTTCGCGCTGCTGTTCGGCGAGCTCGGTCAGATGCTGTGCGAGGGTCTTCGACGTGAAGGCACTGCCTTGAATGCTGGCAGGCAACTGCTGCGTGGCGAGGCTGTAACGCACACGTTCGTCGTATTGATCGGGCGTCATGCCCTGCATCGCGAGCAACTGCTTGTAACGGTCGACGTCGATCGAACCATCAGGATTCTTCAGCGATGAGATCACCGGATCGTTCAGGAGTACGCGGCGTACCGCGTCGTCAGATGCGGTCAGATGCAGGCGCTGTGTTTCGTCGGCCAGCACACGCTGTTCGATCAAACCGTCGAGCATTTCGCGACGGCGCGCCGGCGTGTCGAACGACTTCATGTCGAACTGCGCGCCGAGCATTTGACGGGCGCGGTCGAGCTGCTGACGCATCGCGTCGTCGTACGCTGCGCGCGTGATCTTGTGGCCGTTGACGCTGGCGACGTTTGCACTTTCGTCAAAGAAGCCGCGGAAACCTTGAATACCCACAAAACCCAACCCCGGCACAATGACGAGGATGAGCATGAACATCATCAGGCGTTTGTGATTGCGGAAAAAATCGAGCATGCGTGAACGAGTGCCAAAAACAGAACGCCCGATCTTACAACAGCGGGCAATAAAAAAGGCGAACCGGAGTTCGCCTTTCGAGGATACTGGCGGAGTGGACGGGACTCGAACCCGCGACCCCCGGCGTGACAGGCCGGTATTCTAACCGACTGAACTACCACTCCTTATACTGCGCTTCACTACTGGTGCTAAACAGAACCACTAAGCCGAATCTGAAACTGGTGGGTGCCGAGGGGTTCGAAATCGGCCCGTCAAGCCTTATGAGGCAAGGCTCCCATCCAATTCGCTCAATTCAGTTAAGCAGATACAGCGGAAAATCCAACAATCCGCAATTCTAGCCGAAGCCATGACCAAAAAGCAACGTCGACGTGCGACTTGGCGCTCGCGTTGTGCGCCCCCTCCGATCAGGCACTGACGAAAGCGTGGACAAGCCGGTTGAATACCCCCGGCTTCGCGACGTTCATCCCATGCGATGCGCCTTCAATGGTTTGTTTGTCCGCGTAATCGATCCAATCCGTCAGCTTGTCAACGTTGTTGCGAAACATGCGAGGGCTCTTTTCGCCCTCGATCAGCAAGGTCCTGCACTGTACGTCACGCGCGGCTTCACGTGAGTACGCTGGCAACGGATCGCGAAACTGCTTCGGCAGCGTGGCGGCGTTGTCGAACGCCATGGTGCGGAAACTGGCGGGACTCTTGCGCCAGAAGCCAGGCATGCTCACCGAGTCGACGAAGAGTTCCAGTCCGGCGTCAATCGCACCGCTTTCTATTAGATCAGCGACTTTCGCGCGAAGGACATTGGTCGCAGGTGGCAACGAGGCTTCGGGCATCCCATCGATCTGCAACGGGCCGCCCGGATCAGCGAGCGTCAGCGATTTCACCAGGCGCGGATACTCGCGCGCCAAGTGGAATGCAACGCACCCTCCCCGCGAGTGCCCCACCAGATGAACCGGCCCGAGGTTCATTGCTGCGATGAACTCGGCGAGTTCCGCGACATGTGTTTTCCAGCCAAATTCTCCTTGAATGCAGGCATCGTCAGCCGGCCAGTAGTGGCTGAGGCTGACCGAAACGCAGAGGAAATGCTTCGACAGAAACCCGGTTTGACTGCCCCAATAGCGGTAATCGCAAAGCGATCCGTGCACGAAAACCAACGGCTCTCCCGAACCGCTGATCACATAGGGCACACTGATGCCGGAGGGGACGGTGGCAAAGTACAACTCCGGGACGGCAAGTATTGAAGGGTCGGTTCGCGCGTTCATGGATGGGTTCCTTTCCAGTACTATGCACGACGCAGTAATCTAAGAAAATCGCGTAATATTGATGGTATCCATCAACTTTTCTGATACCAATGAAAGCACTGGATCTGGACGTTCTGACAATGATGGTGGCCGTGGCCGACACGGGGAACATTAGTCGCGCGGCGGAAATCGTCCATCGCTCGCAATCGGCGGTGAGCATGCAGATCAAGACGCTCGAAACTGCACTCGGCAAGCCGCTTTTCGTGCGCAAACCCAGAAGCGTGATCCCGACACAAGACGGCGAGGTCCTGCTGACGTTCGCGCGGCGCATGCTCGCTCTGCGCGATGAAGCGTGGGCGGCAGTGGTCCGGCCCGACGTAACCGGTCGAGTCGTTATCGGTGTGCCTGATGACTACGCGTCGTCACTGCTACCGTCGATCCTCAAGAAATTTTCCGCGACCTACCCGAAGGTCGAGATTCAGGTCGTCGGACTGCCAAGCGTGGCGCTTGCGCCCATGGTCAAGGACGGATCAGTCGACCTGGTCTGCGGGACGCGCGTCAAGGGCCTCTCGGGCGAGTTCATCCGGTTCGAACCGATGATCTGGGCCGCAGCGCCCAGCGCGCATGACATCTGGCGCGAGCGGCCGCTGCCCATTGCCGTGTTCATGCCGGGCAGCGTCGCCCGGGAAAACGCGATCCGCAGTCTTGAACAGGCGAAGATCACCTATCGGACCTCTTACGAGAGCCCGAGCCTGTTAGGCCTTCTCAGCATGGTGGAAGCGGGACTCGCGGTGGCGCCGCTCGCGCGCTGTGCGGTTCCCGCTCATCTGACCTTGCTCGGCCATGCACAGGGCTTGCCCGAGATCGCCGCGCTGGAGTTAATATTGGCTCGGAGTGCTAAATCGAAGCGGCCGCCATGTGACTTTCTCGCCGAAAAAATCATGTCGGAACTGCGGCGTTAATCACACCTTGGCGGCGTTAGGTTGCCGCCGATACATCGGTATTCGCCCGCATTGCTGAACGTCGTGTGGGGATGGAAGATCCCGGATGGGTTGTATTTGACACCGACGCTTCCGGACGCGTTGGGCCCGCCCGGATAGCTCAGAATTATCAAGACCAAGCCGCAAGCTGCTGTTCATCAAAATTAGCCGGACGGCAATCTGCCTTTAGCATCAACGTTTTTCGACGGGAACGAGAGGCGCACATGTCCACCCAAAAGGCAGCAGAGATTGCGGCGCGTCTCGACAGGCTACCGCCGTCCCGCACCATCTGGTCTATGGTGATCCTGATATCGCTTGGCGGCGTATTCGAATTCTACGATCTCTTTTTCACCGGCTATGTGGCTCCCGGCATGGTTCAGTCCGGCTTGTTCAAACCGGAGTCCCTCGGCTTCTTCGCAGCCCTCCAGCCACTCGCCGTCGCCGGTTTTGGTACGTTCGTGTTCGCTACGTTCGCGGGACTGTGGGTAGGCACACTGGTGCTCGGCTTTGTCGCCGACCGGTTTGGCCGACGCTTCATTTTCACGTGGTCGCTGATCTGGTACATGATCTGCACCGTCATCATGGCTTTCCAGACTTCAGGATTCGCGCTTGATATCTGGCGATTCGTCGCCGGCATCGGTATCGGTGTCGAACTGGTGACAATCGACACTTACATCTCCGAGCTGATCCCAAGCCAGGAGCGCGGCCGTGCTTACGCCGTGAACCAGTTCATCACTTTCGCGGTTGTGCCGCTGGTCGCGTTTCTCGCCTATGCGCTGAACGGAACACGGCCCCTTGGCCTTGACTATTGGCGCGTTGTCATCCTGATCGGTTCGGTCGGCGCTGTGGCCGTCTGGTTTCTGCGCCGAAAGATTCCGGAAAGTCCGAGATGGCTGGCTCGCCACGGCCGCGTGGACGAGGCCGAGCGGATCGTTGCTGACATCGAGCGTCGCGTGACTGCTGAAAAAAGTATCGTGCTAGCGCCACCAACGCCGAGTGCGCCGGAAAAGGAGGGGCGTGGCACGCTAAAGGAGATTTTTTCCCGGGATTATCGGCGGCGGACGATCATCCTGTCGATCTTCAATATGGCCCAGGTCATCGGCTTCTATGGCTTCGCTGCCTGGGTGCCCACGCTGCTGATTCATCGGGGCATTCACGTCACCGCGAGCCTCGGCTACGCCTTTGTCATCGCGATCGCCAATCCCTTCGGTCCCTTGCTGGGCACCTTATTCGCGGACAGAATTGAACGCAAGACCCAGATTTGCGCCGGTCTTTTCACCATGGGTGTGGTCATCGCGATCTTTTCACAAGCCTCCAGTCCGTCGTTGCTGATCGCGCTCGGCGTGATGTTCACACTCGCCGCAAACATCATGTCCTATGCATATCATGGTTACCAGGCGGAGCTTTACCCGACCCGCGTACGTGCCCGCGCGATCGGTTTCGTCTATTCATGGAGCCGCATCTCGGCTGCCTTCGCTGGGCTTGCGATTGGCATCCTGCTGCACGGCTACGGTGTGCCGGGCGTCGCGGTCTTCATCGGCATGTCGATGCTGGTTGCGATCTGCATGATTCTGCTTGGTCCTTCTACGAAAGGTCTGGCGCTCGAGACGATCAACCATTGATTTTGCGTACCTCGTTCATTGATCTTGCAAAGTTTGACGATATCGCGCACCTGAACATGTCAGCGGAACCCGCCGACGTCGCGTTATATCAATCAGTGTCGTGCGGGCGCGCGACACTGATCGAACCTACCTCGTCTCACACCTACAGGATCAGCGATGAAAATACCGTTTCTTTCCATGGCAGTGGCGACCGGATTACTCGTTGCGACTGCTGGCTATGCGCAGGTCCCGGCCAGCGCGCCGGCCGGATCAACAGCCCTCTGCAAGGACGGCACGTCCTATTCGGGCGCCTCGAAAAAGGGCGCCTGCGCTGGTCATAAGGGCATCAAGACCTGGTACGGCGCATCGGGTGCCGCAGCAGGCGCTGCTAGCGCTCCCGCAGGTGCGGCCCCTGCTGTCGCTCCGGCCGCTGCGAGCAGTGCAAAACCAGCGGCAGCCGGTGGCGGCCCCGGCCAGGTCTGGGTCAACACGAGCACCAAGGTCTACCATTGCCCGACAGACAAGTACTACGGCAAGACGAAGAATGGCGCATACATGACTGAGGCGGATGCAAAAGCAAAGGGTTTCCACGCCGATCACGGGAAAGCCTGCCAGTAAATATCGCAAGGCAACGGCGCACGTCAGGGTCTTACACCCGGACGCGCGCACTTATACAAGCGCCCCCATTCCTGCCGTCCACGACCGTCCCTCTCACCGCGGTACTGTCAACTTGTTGGCCGACGTGAGGCCGAACACGCAATACGTGAGGATAGCTAACTTAATAGACAAGGCTTTCTAAAATCGGGGCGCACGTCACGCGTTCCCCCGCCTTGAAGGTCGTCGCAATACAGCATCATTGCATCCCACTGGCTGTGGCGAGTAGTTGATCGCCGGCCGTCTCTGACTTTACCGACAACGTCTTTAGTTTCGTCAAACGAACGATACAACGATAAAAGTCCGGATTCGGCCGGCATTCAACGGACTTTCTGGATCAATTCAGCGCCAATAAAAAACCCGCGGAGCCAATAGCCACGCGGGTTTCAGCGTACTGCAGCAGATCTCTTCGGACCTGCTCGGATGCTAATTACGAAACGGAAATGGTGGGTGCTGAGAGGCTCGAACTCCCGACCTACGCCTTGTAAGGGCGCCGCTCTACCAACTGAGCTAAGCACCCGTTTCGCGATTCAACGTGCTTCTGCTTTTACTGTCTGATCGATCAACTTGTACCGCAATTGATGCGACGCCAAGTCACGCAGGATTCGCCGCACTTCTTTCTAACGAATCCACAATTCCTCAAGCCCATTAGTTTAGCGCATCCTTCAGAGCTTTGCCAGGCCTAAATTTAGGGACCTTCGCTGCCTTGATCTTGATAGCGGCGCCAGTGCGCGGGTTGCGGCCCGTGCGCGCGGTTCGCTTGCCCACGGCAAACGTACCGAAACCCACCAGCGTCACCGACCCGCCTTGCTTCAACGTACCTTTGACCCCACCGATCACCGCATCGAGTGCGCGGCCTGCCGCAGCCTTCGAAATATCGGCTTGCTGCGCAATGTGATCGATCAATTCCGTTTTATTCATTCCAACCCCCGAGAATGTTTATGGCACTCGTGACGGCGCTCTGTAGCACCTGACATCACGCGGCTGGCGGCCAACGCCGAGCCGACTCATTAGAATTGGCCGAAACCCTTGTGTCAAGCGGGGTTGAGCCTGATTTCGGCGGTTCTGGAGGGTGCTTCCTATAATCAAACCTTGCCGCAAATCGATGCGCGCACAACCAGTCGGCGACTGAGCACGCCCTTTGCTCAAAAGGTGGGATTTCGCGCATTCCAGACGCGCCTGCCGGCATCTCGCCGCCAATAAAAAACCCGCGACCGGGGCCGCGGGTTTTTTTACAGCAAACGGCTTTCGCCGCTGACTGCCTTAGTGCTTCACAACTTCCGTCGCACTGGCGTCTTTGCCGGGTTCAGCCGCTGCGACAGGCGCAGCCGCCGGCTTCGGCTCCTCGTCCGGCAATGCCTGAGGCACACGTTCGAGCGCCAACTCGAGCACCTTGTCGATCCACCGGACCGGCACGATTTCGATCGCGTTCTTCACGTTGTCCGGAATTTCCGTCAAGTCCTTGACGTTTTCTTCCGGAATCAGCACCAGCTTGATACCGCCGCGATGCGCTGCCAGCAGTTTTTCCTTCAGGCCACCGATCGGCAGGACTTCGCCACGCAAAGTGATTTCGCCCGTCATCGCGACATTGGCACGGACCGGAATGCCGGTCAGCACCGACACTAGCGCGGTTGTCATGGCGATACCGGCCGAAGGACCGTCCTTCGGCGTCGCGCCTTCCGGCACGTGGATGTGAATGTCCTGCTTCTCGAACGCTTCGTCCTTGATACCCAGACGGCGCGAACGCGAGCGGACCACTGAGCGCGCAGCTTCGACGGATTCCTTCATCACGTCGCCGAGCGAACCCGTGCGGATCACATTGCCCTTACCCGGCATCACCGCGGCTTCGATGGTCAGCAGATCGCCGCCCACTTCCGTCCACGCGAGACCCGTGACCTGGCCAACCTGATTTTCCTTCGCAGCCAGACCGAAGTCGTACTTGCGCACGCCGAGGAACGTGTCGATATTGCTCGCGTCGACCTTCACCGCACCTTCCGCCTTCTTCAGCAGAAGCATCTTCACGACCTTACGGCAGATCTTCGAAATCTCACGCTCAAGCGAACGCACGCCCGATTCGCGCGAGTAGTAACGAATGATGTCGCGAATCGCGGATTCCGTCACATCGACCTCGCCTTCCTTGAGGCCGTTGTTCTTCTTTTGCTTGGGCAAAAGATAACGCTGCGCGATGCTGACCTTCTCGTCTTCCGTGTAACCCGACAGACGGATCACTTCCATCCGGTCGAGCAACGGCGGCGGGATGTTCAGCGAGTTCGAGGTCGCCACGAACATCACGTCCGACAGATCGAAGTCGACTTCGACGTAGTGGTCGGCGAACGTATGGTTCTGTTCCGGATCGAGCACTTCCAGCAGAGCCGACGACGGATCGCCGCGGAAATCCTGGCCCATCTTGTCGACTTCGTCGAGCAGGAAGAGCGGATTACGCACGCCGACCTTGGTCAGGCTTTGCAGGATCTTGCCGGGCATCGAACCGATGTACGTACGACGGTGACCGCGAATCTCGGCTTCGTCGCGCACGCCGCCGAGCGCCATACGCACGAACTTGCGGTTCGTAGCGCGAGCGATCGACTGACCCAGCGACGTCTTACCGACACCCGGAGGCCCAACGAGGCACAGAATCGGCGCTTTCACCTTATCGACACGTTGCTGGACCGCGAGATACTCGAGAATACGTTCCTTCACTTTCTCGAGACCGAAGTGGTCTTCGTCGAGCACGCGTTCCGCATTCGAGAGGTCGTTGTTGACCTTGCTCTTCTTGCGCCACGGCAAGCCGATCAGCGTATCGATGTAGTTACGCACGACCGTCGCTTCAGCCGACATCGGCGACATCAGCTTGAGCTTCTTCAGCTCGGAGTCGGCCTTCTTCTTGGCTTCCTTCGGCATGCGGGCAGCCGTGATGCGCTTCTCGAGCTCCTCGAGATCCGCACCTTCTTCGCCTTCGCCCAGTTCCTTCTGGATCGCCTTGACCTGTTCGTTCAGGTAGTACTCGCGCTGACTCTTCTCCATCTGGCGCTTCACACGCCCGCGGATGCGCTTTTCAACCTGCAGGATGTCGATCTCAGCTTCGAGTTGCGCGAGCAGATGCTCGAGGCGCTCGATGACCGGGAACATTTCGAGGATGTGCTGCTTCTGGTCGAGCTTGAGCGGCAGATGCGCCGCGATCGTATCGGCCAGACGGCCAGCCTCGTCGATGCCCGACAGCGACGTCAGGATCTCCGGCGGGATCTTCTTGTTCAGCTTCACATACTGGTCGAACTGCGACACGATCGCGCGGCGCAGCGCTTCAGTTTCAGCGCTGTCGGCGTGGTCGGGTTCGAGCGGCATGACTTCGCACGAAAACTGCGTTTCCTGTTCTTCGATGGAAAGCGTTTTCGCGCGCTGCAAGCCTTCGACGAGCACCTTAACGGTGCCATCGGGCAGCTTCAGCATTTGCAGGATGTTGGCAACACACCCTACTTCGTACATGTCCTTTTCGGTCGGCTCATCTTTCGCAGCCGTTTTCTGGGCGACGAGCATGATGTGCTTGCCGCCTTCCATCGCTGCTTCGAGAGCCTTGATCGACTTCGGGCGGCCTACGAAGAGCGGAATCACCATGTGCGGGAAGACGACTACGTCACGCAGCGGGAGCAGCGGGAGCGTAATGCGTTCCGGCGGGAGGAGTTGGGTTCCTGACATTTCATTTCCCCATGAGTGGAATCAGTTCGTTCGATAGGTGAGGCCAGCAGAAAAGATTGCAAGCCTCCGCGTGTGGGAAAAGTTCAGTGACTCCGAAGGTTCAGTGACTCCATAGTGAAAACAACCATCCTGACCACACGATAAACGAAAAAAGCCGTTCACGTCGCCATGAACGGCTTTTTTTGCAGAACCCGAAAGCCGATCAGTTCGAACCCGCCACTTTGGGCGCGTCTTCGTAGATCAGCAGCGGCTTGCCGTCGCCGTCAATCACGTTGTCGTCGATGATGACCTTGCTAACGCCTTTCATCTGCGGCAAATCGTACATGACATCAAGCAACGCCTGTTCCAGGATGGAGCGCAGACCGCGAGCGCCCGTCTTGCGACGGATCGCTTTACGTGCAACAGCCTGCAACGCGGCCGGGCGAATCTCGAGCTCGACGCGTTCCATATTGAACAGCTTGTGGTACTGCTTCACCAAGGCATTCTTCGGTTCGACGAGGATCTTCATCAACGCCGGTTCGTCGAGCTTGCCGAGCGTAGCCACCACCGGCAGACGGCCGATCAGCTCAGGAATCAGACCGAACTTGATCAGATCTTCCGGCTCCACTTCGCGCAGCACTTCGCCGGCGTCGCGGTCCTGCTTGCTCTTCACACTCGCACCGAAGCCAATACCGGTCTTCTCCGTACGGTCGACGATGACCTTCTCGAGGCCGTCGAATGCTCCACCGCAAATGAACAGAATATTGGTGGTGTCGACCTGGATGAAGTCCTGATTCGGATGCTTACGGCCACCCTGCGGCGGCACCGACGCCATCGTGCCCTCAACCAGCTTCAGCAAGGCCTGCTGCACGCCTTCGCCCGAGACATCGCGGGTGATCGACGGGTTGTCGGACTTGCGGCTGATCTTGTCGATTTCGTCGATGTAGACAATGCCGCGCTGGGCCTTGTCGACTTCGTAATTGCAGTTCTGCAGCAGCTTCTGAATGATGTTCTCGACGTCTTCGCCGACGTAGCCGGCTTCCGTCAGCGTCGTTGCATCGGCAATGACGAACGGAACGTTCAGAAGGCGTGCGAGCGTCTGCGCAAGCAAGGTCTTGCCGGAACCGGTCGGGCCGATCAGCAGGATGTTGCTCTTGGACAGCTCGATCTCATCCTTCTTGTCGAGATGCTTCAGGCGCTTGTAGTGGTTGTACACCGCGACCGCGAGAATCTTCTTCGCGCGTTCCTGACCGATCACATACTGGTCGAGGATTTCACGGATTTCCTGCGGACTCGGCAAATCGGACTTGGACAAGCCCGCCTCGATGCCCGCCCCTGCAGCCTCATCGCGGATGATTTCGTTGCACAGGTCGATACATTCATCACAGATGAACACCGACGGGCCGGCAATCAGTTTTTTGACTTCATGCTGGCTCTTGCCGCAGAACGAGCAATACAACAGCTTTTCGCTGTTAGAACCTTTCTTGTCCGCCATAGATGTGTGAGCCTCCGGACACTCGATTACATGATACGCCGTTTGCCCCTGCCTCGCGGTTTGGGCGCGGCGGGGCTTGAGCCAGGATAACGGCGTTTGCCGCAGGCGCTCGGACGAGTCTTGATTATTTCACAACCGATCCGCTAACGGTCTCGCCCCGTTTTGTGACGAGACCGCACCGATTCAAGGACGCTTGTGCGCCACCTGGTCGACCAGACCGTAAGCTTGCGCGTCATCGCCGGACATGAAATTGTCCCGGTCGGTGTCGCGCGCGATACGCTCGACCGGCTGGCCGGTGTGGTGCGCGAGCAGATGATTCAGCCGTTCCTTCAGGTACAGAATTTCACGTGCCTGAATTTCGATGTCCGACGCCTGGCCACGCGCGCCGCCCAGCGGCTGGTGAATCATCACACGTGAATTCGGCAGCGCAAAGCGTTTACCCTTTGCGCCGGCTGCCAGCAGGAACGCGCCCATGCTGGCCGCGAGGCCCATGCACAGCGTCGAGACGTCCGGCTTGATGAACTGCATCGTATCGTAGATCGCCATCCCGGCCGAAACCGAACCGCCCGGGCTGTTGATGTAGAAACTGATGTCCTTGTCCGGGTTTTCACTTTCAAGGAACAGCATCTGCGCGACGACGAGGTTGGCCGTCTGATCGTTCACTTCGCCAACCAGGAACACGATGCGTTCCTTCAGCAGACGTGAATAGATGTCATACGAGCGCTCACCCCGGCCACTCGTTTCCACGACGATCGGCACCAGTCCGAGCGCCTGCGCTTCGAGATCCCGGGACGACTGGGAGGTCAACGTGTCCAGCATTTGGGCGCGAAAGGTCATGCAATGGATCCTTGTCTGGAAATATTCTAAATATTAGATGCTAGACAGGTGCGGCCGACAAACCCGTATTCAAGTGCGCGATCCGTGCGGACGCGGTGTGCAACGCCGTGCAAAACGCAACGCACTTTCACAGCACAAAAAAAACGGCGTGCGGGCCGTCGCTCCGACAGCCGGCACGCCGTTGCAGCGACGCTTACGCTTGCGCCGTTGCGCTTGCCAGTTCTTCGAAGCTTACTTCCTTGTCCGTCACCTTGGCCTTGCTGAGGACGAAATCCACGACGTTGGCTTCAACGACGTACGCTTCCATTTCGGCAAGACGCTGCTGATTGGAATAATACCAGCGGACGACTTCCTTCGGGTCTTCGTAGCTTTTCGCGAATTCGTCGACTTCGGCACGAATCTGCTCCGGCTTGGCTTGCAGTTCATTAGCCTTGACCAGTTCGGCCAGCACGAGGCCCAGCTTCACGCGGCGCTCAGCCTGTTCCTTGAACATTTCAGCCGGGATCGGTGCGTCAGCGGCGTTCGGCACACCACGTTGCTCGAGGTCCTGACGGGCCATGCCAACCAGGCGCTCCTGATCTTGTGCGATCAATGCGCTCGGCACGTCGAGTTCAGAAATCTTCAGCAGCGCGTCCATAACCTGGTTCTTGACGATAGCTTGCGTGCGACGCTTCGCTTCGCGTTCGAGATTGTCTTTGATCTCAGCGCGCATCTTGACCAGATCGCCGTCTTCGATACCGAGCGACTTCGCGAATTCGGCGTCGATTTCCGGCAGGTGCGGCCATTCGATCTTCTTCATCGTGATCGTGAATTGCGCGGTCTTACCAGCGACATCCTTGCCGTGATAGTCAGCCGGGAAAGCCAGATCGAATTCCTTCGATGCGCCGACCGCGAGGCCCAGCGCTGCCTTTTCGAATTCCGGCAGCATGCGGCCTTCGCCCAGCACAAATGCGAAGTCTTCGGCGCTGCCGCCCTGGAACACTTCACCGTCGATCTTGCCGACGAAGTCGACCGTCACGCGGTCGCCGTCTTTAGCCGCCGTGTCCGCGCCGCCGTCGCCATGCTCGCCAGCTTCGCCGCGAGCGTGGAAATGCACGCGCTGCTTGCGCAGGATGTCCAGCGTGCGGTCGATTTCCGCTTCGCTGATGGTGGTCGTGGTGCGTTCGATTTCAGCCGTGGCGACGTCGCCCAGCTTCACTTCCGGATACACCTCGAACGTCGCGTCGAACGCGTAGTCGCCTTCAGCAGCGTCGGCCTTCGGCGCGAAGCTCGGCTGACCGGCAACGCGCAGGTTTTCGGCGCGGCTGATGTCGAAGAATTCCTTGCCGACCTTGTCGCTCAGCACTTCGGCTTCCACCTGGCCCGAATACTGTTGGGTGACCATCTTGAGCGGCACCTTGCCCGGGCGGAAACCCGGCATGCGCACATTCTTCGCGAGTTGGCGGATACGCGAGTCCACTTCCTTCTGCACGGCATCCTTCGGCAGGGAAATCGTGACGCGGCGTTCGAGCTTGCCGAGGTTTTCAACAACGTTAGCCATGGCTTCAATCGTCCTAAAATTATTCGAGCGAATCAGTTATCTTCTGCGTGCCGCTTTTCGATGTCGCTTCGCATCGCGCGTCACATCAATTCGGCGCCTGCGCCGCGGGCTTGCAGGCCGCCGGCAGCACGGTTGGGTCCAAAGAGCCGAATATTTTAGCAAACTATTTGCGCGCTTAGCCGGGATTCGATGATTGCGCGCGTTTTTATCGGTGTTCGGACCGCTTTCCGCGCTGTTTTTCACCTGTTTGCGGCTTGCTTCGTGGCTGTTTAGCGCTGGCTTTGCGCCCAGTCACCAGCCAGTTTCCAGACTGCTTTCTGCAGCCTAACGATTCCTTTCATCGACGCCGCTTCCGCCGGAGGGGCCCGCATAGCCGACGGCGCCGCGCTTGCCGCGCGCCTTCCCACTCATGATTCCCGCACGCGCTGCCGCGGACAATCCCGGCTATGCCGTTCGACATATTCAGTCGGCGCGCCCATGCTGATAAGCTAACGGACGCGCTCGGGGCTGCGCCTGCATTCTTCATATCGTCCGCCCTCGCAACGATCCTAACCATTCAGAGACACCATGCCGAATTTGCCGTCCTCGCCTGTCGTCGTCATTGCTCCCGATTCCTTCAAAGGTTCGCTCAGCGCGGAACAGGTCGCGCAGGCGATTGCATCCGGCATCCAGCGCGCCCGGCCTGACGCCAGCGTGCGCATCTGCCCGATGGCCGACGGCGGCGAAGGCACGCTCGACGCCATGCTTACGAGCGGCGGCGAACGCCGCACGCTGAGCGTGCGCGGCGCGGCCGGTCCGGTACGCGAGGCACTCACCGGTCTGCTTGCGGATGGCAGCGCGATCATCGAAACGGCGGAAATCGTCGGCATTACCGATCCGGTCGGCATGGGCGTGCCGGTCGAAGCGCGCAGCACACGCGGCATGGGCGAAGCAATTCGCGCCCTGCTCGACGCGGGCGTGCGGCGCTTTTTCGTCGCGCTCGGCGGCAGCAGCACGAACGACGGCGGCGCCGGCCTGCTGGCCGGCCTCGGCCTGAAACTTTTCGACGGAGAAGACAAAGAACTCGACGCCACGCCCGAACAACTCGCTCGCGTGGCGCGCGTCGACGTGTCGCAGCTGGACGCCCGTCTGGCAGACACGCAGTTCGTCGGCATGTCGGACGTGGACAACCCACTGACCGGCGATCACGGCGCGACCGCGGTGTTCGGACCGCAAAAGGGCGTGAAGCCGGATCAGGTTGCCCCGATCGACGCCGCCCTCGCCCGCTTCGCCGATCTGCTCGAGGCGGCGCTTGGGCGCACGGCACGCGACCAACCCGGCGCGGGTGCGGCCGGCGGTCTCGGCTTTGCGCTGCACATGCTGGGCGCGCAGTTCGAGCCGGGCGCGGAAACCGTCGCGCGGCAGATCGGGCTGGACGCGGCGCTTGAAGGTGCGAACTGGCTGATCACCGGCGAAGGCCGCTCGGACGTGCAAACACTGCACGGCAAGGCGCCGTTCATCGCTTGCCGTCATGCGCAGGCAGCGGGCGTGCCGGCCACGCTGCTCTCCGGCGCGGTCGACTCCGCGGCGCTACCGCGTCTCGCCGAACATTTCAGTGGCTGCTTCTCGCCGGCCCCCGGGCCGATCACCCTCGAGGTTGCGATTCGCGACGCGGCGCGCTTGCTGGCCGACGAGGCCGAGCAATTGACGCGCCTGAAATACGGCGCGCGTTGACCGGCAGGACGGTTGCGGCAACAATCACAGCGCCGCGACCGCTCCACTTATCACGGGAAGACCATGAAGGACTCCGCCAAAGCCGGACTCGAACAGTTCCTCACGTATCGTCTGCATGTGCTGAACAAACTCGCCGAGCGTGGCATCAGCGAGCGCTATCAGGACAAACTGGGCGTGACATTACCTGAAGCGCGGGTGATTGCGTCGGTGGGCTCGTTCGGACCGTTTTCGATCATGGAACTGGCGCGGCACGCCAACCTCGACAAGAGTCAGGCGAGCCGTGCGGCCGAGGCGTTGATCAAGCAAGGACTCGTGAAGCGAGATCCGAGCGCCGAAGACGGCCGCGTCGTGCTGGTGTCGCTGACCCCGGAGGGCCGCGCGCTCTATCGCAAGGTAATGCCGATCGCGCGTAAGTGGAACGGGGATCTGTTCGACTGCCTCGACGAGCAGGAAAAGCTCGCGTTCGGCCAGGCGCTCGACAAGATCATCAACACGATGTCGGAGCGTGAGGGGTAAGTAAGGGTAAGTAACGGCGTGCGGCCGCGGGGTGCCCGTGTGCCGCGCAATCCCCTGGCGCGTTCCAAACGCCCGGTTCTGTGCAATCCCCCGCGCCGAAATACGCCCGCGCCGAAGTCAGCTCTTTCCGGTGCTTTGACCGTCTGCGTCCGGCGCACCTGCATCTTTC
>NZ_WOEY01000036.1 GCF_013177695.1 Paraburkholderia solitsugae | reverse complement strand
TGCGCTGGGCCTGTGGAATTACATTGATGCAGTCTCAACGCATGGCTACTGGAATGCGGGCACCTATCCGGCTCATCCGCCTGAATTGCAGGACTCCGATCCGGATCCGGCGAACCAGGCGAACGCACTCGACAACCTGATGACGCAGTTGCGTTCGGTGATGCAGGCGGGCAAGCCGAACATGAAGCTCTTCGTCACCGAAGCAGGCACGAGCTACGATCCGGGTCTTAACTACGGTCCCACGGTGCCGTCGCAGAATCAGTTGTTTGCCCAGGCCGCGGTTGGCGTGCGGTCGCACATTATTACGCTTGGCGGTGGGGCACAGTTGACGACGCTCTTCTATGGTGCTGACTATCCCGGCGAAGTGGGATACGGCACGTTCTTCGACCTGAATGATGCGCAAGGCGCGTACGGTGCCTCGAACCTCTCGCCGAAACCCGAAGCGATGGCCTTCGCCACGATGACGCGTGTGCTTGACGGCACGAATACATTGGGCCGGGTCACGGGTGCGCCGGCGGGAGACTATGTGTATGCGTTCCAGCAACTCGGCAACGGCAAGGTGGTGACGGCTGCATGGGCGCACAGCAATGCGCAGTGGCCTGCGGGCAGTGGCCTTTATAGCCAGACCTACTCGACGAGCTATACGCTGCAGGTTGACAGCGCCGGTACGTCGGGCAACGTGACGAAGATCGATGGTTACGGCAATACCAGTACGCTTGCCTATACCAACGGCCAGGTCACGCTGACCCTCACCGAGGCGCCGCAGTACATCGTCTCGAACAACGCGACGGTCGCCAAGGCCAATGCGACTGTTCCGCTCGGGTATACGGGCCAATAAGGCTTGACTTGTATCGACGCGCCGCTGGTTAGAGCGGCGGCGCGTCGATCAACCCGTTCCGACTGAGAAGCGATCACCCGGCCCGCCGCTAACGCAACGATCAGACAGCGCAGCGGCGTCGTCACCACAATCAGAAATTGGGCGCCCCTATCCGGGCGCTCTCACGCTTCCGCGTCTCGCAGATCTCTTATGTGTTGATACACGGTCGCGCGTCCCATCCCTAGCACGTTTGCCACATAGTTTGCGGCACTTTTCCCCTTGAATGCGCCTTCGGCCCAAAGCGCTTCGACCAATTCGCGACGGTGGTCGCGGGTCAGCGAGTTCAGCGCCAACTGGCGCTCCTGAAGCCACGCGTGAAGAAACGTGTTGATGCGTTCTTGCCAGTCGTCCTTGAATAACTCCTCTGGCTGCTTGATCACGCCGGCGCCGGAGATCACGCGGTCGATGACATGTTTCATGTCCTCGAAGACCGCAATGTTGTAGTTCACGCACATCACACCAACGGCCACGCCAGCGTCGTCAAAGAGTACCGTGCTGACGCAGCGCATCCGCCTGCCATCCCAATTGATTTTTTCGTATGGACCGATCGTGCCTGACTCCGCCGAATGGTCGATTTCTTCCAGTGCCGATTCGTCGCCCAGTTCGCGCTTCGACAGGTTATTGGCTATGTAGGCAATCGTCTGGCTTTGCAGGTCATGAAGGACGATTTCAACGTACGGAAAAAACAGCAGCGCGATACCGTCGGCGACACGGCCGTATCGATCCAGAAGAAGCCTGCGTGCAGCCGTTGTCTTTGTTTTGCGCATAGAGGTGAGTGAAATTCCAGTTTTCGGAAAGTCTGCACCGTGTTGCGCCACGATGCTGCGAATCCGGATGTTGCGCGCCATTTTGCCATGAGCGGCGCACCGGCCTTTGTCTTAACCGCTGTGCTGCCCGGCTATGTGTCTGAATAGTTCGTTGGCGATCGCGACGTCTTCCAGTCCGAGCCCAATTGAGCGGAAAAACGCGTGCTGTCGCCCGGAGGATTTTCTGGCTGTGCCGGCTACCAGCTTAGGCAGGTCGCCGAGCACGCTTTCCGGCGACCAGTCATGCAACTGCGCCGCCAATTTCATTTCCCCCGCGCTGGCAGGCGTGGTTTGCCGGTAGTCGCAATAGACGTCCATGTCCGGAAGCCACGCGGGCGGAATTTCGTGAGCATTCGCTACATTCGTGCTGATCGACGTAATGAGCGCCGGCTTCGTCAGCATTTTCTCCGCTAGTACCGGCGTGCCCGAGGATGTGCACAACGCCACCACATCGGCATCGCGCAAGCAATCTTCAAGCGTGGCGCAAACCCGTACACGTTCATGAAGGGCATGCACCGCTGCACGCTTCGATTCGTTCCCTGCTAGCCCGGGTGAAAACACGTTGATCGAGTCCCATGGCCGGAGTGCCGCGAGGTGGCGCACATGAGCCTGTCCCACCGCGCCCGCGCCGACGATGGCGAGCCGGCGCGCGTCGGCCGCCGCAAGGTGATCCACGGCGAGTGCGGTCGCGCCGGCAGTGCGCTCGATGGTGAGCAGACCCGCATCGCACCACATCAAAGGCTGACCCGTTTCCATCGACATCAGTGCCGTCCACGCCGTAATGACCGGCTTCGATTCGGTCACGATGTACGGCGACAACTTGGCGCCGAACACCTTGGCGTCCGCCATGACCCCGAGGTACGTAATGAAATCGCCGGCCCCTTGCGGAAAGGGGGTGAAGGTCTGAGGCGGCTGCACCGCGGCGTCGTTGGCCAGCGCGAGAAACATGCGTGTCAACGCACCGCGCACATCGAGATGGGGCAGTGCGTTGCGCACTGCGTCCTGCTGGACGATCAACGGGAATACTTTGTCTGTGTTGTTCATGGGCCTGCTCTCCAGATCGTTGCCGGCTTGCGGCGTCAGCACGATTCTAAAGTCAAAAAGTCCAATTTGGACTTTTATTTTTGAAAATCGCTTGCAATTGCCAATGTCCAGAATAGACTGTTGTTCCAGAGCGCGTGTGAGAGGCCGATCTCTTTTGCCTTTCACGCGGCTTCTCGACGTTGCGCCGTTTGCGTCAGTTCGCGCCCTGAATTTGCGACCCTTCAACCACACTGGGAACCATCATGCCTCTGAAGCTTTCACTGTCACTTTTCGTCGCGGCTGCGTTAATCGGTTCGGTCGACACCGTTAGCGCGGAGACTCAAAGCACCTTGCGTTTCGGCATCGAAGCAGCGTATCCGCCGTTCGAGAGCAAGTCGCCGACGGGGCAGTTGCAGGGATTCGACGTCGACGTCGGCAACGCGGTTTGCGCAAAGATGGCCGTGAAGTGCGAGTGGGTGGAGAATTCGTTCGACGGCCTGATTCCCGCCTTGCAGGCGCGCAAGTTCGACGTCGTCAATTCCGCGATGAACATCACGGACAAGCGCAAACAGTCCATCGATTTCACGCCGCCGATCTACGTGGTGCCGATCGTGATGGTGGCCAAGCGTGGTTCCCCGTTGCTGCCAGATGTGAAGAGCCTGCAGGGCAAACGCGTCGGCGTCCTGCAGGGATCGTCGCAAGAGGATTTCCTCAAGGCCCATTGGGCGAATGCGGGCGTATCGATCGTCTCGTATCAGGACCAGGATCAGGTGTATGCCGACCTCGTGGCCGGACGCCTGGATGCTGCCGTCCAGGAAGCGCAGACTGTTGAGGATGGTTTCCTGAACAAGCCCGCAGGCCACGACTATGCGATTGTCGGCCAGCCGCTCAGCGATCCGGCAACGCTTGGCGAAGGGACGGGTTTCGGCTTGCGTAAAGGCGACAAGGGGTTGGCCGGAAAGATCGATGCCGCGCTCGACGCTTTGAAGAAAAACGGTACGCTCAGCAATCTGTCGCAGAAGTATTTCAAGCGCGACATCATCGCGAAGTAACTTATGGATTTCGATGTGATCGTGTTGGGCGCCGGGATTGTCGGCGTGTCGTCGGCGCTGCATCTGCAGGATCGAGGGCGCCGCGTGG